>JBFWYO010000005.1:0-112453 GCA_050186335.1 Alphaproteobacteria bacterium | reverse complement strand
AGCCCGACGATCACGTTGTCGCGCACATATCCATGTTATCCCGTCAAGCCGACTTGTCGACATTGCCCGACGGCTATCCGGGTGGGTTGCGAAACCGATAGGCCGCGCCACAGCCGCCGTTCGCCCGGCCGGCGCCATAAGTCGGTCACAATTTCGTGGCCCATCGTTGCGTAGCATGGTCGCCGGCAAGCGGCTAGACTATCTAATTCAGCCATTTCCAGCCTGATCGGTTTTCGATGTTGAAACGCCTCACCGCCCTAATCGCGATCGTCCTCCTGGTCGTGCCGCACGCAGCCGGCGCGCAGCAACAGCCCCGCCGCGACACCGGGCCGGGCCTGATCCGCGACGCCGAGATCGAAACGATTCTGCGGATTTACGCCAAACCGGTGCTCGAAGCCTCGGGATTGGGCGCGGATAACGTGCAGATTCACATCGTCAACGACCCGCGGCTCAATGCCTTCGTGGCCGGCGGTCAGCATATTTTCCTCAATACCGGACTGCTGATGCGCGCCAATCGGCCGGAACAGGTCGTCGGCGTGATCGCCCATGAAAGCGGCCACATCGCCGGCAATCATCTGACCCGCCTGCATCGCGAGCTTGAGGAAGCGCAGATCAAGCAGATTATCGCGCTGATCCTCGGCGCCGCCGCGGCGGCGATGGCGCGCGATCCGAACGCGGCGGTCGGCGCCATCGGGCTCGGCGCCCGCATCATTGAGGGCGACCTGCTTGCCTATACGCGCACGCAGGAAGCCGCGGCCGACCAGTTCGCGCTCAACAGCCTGGCGCGCATCGGCGTCACCCCGCGCGGGTTGATGGAATTCCTGGAACTGCTCGCGCAGCAGGAATTCATGATCACCGCGCAGCAGGATCCTTATGTACGGACCCACCCGCTGACCGCGGCCCGCATCGACTTCCTGCGTCAACACCTGGCCAAGAACCCGCAGTCCGACGTCAACATGGCGCCGCGCTTCTACGTGATGCACAAGCGCCTGCGCGCCAAGCTGATCGGCTTTCTGGAGCCGCAGCGCGCGTTCGAGATATATCCGGAAACCGACAAGTCGATGGATGCGCGCTATGCCCGCGCCATCGCATACCACCGCGTCTGGCGGATGGACGATTCGCTGGCGCTGATGGAGTCCTTGCTCAAGGAGTATCCGCGCGACCCCTACTTCCATGAGTTGAAGGGACAAATTCTGCTGGAAAGCGGACATGCGCGCGACTCGCTGCCGTCGCTCGACAAGGCGGCCCAGCTTGCGCCCTACGAACCGCTGATCCGCACGCTGCTCGCGCAGGCCCAGCTCGAGCTCAACGAGCCGCAATACGATCGTCAGGCGTTGGGCCATCTGACCGAGGCGACCCGTCGCGATCCCAACAATCCGCTGACCTGGCGGCTCTATGCCACCGCGCAAGGCCGCATCGGCAATATCGGCCTTGCGTCGCTGGCGTTGGCCGAAGAAGCCATCCTGATGCGCGACTTGCCGCAACTGAACGCACAGATCGCGCGCGGCGAACGCACCATCAAGCCGAACACGCCGGCCTGGGAGCGCCTGCAGGACTTGAAGCGCTTCACCGCTCGGCTCAAGGGTCGAGTGCCCGACGACGAGCGGCGTTGACCGCCGACAGTGGACAAATGAACCGCAAATTCCGTATCAACACGCAGTTTCCAAATTTGAGGACAGTTCGATGAAATTCTCCTGGTTGGCCTCCGCTCTGCTGGCGGGTTCGCTGTTCGCCGCGCCGGCGCTGGCCCAATCCGACGCCAAGAAGCCGCTTTCGCCCGAGCAGGAGAAAGCCGTTCAGGGCATTATCAAGCAGTACATACTGGATAATCCCGAAGTGATCATCGAGGCGGTCGAAAGCCTGCGCAAGAAGCAGGAAGCGATGAAGGCCGAACAGGCCAAGCAGGCGCTCGATACGCAGAAGGCCGCGCTTTACGACGACAAGGACAGCCCGGTGGGCGGCAACGTCAACGGCGACGTGACCATCGTCGAATTTTTCGATTATCAGTGCCCGTACTGCAAGCGTGCACACGTTTCGCTGACCGAGGCGGTCGCCAAGGACGGCAAGATCAAGATCATCTACAAGGAATTTCCGATTTTGAGCGAGGAATCGCGCATCGCCGCGGTTGCGGCGCTGGCCGCGCGCAATCAAGGCAAATATCTGCCGTTCCATAACGCGCTGTTGAGCGCGCGCGACAAGCTTACCGCCGAATCGATTTTCGCCATCGCGAAGTCCGCCGGACTCGACGTCGACAAGCTGCGGAAAGACATGCAGTCGCCGGAAATCGGCCGCGCGCTCGAACGCAACATGGCGTTGGCCGACGCGCTCAATATTCGCGGCACGCCCGCCTTCATCGTCGGCAGGGAAATCGTGCCGGGGGCGATCGACGTCGACACGATCCGCGAGTTGGTCAAGCGCGCGCGCGAGAAAAAAGGCTAATTTGGCGCCTCGCAGGTCAACCGTGCGCAAAAGAAACGCCGCCGGACTCGCTTCCGCGGCGTTTTTTCTTGCGTTGGCTTGAAATATCTATGGATTTTGTATAAACTGTATTGATTGATTTAAAGATCTTCATATTCGAGCGACATCTCTCAGCGTAACAAAAAGGGGATGCAACGGTTCGTCGGAACCGACGACCGCCTAGAGGGGGAGCGCCATGGACATTTCGTTCGTGAACTTGCGTGCCTGGAAACGCCGCGCGGTCCCGACAGCGGATTTTATCAGACGCCGAAGGACCGGCCTTACCGCGCTCGCCCTTTCGAGCAGCGTCCTGACACCGCTCGTCGTCGCCGCCCAACCCGAACCACCTGTGCCGCCAGCGCAAGTCGCACCTTCGACTGCCGCAACGGGCGCGCGCACCGGTACCGGCGAAGTGCGACAACTGGACTTGTCGTTGCCTCGGCAGGTTGCGGATGTCCGTACCAGTCAAGTCATGATCGAATCGAGAATCGCCATCGTCACAACATCGGTCTCGGCCGAGCTTTTGGCCGGCGTCAAATGGGACAACATCGCCGAGGTGATCGCGGGCACGGCCACCAGCCCGAGCGGCGATCACGCAGCTATCAAATCCGACAGCACGCTTAGCGGCGTCGGCGTGGGGCTGCATGTGCGCTACCAATTGGAGCGCGATTTCATTGACCTAACATCGGCCCCCGCGGCCAACTCGGCGCGAACATTTCCGTTCGTCGACTTCAATTTTCGCTACGGCAACACCACCGGCAAGGCCCATGGTTCCGTCGACGGCGACGGTTTTCTCACCCACATTCAGCCGATTAAAGGCATACCCGGCGGCGCGGTGCCGTACTACAACGCCACCATCAGCAGCCGCCTGACCTCGTATCAAGTCGACGCTACTTACAATATGGCGCTGCGCGTCAGCCCCGTGATCGACGAATCGAGCATGAATATTACTCTCGGCGTCGGCATCAATTACAAACATCTCAATACGCAACATTCCGCGACATTGACGCTGCCCAACGGCATCCCGTTCGACAAGCGCGATATCAGCACCAGCGACAATTACATCGGCCCGCTGATCAAGCTCGATCTATCGACCGCGCGCGGGCCCTGGCAGTTCGCCGCCGGCGCCTACATTTCGCCGACGTTCCGATGGACAGGCGCCAGCATCTTCGAGGATTTCGACGGCCTGTACTCGACTCGGATTTGCGACTCCGACACCGGCTTTTCGTTCAATACCGGCGTGTATGGCAAAATCGGCTATAGCATCACCGACAATATCCGCATCTTCACGGGTGCCAATTTCAACTACCACAGCGCGGTCAGCTCGTGGCAAATCCCGGTCTCGCCGTCGGACCAGCCCGCGCGGTTGAAACGATCCTCGTCCTGGTCGGCCGGGATCAACTTCGGCCTCGAATTCAGATTCTGAGACCGAATCTCACGGAACGGCGAATACCGCCGCCTTCTGCATTGCGGCCTTGCCAAGAGGGGCGCGGCGACCCATTTTCACGTTTGCGGCCGTCTAATTCTCTCTTTTTCACAGTTATTTATGTCAAATTTGGCACTCGCCCCCGTGCGCTCCGTGCTCGACCTGATCGGCAATACGCCGATGGTCGAGTTGACTCGGCTCGAGACCGGCAATTCGCGGCTGTTCGTCAAACTGGAGAACCAGAATCCCGGCGGCTCGATCAAGGACCGCATCGGCCTGGCCATGATCCAGGCGGCGGAGCTCGACGGTCGCCTGAAACCCGGCGGCACCATCATCGAGGCGACCGCCGGCAATACCGGACTCGGCCTGGCGCTGGTCGCGGCGCAAAAGACGTACCGCTTGATCCTCGTCATCCCCGACAAAATGAGCCAGGAGAAGATCTGGCACCTCAAGGCGCTCGGCACCGAAATCCTGCTGACCCGTTCGGACGTCGGCAAGGGTCATCCGGATTACTATCAGGACAAGGCGCAGCGACTGGCGCGGGAAATTCCCGGCGCGTTCTTCGTCAATCAGTTCGAGAATCCGGCCAATCCGCGCGCACACGAAGCCACGACCGGCCCGGAAATCTGGCGCCAGATGAACCACGACATGGACGCCATGGTGTGCGGCGTCGGCTCCGGCGGCACCATTACCGGGCTCGGCCGCTTTTTCCGGCGTATGGCACCCAACGTGGAAATGATCCTGGCCGACCCGGCCGGCTCGATCCTGGCCGACTACATCAACAAGGGCGAATTGCACGAACCGACCGGCTCGTGGCTGGTCGAGGGCATCGGCGAGGATTTCATTCCACCGGTCAGCGACCTGTCGCTGGTCAAGCGCGCCTACACGGTGACCGATCGCGAGGCGATGGAAACCGCGCGAACGCTCTTGCACGAAGAAGGCCTGCTGGTCGGCTCGTCGACCGGGGTGCTGGTCGCCGCCGCCCTTCGATACTGTCGCGCGCATACGACGCCCAAGCGCGTCGTGACGCTGGTATGCGACAGCGGCAACAAGTACCTCTCGAAGATGTACAACGATTTCTGGATGGAAGATCAGGGCCTGATCGACCGCCCGCATACCGGCACGCTGGCCGATCTGATTGCGCGCAAGCATTCCGAGCGCGCGGCGATTTTCGTGGCGCCCGACGACACCTTGCTGACCGCGCACGCACGGATGAAACTGTACGACGTTTCGCAGCTGCCGGTGCTCGAGCGCGACCGCGTGGTCGGACTCGTGGACGAATCGGATATTCTGCTGGCCGTGCACGGCTGCTCGGACTGCTTCAAGGATACGGTCCGCACGCATATGACCGAAAAGCTCGACACCGTCCTGCCCGCGCAGCCGATCGACGCGCTGCTGCCGATCTTCGCCCGCGACCATGTGGCGATCGTGCGCGACGGCGAAAAATTCCTCGGCCTGATCACCCGCATCGATCTGCTCAACTACCTGCGCCGCAAGCTGACATAAATTGGGTTTGGAGCAAGCCATGGCCCTCAAGACCGACAATCTGGCCTTTGCCACGCGCGTCATTCACGCCGGCCAGTCGCCCGACCCGACGACCGGCGCCATCATGACGCCGATCTATGCGACCTCGACCTACGTGCAGCAAAGCCCGGGCGTGCATAAAGGCTACGAATATTCGCGCAGCCAGAACCCGACGCGCATGGCCTACGAGCGCTGCATCGCCGATCTGGAAAGCGGCACGTGCGGTTACGCATTTGCCTCGGGTCTCGCCGCCACCGCGACCGTGCTCGACCTGCTCGACCACGGCAGCCACGTGGTCGCGATGGATGATCTGTATGGCGGCACCTATCGTCTGTTCGAGCGCGTGCGCAAACGCAGCGCGAATCTATCGTTCTCGTTCGTCGATATGGCCAAGCCGGGTGCCCTGGAAGCGGCGATCCGGCCGGAGACGCGGCTGATCTGGATCGAATCGCCGACCAATCCGCTGCTGCGCCTGGCCGATATCGAAGCGGCCGCCGCGGTCGGCCGCAAGCGCGGGATTCTGACCGCGGTCGACAATACGTTTGCAACGCCCTACATCCAGCGGCCGATCGAGCTGGGCGTCGACATCGTCGTGCATTCGGCGACCAAATACATCAACGGCCATTCCGATATCGTCGGCGGCGTTGCCGTGGTCGGCGACAATGCCGAGTTGGCCGAACGCCTCGCCTTCCTGCACAACGCGGTCGGCGCGGTGGCCGGACCGTTCGACAGTTTCCTCGCGCTGCGCGGCGTCAAGACGCTGGCACTGCGCATGGAACGCCACTGCGAGAGTGCCCTGCGCATCGCCGAATGGCTGAGCAAGCATCCGAAAGTCGCCAAAGTGCATTACCCTGGCCTGGCGACGCACCCGCAACGCGCGCTGGCGCTGCGCCAGATGAAGGGGTTCGGCGGCATGGTCAGCATGGAAATCGAGGGCGATCTCGGCGACGCCAAGCGCTTCCTGGAGCGCTGCCGCATCTTCGCGCTGGCGGAGAGCCTGGGCGGCGTCGAAAGCCTGATCGAGCACCCGGCGATCATGACCCACGCCTCGATCCCCAAAGAAATTCGCGCGCAATTGGGCATCAGCGATACGCTGGTGCGCCTGTCGATCGGCGTCGAGGATGCCGGCGACTTGATGGCCGATCTGGATGCCGCGCTCGGCGGTTAGTGGGCGGCTATCCGGCGCCGGCGATCAGCTTCGCCAGCAGGCTGCGGTGACATTGCCGCGCGTCCTTGCAGCCGCAGAGCAGCGTGATCGTCGTGCCCTTGCGATCGAGCGCCGCCAACAGTTTCAGCAGCGGCATCTGGGCTTTCATTTCCGCGTTGTAGCGCTTGACGAATGCCGGCCAGTCCAGCTTGCCGGCCTGGAATTCCTTGACCGTCATGGCCGACGGCGCGAGATCGGTCAGGAACAGATCGGCTTGGCCCTTGGTGACACCGCGCGGCCAGAAGCGCATCGCCAGCAGGCGCAAGCCATCGTCCGGCGACGCCGGGTCGTGCACGCTTTTCCTGGTCAGAATCGGCATGCGAATTACGCCGCCGCCTGCTTGGGCGCCTTCGCCGCGTAATGCGGCCAGCGCGCTTCGACGGCGCGATGCAGGTCCCGGCACAGGCCGAGCGCGAAGAACAACTCCGCCATCAGGAACACCGGCGCGATGAAAATCTGAATGATGTTGTCGACCAGCGCCGGCTTGCGGCCCTCGAATGCGTGCCCGACAAGCTGGATGATCCAGCCGCCGACAAACAGGATGCCGAACGCAATCCACACCGGCGCCGCGCCTTGCCCGGCCAGCCAATGCGCGAACCACAGCGCGGGCAGAAACAGAATCGCCGAGGCTATGCCGATCGGCCGATCGAGCACGATCCAATAGATCATCACGGCGCCGGCAACCCGCGTCGCCAGCGAGACGACATAGAAGCCGGTCGCGAAAAACGGCACCAACGCCATGGGCAGGAGCAATGCGACCGCGATCGCCGGTACGCCGACAAAATGCGTGGCCTTGTTGCGCGCGTCACGATGGTAGGACGCATACATCGCCATCTGTTCGACGAAGAACGGGTTCACGGCGAGCCTCCTCTTGAGTCGATGCCGGCGGGATGCCGAACAAGGAAATCCCCGCCGGCCGATTTTGTTCAAGTTTTGAATATTTTACGACATCGATGCCGGTTTGCGCTACCGCGACGCGCCGCTTCGACACGACGACCGAAAACCCGGCCGACCGGATCGTTGCCGTCATTCTTTGCTGCATGTGCTCCAGGCGCTGGGCTGCCTGCCACCTTCCGAGCGGCGGCGGTAGCGCCCGGCATTACGACGCTATTCGCGGACAGCCGCACCGAGCAGCGGGTCTTGTAAGCGGGCCCGCCGATCCCCATGTCAATTTTATTAATCGGTTTCCGGGGAGGAAAGTCATGTCGTCGCGTCTGCCGGCCTTGAGCCTGGGCCAGTCCAGCGCCGCAACGCAAACTGGGCGCATTATCCCCGACCCGTTCGCCGATCCGGCCTTTTACGACGCCGTGCTGTGGCGCCGGTTCGTGGCCCACGTGATCGATTCCTTTGTCATCGTGTTCTTCATCGTCGGCGCTTGGATGGCGCTGCTGATCGCGAATCTTGTCACTTTCGGCCTGCTCAGCATTCCGATGGCCTTTGCCAGCGTATTCGCACCGATCCTGTATTATTCGCTGTTTATTGGCAGCGGCCGGTCGGCAACGCCGGGCATGCGCGTGGTCGATATCGAAGTCCGCAAGATCGACGGCGGCCGGCCGACACCGGCCCACGGCCTGCTTCGCACCATTCTGTTCTTTGCCACGATCGGCTTGTTCACGCCGCTGATCCTGCTGGTGGCGCTGTTCAGCGACCGCCGTCGGGCGGCGCACGATTACTTGTCGGGGACAATCGTCATAAATACTCGTTAAGTATAACGCCTAAGGACATGTTATTTTCCCATCGTTGATAATTGTTCTAGCCAGCACGGCTGGCGAAAAGAAAAAATAACTACTTAACGATTGCCGCCCGCGCCCGGCTTAAGGGACGGGTAACTTCCAGGTTTACGAACCGCGACGAATGACCTCGCATTCCGCAAAACTGCCCCGGTTTTTCTATCGGATGCCGCCCCGGCCGTGCCCCTATCTGCCGGGCCGGACCGAGCAGAACATCTTTACCGAGCTGGCCGGCCCGAACACGACGCAGCTATACGACGCGCTGACCCAAGCCGGTTTCCGCCGCTCCCACAACGTTGCCTACCGGCCCGCCTGCCCGACCTGCCAGGCCTGCGTCGCCGTGCGCGTGGCGACACGCGAGTTCGCTGGCACGCCCAACCTGCGCCGCGTCGCGCGCCGTAACTTCGACGTCGAGGAGACCGAGGCGGTGGCGTTGGCCACGGTCGAGCAATACCGGCTGTTCAGCGCCTACGTGAACTCCCGCCACGGCGACGGCGAGATGGCCGGCATGAGCTTTTCCGACTATGCCGCCATGGTGCAGGACAGTCCGCTGCGCACGTTCGTCACCGAATACCGCGACGGCGAGGACCGCCTGGTCGCGGCGTGCCTGGTCGACAAGCTCGGCGACGGGCTGTCGGCGGTTTACAGCTTCTTCGATCCGCGCGAGACCGGCCGCAGCCTCGGCACCTACATGATCCTCAAACTGATCGAAAAGACCCGCGCGCTCGGCCTGCCGTATTTGTATCTGGGCTACTGGATCAACGGCAGCCAGAAAATGTCCTACAAAGCCCGCTTCCGCCCGCTCGAAGGCCTCGGCGCCGAAGGCTGGGCCGTGCTGCCGGAAGATTAAGTCCCGACACCCGTTGCATTTTCCATCTGTCACACCGGCCGAAGCGTAGCGGAGAGCCGGGGTCCGGGGCTTGCGGCAATCACCCGCTGGATCCCGGGTCGCGCACTGCGCGCTTGCCCGGGATGACACAAAGAATCAGAACTTCGCGCCGCGCGGGAAGCCGCTCGGCGGCAACCGGCCGGCCTGGGCGCGTTTGCCGACCCAGTCTTTCAGTTCGCCCTTCTCGAATTTCCGTTCGCGTTCGCCCATCTTGGCGACCAGTCCATCGGCAAGATTGAACACTTTCGCGTCCGACAGGCCTCCGTCCTTATACTTCTGCAGCACGACCCCGCGGCCCTTGGCCATTTCCGGCAGCTCGCTGCGCTCGAAGATGATGATCTTGCGATTGTCGCCGATGGTGGCGACGTGCGTGCCATCGGCCGGCACCGAAACGACGGCGCGTACTTTGTCTTTGACGTTGAGCACCTGACGGCCGTTGCGGGTCTGCGCCACCACGTCGTCCTGCTTGACGACGAAGCCGCGCCCGTCGCTGGACGCGATCAGCATTTGCGCGCCGGGCTGGAATACGTGCAAGCCGACGATATCGTCGTCGTTGCCGAGATCGACCAGCAAGCGCACCGGCTCGCCGTGGCCGCGTCCGCCGGGCAGCTTGTCGCCGGCGATGGTGTAGAAGCGGCCGTTGGAGCCGAACAGCAGGATCTTGTCGGTGGTCTGCGCACGCAGGACGAACTTGCCCTCGTCGCCTTCCTTGTATTTGACGTCGGACAAATCCTCGACATGGCCCTTGAGCGCGCGGATCCAGCCTTTGGCCGAACAGAGCACCGTGATCGGCTCCTTCTCGACGAAGGATTCGACCGGAATATCCTCGACGGCCGGCGCCTCGCCGTGGCCGGTCCGGCGCTTGCCGAGCGGCGTCTTCGGGCCGAACGCGGTCTTGATCTCGGCGATTTCGTCGGCGATGCGCTTCCAGCGCTTGTCGGAGCTCTTGAGCAACCCGTTCAGTTCCGACTGCTCCTTGCGCAGCGTCTCGCTCTCGCGCTTGATCTCGATCTCCTCGAGCTTGCGCAACGCGCGCAGGCGCATGTTCAAGATCGCTTCGGCCTGGTTGTCGGTCAGCTTCCACTTCTTGATCATCTTGGCTTTCGGATCGTCCTCACGGCGGATGATCCGGATCACCTCGTCGATGTTCAGATAGGCGATCAGATAGCCGTCGAGTACCTCAAGCCGTTCCTCGATGCGCGCCAGGCGGAATTTCGAGCGCCGCACCAGAACTTCGAGCCGGTGATCGAGATAGGCCTGCAGCACTTCGCGCAGGTTCATCACGCGCGGCGTGTTGCCGGCATCCAGCACGTTCATGTTCAGGCCGAATCGGATTTCCAGGTCGGTCTGGCGAAACATATGTTCCATCAGTACGTCCGGCTCGACGTTGCGGCTCTTGGGTTCGAGCACCAGGCGCACATCCTCGGCCGATTCGTCGCGGATGTCGCCCAGCAACGGGAGCTTCTTGTTCTGCAGCAGCTCGGCGATCTTTTCGATCAGCCGCGCTTTCTGCACCTGGTACGGAATTTCGGTGATGACGACGACGTAGCCGCCGCCCTTGAACTTCTCCACCGTCCAGCGCGCGCGCAGCCGGATCGAGCCGCGGCCAGTCTTGTACGCCTCGACGATATTGGCCTTCGGTTCGACGACGATGCCGCCGGTGGGGAAATCCGGGCCGGGCATGAGATCGACCAGCTTGCCGATCTGCGCGTTGGGAAACTTGATCAGGTGCTGCAGCGCGTCGCAGATTTCCGCCACATTGTGCGGCGGGATGTTGGTCGCCATGCCGACCGCGATGCCGCTCGAGCCGTTGGCCAGCAGGTTCGGGAAATTGCCCGGCAGCACGATCGGCTCTTCGCCTTCGCCGTCGTAGGTCGTGCGGAAATCGACCGCGTTCTCGTCGATGCCGTCGAGCAGGCGACGCGCGACCTCGGTCATGCGCGCTTCGGTGTACCGCATGGCCGCGGCGTTATCACCGTCGATGTTGCCGAAATTGCCCTGGCCGTCGACCAGCGGGTAGCGCACCGCGAAATCCTGCGCCAGGCGGGTCAGCGCCTCGTAGACCGACTGGTCGCCGTGCGGGTGGAACTTGCCGATCACGTCGCCGACCACGCGCGCGCATTTCTTGAAGCCCGAACCCGGGTCGAGGCGCAGCTGGCGCATGGCGAACAGCAGGCGCCGGTGCACCGGCTTCAGCCCGTCGCGCACATCGGGCAGCGAGCGGGACATGATGGTGGACAGGGCATACGAGAGATAGCGCTCGCTCAGCGCGTCCGACAGCTTGGTATCGCGCACTTCCGCGGCGATCACGGGTTCGAGCATGGAGCCTCCAAAAGTCGCGCGTATACTAGTCCCGCCGCCCCAACCGTCAACCTATTGTGGGTAACCCTATGGTTCAGCCATAGGAAACCGGGGTTGGCCTTAGGGTCCAAAACCCGCCAAAAGGGCTGTTTTGGCCATTCCTTCAAGGTGTCCCCGGACCGGCGTCGCGCAGCGGCGCGCCGATCCGGGGTTCAGGCCGGGAAACGCCGCACAACTCATTCGATCCAGGACCCCGGCTCTCCAATGCGCTTCGGCCGGGGTGACAAGCATGAAATATTCCACATGCCCCGCGCACATAGGGCGCGACGCGGCCCAATCAATGCCGGTGTTACCAAAGTTACGTTTGTCGGCTTCCTGCGCCGTCCGGCGGCCACGCGTCAGTCGATTTCCGAACCGTGCGCCTTGGCGGACCACAGAAAGCCGATGAAGGCACCCTTGGCGCACGGCAGCAGCAGGACCGTCAGCGACAGGATCAGCGCCAGCGCGAGACCGCCGATCATCATGTCCGACCAATCGGTATACTTGATCGCGTAGAGCGCCAGCGGCACGACGATATGGCCGACCACCAGGATCGTCAGCCACGCCGGCCCGTCGTCGGCGCGGATATGGCCGAACGCCTCGCCGCACGCGGCGCACTGATCGACCGGCTTCAGATAGGCGCGGAACAGCCGCCCTTGCCCGCAATGCGGGCAGCGGAGCCGTACGGCCCGGAACAAGGCGGTCGAAAGGCTGACGGTGGCGCGCGCGGTCATTGGATGGGCATTCCCGGGTTTTCAGCGCGGTCGACCATAAACGAACCGACGGCGCTCCGCCCTGCGACGGATCGCCTGCCTAGCCGGGAGACCTGCGGCGACACGGCGACACGCGTTAGTTCGCGGCCGGGCCGCGGATGCGCTGCGCGGTCAGATAATCGACCAGGCGCGCGCGTGCCGGCGGCAGGGTCTGGTTATGCGGGCGATAGATATGCACGTCCAAAAAATGACCCGTGACAATCAGCCCGTCGCGCACGTCGATCGGAGTCGCATCGCCGACCGCGTCGGTGCGCAGGAACGGCGGCAAGCGAAATAACCGGTCTTTGTACGGCTCGCCCGCCTCGGCCGACGCAGCGCGGCCGGTTTTCGGCGAAACATAGATCAGGTTTTCGGTCACTCCCGTGGCGGCGCAGCTCGCGAGATCGAGCCCATAGCCGAGTTCGGCCAGCAGGTTCCGCTCCCAGAGCACGTACACCGCGGCCCAGATGTCGCCGGCGAACGACGCCATCAGGAAGGCGAAGCCGTCGAACGTGGTCTCGTGCGGCTCGCGCTCGGGCAGTGCGGATTCGGCCACCGCGCATGCCGCCGACAGCGTCGCGAGCTTGGCCGGATGCTCGATCACCGCGGCGGCGTTCGACTCGACGGGCTCGCAACGGTAATTGCCCAGATGCTCGGCCAGCCGCCCGCGCCAGGTGGCGCGTACCCGGTTGCCCGGCTGCAGCATGCCGCGTGCCTTGGCCCCCGCGCCACCCTGCACCAGCCCCGCGTGCCGGCCATGCCGGCGCGTCAGCAACTGCACGATCGCGGCACTCTCCCCGTGTCGCCGCGCCGCCAGGACATAGCCTTCGTCGGTCCAATCCATGGCGTGTTGCTTGACATGTCGACGCCAGCCAGGCAAGTCCGCTCGATTGCTTCGGCTTCCAGCGACGATATCGACGATAAGACCATGGATGTCTCGCGTTCACGTCGCATCGATCGTCGCGCCGCACTTTAAGCCCAACTGACTACGCATGATTACATACATTGGATTCGACGAATCGAAGCAGTGTGCGAGAATGCGACATGTTTGACGCAGATCAAGGCAGTTACGCTCTGTTATCAATTCTATAAACACTGGATCATGTTTAAGTAACAATTCACCGTTCCGCTTCGACAAGTGTCGAGTTTGAATATTACTTTCAGTGCCTGGCAACATTCAGCAAACGAGAATTGCATGCACCCGACGACCTTCACGATCAAGAACGTCCTCGTCGCGACCGACCTGTCGGCACGCTCCGATCGCGCGATTACGCGCGCCGTTGAAATCGCCCGACGCCTGGATGCGCAACTCTATGTCGTGCATATTGCCGATGCGGATACGATCACCCGCTCGTTACGGGCAAGATACGAACAGGAAGCACTCGAGATCGTGCGACGCCAAATCGGCAATCAGCGCGGACGCGTCGGTCGCACCGAGGTGATCCTGAAGTTCGGCGACGTCTACCCGACGGCCGTCAAACTGATCTCGCAACTGAACATCGACCTGCTCGTATTGGGCACGCATCGAAAACGACCGATACTCGATGCTTTCATCGGCACGACCGGCGAGCGCATCATCCGATACGCGCGCGTTCCGGCCCTTGTGGTACGCGATGTCGTCCACGGTCCGTATCGCAACCTGCTGTTCGCACTGGATTTCTCGCCGTGCAGCCGAAAGGCCATTACGGTCGCCGGCGCGCTCGTCGATCGCGCGACGGCGCGGCTTGTGCATGCGTACATTCTTCCGTTTTCCGGGCTGATCGGCTCGTCCAGCCTGCGCGAGGCCAAGACCGAACTGCATGCGCGCGGCGTCGCCGCGCTGCTAGCGGAGCAGGCGTCGGCGGCCAAGACCGGCGTGAAACTCAAGTTTCTGCCGCCGATCGTCAGCCAGGGCGCGGTTTCGGAAGTCGTCGGTCGTGAGTTCCGGCGGCAGAGCGCCGATTTGATGGTGTTCGGCACGCACGGCCGGTCCGGTCTGGGCACCACGATGATCGGCAGTGTCGCGGCGGGATTCCTGAACGACCCTTTGTGCGACGTCTTGGTCGTGCCGGAGTAGCAGCCGGTACGTCGAACCGATTGCCTGCGAAATGCCATCGCACGCAGCGGCGCGTCGGGCGCCCGCGAACATATATTGGCTCGACAACGACGCTGCGGGCAATGATAGGCAAGGCCGATGATCTCGTCGCAATCGACATCGCGCGAACACCATATTTTATCGACCGACATCGCACGCGGGCTGACCGACGCCGAAGCGAAGGCCCTACTGACGCAATTCGGCCCCAATTCGCTTCCGGCACCGCATACGCACTCGCTTATTTCGGTGTTTTTTCGGCAGTTCCTTAGCCCGCTGATATACATCCTGCTGGCCGCCGCGGTGATATCGCTGATACTCGGCGACCTTCAGGATGCGCTTTTTATCGGCGTCGTACTGCTGATCAACGGCATCATCGGCGCAGCGCAGGAATATTCCGCCGGACGGGCAGCCGCAGCGCTGCGCAAGCTGGAACAGCCGCGCACGACCGTCATCCGCGACGGCACGCCGCGGGAGATCGATGCGCGCGAGCTGGTTCCCGGCGATCTCGTCGCGCTGGAGGCCGGCGGCCGTGTGCCGGCGGATATCCAACTGATCTCCGGCACGGATTTGCAGTGCGACGAATCACTGCTGACCGGAGAATCGATGCCGGTCAAAAAGAACACGGCACCGTCTCCCGGTACCGAGCCCGCCGCGCGACGTGACGGCATGGTATTCGCCGGTTCGTTGATTACGCGCGGGCGAGCGCGCGGATTTACGGTCGCCACGGGACTGGCAACGGAAATAGGCAAGATCGCGAGCGAAATCGGCAAGCGATCCATCTCGCAACCGCCGCTTTTAATCCGCATGGAGCGATTCGCGCGCTTGATCGCCATCGCGGTTGGGATCGCATTGGCGGTCTTGATCGTCGTCGGACTGCTGCGCGGCATGGGATTCCGGGACCTGTTTATGATGTCGGTCGGCTTGGCGGTAAGCGCAATACCCGAAGGGCTGCCTGTCGCGATTTCAGTTGCCCTGGCGCTCGGCATGCGGCGAATGGCGAAGGTCAATGTCATCGTTCGCAAAATGCCGGCGGTCGAATCGCTCGGCTCGTGCACCATGATCGCAACCGACAAGACCGGCACGTTGACCCTGAACGAGCTTACGGTCACGGATGTCTGCCTTCCCGACGGCACGCTGCTGGTATTCGAGGCCGGCCAAGACCTGGAAGCCGGATCGATTCGGGAACGGCGTACGGGCGATGAATCGACGGCGGCTCGCGCGGCCGCGCTGTTGCGAACCGCCGCGCTGCCGAACGAAGCGCGCCTCACCCGGGAACGCGACCGCTGGAGCGGCACCGGCGACATGGTGGACGTGGCGCTGCTGGCTGCAGCACGCAAAGGCGGAATTGCGCAGGACGAAGCCCACGATCGATTTCCTTTGATTGCACGAATCCCCTATGAGCCGGACCTCAAATATGCCGCCTCGTTCCATCGCGGCGAGCGGGGAATATGCGTTTTCGTCAAAGGCGCGCCGGAAACATTGATTGCGATGTCGGACCGCATGGACATCGGCGGCCGAACCGCACCCATCGATCGCGACACGCTTATGCACCAGAAGGACGCGCTTGCCGCTCAGGGATTGCGGGTGCTGGGATTTGCCGAAGGCGAGATCTCCACCGAGCCGGACGGCGCCTACAGCCACCGGCATCTGGTCAATCTCTGCTTTCTCGGACTCGCGGGAATGCAGGATCCGGTGCGGCCGGAGGTGCCGCGTGCCGTTCGCGACTGCCAGAACGCCGGAATCGAAGTCGCGATGGTCACGGGCGACGATCCAAGAACCGCGAGCGTGATCGCAGAACAAGCCGGCCTGACGTTTTCCGCCGACCAAGTCGTGACCGGCGAACAGGTGCGCCGAGCCGAAACGGCCGGCGAAGCGGCGCTCGATCGGTTGACCGAGCGCGCCCGCATCTTTGCGCGCGTCGAACCGCTGCAGAAATTGTCGATCGTCCTATCGCTGGCGCGCAACGGTCATTTCGTAGCCGTCACCGGCGACGGCGTGAACGACGCCCCGGCCCTCAAGCATGCGCATGTCGGAATCGCCATGGGGCGCGCGGGAACCGATGTCGCGAAGGAAAGCGCCGATCTCATCCTGACGGACGATAATTTCGCTTCGATCGTCGGCGGGATACGCGAAGGGCGCACCGCCTACGCGAACATCCGCAAAGTGATCTTCATGCTGATCTCGACCGGCGCTGCGGAAGTCACGCTGTTTCTGCTGGCGATCTTGATTGGGTTACCCATGCCGCTGCTGCCGGTTCAACTGCTATGGCTCAATCTCGTCACCAACGGCATCCAGGACGTTGCATTGGCCGCCGAGCGCGCCGAGGGGGACGAACTCACCTACCCGCCTCGCCGGCCCAAAGAGCCGATTTTCGATCGAATTATGATTCGCCGCATATGGCATTCCGCGCTGATCATGGGCGGCGGCGGATTTGCGACCTTCTACTGGCTGCTCGATCACGGTTACGGCGAAGAGCAGGCGCGCAACCTGCTGTTGCTGCTGTTCGTCCTTTTCGAGAATTTCCAGACTTTCAACAGCCGTTCCGAACGCCATTCCGTGTTTCGGCAAGGATTTTTCGCAAATCCATTTCTTGTTCTCAGCGTACCCGGCGCGCAAGCGCTGCACATTGCCGCGATGCATTTTCTGGGTTTGAGCGACACATTGCATTTGGCGCCGGTCTCGATGGCGGAAGGGGGTTTCCTGCTCGTCATCGCATCGACCTTGCTGGTCGTCATGGAGCTTGAGAAATGGTGGGATCAGCGGAACGGCGCACGCGCCGCTTGGCCGGCACTGCGAAAGTGAATATCGTCCGCGGACGCTGCTCCCGGCGGCACGAGCGATGGACTGCCTAACCGGGGATCAGGAGCGGCAACAGCAATGAAATCACGACGATTCCCGCCACGTTCAACAAGAGGCCGACCCTCAACATATCGACCATCGCGACATTCCCGGTAGCGTAAACGATGGCGTTCGGCGGCGTCGCAACCGGGAGCATGAAGCCGCAGCTCGCGGCCAGAACGGTCGATGCCATCAGCAGCATCGGATCGATGCCGAGACTCGCGGCAAGTGCTGCGGTGATCGGGAGCAACGCCGACGTCGCCGCGGTGTTGCTGGCGATCTCGCTCAGGAAGACGACGATCGTGGCAATCAGCGCAACGACCGCGAAAGCGCCCCACCCCGACATCACACCGAGCGAGTTCCCGATCGATTCGGCGAGGCCGCTGCGCGTGATGGCTTCCGCCAGACTCAGGCCGCCGCCGAACAGTATCAGCGTGCCCCACGGCAGCCGCGCAGCATCCGACCAATCCAGCAGCTTCTCGCCGCGTTCGCCGCCCGCCGACACGACGAACAACGACGATCCGCCGATCAGGGCAATCGACGCGTCGCTCAGCCAGTGCATTCCAGGCAACTGCCTGAGCAGCGGTTGCGCGATCCACGCAGCCGCAGTGAGCACGAACACGATCGCCACCCGGGTTTCGCCGCTGCCCCTTCGACCGAGCGATGCGAGGCCCGCCTGCAAGCGTTCGCGCGCGCCGAGGTCGCCGTTCGAAGGCAGGCGAAAGGCGACGTACGCGAGAATGAACCATGCGCACGTTCCGAGCAGCGCCGCGACCGGCAGCCCGATCATCATCCATTCGGCAAAACCGATGCGAATGCCCAAGCTGGCCTGCGCAAATGCCGCGAGCAAGGCATTGGGCGGCGTGCCGATCAGCGTCGCCATGCCGCCGATACTCGCCCCGTACGCAACGCCCAGCAGCAGCGCCGTCGTGAACGCATCGCGCCGGTCCGGGCTCGCGGCATTGCCCCGGATCTCGGCCGTGACCGAGATGGCAATCGGGAGCATCAGCATCGCAGTGGCGGTGTTCGATACCCACATCGACACGAACCCCGTCATCGCCATGAAGCTGGCAAGCAGGACGCGCGGCCGGAAGCCGAAACGCAGGATCAGCGCCAGGGCGATGCGCCGGTGCAGATTCCATCGCTGGACACCGTGCGCGAGCAGGAAACCGCCGAGGAAAAGAAAGATCAGCGGGTGGGCGTAGGGCGCCGCCGCCGCGCCGATGCCGCTCACGCCCGCCGGCGGCAGGACGATGATCGGCAGCAGCGCCGTGATCGGCACCGGAATCGCCTCCGTCGACCACCAGACGGCCATCCAGACGACGAGTCCGGCCACGCACGAGGCCGTTTCGCCAAGCGACGCCGGCTGGAACAGGCTGAACGCGACAAAGGCCGCAGGGCCGGCAATTAGCGCCAGCGACCTGACCAATGCTCGGCGGTCGTCGCGTCGCGTGCTGGAGGGCCGTGAGGACATGGCTGCACTATAAAGGCAATCGCGCGCCGGGAAAGTTCAAGCGACACGATCGATGGACCGACGCATCATTGCGCCGAACACCAGATGCTTACGCGTCGTAATCCAAGCCCCACTCGTTGAAATGCTCGCGATTGTCGGACCAGTCGTCGCGGACTTTGACGAACAAGAACAAGTGGACTTTGCGGGCCAGGAAGGCCTCCAGTTCCTTGCGCGACGCGGCGCCGATCGCCTTGATGCGCGCCCCGCCCTTGCCGAGGACAATGGCACGCTGGCTTTCGCGTTCGACGATGATGGTCTGTTTGATGCGGACCGAGCCGTCCTTGAAATCGGTCCATTCGTCGGTCGAGACGGTCAGCGCGTACGGCAGTTCCTGGTGCAGTTGCAGGAACAATTGCTCGCGTGTGGTTTCGGCGGCGAGCAGGCGCATCGGCAGATCGGTGAGTTGATCCTCCGGGAAATGCCAAGGCCCTTCCGGCATGCGCGCGGCCAGGGTGCTGCGCAGATCGGCCACGCCGTCGCCGGTCAGCGCCGAGACCATGAAGATGTCGGTGAACAGACCGGTCGCATTCATCGTGGCGGCGATCTCGAGCAGCTTGCCGCGCGGCACCAGATCGATCTTGTTGAGTGCCAGGACGGCCTTCTTGTTGGCGGCTTTCAAGCCATCGACGATGCGCTGGGTATTGCCGTCGATCGAGCCGCCGGTCAGGCGCTCGGCGTCACCCAACAATACGATCGCATCGGCGTCCTTGGCGCCCGCCCAGGCCGCAGCGACCATGGCGCGATCCAGTCTGCGGCGAGGCTCGAAGATGCCCGGCGTGTCGACGAAGATGAGCTGGGTTTGTTCGTGGATGGCGATGCCGAGCACGCGGCTGCGGGTGGTCTGCACCTTTGGCGTGACGATCGAGACTTTGGCGCCAACCAATTGATTCAACAGGGTCGATTTGCCCGCGTTGGGGGCGCCCAAGAGCGCGACAAAGCCGCAACGCGGGGCGCTGCGGCTTGGGTCGACTGCGTCGGGTGGCTGCGGATTGGTGGCGCTCACGCCTCGTTTTTATGCGCCAGATTGAGCACCTTCAAGAGAAATGCCGCGGCCGATTGCTCGGCCAGGCGCTTGGACCGGCCGGTTGCCTGGGCGCGCGGCAATCCGCGCACGTAGACGGCGACCGAAAACATCGGATCGTGGGCCGGGCCGGCGGCGTGAATGGTGGTGTAGGTCGGCAGCGGCAGGCCGCGGCCCTGGCAGTATTCCTGTAATGCGGTCTTCGGATCCTTGGGCGGCGCGATCGCCTCGTTCATCATCGGCACCCAATGCGCGTAGATGAAACGGACCGCCGCCGGCATTCCGCCATCGGTATAGAGCGCCGAGATCACCGCTTCGCAGCAATCGGCCAGGATCGCCGGGTTCTTGCGGCCGCCGGCGTCTTCTTCGCTCTTCGACAGGATGATGTAGTCGCCGAGCAAAATCTTCTGCGCCACGCGTGCCAGCGATTCCTCGCGCACCAGGGCCGCCATGCGACGCGCCAGGGAACCGACTTTCTCGCTGCGGTAGCGCTGCATCAGCAGTTGCGAAACGGCGAGACCCAGGACCCGGTCGCCGAGAAATTCATGCCGTTCGTAATTGAACTGGTTCGGCCCTACGCCAAGCGCCGCGCTCGGATGCGTCAGCGCTTCTTCGAGGATTTCCGGCCTGGTGAAATTGTGACCGAGGACGGCATAGAGCTGCATGAATTTCTTCTCGACGACGCTCATCTCAATCAACCCCCTTGAACAGCCGGTCGAACCGGATGGACTTATGCCAGCGCCAGACTTCCCAGAAGCGCGCCGCACCGTTGGTGGAAAAGAACATGAACTCGGCGCGCCCGATCAGATTTTCCATCGGCACGAAGCCGACCTGACTGAGAAACCGGCTGTCCTGCGAATTGTCCCGATTGTCGCCCATCGCGAACAGATGCCCCGGCGGCACGGTGTAGACTTCCGTGTTGTCGAACGCTTCCGTATCGCCCTGCTCGATGATCAGATGCTTGCGGCCGTTCGGCAGCGTTTCGACATATTGCGTCACCCGCGCGCGCACGGCGCCCGACGGCGAGATGTCGACGAAGTCGTCGACCTTCTCGCGCTTCACTGCCTGACCGTTGATGTGCAGGATGCCGGCGATCACTTGAATCTTGTCGCCCGGCAAGCCGATGATCCGCTTGATGTAGTCTTTTTCCGTATCGCGCGGCAGGCGAAACACCGCGACGTCGCCGCGTTCCGGGACGCTGCCGACGATCCGTCCGTTGATCACGTTCGGACTGAACGGAAAGGAGTACTTGCTGTAGCCGTAGGAGTATTTCGAGACGAACAGATAGTCCCCGATCAGCAGTGTGGGGATCATCGATCCGGATGGAATGCTGAACGGCTCGAAGGCGAAGGTACGGATGCCGAAGGCGATCAGACCCGCGTAGACAATGGTTTTGACGATATCGCCAAAACCGCTGCTGGATTTCACTTTGTCGGCCACTGGGACTCCCCGATACGCGCGTTGCGGCAAAAATGCCGCTGATTCGGGACGCGGTATCGACCGACGACCCTTGGGCGGGCGCGAATATTAGCGAATTCCCCTCGCGAGACCAGGGTTTGGTCTCGGCCCGGCAAACGTCCCGCCCGGTGCCCCAAGAGTTAAACATCATCGGTTCCAAGTAATAATTCGTCAGTCTATCGTGGTTCGCATTTTTCGCAAGCTTCTTAAGCATTTTGCTTAACATCGGCGACTATTACTTAAGTATCATAAGAATATTTAATAAAATATTTATGATATTTTATTAACCCTACATTAATATACCGGGCTGCGTTTCCAGGCACTTTAAGGCCGATCTTGCCATGCCGTCCGGAGCCGCCGGCACGCGCGCCCAGGCACCGTGCGGCGCTGTGGAGATCTTGTAAAAAGGGCGAAAATCGCCGAATTGCCGATCAATTTGGCGGTCGAACTCGAGCAGCCGGAAATCCGGACAGCCTTGCGCGCCCGCGCGGCGCGACTTCCGGCTCGATCCTCAACCTTCGCGCCACCCTTTTTTCGGAGCGTTCTAGTCTGTCGCAGCGGTTGTTTTCGGCCGTGCGGAAATGATCACGATCACCTGCGCCATCGGCGGCTCGTCGGTGATCGAAACGTCGATCTGCGCCTCCATGCCAGGCGGCAAGAGTTCTTCGAGGCGACGTGCGGCGCCGCCGGTCAGTTGCATGGTCGGCTTGCCGCCGGGCAGATTGATCACGCCCATGTCGCGCCAATAGACGCCGCGCCGAAAGCCGGTGCCGAGCGCCTTGGAACAGGCCTCCTTCGCCGCAAACCGTTTGGCGTAGGTCGCGGCGCGCGTGCGCGGCCGGCGATCGGCCTTGGCCCGTTCGGTGTCGGTGAACACGCGTTCCAGGAACCGTTCGCCGAAATTTGCTAGCGTGCGCTCGATGCGCCGAATGTCGATGAGGTCGCTGCCGATGCCGAGGATCATGGCCGCCGCAATCCCGGCGTGCAATTTGCCACCGCTCCGTCCCGCCCACGCCCAGGAGGAGAGAGAAGCACGGCAATGACGGTAATTCCTTGTTTTGCTCCGCCCGTGCACACGCGGGCCATGGCGGGGTGCGACGACCGACGCATGCGATCTACGCCGACTTCGCGTCGCCGCTTTCGGCGCGCGCCTTGTCCATCAGGGCGCGCATGCGTTTGATCGCGCTTTCCAGGCCGCCGAAGATCGCTTCGCCGACCAAAAAATGCCCGATATTGAGTTCCACGATGGTCGGGATCGCGGCGACCGGCCCGACGGTATCGAAGGTCAAGCCGTGGCCGGCGTGGCATTCCAGGCCGATGCGTTCCGCGTGCGCGGCGGCGGTCACGATGCGGTCCAGCTCGCGTTTCACGCGCGGGTCGGCGGCGTCGTGGTTGTAACCTTCGCAGTAGGCGCCGGTGTGCAGTTCGACGACCGGCGCGCCGAGTGCTTTGGCCGCGTCGAGTGCCTTCGGATCGGGTTCGATGAACAGGGAAACGCGAATCCCCGCCGCGGTCAGCCGCGCGACATAGGGCGTCAGCGCGTCGAAAAAGCGGATCACATCGAGCCCGCCTTCGGTCGTCCGTTCCTCGCGCTTCTCCGGCACGATGCAGGCGGCATGGGGACGGTGGCGCAGCGCGATGCCGAGCATTTCCTCGGTCGCCGCCATTTCCAGATTCAGCGGCAAATCGATCTGGCGCACCAGGCGCGCGATATCGTCGTCGGAGATATGCCGCCGGTCTTCGCGCAGATGGGCGGTAATGCCGTCCGCGCCCGCGTGGGCGGCGGCGACCGCCGCGCGGACCGGATCGGGATGGCCGCCGCCGCGCGCATTGCGGATCGTGGCGACATGGTCGATGTTGACACCCAGGCGAAGCTTACGGTTCATGGCGGCGGTCCCTTTACCCGCGAATTATCCCCGCGCGCGCTGCACGCTATGGACGACCGGCGTCGCGCGCAATGCGGCGATGATATCTGTCAGGTGCTTGACGTCGCGCACCTGAATGTCGATCAGCATCTCGAAGAAATCCTGCGATCGGTCGGTGATCTTGAGATTGTTGATATTGCCCTCGCCCTTGCCGATCACGGACGACAAATCGCCCAGGCTGCCCGGCTCGTTCGACACGCTGACGGAAATCCGTCCGACATACGGCGCATCCTCGCCCGCGCCGAGGTTCCAGCCGACATCGAGCCAGCGCTCGGGCGTTTCGGCGAAGCTTTCCAGCGTTTCGCAATCGATCGTGTGGATCGTCACCCCCTTGCCGGTGGTGACGATGCCGACGATGCGGTCGCCCGGCAGCGGATGGCAGCAACCGGCGTAATGCACGGCCATGCCCGGGATCAGGCCCTTGATGTCGACCGGCATGTCGCCGGGCTTGCCCGAGTTGGCTTTCCGCGCGACCTTGCGCGCCGGCGCCTTGTTCGTCTTTCGCTTCGGTTTCAAACCCGGGAACACCGCGTGCAGCACGTCGGCACCGGTGACGTGCCCCTCGCCGACCTTGACGTACAAGTCTTCCAGGTTGGCGCACTGGAAATTCTTCACCACGCCCTCGATCGCCTTGATGGTCGGCACTTGTTCTTCGTGCGCGAACGCTTTCTCGACGATCTCGCGGCCGAGATTCGAATATTGCGTGCGTTCCTGGCTGCGGATGTAGCGCCGGATGCTCGAGCGCGCCTTGCCGGTGACGACGAAACGTTCCCATTCCGGCGACGGGCGCTGCGCCTTCGAGCAGACGATTTCCACCTGGTCGCCGTTCTTGAGTTCGGTGCGCAGCGGCACCATGCGGCCGTTGACCTTGGCGCCGACGCAGGTATCGCCGATCTCCGAATGCACGGCATAGGCGAAATCGATCGGCGTCGAGCCGCGCGGAAGGGCGATCAGCGCGCCGCCCGGCGTGAAGCAGAACACCTGATCCTGGAACATCTCAAGCTTGGTGTTCTCGAGAAATTCCTCCGGGTTGGAGGCGTGTTCGAGAATTTCGAGCAGTTCGCGCAGCCAGCGATACTGCGTGCCGTCGGTATTGGCGCCGCTGCCGTTAGTCTTATAGCGCCAGTGTGCGGCGACGCCGTTCTCGGCGAAATCGTGCATGTCGACGGTGCGGATCTGCACCTCGATGCGCTGGCGCTCCGGCCCGAACACGCCGGTGTGCAGCGAGCGATAGCCGTTCGGCTTGGGCAGCGAAATGAAGTCTTTGAAGCGGCCGGGAACCACACGGTACTTGCTGTGCAGCGCGCCCAGCGTCTTGTAGCAATCCGGGACCGACTTCACGACGCAGCGAAACGCCATGATGTCGGACAGCTGTTCGAACTCGACCGCCTTGCGCTGCATCTTGCGCCAGATCGAGTACGGCGCCTTTTCGCGACCGGTGACCTTGGCGCTGATTCCGCTATCCGCCAGCGTTTTCTCCAACTCAGCGATAATCGACGGCACCAGGGCGCCGCCTTTTTTGCGCAAATATTCCAGGCGCGTGATGATCGAACTCCGCGCGTCCGGGTTGAGCTCGCGAAAGGCGAGATCCTCCAGCTCCTCCTGGATGTCGCGCATGCCGATGCGCTCGGCCAGCGGCGCGTAGATTTCCATCGTTTCGCGCGCAATCCGGCGGCGCTTCTCGGAATTGTCGATGAAATGCAGCGTGCGCATGTTGTGCAGCCGATCGGCCAGCTTGACCAAAAGGACGCGCAAATCTTCCGACATCGCCAGCAACAGCTTGCGAAAGTTTTCCGCCTGGCTGGTTTCCTTGGATTGCAGCTCGATGCGCGAAAGCTTGGTGACGCCGTCGACCAGCTTGGCGACTTCGCTGCCGAAATGCTTTTCGATTTCGTCGAGCGTCGCGGTCGTATCCTCGACCGTGTCGTGCAGCAGGGCAGTGACGATCGAAGCGGTATCCAGCCGATAGCGCGTCAGGATGCCGGCGACTTCGATCGGATGCGAAAAATACGGATCGCCCGAGGCGCGCTTCTGGCCGCCATGCGCCTGCATGGTGAAGACATACGCCTTGTTGAGCAGATCTTCGTCGGCTCCCGGATCGTAGCCTTTGACGCGCTCGACCAACTCGTACTGGCGCAGCATCTCAACCCGCCCGCCATGCTAACCGGCGTCTCAGGGGCACGCGGCCTTCGGCGGCCGTGGCAATGGAAAGCGGGAATGCAGGCCGCAACCGGTAAAAGCGCCTACTCCCGCCGTCCGTCATTTTTCGGGTTCGCCTTCCGCCGTCGCCGGTTTGGCTTCGCCGTCCGAATCGTCCGAATCGTCGGCCACATCGGCCTCGTCGTCCTCGTCGGAGTCATCGGCCGCGCGCGGACCCAATTGGCCGCTTTGGACCGCGGCCAAGGCCGCTTCTTCGGCCATGGCGCCGGAAATCTCTTCGTCTTCCACGTCGTCGTCCTGCGGCTGCTGCTTCTGCAGCCCGAGCACGATCTTGTTCCGCAATTCGACGAAGTCGACGGTTTCGCCGGCGATTTCGCGCAGCGCCACGACCGGGTTCTTGTCGTTGTCGCGCGACAGCGTTTCCTGGGCGCCGGACGAAATATCGCGCGCGCGCTGCGATGCCAGCATCACCAGATCGAACCGGTTCGGGATCTTCTCGACGCAATCTTCGACCGTTACCCGTGCCATTGGCCTTTAACTCCTGAATTTCCTGTGGATTTTCGGCTTATATACGGTTCGGCCCGGCGCCGCGCAAGGTGTCTGCGACGATTTTGTGCCGAATTTCAACGGTTTTGCCGGGCGGGCGGGCCAAAACCGGGGATTTTCGGCGGCGGTCCTTTGAGCGGCATCGCCGTTTGGTCCCGCGGCAGCTCGGCGATCAGCCGTCCGATCGACTTGCGACTGACCGGGTGCACCCAATCGGGGGCGATCTCGACCAGCGGCAACAGCACAAAGGCGCGCTCGTGCAGGCGCGGGTGCGGCAGGATGGGGGCCGCGGGGCCCGCATTGATTCTGCCGTCGTAATCCAGCAAATCGAGATCGATCATGCGTGCCGCGTTGGCCACGCCCCGCCGGCGGCCGAAATCCCATTCGATCTTGTGCATCAGTTCAAGCAGTCCTTCGGGCGGCAGGCGGGTTTTCACCGCGATCACGCCATTGACGTAGTCGGGTTGCGACGATTGCGGATGGGCGCGCGAACGATACCAGCGCGAACGCGAGGCGATCTCAACGCCCGCGCCGCGCAGGCGCTTGAGCGCCGCCTCCAAGGTCAGGCGCGGCGGCCCGGCCGGGCTGGGCAGATTGGCGCCGAGCGCGAGCAGGATCATGGACCGCGCGCCCCGATATGGACCGGCACACAGACAGCGCGCGGCGGGCAAGACCAGGCGGACGCCATATTTCGGCGCGACCGCTCTTGTCGCGGCATCTGCGGCATCCCAAGTCTTGACAAGCGAGGCGCGTTGACTAGTTTGGCGCCTCTTCGCGCACGGCCCCGACCACATTCAGGTCCTTGGCCGGATTGCAGAAACCTATAATCGATAAGGAAATTGCCCATGCAGATGTCATACAAAATTTACAATAGCGAGCGCGTCGCGATCTTCATCGATGGATCGAATCTCTATGCGGCCGCGCGTACGCTCGGCTTCGATATCGACTATAAGCGACTGCTGGAATTTTTCGCCAAGAATTGCCGTTTGATTCGCGCATTCTACTACACCGCCCTGGTCGAAAACGAAGAGTACTCGCCGATCCGGCCGCTGGTCGATTGGCTGGACTACAACGGCTACACCATGGTCACCAAGCCGACCAAGGAATACACCGATTCGCAGGGTCGCCGGAAAATCAAAGGCAACATGGATATCGAGCTGGCGGTCGACGTGATGGAGATGGCCGCCAACCTGGATCACGTGATCCTGTTCTCGGGCGACGGCGATTTCCGCCGTTTGTGCGAAGCGGTCCAGAAGAAGGGCGTCCGCTTCACCGTCGTGAGCACGATCCGCACCCAACCGCCGATGGTCGCCGACGAGCTGCGCCGGCAGGCCGATAATTTCGTCGATCTGGCCGATCTGGCGCCGGAAATTCAGCGCCATCACGCCGGACCGCGCGAACCGAGGCCGGAAGGCTACGCGCCGCGCGATCAATACGCGCCGCAGCGCGACCCGACGCCCTACGCGCCCCGCGAAACGATGCCGCCGCAGCCGGCGCAGGTGCCCCACCCGGCACCGGTCGCGCGCGAACCCTCGCCCGTGGTTCGCGAGCCGGTTGCGCGCGAACCCGTTGCGCGCGAACCGATTGCCCGCGATGCGGCGCCGCAAGTCGACGTATCGACGCCCGCGGCAAAGCCGCGCTACACGCGCACGCGCGTGTCGGCGTCGTCCGAACGCGACCCGGCGAAATAGCCGGCTCTGCTGTTTTTGCGTAGGCACGGCGCATGATTGCCCGGTCGGAGCACGAACCGCCGGCCGATTGTCCGCTGTGTCCGCGCCTGATCGAGTTTCGCGCCGCCAATCGCATCGCCAAGCCGGACTGGTTCAACGCACCCGTCCCGTCGTTCGGCGACCTGGCGGCGCGCTTGTTGATCGTCGGCCTTGCGCCCGGATTGCGCGGCGCCAACAAGACCGGCCGCCCGTTCACCGGCGATTTCGCCGGCGACCTGCTGTACAGAACGCTGATCAAGTTCGGTTTCGCCAAAGGCGAATACGCGGCCCATCGCAACGACGGGCTGCGCCTGATCGATTGCCGCATCACGAACGCCGTGCGCTGCGTGCCCCCCGCGAATAAGCCGCTGCCGGCCGAGGAACGCGCCTGCCGACCCTTCCTCCGGGCCGAAGTGGCGGCGATGCCGCGCCTGCGCGTGCTGCTGTCGCTCGGCAAGATCTCCCACGACGCGGTGCTGACCACGTTCGACATCAAGCCGAAATCCGCGGCCTTCGCGCATGGTGCGGCACACGATCTTCCGAACGGCCTGAGGCTGATCGACAGCTACCATTGCTCGCGCCAAAACACGAATACCAGACGGCTGACGCCGGCGATGTTCGAATCGGTGTTCGCGGAGATCAAGAAGCAGCTATAGGTTCGCGCGTTAATCCGCGCTGTGCCTCAAAAGCCGCGCGCGCTGGCGCTCCCAGTCGCGCTTCTTGTCGGTATCGCGCTTGTCGTATTGCTTCTTGCCGCGCGCCAGGCCGAGTTCGACCTTGGCAATGCCGCGATCGTTGAAGAAGATCGCCAACGGAATCAAGGTGACGGTCTTTTCCTTGACCGCCCCCAACAGCTTGCTGATCTGCTTCTTGTGCAACAGCAATTTGCGCGGCCGGCGCGTTTCGTGGTTGTTGTAGCTGCCCGCCGCGTACTCCGGGATGTAGGCGTTGAACAGAAAAATCTCGCCGCCCCGCTCCTGCGCATAGGCATCCGCGAGATTGCCGTTCCCCGCGCGCAACGCCTTGACCTCGGTGCCGGCCAGCATGACGCCGGCTTCCATCCGCTCGTCGATGAAATAATCGTGCAGCGCCTTGCGGTTCTGCGCGACCGTGCGGTGATGCGTGGGTTTCTTGGGCATGACTCGACCAGGGCAAAAATTAAGCTCGCCGCCCCGAACCGCATGGCTGAGCGCGGCCGCGGCGTTACTGCGCGGCCGCGGCCTTGCGGCCGTCGATCAAGGCAAGCTTGGCGAGCGCCGCCTCGACCGTGCGCTTGCTCGAATCGGCGATTTCGCACATCGGCAGGCGCAGTTCGGCGGTGCACAGGCCCATCAGCGAAGCGGCATACTTGAGTGGGCCGGGGCTGGTTTCGCAGAACAACGCCTTGTGCAGCGGGTAAAGCTTCTCGTTGATCGCCATCGCGGTCTTGAGATCGCCCTTCTGCCAGGCGACGTGCATGTCGGAGCAAAGCTTCGGCGCGATGTTGGCGGTAACCGATATGCAGCCGTCGCCGCCCTGCACCAGCAACGGCAGCGCGGTGCCGTCTTCGCCGGACAGAATCCAAAATTTCTTGCCGATCGCCAGCTTGGTCGCCAGCGGCCGCTCGAGATTCATCGTCGCGTCCTTGACGCCGACGATGCCCGGCAACTGAGCCAGGCGCGCCATCGTTTCGACCGACATGTCGATCACGCTGCGCGGCGGGATGTTGTAGATGATGATCGGCAGATCGACGGCATCGTGCAGCGCCTTGTAGTGGCGGTACATGCCCTCCTGGGTCGGCTTATTATAGTAGGGCGTCACCACCAACTGGCCGTCGGCACCCGCTTTCTTGGCGTGCCTGGCGAAATCGATCGCTTCGGCGGTCGAATTGGAGCCGGTGCCGGCGATCACCGGCACGCGCTTGCGCGTCGCCTCGACGCACAACTCGACGACGAGCTTGTGCTCCTCGTGCGAGAGCGTCGGCGATTCGCCCGTGGTGCCGCACGGCACCAGACCGTGCGTGCCCTGCTGGATCTGCCATTCGACGAGATCCTGGAACGCCTTGCGATCGACTTTGCCGTCGCGAAACGGCGTCATCAGGGCAACGATCGATCCCTTGAACATGGCGAAAATCCTTCAATTCTTCCGGTTTGGGCGCATCCTAGCCGATGCCCGAATTCAAGGCAAACGGCGGTCCGCTGCGACTTTGCGCGCAATACATAGCGGAAACCGCCTAGTTTCGCCTACATCCAGTTTCACCTATATAGAAGCATGCGCCTTCGTTTCGCCCTCGTTCTACCGCTCGCATTGCTTGTTTTCGCCGGTCCGGCCGGCGCGCAGCAGCAGACGCCGCCTCGGCCTGCGCTGCCCCAGCCGACGGCCGCCGAGCGCACGATCGCGCTTGACGCATTCAAAGCCATCGACGCCAAGGATTTCGCGCGCGCCGAGGCGGAACTGGCGAAGCTCAAATCCGTCATCGCGGTCAAGACCGTCACTTGGCAGATCTTGGTCAAGAAGGATTCCGGCGCCAGCTTCGAACGCATCCGTAGATTCGTGCTGGCCAATCGCGACTGGCCGGATCAGCCGATCCTGTTGCTGCGCGCCGAGGAAACGGTTTCCGACAGCGACGCGCCCGCCGCGATCGTCGAATGGTTCGCGCTGTTTCCGCCCAATTCGCTGGCGGCGCGGCTGGTCCACATCGAGGCGCTGCACAAGCTCGGCCGAACCGAGGAGGCGCAGGCGCAGATCCGTCGTGCGTGGATCGAACTGCTGTTCGTGACCGCCGACGAAAAGAAGTTTCTCGACCTCTATCGCGCGGAGCTGCGCCCCGAAGATCACCGGGCGCGACTGGCCTTGCTGCTTGCGCGCGGACAGTCGAACATGGCCGAACGCCTGCTGAAATCGGTCGAATTCACGCCGGACGAACGCGCCATCGCCGATGTTCGCATCGCCATGCAGGAAAGCACGACGGGTGCCGCGACCGACAAGATCGATGCCGCGCTCGCAAAATTGCCGGAGACGGTTCGCCTGTCGCCGGATTTCCTGATCGATACCGTGCGCTGGCACCGGCGCGCCGGCCGGCCGGCCGACGCCGCTGCGTTATTGGGCCGCGCGCCGGTCGAGCCCGGCCAGGGACGGCGCTGGTGGGTCGAGCGGCATCTGCTGATTCGCGCGGCGCTGGAAAAGAGGGATTATCGCGGCGCGTACGCGCTGGCCAAGGCACACGGCCAGATCGAGCCGGAATTTTCCACCGACGGCGAGTGGCTCGCCGGATGGCTGGCGCTACGCCAGCTGAACGATCCGGACGCGGCCCTGACGCATTTCGACAAGCTGTTCAAGGCCGCCGGGTATGTCATCACCAAGGCGCGTGGGGCGTACTGGCTCGGCCGCGCCTATGCCGCCAAGGGCGACAAGATCAAATCCACCGCGTGGTATCGCAACGCCGCGCAGTATCCGTTGACGTTCTACGGTCAATTGGCGTCGAACGAACTCGGGCAGACAAGGCTGAAGCTGCCGGCGGAGTTCGCGGCACCGCCGTCCGCCACGGCCGCATTCGGCAAACTGGAACTGGTCGTCGTCGCGCGCTGGCTGCATGGTCTCAAGCGCGCGGATGAACTGCGGCCGGTGATGCTGCATCTGTGGCGTACCGCCGAAAAACCGGCCGATCTCGACCTGGTTACCAGCCTGGCAACCCAGTTCGGCACTGTCGAGCACGCGGTGCGCACCGCGAAGAAAGCGACGCGACTGAACATTCCCGTGCTGCGCGAGGGCTATCCGCGCCTGCCCCTGCCGGCCGGCGCCAAGGCCGAAGCACCGCTGGTCCTGGCCCTGATCCGGCAGGAAAGCGAATTTTACCGCGAAGCAGTGAGCCCTTCCAATGCGCGCGGGCTTATGCAGCTGCTGCCGCGCACCGCGCGCGAGGAAGCCGGCCGCCTGAAAATTCCCTACTCGCTGGAAAAGCTGACCGAGGATGCGGCCTACAACGTGCGCATCGGCACCTATCATTTCGAAGGATTGCTGAAACGCTTCGCCGGCTCCTACGTGCTGTCGGTTGCCGCGTACAATGCCGGCGCTTCGCGCGTGACGCGCTGGCTCGACATCTTCGGCGATCCGCGCCAGAAGGACGTCGACATGATCGATTGGATCGAGACGATCCCGTTCAGCGAAACGCGCAATTACGTGCAGCGGGTGATCGAGAACATGCACGTCTACCGGCAATTGATGACCGGCGACGCCAAGTTGTCGGCCGATCTCGGCCGCGCCTGGACCTCGGCGCATTTCGCCGCCTGCGCCGCCAAACCGAAACCGGCGACGTGTTGAGCGCGAACGGCGCCGATACTTTGGCCGTTTTGCGAACGGAACCAAATCTTAGTGGTCCATACAGGGGTCTAACGCGGCGATCGTTTTCGCTTCACACGCTTTGATATCGGGCGCGGCTTTGCCGGCCGCGACTTGATGATCCGGTCGCCCCACTCGGCCAAGGCCAGCACGACATCGCGAAAGCCCCGGCCGGTCTCGGACAGTTCGTAGGCGACGCGCACCGGCGGGCCAGGTTCGACGCGGCGCACAATGAGCTGGCGCGCTTCCAGTTCCTTCAGGCGCGCCGCCAATACGCGGTCCCCCATGGCGCTCAAATGCTTGCGCAATTCGCTGAAGCGCAGCGGACCGAACTGAAACAGCACCGCCATGACCAGCCCGTTCCACGGCCGCGCCAGCACGTCCAGCGCGGTCTGGAATTTGGGGCAAAGGAATTCGCTGTAGCGCGGCTGCACTGAGATCGGTCCTTCGATGGTATTTTCGGTGCGATCGGTTGATGGCGCAAGCAATCTAGCGCAGGTCCGGCGGCCATGATAGCAAAAAAGTATGTTGCTTCCTTTTTGAAAGCGAAGTAGCCTATTCTAAGAGATGGGGAGCGCGCGCAATGCGCGTGGCTTCCCCTGTGCCGCGGCTCCGCCGCTATCGTCCATCAAACGAGGAACTCCATGAAACTTTATATTTCCCCCGGCGCCTGCTCGCTCGCGTCGCACATCGCGCTGCGCGAAGCCGGCCTGGTGGCCGAGATCGAACAGGTCGATCTCAAGGCCAAGAAGACCAAGAGCGGCGCTGATTACTGGCCGATCAACGGCAAAGGTTCGGTGCCGGCGCTCGAGCTGGACGACAAGCAGGTGCTGACCGAAGGTGCGGCGATCATGCAATACATCGCCGACAAGAAGCCGGAAGCGAAACTCGCGCCGCCGGCCGGGAGCACGGAGCGTTATCGCTTGCAGGAGTGGCTCAACTACGTCGCCTCGGAAATCCACAAGACCATCGGCGTGTTGTTCAACGCCAAGGCGCCCGATGCCTGGAAGCAGGTCGTCACCGGCGAATTGCTGCCGGCGCGCCTGAACTTCTTGAACAAGAGCCTGCAGGGCAAGCAATACCTGATGGGCAGCCAGTTCACCGTCGCCGACGGGTATTTGTTCACCGTCCTCAACTGGCTCCATTTCCTCAAGATGAACCTCGACGCCTATCCGGTGCTCAAGGATTACATGGCGCGCGTTGCAGCCCGCTCGGGTGTGCAGGCGGCGCTCAAGGCCGAAGGCTTGGTGAAGTAAGCCATTTCACGAAGCCCTGATCCTCCCGTCGAAGCGGATTTGTGGCAGCGGCACGATTCGGCGGGCGCGATAGCCCAAGGCGCCCGCCGGCCGCCGCGAGACGTTAACGACGCATTGCCCAAGCGTCGTCGAGCGATTAACCTATCGGTCGCAGGAGGGGCTGATGCGACTCGGGGCAATCGTCGCGCTGTGCTTGCTGGCGTGCGCCGGCACCTATCGGGATGCCCCCGCGCAGACGCTGGCCCCGCCGGCCAAGCAGCAAGTCAGTCTGGCAATCGGCGCGATTGCGGCGCGCAATTACGACCAGGCACGCGCGCTGTATGGCCAGATCCAGGATCCGCTCGGGCGCAAGCTCGTGCTCTGGTTTCTTGCGGCGCAGAAGGAACCGACAGTCGCATTCGGCGATATTGCCCGCTTCGTCGCCGAAAACCCGACCTGGCCGGGACTCCCACAGATCCGCCTGAACGCCGAACTGAGCATTGCCCCGACGACGCCCGCCGCCGAACTGCTCGCATTCTTCGCCGAACAGCCGCCGCGCACGCTCGACGGAACCAAGCGCGTGGCCGATGCCCTGCGCGCGCAGAATAAGCCGAACGAGGCGCGCGAGATCGTACGCCGCGCGTGGATCGAACATCGGCTGGCGAAGGCCGACGAAAAAGAGTTTCGGAGCGCGTTCAAGGACGAATTGCGGCCCGAGGATCACGCCGCGCGCATCTATTACCTGCTGCGGCATGGCCGCGAAAAATTCGCGCGCGATTATCTGGCCGAGCATAATTTCGATTCCACCACTCGGCTCGCCGCCGAGACGCGGCTGCAAATGATGGGTGCGCGCACCCGCCACAGCATCGCGGCGATCGAAGGCAATCTTGCGGGCATCGCCAAACCGCTCCTGGCGGGCGACGATTTCCGCTACGAGCTCGCGCGATGGTATCGCCGCACCGGCCGCAACGAGCACGCCCTGCCGCTGATCGCCGCGGGCACGCCGAGCCATGAGCTGGCGCGGCAATGGTGGGAAGAACGGCACATCCATGTGCGCCACCTGCTCCGCCAACGCCAGTATCAGGCCGCATACGAGCTGGCGCGCGGCCACAAGCATGCGCCGGGCAGCGAGGAATTCGCCGAAGCCGAGTTTCTGCCCGGTTTCATAGCCCTGCGGCTGCTCAATCAGCCGCGTCTGGCCGAACCGCACTTCCGCCTGCTCGCGGCAAAGGCGCCACACGCGCCCGACAAGGCCCGGGCGCATTACTGGCTCGGCCGCGGCGCTGAGGCGCAGCGCGACGCCGCCAACGCGCAGCTGCATTATCGCGCGGCCGCGCAGTATCCGGCTTCGTTCTATGGCCAGTTGGCGCTCGGTCGGATCAGCCGCGGCGAGTTCAAGATCGCGGCGCCCGCCCCTCGCGATCCGACCGATGCCGCGTTCTACAGCCACGAGCTGGTGCGCGCCGCGCGGTTCCTGCTCGCCTCCGGCAATACCCAGGTGGCGCGCTGGTTCCTGATCAACGCGGCGCTGCACGCCGCAAAGACGCCCGCCCAACATGCCTTCCTGGCCGAGCTGGCCGGCAAGGCGGTGCAGCCGGACCAGCGCCATCAGACCGAGGTGCGCTTGATCCGCTTTGCCCAACGCGACGGTCATGCGATCACGCAACTCGGCTATCCGATGCTCGACCTGCCGGATAGCAACAAGACCGAACCGGCCATGGTGCATGCCTTGATCCGGCAGGAGAGCGAGTTCCTGGCGCAGGCGCGCAGTTGGGTCGGCGCGCGCGGGTTGATGCAGCTGATGCCGCAGACGGCGAAAATGGAAGCCAAGGAGGCCAAGCTGCCGTTCTCGGTCGACAAGCTGACCGCCGATCCGAAATACAATCTGACGCTGGGCACCAACCATCTGGCGCGCCTGCTCGATATCTACGAAGGCCGGTATCCGCTGGCGCTGGCCGGCTATAATGCCGGCGTCGGCGCGACCGACCGCTGGCTGGCTGATTTCGGCGACCCGCGCACGGCGCCCACCGACCCGCGACAAGCGAAGATCGACTGGATCGACTGGATCGAATTGATTCCGGTCGACGAGACGCGCGATTACGTCAAGAAAGTGCTCGAGAATTACGCGATCTACCGGCTGCGCTTCGGCGAGGCGATCCAGATCGACAAGCTGGTCGGCTATTGGCGCGAACCGGAAAAACTGACGGCGGCACGCCAAGTCTGCAACGAGAAACTCGCCTTGGCGGAGGCAGCCAAGACAATCGCCAAGACGACGATGGCAAAAACGCCGGTCGGGCCGACCGGAACCAAGACCGCGCCGGTACCGCCCGGCCAACAGATCGCCACCATGAACGCCGATCCGAAAATCATGGTCAAAACGCCGGTCGGTCCGACCGGCACGAAGAACCCGCAACATTTGCCGGATCCGCCGAACCTGATCGGCGTAAACACGACCAAGCTCGACGTGAAGTGCTAGCGCGCGGGCGCTGAGGCGGCAGGTTCGCCGCCCCTTCCGCTGCGGACGCTTGGTCGACGCGCCAAGCGTGCTAGACTTGCACGCCCGACGCCCACCGAAAGATCGCCATGGCCGCCGCCCCGCCGTTCGCCGACATCAAAGCCTGCGTGTTCGACGCGTACGGCACGGTCTACGATTTCAACTCGGCGGCCGCCCGGTGCCGGGACGTGCTCGGCGACAAGGCGGAGAAATTGTCCGAGCTTTGGCGTGCCAAGCAGCTTCAATACACCTGGCTGCGCAGCCTGATGGGCCAGTACGCCAAATTCTGGCAGGTCACCGGCGAGGCGCTCGACTATTCGATGGCCGCGCTCGGCATCGAGGACCGGGCCTTGCATGCCCGCCTGATGGGCCTTTACGAACGTCTCGAGACGTTCCCCGAAGTGATGGACGTTTTGCGCCACCTGCGCGGCAAGCACATGCGGCTCGCGATTCTGTCGAACGGTTCGCCGGAAATGCTCGATGCGGTCGCGGCCAACAGCGGCGTCGGCCCCCTGCTCGACGCCAATCTGTCGGTCGACGCGGTCGGCATCTTCAAGCCCGACATGCGGATCTATCGGCTGGCCTGCGATCGCCTCGGCGTGAAAGCCGATGAAATCTGCTTTCTTTCCTCGAACGCCTGGGACGCGGTCGGCGGCGCGGCGTTCGGCTACCGCGTCGCCTGGGTCAACCGCTACAAGCAGCCCCGCGAAAGATTGCCGGCGCAGCCGCAGGCCGAGATCGCCACCCTGCGCGAACTGCCGTCGCTGCTCGGGCTATGAGCCAAGGATATTCCGAATACCGGTTTCGCGCGCAGGACGGGCTGTCGCTGTACTACCGTGCCTATGGCGACGCGCTGGCCGAGGCGACGCCCGTGGTCTGCCTGCCTGGCCTGTCGCGCAACAGCAAGGATTTTCATACCGTCGCGTTGCGGCTTGCGGCGCGGCGGCGCGTGATCTGCCCGGATTTTCGTGGGCGCGGCCGGTCGGACTACGATCCGAACTGGCAGAATTATCAGCCGACAACCTATGTCGGCGACATGCGGCATCTGCTGGTCGCCGCCGGCATCCCGGGCGCCGCCTTGATCGGTACCTCGCTCGGCGGTTTCGTGGCGTTGGGGCTGAACGCCATGGCGCCCGGCCTGGTCGCCGGCATTCTGCTCAACGATGTCGGCCCGGACGTCAACCGCGGCGGGCTGAAGCGCATCGCCGATTACCTGTCCAACGACGTGCCGCTGCCCAGCATCGACGCGGCGGCGGCACTGCTCAAGCAACGCTTGCCCGACCTGTCGTTCACCACCGAGCGCGAGTGGCTCGATTTCGCCGATGCCACCTATCGCAAGACCGACGACGGGACGTATCGCTTCAATTGGGACGTCAACCTGGCCAAGGGGCTGCAGCAGGGCAAGGTCGAAATCCCGGATTTGTGGCCGCTGTATCGCGCGGCCGCGCTACGACCGCTGCTGATCCTGCGCGGCGCGAAATCGGATGTGCTGTCGGCCGCGACCTTCGAGCGCATGGCGAACGAAGTGCCCGCGGCGATGGCGGTGACGGTGCCCGGCGTCGGACATGCGCCGCATTTGAGCGAAGCGCCGGTCGCGGCCGCGATCGACGCATGGCTCGGCGCCGTGGACGCGGCACACCATGACTGACACCGCCCTGCCGGGTTTCGACGATATCCTGGCCGCGGCAAGACGTCTGCGCGGCCACGTCGTCACCACGCCGCTCCTGGAATCCGACGCGCTCAACCAGCTCGTGGGCGGGCGCCTGCTGATCAAGGCCGAGGTCTTGCAGCACACCGGCTCGTTCAAGTTTCGCGGCGCCTATAATCGCATTGCCGCGATGGACGCGGCCGAACGCAAGCGCGGCATAGTCGCATTTTCCTCGGGCAATCACGCCCAAGGGGCGGCGTTCGCCGCGCGCCTGCTCGAAGCGCCCGCGGTCATCGTCATGCCGCGCGACGCACCCGCCCTCAAGATCGAAAATACGCGCGGCTTCGGCGCCGAAATCGTGCTGTACGACCGCTACACCGAAGACCGGGAAGCGATCGGCGCGAAGCTAGCGAAACAGCGGGGGCTGACCCTGGTCCCCCCGTTCGACGATCCCTACGTGATTGCCGGCCAAGGCACGATCGGCCTGGAGATCGCCAACCAATGCGCCCTGCGCGGCATAGCGCCCGACGATCTGCTGACGCCGTGCAGCGGCGGCGGCCTGATGGCCGGCTGCGCCACCGCACTTCATCGCAAACTGCCCGGCGTCAAAGCCTATACCGCCGAGCCGGAGCATTACGACGACATGCGCCGCTCGCTCGAAGCGGGCAAGCGCCAGCGCAACATCGAGCCGCCGCCGAGCATTTGCGACGCGCTGCTGATGCCCGAGCCGGGCGCGCTCACATTCGCGATCAACAAACCACTGTTGGCCGGCGGCTACGCGGTGCCCGAACGCGATGTCAGGGAAGCCATGCGCCTCGCCAGCCGCCACCTGAAGCTGGTTGTAGAGCCAGGCGGTGCCGTGGCGTTGGCCGCCGTGCTGTCCGGCCGGCATGAGGCGAAGAGCCGGACGGTCGTCGTGGTCGCCTCGGGCGGCAACGTCGAGCCGGCGCTGTTCGCAGAGATCTTGGGCGGCCGCTAAGCGCGACGGGCTCGCCTCGCGACAATCCCGTCTGTCACCCCGGACCAGCGCCGCATTCGCGGCGCGCCGATCCGGGGTCCAGGACGGAAAACACCGCGCGAGTCGAACCAGCCTGGACCCCGGCTCTCCGCTGCGCTTCGGCCGGGGTGACAAAGCGAGATAGGCGCGTGCAATTCCCCACCTTGTCACCCCGGACAAGCCGCGCGCAGCGCGGCGCCGATCCGGGGTCCAGGCTGTAAAACGCCGCGCGACTCGTCCGAGCCTGGACCCCGGCTCTCCGCCGCGCTGCGGCCGGGGTGACAAAGCGAGATTGGCGCGTGCAATTCCCCACCTTGTCACCCCGGACAAGCCGCGCGCAGCGCGGCGCCGATCCGGGGTCCAGGCTGTAAAACGCCGCGCGACTCGTCCGAGCCTGGACCCCGGCTCTCTGCCGCGCTTCGGCCGGAGTGACAATTGACAGGTGCTTGGTCAGCCCCAACGCCCACATACCAAAAAGGCCCCTTGCGGGGCCTTTCGGTTGCTATCGGCCGGTTGCCGTTTCGGCTTACGGCTTCTTCACGTTGACCGCGGCGTTCCCCATCAATTGCTGGAACACCTGCTTGGTCGTATCGGTGATGCCGGCGCGCGCGGTCTGGCTCGACGAGATGCGGCGCGACATGCCTTCGAAGATCGCGCCGGCTTCGATCGCAATACTTTCATGGGTCACGTCGCCGACGACCTTGCCGGTCTTGGCGATCGAGACCACCTGCGCGCGGATTTCGCCGGTAACCGAGCCATGTACGTCGACCTGGTCGCCGACCAGCTTGCCGGTAACGGTACCGGCCGAGCCGACGGTCAGGTTCCGGCCCTTGACGTCGCCTTCGACCGTGCCGTCGACCTGGAGGTCGCCGTCGCAAATCATGTTGCCGGTGACATGCATGCCTTCGCTGACGATCGAGGGCATGCTGACCTTGCCGGTACGAATCGGCTTTGGGGGCATCGGCGCCGCGGAAATCGGCTTGACCACCGGCGTCGGCTGATTGCCCTCGGCTTCCTGCTTGCTACCCTTTGAAAACATACTTGCCTGCCATAATGAAATTCATGGGGTTGGTGGGTTTACCGTCGACCAACACTTCGTAGTGCACGTGCGGTCCGGTCGATCGGCCGGTGCTGCCGAGCAACCCGATCTTTTCGCGGAATTCGAGCTGTTGACCCTTGCTGACCAAGACCTTCTGCAGATGGGCGTAACGGGTGCGGACACCCATGCCGTGGTCGATCTCGACCATGTAGCCGTGACCGCCGCGCCAACCGGCGAACACGACCGTGCCCTTCGCGGTGGATAATACAGGGGTTGATGTGGTGTAGGCCAGATCGATCCCGTTATGGGTGGCGAAGCCGCCGGTGATCGGATCGCGCCGGCCGCCGAAGCCGCTGGCCAGGCGGTAATGGTCGATCGGGGAGATCAGCGGCAGCTGCTGAATGGCCTTCTGGAGGTGCTGCCAGCGTTCGGCGCGATTGTTGAGAACGGCCAGTTTCTTGCCGAATTCCTCGCCCGCCTTGTTGGTCGAGGGGATTTCGATCAGCGGCCCGCCCTTGCCGTCGCCGGCGATCTCCGCGACCAGCTTGTTGGCGTTCAGCCCGGTCATGGCGATGACCTTCTCGATATCCTCGATGCTGGCCAGCGTCCGCTCCTCGAGCTTGGTCACCAGCCCGTCGTTGGTGTCCCGGAACGCGACCAGGCGCAGCTCGAGGTCCTTGACCTCCTTGCGCAGACGGTCACGTTCGCGCTTCAGATCGCCGTGCTCGAGCATCATGTTTTCGACGTCGGTGCCGATCGAAACCAGGCCCTTCTCGATGTTGGCGCTGCGCGAGTTGATCTCGGTCCAGATCTTGGACAGGGTCGAGAGCTGCTCCGAGAGCGCCTTGTGCGAGGCCATGACGGCTTCGTTGTTCTTGCCTGGGGTCGCCACCGGCTTGCCGTCGGGCCCGACTTCCTTGAGGTTGATCCACGCATTGTCCTTGTTGGTGGACATGCGGACCAGTTCGTCTTTGTTCTTGTCGAGGTTCTCGGTGATCGTAACCAGCCGCTCGTTGAATTTGGCGACTTCCTTGATCACGTCGCGCTGGGCCTTGCGGGCGGCGACGAGCTCGGCATTCTTCTTGAACAGAACCCGGTCCATCGTGACGAAATAGAAGGTCGAAAACCCGACCCACCCGATCATCCCGACGATCAGCACAAACAGCCCGTACTGCGCGAGGCGCGTAAAGCGGAAGTACTTGATCCGACCACGCGCGCGATAGTGGAATTCGCGCGGGGTAAACATTTGCTGAAACGCACGGAATGCCCGTGCGATGGCATGGAAAAAACGCCCCATTCCGATCGCTCTTTCTTGTGTGCGGTCCCCAAGTAGAGAGGCAGACATACCATCGTAAAAACGATGGAGCAACCCAAAATCTCCCGGTCCTACGGTGGCCATTTTGCCACATAAGATACTGTTGAAATCGCCAAAAACTGGCGGAATTCCGCCCGTTTCAGCCCTATCTTACTGGAATCAAAGAGATTCTCCGACAACATGATCGGCCGGCCCCAGTTCCAAATAATCAAATATAGATTTACTTAATTTTATTGAAATTAGATCAAAATATTCAAACAATATTTCATAATAATACTGATCTATATTTATAAATATCAAACTATTCTGCAAATATCATTGAAGTTGTGGCAAATCTGCCACGGCCGCTGTCGCCTTCTTGCCGGAGCGCTCGGAATCATAAATTTGGCGCGGCGCGTGCGCTTCGACGATGCAAGCGAAATTCTGGGAAGCATGGAGGCCGCGGTCGGGTGGCTGCGACCTGGTTGGCGGTAACCGGGTATGCAACCGGCCGCGTATCGGACACGGCCGGCACGACCTCGTCGCGCCGGTCCGCCCTGGGCACCTCAATGGGTGCGGTTCTTCGCCTTCACCGGATAGGTGCCGTTCTTGTACGGCTCGAAGAATTTCTCGATATCCGGATGGTTGATCGGGCCGCCCTCCGCATCGGGCACCAAATTCTGTTCCGATACATAAGCCGTGTAGGTCGATTGCGCGTTCTCGGCCAGCAGATGATAGAACGGCTGGTCCTTGCGCGGGCGTACTTCGGCCGGAATCGAATTCCACCACTCTTCGGTATTGTTGAAGGTGGGGTCGACATCGAAAATCACGCCGCGAAACGGAAACAGCCGGTGCTTGACCACCTGGCCGAGTCCGAATTTGGCTCTGCGATCGAACTCTTTCATGGGCCATAACGAAACGCGAATCGCGTCAAAACGCAAGCCCCTCGCGGTCGCGATGGCGTGCGCTTGGGCGCCCGACATCCCGGTTGCCTGCGCCCGTCGCACCGCCCTAACGTGGTACAATAAAAGAACCGACGTATCCCAGGGAGCCGCCCGATGCCGACCGATCTCCAACGTATCTCGACGACGCATGTCGGCAGCTTGGTCCGGCCGCCCGAATTGATCGCCTACGTTCGCGCCCAGATCGGGCGCACCTCGTACGACGAGGCGGCGTACCGGAAATGCCTGAGCGACAGCGTCGCCGCTGTGGTCAAACGTCAGGTCGAAACCGGCATCGATATCGTCAGCGACGGCGAGTTCGGCAAGCCGCACTGGTTCCGCTACGCGACCCAGCGGCTTGGCGGCATCGAGCCGCGACCGGTGATCGGCCGCAAGCCTCGGCTGTTCGCCGGCCGCGACCGCGACCGGTTTCCCGAATTCTACGACGAATACGACAAGACGCTGGATTACGGGGCGCCCATCGTCGATTGGATCGTCACCGGGCCGCTCAAATACAAGGGCCACGACGTCATCAAGCGCGACATCGAGAACCTTAAGCGCGCGCTGCCGGCGGGCGGCGCCACGCAAGGCTTCCTGCCTGTCGTCGCGCCCGCCAGCCTGCTGCCGGAATTGAAGGACGAGTACTACGGCAGCGACGAGAAAATGGCCTTCGCCCTGGCCGACGCGCTGCGCGACGAATACCGGGCAATCGCCGATGCCGGCCTGATCGCGCAGATCGACGATGCATGGCTGCCCGCCATGTATGACCGCATGGTGCCGCCGGCCAGCCACGCCGATTACCTGAAATGGGCCGAGATGTGCGTGGCGGCGCTCAATCAGGCCGTGCGTGATATTCCGGAACGGCTGACGCGGTATCACATCTGCTGGGGCAGTTGGAACGGCCCGCACACGGCCGACGTGCCGCTGAAAGAGCTTATCCATCTCATTCTGCAATTGCGGGTCGGCGGCTACTCGATCGAAGGCGCCAATCCGCGCCACGAACACGAATGGCGCGTGTGGGAACAAGCCAAGTTGCCGGCCGGACGCAAATTGTTGCCGGGCGTCATCAGCCATGCCACCAACATCGTCGAACATCCGGAACTGGTGGCACAGCGCCTGGTGCGGCTCGCCAAGCTGGTCGGCCGCGAGAATGTCATCGGCAGCACGGATTGCGGTTTTGCCCAGGGCGCGCTGTATCAGCGCGTCCATGTCTCGATCATGTGGGCGAAGCTCGCTGCCCTGGTCGAGGGTGCGGCGCTCGCCAGCCGGGAATTGTGGGGCACGCGAAACGCGGCGTAGCTCGCTTCAAGACCGGTTCGACGCCAGCTTGCGTACAGCGGTTTCGAGCGCGGCCGCGATCGCATCCCACCCCTGCATGTCGTTCGCCGTGTCGGGAAACGTCAGCGGCGGACCGAGGCGAACGGTCAACCGCCGGGGCAGCGGCCATTTTCGCTGCGGCGGGAACGCCGCGAACGCGCCGTCGATATGGCACGGGACGATCGGGACCTCGGTGCCCGCTACGATCGGCCCGATGCCGGACTTGAATTTTGCCAAGGCGCCGTCGCGGCTGCGGGAACCCTCGGGAAATAGAATGTAGACGCAGTGCCGCTCGCTCAGGCGTTCGCGCAACGCGGCAAGTTGCTTGTGTCGGGTCTTTTTGCGCCAGATCGGCAGCGCATTGAGCAGCGCCGTGATGGCAGCGGCCGCGCCGAGCGAGGTAAAGAACGTATCGCCCGCCGCAAGCGCAAACGTGCGGTCGCACCAACCGAGCGGCAGAGCCGCCGCGAGCGCCGGGGCGTCGAGATGGCTCGTATGATTGGCGACCAGAATGGCCGGCGCACTGGCCGGCAAATGCTCGCGCCCGTCGAACCGGATGCGGTGATAGAGGCGCAGATAGGCGCGCGCGATCAACCACAGCAACCAGCGGGATACCGCCCCGATCAGCCCGGTCTCGCGACGCTGGCTGAACAGGCGTTCGCGGAACGACAACCCGAAATCGTCGGCCGGGCGCAGTTTCCATTTGCGCATCGCGCCTAAATCCCGGTGAAGATGCGCGTCGGCTGATCGACTCCGAAGCCGATGAAATAGCCGACGTAATGGAAGGTCGCGGGCGCCACGAGCAGTAGGCTGTTGAACCGGTCGAGTACACCGCCGTGGCCCGGAATGGTGTTGCCCATGTCCTTGATGCCGAGATCGCGCTTGATCGACGAAAGCATGAGATCGCCGAGCTGCGCCAGCGCGCCGACGATCAGGCCAAGTCCGATCCGATGCGGCCACTGCTCGAGCGTCGTGCCCTCGAAAACGAGTCCGGCAAGCAGCGCCACCAGCGTCGTCGTCAAGACCATGGCGCCGAGCGAACCGGCGAGCGTTTTGTTGGGGCTGGTCACCGGCACAAGTTTCGGCCCGCCGACCAGCTTGCCGATGACGAAGGCAAACACGTCGTTGAGACTTACCGCAATCAACACCATCAAGACGATCGGCCGGTAGTGCCAGTCGTTGGCCATGAACGCCAGATGGCCGAAGGCGACGCCGAACACCAGAAAGCCGAAGATCGCCAGGGCCACGCGCTGGACGTAGCCCGACGGTCGGTCCAGCGGGATCGAAATGACGGCGAGACCGACCACGGTCAACGGGACCAAGGCCTGGAAAAACCCGTACCAGTGATCGATCGCGGCGAAGAACACGAACAGGATGCCCAAGATTACCGTGAAGCTGACCAGTTTTTCGCGGAACAGTCCGGTCGCGCGCGCATACTCGTGGAAGCACAGAAGGCTGATCGCAAGAATCAGGAGCATCGTCCATAGGGCGCCGGCCAAAATCGGTATGCCGAGGACCAGGACGAGCACCAGCCAGGACGCGGTTCGCAGCCACAATTCGCGGATCAGAGCGGGCGGCAATTTACGGCTGAACGTCAACGCGCCGATGGCGACGACCGCAAACGCGAACACGACGCCGATGCCGATCGCGATGAACGTCGTTGCCGGATGTTCGAACGCGAGCTCGTAGCCCCACCAGCGCTCGGTGACCCAGCCGTTCATCGCAGAACCTGAAACAAGCGCACGCCCCGCCGCCAGGCGGTCACGAGCGATCCGGCACCGATCACGATCAAGATCAACGTCGGCACGCCCATGCCCCACACTACGCCGGCATAATCGTGGTGCGTGAACGCCGAAGCGGCGCACAGCACGGCGCCCGCCGTGACCGTGAACATGCGATGTGGTTTCGCCATCGGTCCGCGAAAATCGGCCGGCGCCCCGGCGGCGACGCCGGCAATGCGCAGATACGCGGTCAGCACCGCGGCGAGCGCCGCCGCCCAGCCGAGCCAGGGCGTGCCGCCGTGGGCATAGCCCAAGCCGACCAGCACGGCGATATCGGCCAATCGGTCCGGCACCTCGTTGAAGATTTCGCCGAGCCTGGATTGCGTTTCTGTCGCCAGCGCCACCATGCCGTCGAGCATGTTGGCAAGCAGCCGGAATTGAACCAGCAGCGCGCCCAGCAGCCAAAGCCAGGGCGATGCGGTCGCCCACGCGGTCGCAACGAAACACGCGCCGGCCACGACGGCAAAAGCCAATCCGGCCACGGATATTTCGTTGGCGGTTTTGCCGTGCGCAATCAGCCAGTCGGCAAACCGCTGTGACATTTTGCTTTCGCGCGCCGCAATGGGCCGTCGTTCCGCCATGAATTCCCCGACTCGCGCGCGGCAATATCCCGCGCCGACTGCATCCTACACGAGAGCCACGCGGATGCGCCGGTTGCGCCGACCTTTGTTTTCGATCTTGGCGATGCGCAGGGGGCGCGATTCCCCCGTGTTCGCGACGTGCGTGCCGCCGCAGCCTTGACGGTCGAAACCCTCGATCTCGACGATGCGGACCGTACCGTCGTCGCCCGGCGGCGGAGCCACCGCGGCGCTGCGGCGCAAGGAGGGTTCGGCGTCGAAATCGGCGGCGGTTGCGTAGAACGTGCGGACCGGGATGGCGCGGACGATGAGCGCGTTCAATTCGGGCTCGAGCGCGCGCAGCTTGTCGTTGTCGACTTCCGGCAGGTCGAAATCGCAACGCGCCGTCCCGTCGTCGGCGATCTGGCAACCGGTAATCAGCGCGCCCGCGAAGCCTTGATAGACCAGGGCGCTGAGCAGATGCAGCCCTGTGTGCAAAGATGCTTGGCGCAACCGAAACTCACGGTCGATCTCGACCGCGACGGCGCCCTGCGGCAACGCTGTCGCCGGGTCGCCGTCAAGCAGATGCCAGAATTGACCGCCCTGGTTGTCGATGCCGATGATTTTCCGTTCGCCGTCCCGCCAGCGCAGCACGCCGCGATCGGCCAGTTGCCCGCCGCCGCCGGGATGAAACGCCGTGCGATCGAGCCGCACGGCGCCGGGGCGCGCGTCGATCACCTTCGCTTCGAACGAAAGCAGCGTCGGTTCGTCGTGGCAAAGATAGCGCGACATCGCCGCGCGATTCGCTAGGCGCGCTTCTGCGCGGCGGGCGTCAGACCGGCGAGATATTGTAGCGTCTCCGTCTTGCCCACCACGTCGCCGTATTTCGCGTTGATGTCGAACAGATTGGCCACATGCGGTGCATCGTGCCGGTCGCCGACGCATTCGCGCGGCACGATGACGCGAAACCCGTGCTGCACGCCGTCGATCGCGGTTGCGCGCACGCAGCCGCTGGTCGAACAGCCGGTGAGGATCAGCGTATCGACACCGAGCGCGGTAAGCGTCGCCTGCAATGTGGTGCCGAAGAACGAGCTGGCGTAATTCTTCACCAGCACCAAATCTTCGGGTGCCGGCGGCAGCTCGGGCACGATCTCCGCGAGCGGCTCGCCTTCGACCATCGAACGCAGTACCGGCACTTTCTTGACGAACATGCCGCCGTCCATGCCGTTCGGGTGATACAGCACCTTGGTGTAGATGATCGGCACGTGCGCGCGTCGCGCCGCTGCAAGCAGCGCGACCGTTTCCTTCACCGCAACCACCACCCCGGCGGCGAACAGCGGCGCGCCCGGGGTCGTATAGGCCTTGATGAAATCGATGACCAGCACGGCCGGCCGCGCGCCGAACCCGATGCGTCCGTCGAACACGCCGCGGTAGTTGCTGTTGAGATCGCTGGCCCCGGTCATCCTGGTCTCCCGCTGTTTGGCTCACCCAAGCTTATAGACCAGGATCTGCCTGCTTTCACGCCCTCTGAACGCCGACCTAACGCCCTGCCCGGCTTAGGATTTTATTAGCTTCGGCAAGGCTAACCTGAGCCCCTGTCCCACCAGCCGGTCAAGGTCGCATGAGTACCGCCGCCACGCACGCCGCGATTTCCACAGCCCTGCCGCAGCCCATCTGGCTGCGCGGCCCGGCGTTCGACCTGGTTTTTCTGTTCGGCACCGCCCTGCTTGCCCTGGCGGCCGGTTTCGCGGCGCAGGCATGGACCGGCGGCTTCGAATGGATTTTGGTGCCTTATCTGTGGCTGATCGGCTATCCGCATTTGTTCGCGACCTATTCCCAAACCAGCTTCGATCGCGCCAGTTTCCGCCAACATCGGCGCCTGAATATCGAACTGCCGATCGTCGTCCTCGCGGCGGTCGCGGCGGTTGCGTACGGCATCGGCACCTGGGCGCTGGTGACGATCTATCTGTACTGGCAGTGGTTTCACTTTGCGCGCCAGAGCTATGGCGTTTCGCGATTTTATGCGCGCAAGGCGGGACGGCCGCTCGATGACGAGTCGCTGACCACCTGGATGCTCTATGCGTGGCCCGTGGTAGGCATCCTGCATCGTTCGTGGCAGCAACCGGCGCACTATCTCGGTTCGCCGATCTGGACGTTACCGGTGCCGAGCCTTGTGCTGGCCGTCGGCCTCACTGTCGCCTTGGTGCTCACGCTGGCTTGGGCCTGGGGCCGGGTGCGGATGTGGCGTCAGGGCCTGCTGCCGATCGGCCACACGCTCTACATGGTCTCGCATATTGCCATGTTCGCCGTCGGCTACCTGGTTATCGCCGATATCAACATTGGCTGGCTGGTGCTCAGCATCTGGCATTCCGCTCAATACCTGTTGTTCGTCTGGCACATCAACCGCGGTCGCCACGGCGCGACGCCGAGTCCGCAGCATCGCCTGCTGGCGGCGATCAGCCGGCCGCGCCGCGCCGTCCTTTACACGCTGGTATTCCTCGTCCTTTCGACACTCATCTTCGCCGTGCTGCGCTACGGGCTCGCCGTGTTCGAGTCGGCCGCCCTGCCGCTGACATTGATCGTGTTCATGTCGATCAATTTTCACCACTACACGGTGGATGCGGTGATCTGGAGTCGGCGGCGGCATAAGCTGGCGGCGCCGAAAACCGCCAGTCCGGGCGAAGCGGCCGGTTAGCCCGTCGCGGCGGCCCGATCCGGAGTGCCGTTTGGCGACATTCTAGCCATATCTGCCCAAAAACACGGCAATCTTGCCGATCGGGCGGCGCACAGCCCCCTGCATGGCCGGGTTCGCCCCTGGCACGATTCTTGCGCGCTTCCGGGAAACCATGAGGAAGCCCGCCATAGACACCGTGCCCCCCGCCGTGACCCTCGACGCCTATCCGTTCCGGCAACTGGTTACGGAACTGCATGCCAAATTCCTGAACCACCGCGACGGCGCCGTGGCGACCTACATCCCGGAGCTGGCGAAGGCGGATCCGAATCTGTTCGGTATCGCCGTGGTGACCGGTGACGGCTTCATCTACCAGATCGGCGACAGCGATCATCCGTTCACCATCCAATCGATCTCCAAACCCATCGTTTACGGCATCGCCCTCGAGGATCACGGACGCGAAACCGTAGTCGGCCGCATCGGCGTCGAACCATCCGGCGATCCGTTCAACTCGATCGCTTTCGACGAGCGCAACAACCGACCGTTCAACCCGATGGTCAACGCGGGCGCGATCGCGGCCACATCGCTGATCAAGGGCGCCAGCCGGGACGCGCGGCAGGCGCGCATGATGAGCGTGTTCGAGCGTTTCGTCGGGCACCCGGTCAGCATCGACAAATCGGTGTACCGCTCGGAACTGTCGACCGGCCATCGCAACCGCGCGATCGCCTATCTCGAATTGAATGCCGGCATGCTGCACGGCGATCCGGACGAACATCTCGACCTGTACTTTCGCCAGTGCTCGATCCTGACCAGCGCGCGCGACCTGGCGCTGATGGCAGCAACGCTGGCCAATGACGGGCTCAACCCGTGCACCGGGCAACGCGCCATGGCCAGCGAGACGGTGCGCGACGTGCTCAGCGTCATGGCCACCTGCGGGATGTACGATTACGCGGGGGCCTGGCAGTTCAATGTCGGGCTGCCGGCCAAGAGCGGCGTGGCGGGCGGCATCATGGCGGTCCTACCGGGGCAACTCGGCATCGGCGTGTTCTCGCCGCTGCTCGATGCGATCGGCAATTCGGCGCGCGGCATCATGGTCTGCGAGGAACTGTCGCGGCACCTGCGACTGCATCTGCTCGACTATCGCGGCGCCGCATGGACCGTGCTGCGGCGGGTGTTCCGCGTTGCCGACGTTCGATCCAAGCGCGTGCGACGCCCGACCGAAGCCCAGTTGTTGGACCGATTGGGCGAACGAATTCTGGTGTACGAACTGCAGGGCGACTTGTCGTTCGCCAACCTCGAGAAGATCACCCGGCGGGTGCAGGACGACAGCCCGAGCGGCACGCATTTTGTGCTCGATCTCGGCCGCATCGCCTGGATCGATCCGGTCGCCGACGAATTGCTCGGTCGGCTTGGCCACATCTTGTCAGCCCAGGGCAAGCGCCTGGTGCTCGCAGGCGTGCACGCGGCGGGCCGTGCGGACGCGTTCCGCCTGACCATCGACGGCGTGCCGGCGCGCAGCTTCCCCGAAGTCGATGCCGCGTTGGAATTCTGCGAGGACGAAGTGCTCGCGCGCCACGGCGGCCATGTCGGCGGCAATCAGGCAACGGTGGTGCCGCACGACATGGAATTGCTGGCGGGCTTCTCCGAGCACGATTTCGCCCTGCTCGACGCGCATCTGACCAGAGAACGCTATGCGAAGGGCGAGTACATTCTGCGCGAGGGCGAAGTATCGGACGGCTTGTTTCTGCTCACGCGTGGCCAGGTCGACGTCAGCGTTTCGGTCAACGGCAGCGAGCAGCACCGCGTCGGCACGGTCGATGCGGGCAACATGTTCGGCGAACTGGCGATTTTCTACGGCGGCACTCGCACGGCGGACGTCATCGCCACCAGCGACGTGGAGTGCCTGGTGTTGCGCAACGCGGCGCTCGAAGCGCTCGCGACCGAAGATCCGATCCTTTACGCCAAGCTGCTGAAGTCGGTCGGCAAAAGCCTGTCCGACCGCCTGCGCCGCGCGAACACCGAGATCAAGGCGCTGGCGTCCTAAGCGCAGACCGCGACCTACCGGACTTTTTGGTCGAGATACCCCAGCGCGCCCTTGAGCGTGCGCAAACGCGGATAGTCGGCTTCGGGCACCTGGATGCCCAGTCGCTTGTCCAAGGCCAGAATGAGATTCAGAAATCCGATCGAGTCGATATCCAGCGCATCGCGGATGTCGGCATCCTCGGCCAGCGCCGAAAGATCCGCCTCGGGCGCGATGTTGCCGATCTCTTCGAGCAATGCCGCTTTCACGTCGGGCTTCATAGGCGATCCGGTTGCTGTAGCTGCGCGGCAAGTTCCGCCAGCAGCAGCGCGCCGCGATGCCCGTCGCTGACCCGATGATCGGCCGCCAGGGAAAGCTGCAACACCTGCCGCGCTTTGACCGCGCCGTCCACGATCCACGGCCGCAGCGCCGGCGTGCCGGCGCCTATGATGGCAACCTGCGGCGGATAGATCACCGGCAACAGTGAGTCGCTGCCGCGCTCGCCGAGGCTGGTCAGCGTGATCGTGGGATCGGCGATCTCCGAACTACGGAATCGGCCGGCGCGCACGCGATTGACGAGATCCAGCAGCTTCGCCATCGCAGCATCGAGCGACAGGGCGCCGGCATCGTGAATCGCGGGCGCGATGAGGCCGCCGCCGCGCAGCGCAATCGCCATGCCGACGTGAATTTTTGCACCGGCGGCGAATCGATTGTCGAGATAATGCCCGTTGAATTCGGGGAATTTCGCCAGGCTCGCCGCCAATGCCTTGATCAGCACGGCCGCGAACAGGACCCGCTCGCTCGGCGGACGTGCTTCGTTCCGTCGCGTCAGCCACGCTTGCGCATCGGTCACGTCGACCGAATGCTGGATGTAGTAGTGCGGTATCTCCCGCTTGGAACGCGCCATGGCGGCGGCAATGGCTGCACGCATCGCGCTGAAATTGGCGCCCGGGGTCGAAGGTTTGGCGGCGGCATCCGGCGCCGCGGGCTTGACCGCGCCGGTACGCCACGCCGTCTCGACGTCGACGAACACCACCGCGCCTTCAGGTCCGCTGCCGCGCACGCCTGCAAGATCGATGCCGTGTTCGGCGGCGAACCGGCGCGCCGCGGGCGACGCTATCGGTGCAGCACCCGCCGGTGCAGGAGCAACGCGCATTGCCGGGGGCGCGGCCGCCGGCCTTTTCGCCACCGGCGCCGGCGTGACGCGCGGCGGCACCGCCGGGGGAGCTGCGACCGGAACAGCCGCGCCCGGCGCCTCGCCGGCGCCGCGAATGACCGCGAGCGGCGTGCCGACCGGCACTGTCGCGCCGACCTGCACCAATACCTGATCCAATGTACCTGACTCGAACACTTCGATCTCGATTGCGCCTTTTTGCGTTTCGACCACGGCCACGATGTCGCCGCTGGCGACCGGATCGCCGACATGCTTCAGCCATTCGACCAGCTTGCCGGCCTCCATGTCGGCGCCGAGGGACGGCATGCGGAAGATTCCCATCAGCGCCCCATGGCGGCGCGCGCGGCCGCGACGATCGCCGGGGTCTGCGGCAACGCCGCATCTTCGAGATGTTTGGGATAGGGGATCGGCACTTCGGCGGTACACACGCGCCCGATCGGCGCGTCGAGCGACCAGAATTGCTGTTCGACGATCCGTGCCGAAATTTCGCCGGCGAGGCTGCCGGTCTTCCAGCCCTCGTCGACGATGACGGCGCGGCGCGTCCTGCCGACCGAGTCCATGATCGTCGCGTCGTCCAACGGACGCAATGTCCGCAGGTCGATCACCTCGGCATCGATCCCGAGCGCCGCCAATTGATCGGCGGCCGCGAGCGTCTTCCACAGCGAACCGCCATAAGTGACGAGCGATACATCGCGCCCCGGCCGGCGCACCGCCGCCTTGTCGATTTCGACAGCCCCGGCATCGTCCGCGAGTGCGCCCGCCATGTTGTAGAGCATGACATTTTCGAAAATGACGACCGGATCCGGATCCTGCAGCGCGGTCCACAGCATGCCGCGCGCGTCTTCCAGCGTCGCCGGCGCCAGCACGCGGATGCCGGGAATATGCGCGTAGTAATTTTCGAGACTGTGCGAATGCTGGGCCGCGAGCTGCCGACCGGCGCCGGTCGCCATGCGCAGGACCAGCGGGATCGAGAATTGTCCTCCCGACATGTGCCGAATGGTGGCGGCGCTGTTGAGGATCTGATCCAGGCACAGCAGGCTGAAGTTGACCGTCATAACCTCGACGATTGGGTGCATGCCGCCCATAGCAGCGCCGATACCGGCGCCGACGAAACCGGATTCGGCAAGCGGCGTATCGCGAATCCGCTCCGGCCCGAATTCGTCGAGCAGACCTTTGCTGACGGCATAGCAGCCGCCATACTGGCCGACATCCTCGCCCATCAGGAATGCGCGCGGATCGCGTGCCAGCGCTTCGCGAATCGCGGATCGCACCGCTTCGCGATACGTGGTTTGAATCGTTCGCGACGGGGCCGCTTGGGTCATGCGGAGGGCCTCGGCGTATAGACATCCTTGGCCAAATCGCTGACGTCTTCCCAAGTGCCGGCTTCGGCGAAGTCGACCGCGGCCTGAACCTCGGCTGCGGCCTCGCGCTCGATCGCCTCGATATCCGCCGGATGCAGCAGACCACTGTCGATCGACCATTTGGTGAGCCGCTCGATCGGGCATTTGTGCCTCCACGCTTCGACTTCCTCTTTCGCCCGATACAATTGAGCGTCGAACATCGAATGGGCGCGAAAGCGATAGGTGCGGCATTCGAGAAACGCCGGCCCTTCGCCGGCTCTTACGGCGGCGGCGGCCCGGCGCGCCGCGACTTCGACGGCGACGATATCCATGCCGTCGACGATGCCGGACGGAATGTTATAGGACGCGGCCTTGGCGTGAATATCGGTTTGCGATTCCGAGATCGCCAGCGCGGTGCCCATCGCATAAAGATTGTTCTCGCACACGAACAGGACCGGCAATTTCCACAACGCGGCAAGATTGAGGCTTTCGTGGAATTCGCCTTCGGCGACAGCGCCCTCGCCGAAAAAACAGGCCGTGACGTTGGTCCGGTTCTGCATCTTGTCGGCCAGCGCCAGCCCGACCGCCAATGGGAGACCGCCGCCGACGATCGCATTGCCGCCGTAGAATCGCGTGCCGGCGTCGAACACATGCATCGAGCCGCCCCGCCCCCGGCTGCAACCTTCCTGCTTGCCGTACATCTCGGCCATCAGCGGCCCCATGCCGATGCCGCGCGCAAGCGCCTGACCGTGCTCGCGATACGTCGCGACCACGGCGTCGGACGGCTGCAGCGCCTGCATGACGCCGACGGCGATTGCTTCCTCGCCGATATACAAATGCAGGAAGCCGCGGATCTTCTCCTGCGTATACAACTCAGCACATTTCTCCTCGAAGCGGCGAATACGCAGCATTTGCTTGAGCAGCGCCGTTACGTGGCCGCGGTCGAGATGCGCCTTGCCGTCGTGTGCAACCGTCATTTCTCGTCGCTTTCCAAGGTCGACAGGTCGCCTTCCGGCAGGCCCAGTTCGCGCGCTTTCAGCAGCCGGCGCATGATCTTGCCACTGCGCGTCTTGGGCAGGTTAGCGCGAAAATCGATCTCGCGCGGCGCCACCGCGGGACCGAGGCGAAGCCGCGCGTGCCCGAGCAGTTCCTTGCGCATCGGTTCGCCGGTCTGGAAGCTGGTCTTCAGCACGACGAAGGCCTTCACGACTTCGCCGGCGACCGGGTCGGGCTTGCCGATCACGCCCACTTCGGCCACCGCCGGATGTTCCATGAGCGCGCTTTCGACCTCGAACGGCCCGATCAGGTGACCGGCGGATTTAATGACGTCGTCGGCGCGGCCGACGAACCAGAAATATCCGTCGCTGTCGCGCATCGCCAGATCGCCGCTGAGGTACCAGCCGTCGACAAAGCATTTCCGGTAACGTTCGGCCTCGTTGAGATAGCCGCGGAACATCGACGGCCAGCCCGGCCGCAGCGCCAGCTCGCCCATGCTCATCGGCCGTTCGGATACGTCGATGCGGCCATCGGGCCGGCGTGTCACGATCGCGGCTTCGATGCCGGGCAGCGGCCGCCCCATCGATCCGGGCTTGATGTCCATCGCCGCGAAGTTCGCGATCATGATGCCGCCGGTTTCGGTCTGCCACCAATTGTCGTGGAACGGCCGGCCGAACGCCTGCTGGCTCCAAATGACGGCCTCGGCGTTGAGCGGTTCGCCGACGCTGGCCATGAACCTTACGCGCGACAGATCGTATTTCCGGATCGGTTCGACGCCGAGCTTCATCAGCATGCGGATCGCAGTCGGCGCCGTGTACCAGACCGTCACTTTCTGCGTCTCGAGCAGGCGATACCAGCGCTCCGCATCGAACTCCGCTTCATCGACGATCTGGGTGACGCCGTTGGTGAACGGCGCGACGATCCCGTATGAGGTGCCGGTCACCCATCCCGGATCGGCCGTGCACCAGTAGATGTCCGCGGGATGCAAATCGAGCGCGAATTGACCGGTGATATGGTGCGCGACCACCGCTTCGTGCACGTGAATGGCGCCTTTCGGCTTTCCGGTTGTGCCGCTGGTGAAATGCAGGAGCGCCATATCCTCCGGCTTGGTCGGTGCGACGTCGAAGCGCTCGCTGGCCGCCGCGAGCAGCGCGTCGAAATCGAGCAGACCCTCGGCGGCGGCCTGGGCGCTGACGCCGCCGGTCAGCAGCACGTGACGAAGCCCCTTCAGTCGCTCGCGCACCGGCGCCACTTTGCGCCGATACAAAGCCTCCGTGGTAATCAGCACCCGTCCGTCGCCGATACTCATTCGCGATTCGACCGGTTCCGGTCCGAACGCTGAGAACAGCGGCGAGAACACCGCACCCGCCTTGAGCGCGCCCAACGCGCCGATATAAAGCGCCGGAAGGCGGCCAAGCAGCGTAAACACGCGTTCGCCACGCGCGACCCCCAACCGGCTCAAGACATTGGCGAAACGGTTGCTTTGCGCGGCCATCTCGGCGTAGGTGAAATCGCTAACGCGATCGTCCTTGCCGATCCAACGCAGTGCCAATTTCGCGCCCCGACCCGCCGCGACATGCCGATCGACCGCCTCATAGCCGATGTTCAAACCGCCGCCCGGCAAGCCGGCCAACTGGGCACGCGCCGCGGACCAGGAGAACTCGGCGCACGCGCGTTCGTAATCGACCAGTGCGGAAGCGACATCGGCACGCGCACTTTTGCGAATTCTGTCGCCCGTTTCGCCTTTCGTCATGTTAGCGCCATCCCGTCGCCCCTGTTCCCATCCGCCCCGTGGTGCATCGCACACTTGAGACCGGAGCGATGCGACGACTTAACGATAGCATATTGCAGATCACTTACCGCGGTCGGGCATTGAGACAGGTCAACCGACGCCGGCGGCGAAGCCCGCAACTTATCCGTTGAATCGCGCATTCCTTCCGAGGCAAGGTGCCGCTCCATACCGTATGGAATGGAAAGGCAAACCGTCCCGTGTCGACCGAACCCGATTCAATCCGCTATTCGACGAAGGCCGATATCGCCGTCATCGAAATCGACAACCCACCGCTCAATGCGTTGGCACAACCGATCTGGGACGGGCTGGAGCGGGCGTTTGCGCGCGCCTTCGGCGATATGGCCGTGCACGCAATCGTCCTGGCCGGCGCTGGGCGCGTGTTCTCGGCCGGCGCCGACATTCGCGAATTCGAGAAACCGGTCGATCAACTGATGCAGCCGTTCGCGCTCAATGCGATCGAGCGTGGCGCCAAGCCGATCGTCGCCTCGCTGCACGGCGTAGCGCTAGGCGGCGGGCTCGAGCTGGCCGTCGGTTGTCATTTCCGCGTCGCGGCGCCCGGCACACGCCTGGGTCATCCGGAAGTAACGCTGGGGCTGTTGCCGGGCGCGGGCGGCACGCAGCGTTTGCCGCGGCTGATCGGTGTCGTGCCGGCGCTCGAACTGATCACCAGCGGGCGGCTGCTCGATGCCGAGGCGGCGCTCAAGATCGGCCTCGTGGATGCGGTGATCGGCGGGACTTCCGCGGTCGAAACCGGCATCGCTTTCGCGCGCGGCATCCTGGCGGAGCACCGCACGATCCGCCGGGCTTGCGACATGGTGCAGCATATCAGCGACCGCAGCGCCGGGCATGCGGCGATCGCGCGCTTCCGCGCCACCCTGCCGGAATCGACGCCGATTCGCGCCGCCCAGGAAAATTGCCTGGCGGCGGTCGCGGCCGCCCTCGAGCTGCCGCTGGAAGCCGGGCTACAGCGCGAACGCGCGCTGTTTATCGCCTGCATGGCAACGCCCGAACACGATCAGTTGCGGCGCGCCTTTCTGTCGAAGCGGACAGAAGCAAAAACGTGATCGCCGCGTCGGACGGTCTCAGGCGCCCGACATCGTGCGCTGCCGCAGGGCGCGCTTGTCGATCTTCGCCGCCGGCGTACGCGGCAACGCATCGACCAGCAGGAATTTTTCCGGCACCTTGTACTTGACCAGCCGCTCGCGACAGTACGTCGCGAGTTCCTCGGCACTCAATGTGTTGCCTGCCCTCACCACCACGTAGGCGACAATCGTCTCGCCCTTGGCCGGATCCGGCACGCCCAATGCGGCCGCCTCCTGGATGCCCGGGTGCGCGAACAGGACTTCGTCGATCTCGCGCGGAAAAACGTTGTAGCCGTTGACGATCGCCATGTCCTTTTTGCGATCGACGATGTAGATGAATCCATCGGCGTCGAGATAGCCGATATCGCCGGTATGCACCCAGCCGTCGCGCACGGCGGCCGCGGTTTCCTCGGGCCGGCGCCAATAGCCCTTCATCATCTGCGCGCCTCGCACGCGGATTTCGCCGCGCTCGCCGGTCGGCATGACCTTGGTGCCCGTGTCCGCGTCGACGATCTGCACCGCGACGCCCGGTCCGACCGGGCCCACCGTACCGACCTTATGCGTTCCGTCGGACTTGTTGAGCGAGATCGGCGATCCCTCCGACATGCCATAGCCTTCGCAGATCGCCGTTTTGGTGACCGCTTCCCAGGCGCGGAATATTTCGATCGGAATCGAGGCGCCGCCGCCGATGCACATACGCAAGCTGGAAAAATCCGTGGTGCGGAAGCTCGGTTGCGCCATCAATCCGTTGAAGATGGCGGGCGGCCCGCCGGCAAAAATGCTCACGCGATGTTTCGCAATCGCGGTGAGTACGGCATCGGGCACGAAACGCTGCATTAGCACGAGTGTGTTGCGGCCATAGACGGGCGCGATCGACGTCATGCACAGACCCCAGATATGGAACTGCGGGGCCACATTGAGCCAAACCTCGCCTTCTCGGCGCTGCGGCCAGGCTTCGTCGATCAGGCGCACCGTGTGCATCAGTTCTTCGTGCGTTCGAATTGCGCCCTTGGGCAGCCCGGTCGTGCCGCCGGTATATTGCAGGGCCGCAAGCATGCTGGGTCGCGGCAACTGTGCCGGCGCACCAGGATCGGGCGTGCGCAACAGATCGGCAAATCCGGTGCCCGGCCCACCGAGCACGACGACTTGCGCAACCCCGGCCGCCTTGGCGATCGGCTGAATCTTCTCGTAGGCGTTGGCGTCGCACAGAACCAGCTTCGGTTCCGCGTCCGCGATCAAGGGGGCCAGTTCGCGCTCGGTATAGAACGGATTCAGTAGCACGGTCGCGGCGCCGATCGACCAGATCGCATAGATCGCCATCGACATCTCGATGGAATTGGTCATCAGCACGACAACGCGTTGGCCGGCAGCGCCGCGCGCGATAAGTTGCGCCGCCAGCACATTGACGCCGTGCCGATATTCGCCGTAGGTCACGCTCTGATTGTCGCAGATGATAGCGGTCCGTGCCGGCGCGCGGTCGGCCGCGTAATGCAGCACGTGAACCAATGTATCGAGCTTCGATTCGGGCGCGGCCCAATCGGTATTTGGCCTGATTTCGGCCATCGCATCCTCCCGTTCATTTTCGCCGCTTTACGTTCGACGGCGTACAGCCAAAATTCAGTCTTCGCTGCGTTTACGCCACCACCATACCGGTTCTTCGCGCTTGCCGAAGCCGAGCTTGATGTCGAGCCACAGGGCGAACTTGCGCAGCGGACCGGCGGCCAATCGTCGCCACGACCGATAATACACGCGCCGCGCCCACGTCGAGGTATCCTTGTTGTAGGGGCATACGCGGATGCAGATGCCGCATTCCGTGCCCTGGTTGGTCCAGAACTTGAAGCACTTTTCCGCATCCACCGACCATTTGCGGATGCCGACGAAATTGGACGCGTTGATCGGCGCGGTCTGCGGCTCGCCGAACGGGATCGCGCGCGGCGGACAGGCCTCGGCGCAGCGCCGGCAAACCTGGCAAAATTCGCGGACGCCAAACTTGATCGGCGAATCGTGTGCCAGCGGCATGTCGGTGAAGATCTGGCCGATCCGCAGTCGTGGCCCGAAATCCCTGCTGATCAGCAGCGTCGAACGCGCATATTCGCCCAAACCGGCCTGGATCGCGTACGGGATGCGCTGCGCGGTGTCGTTCATCGAAGCGACGGCGCGGTAGCCCATCGCATGGATGAAAGTCGCGATCGACTGCAGGATGTTGGCGTCGACCGAATAGCCAAGCCCGACCGCTGCGCTCGCCGTGGCGGACGGATAGGTCTTGATGATGTCGTGGCGCATCACGGTGCCGATAACGATCGTGTTGACCAGATCGTCCGGAATGTCGTTCGGCTTCTCCACGCCGCGCTTCGCATCGTAGCGATGGCTGTAATGCCAGCGCAGATCGGTCGACGTGATGCCGACCAGATCCGCGCCGTAGAACTTGCATGCGCGCTTCATGTCGGCGGCCATGCGTTCAGGCGATTCGATCGCGGTCTTCTGTTCGGCCGGCGGAATGAACACCTGGATATCGTCCTGATACCCGTCGCCGCGGCCCTTGCCGATGCCGCGTTCGACGGTCAGGTTCGAACCCACCCAGGCGCCGACCTTGAGCGCAAAATCCTTCGACGTATAGCCGTCGCGCGCGCGCGCGTTGACGCCCGCCATGAACATCGAGCGAAACCACTTGAAGACCTTGTCCGAACGAACACGTTCGTCCCAGCGGCCGCGCGAATAGATATCGTTGGCCTGGGTGAAGCGCTCGAAATCGTCGAGAATTTCGAAGCCGCACGCGGCATCGCGCGGATCGTGCAGCGCGCCGCGATACTTCCCCTCGCCGACGGGCTCGTTGGCGTTCGACAGTTTCCGGGGGGCGCTGCCTTGCGGTTCCACGTGTCTGCCTTCGTTGCTAACGTGATGCGGGCGGCTGTCGGCCGATCCAACGCGCCATCTCGGTATGGCCGGGCGGCGAAATTCCGGCGCGCTCGGCTGCCACCATCGCGGCGAGGCGCGCCCGCTTCTCGTCGGTCGCTTCCGGAATATGGTCGAGCCGGTCGCTGAGCGACGCGGCGTAGTCCGCGCCGACCGGGCAGACGTCGTTGCAGCGCCGGCAGCCGGTCATCACGCCGACGCCACGCAGCACGCCTTCGAACAGTTCCGAACTATCCTTCGATTGGATCAGCGCGCCCTGCTTTTCGACATCCGTCTCGCGGACGATGCGGGTCAGCAGGTCGGCCAAGCGGTGAAAGCCGAACGGCGCGCGGAACTTGTTGCACGCGGCATAGTCCCGTTCCCAATGGCCGACCGCATCGGCCGGACAGGTCAGCAGACATCGGCCACATGTCGGGCCGACACACAGCGCGTCGGCCAGCGGCTTATCGGCGGCAACATTCGCCGAGCACAGCACCAGCGCCAGCATGACCCGCGGGCCATACTCTGGCGTCAGCAACTGGCCGTTGAGCCCGAGCGTGCCAAGCCCAGCTTCGACCGCGGCATGATTGGCCGACAGCATGTCGGGCGAGATTTCCTGCGGCGTGCCGAGATAGCGCGTGGGATCAACGTAAGTCGGCGGCATCGCCAGCGCGGGTACGCCCTGGTCTTCGAGCCAGTAAACCATATCGAGGGTCATTTCCTCGATCTGCGCGATGGTCAGTTCGTCATTGTAGTGTTTGTGCCGGTCGTGCCAATCGATCAGCCGTGTCGATCCGAGATTGAGCCGCTTGCCGACGACGATGACGCGCGAAGCGTCGTGCGCGCTGATTGCGGCGGGATGCGGCGAAGCATTGCCGATGCGCGGCGGATGGGCGTCGATCACCGCACCGTCAGCGATGCCGACCAGGTCGGCACCCAAGGCACGCGCCCTGCTCTTTATTTCGGCGGCGACAATCCGGGTTTGCGGTGACTCGACCATCGTGATCCTTCAGCTCTTGCGGGGCGACGCGCCAGGGTTCGCCGGCTCCGCAGGCGCGGCTTCGGCCGAAACACGTTGGCGCTTCTTGAAATCCTGCAGTTGGCGCGCGACGATGCCTTTGTACCCTTCGGGGCCGACCCAGCGCCGGTTCCACTCATTCAATCCATCGACCGGCTCGCCGCCCTTGCGCGCGGCCTGGAAACGTTTTGCCTTCTCCAGCTTGGCCGGGGTGGTCTCGGGAATCGTCTTTTGGGCGTCGGCGAGGTGAAGATGGTAGTCATTGCCGACCGGGCAAACGGCTTCGCAACGAGGACAAGTGCCGTAGCTGCCGGTGACGCCGGTCCAGCCGCGCCAGAATTGATAGAAGTTCTGCGAGTTGACATAGGCCTCTTGGACTGCGCGGCCGCCGCGCGCCATCTTCATGCACTGGGTCATGAAGTTCGGAAATCCGGTGATCTGCGCCGCGGTCGCGCAGGCGCGCTTGTCCAACCCGAAATGTCGCACCGCATCGGTCGGGCACGCATAAACGCAGCGCGAACAGCTTTCGCCGATGCAGACCTGTTCGGTCATCGGTTTGTCCGGCTCAAGCTCGAGTTCGGTGACGATGGCTGCGAAGTTGACGCGCGGACCATACTCGGGCGTCAGAAGATTGATTTCCAACCCGAGCGTGCCGAGCCCGGCTTCGACCGCAAGATGGCGCAAGCTCAAATGCCCGTACGTACCGTACTTGATCTCCCAGACCGTCGAGTTGGAGGGCGTGACGGTGCACGGGTGGCCGAGTGCCTCGAGCCGATCGGCGATCGTCTTGGCGGTGCGATCGGCGCGCCGCAGGACCCGCAGGTTGAGATAGGAATAGACATGCTGCGACTGGCAGCGGAACGCGGCCACCGGCACGCGGAAACCAAGTACGATTACGCTTTTCGCGTCCGGCGCCACACGATCAGGCGTTTGCGGCCATTTCGGATCGGGCGGAAAACGATTGAGCGTGCCGGCACCCGCAATGCCGACCAGATGCGCGCCGAGATTGCGGGCGAGTTGCTTGACGTCTTGCGCGGTTACCGCCTTGTTTTGAGCAGCCATCGAATGTATCCAGTCGACCGCTTGACGCGGGCGTATCGCATTTGACATACCCTAGGGTATGGTGACGATACAGAGGGGTCGCGGGCGAGTCAACGCCCGGCTCCCGAATTCGGTTCAGGGAATTCATCGATGCCCAAAGATTCGAGAGCGCTGACACCAGAAGACTGGATCGACGGCGGCCTGAACCTCCTCGCGGCGAAGGGCGTGGACAAAGTATCGATCGCACCGCTGGCGCGTGAACTCGGGGTCACGAAAGGCAGCTTCTATTGGCATTTCAAGGATCGCCAGGCCCTGCTCGATGCCATGCTCAGGCATTGGGAGGAATTCGGCACCAGACAAATCATCGAACGCATCGAAGCAACCGGCGTCAGCCCATCCGAGCGGCTGAAGATGGTCGTCGAACTGGCGGTCGAACACATCGGCAGCCGCCTGGAACCCGCGTTGCGCGACTGGGGACGGCGCGATAAGGCGGTCTGGCAGGCAATGCGGCGCGTCGACAATCAGCGAATGGAGTTCCTGTGCAGGCAATTCATGACGTTATGCGGCAACGCCGCCGAAGCAGAAGCGCGCTCGTGGCTGTTCTACTCCTTGCTCGGCGGCATTCACGTACTCGCCGCGACGCCGGTGGAGATACAGCGCGATAGACTGCTCGCGCGCTGTATCGAAGTCTTGATTCGATAATCGCAGCCTGTCCTGGATCGAAGCGTTTCGCCGCGGAGTCTGAATGCAGCCCGAAGCGCCCTTAGTATGATAAAATTCATTGGTTGATCCGAATCAATGCTGCAGCCTGAATTTCCGACCATGCTTAACATTCATTGATCTCGGCAACTTGCGGGCGGAGGGAGATAAATTATGCACGGAATTAGACTTGGATTGATGGCCGGCCTGATTTTAGCCGTGGTCGGAGGGCCGATGTCGTCCTCGGCGCAAACCGGGGCGCAAAGCGTCGGCAACCCGGATTCAGGCGCGAGCATGGCGCGTCGGTATTGTTCCAACTGTCACGTGGTCTCTTCCGCGCAGCAGACTGCTCCAACGGACGGTGCGCCGACATTCCACGCCATTGCCGCCAATCCGAACATGAACGCAACCTCGATCCGGCTGTTCATCGAGATCCCGCATCCGCGCATGGCCAACCAGGTATTGTCGCGGACGGAAATCGCCGACATAGTCGCCTACATACTCAGCCTGCGTGCCCGATAGTTTCGCCGACAGTGGACGCATGCGGCCGTTTAGCCTGTGACGGAACTTCGCGCGAGGTCGCACATTAATACCTAGCCCGTTCGGCTTGGTGTATCCTTCCCTTATGCGTTTTTTGCTCCGCCACAAGACGATCTACCGATATGTGAACCCGGTGACGCTCAAGCGCCATCGGTTGATGCTGCGGCCACGCGATAGCCATGAAATGAAGCTGCACGGCGCCAGCCTCGGCATCACGCCACGGCCGAGCCACACGACATGGCAATACGACGTGTTCGGCAACTCGGTCGCCCTGGTCGATTTTGACACGACGACCCGGGAACTGATCGTCGACAGCACACTCGACGTGGAACGATTCCCGTACACCGACATCGAATCACTCGTCGCGGATCACGCCCGGCAGTTGCCGCTCGCCTACTCCGCCGAGGAAATACGCGATCTGGCCGGGCTGCAGGAACGCCACGTGCCGGACCCGAACCATGACATCGATTTGTGGGCCAAAAGCTTCCTGAGCCGTCCGAACGTCGGCGGCAACGGCCCCGCCGAAACGATCCCCTTGCTGCACGCCATGGCGGCGACAATAAAGAACGAGTTCAGGTATCAGGCCCGCGACGCCTATGGCACGCAGTCGCCCCTGGAGACGCTGCATAACCGCAGTGGCACCTGTCGGGATTTAGCCTATCTGATGATGGAAGGCGTGCGCAGCCTGGGTTTAGCCGCGCGCTTCGTGAGCGGCTATATTTACGATTTCAGCCGCGATAGCGCGGCGGCCGCGAACCGGCGCGACGGCCATTCGCAAGACACGATGCTGAGAGGCGACGGCGACCTCGGCGATTCCCGTCCGCAACAGAACGTGCAAGGTCCGGTGGATGCACCACCGCCGGTTGTCGCCGCGTCGACGGCCGTAACCGGCGGCGGTGCGACCCATGCCTGGGTGCAGATCTACCTGCCGGGCGCCGGCTGGACCTATTTCGATCCAACGAACGCGCTGACATCCGACCTCGAACTGATTCCGGTGGCCGTCGTGCGCGACCCGTCGCAAGCCTCGCCGGTATCCGGTGCCTGGGAAGGCACGCCGGGAGACGCGCTAGCAATCGAGGTGGACGTATCGATTACCAGCCGAACGGGCCAGCAGCGGCATAACGAATAGCGGTGACCCGCAACCCATCTAGGGGTTGCCCGCCGCAGTCAAGCGGCACAGATCGCGCGCACAAAGGACCAAGTTAGGGCGCAAACCCAGGCGCCAAAATCGGCGCGAAATTTGACCGCAAGGATCGGGACGCGCGACGCACGGAGTTGTGCGAATTTCCGTTTGAGACAATTCAATCGAACGGAGACACCCATGGATTCGCATTCGACCCGCTCTCATGACGCCGTCCCACCGACCGCCCGGGATTTGCGTTGGCTCGCAGTCGTCACCCGCGATCGAACGGCAGACGGAGCGTTCTTCTATTCCGTCGCTTCAAGCGGCGTTTTTTGTCGGCCGTCCTGCGCGGCACGGCTCGCGAACCCCCGGAACGTGCGATTTCATCAAACCGCAGCGGACGCTGCCGCGGCCGGATTTCGCCCGTGCAAGCGATGCAGGCCGGACCGCCTCGCACATGCCGTGCCCTTGGCGGTGCGAGCACCGTCCGGCGAACGCGGTATCCGTTTGGCACTCGGCAAATGTTCGCTCGGCACGCTGCTTGTCGCCGTCGGCGACGATGGCATCTGCGCGATCGATCTCGACGAAAAACCGGAAGCGTTGGTACACCGCGCACGCCGGCGTTGGTCCAACGCCGCGCCAATGTCCGACGAAATCGCTGCAAGCCGTTTGATCGCGCAGGTCGCGCGGAGCATCGAGGCCCCAAGGCGCACCGTCGAGCTGCCACTCGATCCCCAGGGCACGCGCTTTCAGCGACGCGTCTGGCGGGAACTGTCGGCGATTCCGGCCGGCCGGACGACGAGTTACAGCGACATCGCCCGCCGATTGGGATCTCCGGGCGCGGCGCGCGCCGTCGCTGCGGCATGCGCCGCCAACAAGCTGGCGGTGGCGATCCCCTGTCATCGCGTCGTGCGCAACGACGGCACGTTGGCCGGTTATCGGTGGGGCGCCGCCCGCAAGCGGGAGCTGCTGGCGCGCGAAGCGACTGCAAGATGAGCATCGCAAGGTTCCACAGCATGGCGGGCGTCGAATCAAAAGTCTACGCCTGGTACGAAATCGAGGCCGCGCTGAATGACCAGGGCTGGGCGGTCTTGCCGGAATTGTTGAGCCGCGATGCGTGCGCGGCGATGATTGCGCTTTACGCCAAGGACTCGCTGTTTCGCAGCCGCATCGTCATGGCGCGTCACGGATTTGGTAAAGGCGAGTACAAATATTTCGATTATCCGCTGCCGCGGCCGGTCGACTTGTTGCGCACGTCGCTCTACGCGAAGCTCGCCCCGATCGCCAACCGGTGGCACGAAGCATCGGACCAAAGCGCCCGATTCCCCGCCGACCATGCCGCCTTTCTCGACCGCTGCCGCGACGCCGGCCAGACGCGACCGACACCGCTGCTATTGCGTTATGGACCGGGGGATTATAACTGCCTGCATCGGGACGTTTACGGCGCCCACACGTTCCCCCTCCAGGTTGCGGTGCTGCTGTCCGAACCGGGAAACGAATTCTCCGGCGGCGAATTCGTCCTGACCGAGCAGCGGCCGAGGATGCAATCGCGCGCCGCGGTCGTGCCGTTGCGCCGCGGCGACGCCGTCGTCTTTGCCGTGCAGAGCCGGCCGATGCGGGGCAAACGCGGCATCTATCGCGTGCACATGCGGCATGGCGTCAGCGTGGTGCGTTTCGGTACTCGCCACACGCTGGGAATCATCTTTCACGACGCGACATGAAACGGACTGGCCGGACAATCACGACCGAGATGGAAAACGCCCGCGAGTCGGAAGCAATGCCGCGTCGCCGCCATACCGAGACACCGGCTTGGTTTCAGGCCGCGCCGCGCATGAACACGCTGACGATGCACGCGTTGGATTCGAGATCGAACTGATTGCCGCCCATCGTGTGGGTCAACCCGATCCTGGCGTCGCGCACCTGTCGATTGCCCGCATCGCCGCGCAACTGCCAGGTCACTTCGCACGCTTGCGCAACGCCGGTGGCGCCCATCGGATGCCCGCGGCCGATCAGGCCGCCGCCCGGGCTGACCGCAACCTTGCCGCTAAGCTCGTAAGCGCCGTCAAGCATGCCCTTCCAGGCGGTGCCCGCCGGCGCCAGGCCGAGCTGTTCGATGTAGAGCAACTCGGCGATCGCGAACGCATCATGCAGTTCGACCAAATCGACATCCTGCGGCGTGATTCCGGCGCGCTTATAGGCCAATGCGGCCACGCGCTGCGTAACATGCTCGGCATGGGAAATACGATCGACGAAATGCCCGGAGCTCATGGCGGAAGCGACCAACCAAACATCGTTACGATGCCTTAGACGTCGCGCGGCCGCTTCGGAAGCGATAATGATAGCGGCAGCGCCATCGCTGTTCGGGCAGCATTCGAGCAACGTCAGCGGCTCGCAGATCATTTTCGAGGCGAGCACTTCGGCCAGCGCCACTTCCTTGCGTTGATGCGCGAGCGGATTGCGCGCAGCGTTAAATCGATTCTTGACCGAGACGCGCGCGATCGCTTCGACGGGCGCGTTATGCTCGTGCAGATACTGAGTCGCTTCGAGCGCGTAGAGGCCAGGCAACACCATGCCCATGCCGGAGCCGAGCGGCTCGTCGATATCGTCGAGCACAAGCCGCCCGCCGGTCGCAGCCAGCGAGCGCGAAAGATTTTCCACCCCGAATGCAAGCGCGACGTCGGCAAAGCCGGCGGCGACCCACGCATAAGCCTCGCGCAATGCAGTCGATCCGCTCGAACAGGCATTTTCGACATTGACGATCGGAATGCCGAGCAGGCCCAGTTCCTTGACGCAACGCTGGCCGACGCCGCCGTGCAACTGCACGGAGCCAGCGAACACAGCCTCGATGGCGCCAAACTCGATGCCGGCATCCGCGATCGCCGCGCGCACCGCTTCGTGCACCATGTCTTCGGGGCGCGTCTCCGGCCGCTTGCCGAACGCCGTTTGGCCCACGCCTAGGATCGCCGCGCGCGGGCTCATGCGGCCTCTCGAGGACGGAAGCAGTAGGCGATGACGTCCGTGCCGTCGGCATCTTGGCGCAGTGCTTCGATCGAAACGCGCACCGGCATGCCGATGTACACCTTATCGAATTCAATGCCTTTCACGGGTGCAAACACTTGGATATCCGTATCGTCCAACGCGACATAGGCAATGACGTAGGGTTGCTCGAACCGGCTAGGCGCGGCGCGCACTATGGAGAATGTGCGCACATATCCTTTCGAGCCGAGTGGCACAGGGGTCACGCTTATTCCATGACAATCCGGGCAGGCGGACTTCGGCGGAAAGTGCGTGGCACCGCAATCGACGCATCGCGAGCCGAGCAGCGCCGACCGCGCGGGATCCAACAAGCCAGGTTGCATGACTCTCGCGGTCACAGGAACTTGCGGCCGATCGTGTGATCCGGCACCGTCAAGCCCAGCTCGGCAAGTTCGCCGGGCAGTGTGCTGATGTACGCCTGTCGACGTTCCTCGTTGGTCCGCTTTTTCAGCCGATAATAGATGTAGCGGTGCTGACGGCTGGTCTTGGATCGGCCGAACATGTCGAGCGCGCGCGGCCACCAGATGTTGACGGCGGCCTGGGCCTTCGCCTTGCCTTCGGGCGTTTCGCACAGCCGGCGAAGCCAGAGTCGCCCGCGCGCGGCGTGGCCTTTTTCGACCGGGAAGAACGCGGTTTTGATCGATTCGGCGTACGGAATATACGAGCAGTCCAATTGCTCTTCCTGCTGAAACACGCCCACGCGGTCGGTCAACGTGCACAACGCGGCGTGCTCGGCCCATTCGGTAACCGGATGAGTGAATCCTTCGAGATTTGAGCCGCGCGCGCGGAAATCGTAGGGCACGATATCGATAGATTCGAACATCTCGTCGATCTCGCGCAGCATGCGCCAACCTTCGCGCGCGTGCATCAATTCCTCTTCGATCGTTCGCAGGACCATGAAGCGATCTTCCGTGGTCGGCGCGTCGGTAGCCCAGCGGGCGTAGACCTCGTCCTTTAGAATGAAGCCCTCGCCGATCGCGTGATTTTCCAGGAGCGCGACGATCAGCTCGATATATTCGCGCGGCGTATACGGCAACTCGGCGGCGGTGACATCGCGACCGTTATGGATTTCCTCCGCCGAAATACGCACCTCAACTGGCACATCGCGGCGAATCGTAATCGGTTTGGTCCTGGTCGCCGTTGCCAACATGGTGTCCACCCCTCGCTTCCGCAGGCTTATGCTTACTTGCTTACGCGCAAGTAAGTACAACCTTAGGGCAGTAAGCGAAACTATGTCAAATGAAAATCCATCCATATTATCAATATGATATCGCATTCGTACGCTATCGACAGAACTGCTCGCCGATCCGTTGTCCGACACGAAGCAAGCTGTCACGCTCAGGCGGCGCATCCCAATTTCGGCAGGCCGCAGCGCGTATCGTTGCGCTCAACCGTCGTCATGGGCGTTCACGCGTCAACATTCGGCGCGCATCGCGATCGCTATCCGAGCTTGAGGCGAAACCTCAATCGGGCTAATACCAATCCCGTTGCATCGGCGAATCGTCCGTTCGAACTGCGGTCAACCCAATCGAACGCGGCGCGCGGGCCGTTGGTTTAGTGCGACGATCCTAATTTGACTTATGGTTCCGATTGTTTCGGTTGCCGCGCAAATAATACACTCGATCGCGGCGCAGACGGACAGCGGCAAAATAGGAGCTGGCCAAACATGCATCCTAACGATCCGGAAGAACAAGCGATGCGACCCAATCGGCCGAAAGACCAGCCCTCCATGCCGTCCGAGGCATTCGCGCGAAGGGACGAGATTCTCGACGTGGCGGTCAAGCTGTTCAGCCAGAACGGCTATCGTGCCACGCGCCTGAGCGACGTCGCCGACACGCTCGGTTTCACCCGGGCCGCGCTGTATTACTATTTCCGCAGCAAGAGCGAGATTTTGATTGCCTTGATCGATGGCGCCGGCAAGCAGTTGATCGCCGGTCTGCAGGAAGCGCTGCGCGAAAAGAACGTGGATCCGGTCGAGAAATTGCGCCGCGTGCTGCACAATCACGCGCTGCAGTATATTCGTCAGCCTCAGCTGTTCACGGTATTTCGCGCAGAAGTTGCCGAACTGCCGAAAGCCATGCGGCGCGATTTGATCCAGGGCGAACGGGACTACATCCGGGCCGTGGCTGCGCTGATCGAAGAAGCCATGACGGCGAAACGCTTCAAGGCCCGCCCGGCGGTGCCGACGACCTTGGCGATCATTTCGATGGCCAACTCGGTGGCCACTTGGTATCGCTCGAAAGGCGGACTGTCGCCCCAGGAAACCGCAGATTTGGTGGTTTCGTTGTGCCTGGAAGGCTTGCTCGAACGCTGAATCCGGATGCGCGATCAAGCTTGCGATCCATTCCGCCGATCGATCGCCCCGCCCGCGAATCGAACGGGGGCGGAACTTTCGATCCGCCCCCGCTTTGGATCGTTCAACGCTTACTTAGCGATCTTGAACTTGCCCGACGGCTCGATCGAAGTGATTACGAGATCGTCAGGGTTGAAGCCCTGATGCACATCTTTGTTCCACTTGATACGCGCAACGGTTGTGGGCGGCTCGTACCCGCCGTTCCACAGTTCGTAGATCTTCTGCGGATTCGGACCGACTTTGCGTAACGCGTCTTCGAACACGACGACCGCGCCGTAACCGACCGCCGGATACGTGTCGATCTCGACGCCGGCCTTCTTCGCTGCGTCGACGAACATCTTCAAGTTCTTATACACAGGGTCGTTCGGCGAGATTTCGTCGAATACGTTGGCCTTGGTTTGCCCGACCAGGACGACGCTGGTCGCATCCCCCATCGGCGCAACCTGGGCCGCCGTCATGTTCAACAGATAAAGCTTGCCGGCCATATTCAGCGCCTTGAACCCTTTGGCAGCGACGACGTTCGGCGCACCGGTGGCCCAAATGAACACGCTTTGCGCGCCTGCGGCCTTGACTGCAGCGAGCTGAGTCGTGAAGTCCGAGCCGGTCGGATCGATCGTCTGCTTGCCGCCGACGATCTGGATGCCGTTCTCGGCAAAAAGCGGCATGCCGAATTTGTCGCCGGCCTGGCCGAGCGCATCGGATGTCGTCAGATAGCCGATCTTGGTGATGCCGTTCTTTTTCATGCGGGCGATCGAGGCCTTGACGATGGTCGAGCCCGTCAAGTGGATGCCGAACACGTATCCGTGGCTGCCGTTGAGATCGATGCCGCCCTGCAGCGAGATCTGCGGGATCTTCGCGGCGTTGACGAGCGGCGTGACGCCGGTGCCAAGCCCGGTCGACTCGGGCCCAATTAGGCCGATGATGCCTTTGCTGAGCAGCGTGCGGACGCCGCTGACGGTCGATTGCGGGTCGCTCTTGTTGTCGACCACTTCGAGCCGGATCTTGTGGCCGTTGATTCCGCCGGCCGCGTTGATCTCGTCGACGCGCAGCTTCGCACCCTTAAGTTCGAGCTGGCCTGAAATCGCCAGCGGACCCGTATTGGCGAGAATAACGCCGAGTACATAGTCGTTTTTCGCCTGGGCACTTGCATCCGCGCCATGGACGGCGAGCGCCGCCAGAGCGGCGAGTGCTACGAGCGACCGCTTCCACGGTGCGCGATTGACAGTCGATACGATTTTCATCACGTTTCCTCCGAGTTTTCCGTTGTTGCAGCTACGACACTTACCCAATTGCTCGATTTGCCTGGTTCTCCTTCGATTTGTCGTGGGACGTTGGTTCGGTTTCTTGGCTTGCCGTGTTGGCGCGCTCCCATGCCGTCGCAATCAGGTCGGCACCGCCTTCGGCGACGATTCGGCCGCCATCGATCAAGTAGGAGCGCGCACAAAGCAAACCGGCGAAATGCAGATTCTGCTCGGCCAGAAGTATGGAAATGTTTTCCTGATTGATCAAATGCTGAAGCATCGGCGCTAGCGCATCCAATGCGGGCCGCGACAGGCCGATGCTCGGTTCGTCGAGCAGCAGCACGCGCGGGCGGCTCATCAACGCCCGGGCGATCGCAACCGATTGCTGCTGCCCGCCGCTCAAGGCGCCGGCCGGTCGAAAACGGTATTCGCGCACGTTGGGAAACAGCTCAAGCAGTTGGTCAAGTCGCGCGCGGGTGTCCGCCTTGCTCAGTCCCGCCGCAGTTCCTGCCAGACGCAGATTGTCCTCGGTCGTCAGGCTGGGAAACAGATGGCGCCCTTCGGGAACCAGGACAATGCCCGCACGTACCAACGACGGCGTGTCGCGCTTCTGGATTGTTTCGCCGTGCAATTCGATAGTTCCGGCGCTCGAGCGAATCGTCCCGGCCAAAGCACGCAACAGGGTCGATTTGCCGGCGCCGTTCACGCCGACCAGGCCAACGGTTTCCTTGTGCTTCACTTGCACGTCGATATCGTGAACGATCTTCAGCCGTCCGTAACCGGCGTTGAGGCCTTGGACGCGGATCGCCATCCGCGTGTTGTTGGGCAGCGCTTGCACGTTGCTGCCTGCCGCGCGCTTCGGGTCGCCGCCGAAGAAAACCTGTCGTACCGCGGTCGACGTGGCGATGGTCGAAGACTTATCGACAGCAATGATCCGCCCTTGGTCGAGCACGGAGACCTCGTCGGCGAGCGCGAAAACGGCCGCCAGATTATGCTCGATCAACAGCACGCCGAGTTGCAGATCCTTCGACAGCTTTCGGATAATTTCGGAAACTCGGGAAATCTCCGGCACCGAGAGACCGGCAAACGGCTCGTCAAGCAGCAGGACGGACGGGCGGCCAACCAGACTTCTTGCAATTTCGATCAGGCGGCGCTCGCCGGCAGGCAGAATCTTGATCGGCCGGTGCAGATCGTCGGCAAGGCCGAGCATTTCAGATATCTCGCGAATCGCCGGATCGTCGCCACGCGCCTTGCGCGGCAGACCCGGCCTGATATTCGCCTCGACGGTCAAATCTTCGAACAGCCGCGGCGCCTGAAACGTCCGCGAAATGCCGAGACGCGCGCGCCGATGCGGCGGCAGACGGTCGATCGATGCGCCACCGAAGGTAACATTCCCGACATTGGCATCGATATAGCCGGTCAGGATGTTCACCAGCGTGGTCTTGCCTGCACCGTTCGGGCCGATCAACCCGTGTATCGTCGACGGCGATACGGTCAGCGACACGTTGTCGAGCACCACGATCGGACCGAAGGATTTGCAGACGTCGCGCGCGCTCAGCATCACTCTGCACCTTTCGCGACCGGCACTTCGAGCCGCTTGCGACCGAGTTGGCGGAGGCGATCGAGACCGTCGCTGACGGCGCCGGCCAGGCCGCGCGGCAACGTGGCGAGCACGATCAACACGATGAGCGCATAGAAAGCTTCGAACCAATCCGTATCGCTGGGCAGAAAACTCAGCAGACCTTGAACCACGAACGCGCCCAGAATCGGGCCCCATATGGATCCCGCGCCGCCGAGATAAACCATCAGCAGCAAGCTGATCGTTAGGCGCATGCCGAACGCATCCGGCGACAGAAACTGCAAATAGTAGGCGAACAGGAAACCGGCATAGCCGGCGCACGCGGCCGACAACACGAAAGCCAGCATCTTGGTGCGGAAGACGTCGATCCCGAGATTGGCGGCCAACACTTCGTCGCGCGCGACGGCGCGCCACGAATCGCCGACGCGCGAACTGTTCAGCAGCCACAGCGCGCTGAAGATCGCGCCCAGCGAGAGCAGCGCGAACGGAATCCAGAATGCGTAGTTGACTTTGATGACGGTGCCGCCGCCCAACGACGGTATGCCGGACAAACCGGTGCCCCCGCCGGTTACGTCGGTCCACGCGTTGACGATGCTAATGACCAGGATGGCGAAAACCAGCGTCGCGATCCCAAAATACAGCCCTCGTAGACGCAGCGACGGTCCGCCGATGAACAGCGTTGCGACGATCGGCAGGAAGATCGAGAAGATCGCCGCCTCGACCGGCCCGAGGCCCCAAGTAACCGAGGCATAGCCGGTCGCATAGGCGCCGATGCACATGAGGCCGGCCTGACCAAGCGCAAACATACCGCAACTGCCGACCAGCAGATCGTAGCCCACTGCGGCAATTGCGAGGATCGCGCCCAACACAATGAAATCGAGTATGCGGATATTGCCGACCAGCGCCGGCAAGGCGAACGAAACTGCGATCCAGACAATCGCGCCGATGGTCAGCTGCCGAATGCGGCGTTGCGCGATCACAGGGTACGTTCCTTGAGTCGGACGGGCAGCAGGCCGTCGGGCCGGAAGATCAGGACGATCAGCAGCAGAGCCATGCTGGCTGGCAACATCAGTAGCGAGCTGATCGTGCCGGCGACGAAGGTCTGGATGATGCCGACCACCAAACCGCCGAGCAGCGCGCCGAATGGATTCGACGCGCCGCCCAGGATGCTGGCGGTGATCCCGTTGACCAGCATGATGCCGCCGGATGAATGAGACATCGAAATGATCGGCGTGACGCCGATGCCGGCCACCGCCGCCATCAACCCGCCGATGGCGAAAGCCGCCGACTGCAGCCGCGCGATCGGTACGCCCATGACCAGGGCGCCGTACTCGTCGTCGACGATCGCGCGGTAGAGTTTGCCGGTGTGGCTGCTGAAATACCAAAGCGCGAACAGCGCCGTGCCGAGCACCGTCAATCCGATCAGGATAATTTGCGGACCGGCTACGACAGCGCCGCCGATATGAAGATCCGCGACCTTAACGATCGGCGGCGCGCCGAGCGGGTCCTTGCCGAACACGATCAGACTGGCGCCCTCCATCAGAAGGCCGATGCCGAGTGTCAGAAACACCGCGATGATCTCGTGACCGGACGACAACCACGGACGCAGGAACGCGCCCTGAAGCCAGCCGAGCGCGGTGCCCAACAGCAATACCGCGGGCAGCACGAGCAGCATCGGATAGCCGAGCGCCAGACCTTTCGCATAGGCCATACCCATAAGCATAGCCAAAGCGCTATGCGACAGGTTGAGCACCTTGGTCACACGCAGAACGAACGTGATGCCAAGGCCGACGACGCCGTAAAAGGCGCCGATGACCAAACCGGACAGGATGATTTGAACCTAAAGATCCACGATCAGCGCGTGCCTGCGGGGACCGTTACGCCAACAATCCTAAATTCGTTTCCGTTCACGCTTCCCTCCCAACACACCGGAGTTTTTTAAGGTTTTTTACCGGCACGCAAGTAAGAATGATATACAGGAACGAAGCTCGTCAAGGCAAGCAGAAAGCGCCCGACCGAGCACCCAAACCGACCCGCCGGAGCTATCCTAAGCATCGGAAAAAACACGCTATTTTTACTTAATGGCGACTCAATAATAAACCTGCGCCGAAGCGCCTAAAGCGCCCTTTGGCTGCTTGCAAATTTAACTATCACGCAAGTAGAATAGGGACATGGACGTGCGACCGTTCTAATGTCCCTTCGTCGGCCCCAAATCCGGTCGACGGGAGTGATTAGGTGTGGCCTTTTGGCGTCCCGGCCGGTCCAAATTGAACAGCGTAAGGATCATCTATGCGTATCGCCGCCATCCAGGGACTTGTCTTTCCGCCACGCGACCTGGTGCCCGAGCGCAATCTCTCCGGCGCCAATTACGCCCGCGTGCTCGGCTCCGACGACGAACGCTTCTACAGTTCCGAAGCGGCGCAGCGATCCGGCTTCGACAGCCGGCCATTGCCGCTGGCGATGTTGACATTCTTTCACACGATGGACGAAAGCGACTTGCTGAATACGCTCGGCGTGACGTACGGCAAGACGTTGTTCGGTGGTATCGAGTTCGAATTCGGCGCGGTCGCCACCGAGCGGCAAAAACTCGTCGGGCACACGCGCGTGGCCGAAGCCTACGAACGCGTCAGCAAAGACGGCGTAAAGCGGCAGTTCCTGGTGTTGCAAACCGAATTTCACACGCCGGACGGAAATCTCGTCAGCCGTTCGCGAATGACCTTCATGGAAAAGGTGGATTGATGCCCGACGCGCCCGCCGCCATCCTTGCCAACGCCCAAATCGGCGACCGCTTGCCGAGCCGCACGGTCGGCCCGCTCACGCGCATCGACTTCGCCCGCTTTTCAATTGCCACCAACGACCCGAATCGCGTCCACATTGAGGAGAAAGTCGCAGCCGAAGCCGGTTTTCCGAACGTCATCGGCTCGGGTGGCATCGTCACCGGCCTGCTGACCGATCTGGTATCGAACTGGGCCGGCCTGGCATCGGTGCGCGGCGCCAGCATCCGCATGTTCGCGCCGCTCATGCCCGACGTGATACTAAGCGCGACCGGCACCGTCACCGCGCGGCAAGCCGACGGCTCACTGACGGTCGCGGCCGAACTCGTAGACGGCGACGGGCGGCGCATAGGCGCCGGCGAGTTCCGCGTGGCAGCGAAATAGTCCCAGCCGCTACATCGTAACGACATCGTCGGACGATCCGACGATTTAGAGAGAGAGAGTCATGCGTATCGACGACATGCTGCCGCCGCCCGCCCACCGCCCGCGGCTATCGTATGGCGATCCGCAGCACGCGTTCGGCGCCGCTTTCAACATCGTGACCTGGATGGTCGACCGACACGTCGACGCGGGAGATGGCGAACGCATCGCGCTGATTCAGTATCCGGACGGCGAGGCGCCGGCATTTTCGCTGACCTATCGCAAACTGCAAGCAAAGGTGCGCGCCATTGCCGGCGCGCTCAAGTCGTTCGGCGTGAAAAAGGGCGACCGGGTCTTGGTCGGCGTGCGCGAGCATCCCGATGCGGTCGCCGCTGTGCTGGCGACGTTCACGCTTGGCGCCGTTGCAGTGCCGTGTTCGGTCATGGTCCGCGCCAAGGAAATCGCCTGGTATTTCGAGGATCTCCAGCCGGTCGTCGCCATCCTCGACGAAACGCTGCGCGACGAAGTGACGGCGTTGAGAAAGACTGCAGCTTGCACCTGGGTTCTGTGGTCGAAAACCGGCGCCACGGTCGAAGGTTTCGTTCCGTTCGAGCAGCTCGCCGTCCATGCGCCGATTGCCACGCCCGAACCGCTGACCGCCCAGGACTGGGCGATCGTGTTTCACACGGCCGGCACGACCGGCCGTTCGAAACCCTGCATTCACACCCAGCAAGCGCTATTAGCCAGTGCCTTGGCATACAATTACTACAATCTGGGTCTACCCGACGGCGCGGAACCCAAACCGATCGCAACGGTCATCGGCCCGATCGGCCACGCCTACGGCTGGCTCGGCAAAGTCCTGTATCCGCTGATAGCCGGCGGCACGGGCGTGTTGATCGAGGTGATCTCCGGCGACGCGCTGACGCGGATTCTGCGCGACCGCATCCTGACGGATTTGCTCGGCGCCGCCGCAGTATTCAAGCGCTTTCTGTTGGACGCGCCGCCGCCCAATCTCGATCTCAAGGCGACCGGCGTGAAGCGCATCTACAGCTTGATGCACGAAGAAAAGATCAACAGGCAATTGCAGGAAGTAACCGGGCTGTTCCCGCTTAACGTCTACGGCTCGGCCCCGCTCGGCGCCATCGTCACTTGGGCCGGCCGCGGAGAACCGCTCGGTTCGTGTGGCGTTCCCCTGCCCGGCTATGAGATCGCCATCGTTCCGACCGAAGCCAAGGACATCTTTCGGGCCGACGGCACAGTCAACGAACTGCCGGACGGCACGGTCGGACGCATGATCATTCGCGGCCTGACCGGAACGACCTATCTGAATCGCGACGAGTTGGCACGGAACGAAATTCTGCATGGCTGGACGCTGACCGACGATATTTTCGAACGCGACTCGGACGGCTATCTGTGGTTCCGCGGACGCATTTCGGGAATCATCAAGACCAGCGGCTTCTCGGTGGCGCCGATCGAAGTCGAGGCGGCCCTCAACGAACACCCGGCGGTCGATCGGTCGGCGGTCATCGGCATTCCCGACATGGATCGGGGCGAAGCCATCAAGGCGATCGTGCAACTAAAAGCCGGCTACAAAGGCAGCGACGCGCTGGTCAAGGAACTGCAGGAGCAAGTGCGGACGACGCTCGCGCCCTACAAGTATCCGCGCCAGATCGAATTCATCGATCTGATTCCGCTCGACCCGACCGGGAAGATACCCTACGGCGAACTGCGCCGGCGCGAGCGCGAGCGCGCCGCCCGACAATGACCGTGCCTGAGACATGAACGGTACCGGGCAAACGACCGATCTGCGCATTACAGCATCCACCGTCGAGGCGGAGGACGTCAAAACGTTCGAACTGCGCGCAATTGACGGCGCGACTCTGCCGGCCTTTTCCGCCGGTGCGCATATCGATCTGCATCTGCCCAACGGCCTCGTGCGCAGTTACTCGTTGTTGAACTGCCAGGACGAGCGAGATCGCTATGTCATTGCGGTCAACCGGGACGCCGCCAGCCGCGGTGGATCGACGTACATCCACAACAGCGTGCGCATCGGCGACATGCTCAAGGTCGCCACGCCGCGAAACAATTTCCCGCTCAACGAAACCGCAGCTCAATCCGTGTTCATCGCCGGCGGCATCGGTATCACGCCGATCCTGTCGATGGTACAGCGTCTCGAAAAGCTCGGCCGTGCGTGGACGTTGTATTATTGCTCACGCACACGACAAAGCGCCGCTTTCCTGAACCGGCTTCGAACTATCGCCGGCGGTGCGTCCGACCGACTCCGCCTGGTCTTCGATCGTGAACCCGGCGGCAAAATGCTGAATATCGACAAAGTCGTTACTGCGGCCGATCGCAAAGCCCATTTATACTGCTGCGGGCCGTTGCCTATGTTGACCGCATTTGAAAAGGCAACCGAAGCGCTGATGCCGGAACAAGTGCATGTCGAGTATTTCATGCGAACGGCGCCGCCGGCGGTCAGCGGCGGGTTTACGGTCACGCTGGCGAAGTCGCATAAGACAGTGACTGTCAAACCGGGACAAACCATTCTCGATGCGGTTCTGAAAGCCGGCGTACCGGCCGAATACTCATGCCGCGAAGGGATATGTGCGGTATGCGAGACCAAAATCCTGGACGGCACGCCCGATCATCGCGATCTGGTCTTGAGCAAGTCCGAACGCGCCGCCAACAAATCGATGATGATCTGCTGCTCCGGCTGCAAGGGCGACCGACTGGTTCTCGATCTCTGACCGCTTCTAGGCGGTTTCCGCCAACTTCCGTTCGGCTTCCAAATTCCGGCGCAGTTTCGGCATGACGTCGCGCGCGATTCGCTCGACATTCGCGCGCGCCTGCGCGTAAGGCATCGCGCCCAGGGATGCGAAACAGATGATTTCGTCCGCCGTGCTCTTCAGGCACAAATCGGTCAGGAACGCGGCGACATAATCTGCGTCGCCGATCGGCCAGCGCGACATGGTGCGCACCAGATCGTCGGACCCGCCGCCGGTCTTTTCGCCCAGCTTCTGAAAATAGTGGTACGACGCATCCATTTTCTCGCCCTTTTTGGGCAGCAGCTTACCGACCGTTTCCCAATACCACTGGCAGCCGGGCATGCTGTCCTTGAACGCGGCATCCATGCTGTCCGCGACGTACACAGGCGCCAGAATCGGAATCGGCTGCGCGTAGCGCCGTTGAACCGGCAGGCTGGCGCGAAAGTTCGACAGGCCCTGATTGATCTGCTTGGCCGAATTGGTCAGCAGCGAGGCCATGATGCCGTAGCCCCACTGGCTCGCCATCTCGAATGTCTCCGGACTGATCGACGCGACGTAGGTCGGAATCCGGCGCTGCACCGGCTTCGGCCGCACGTCGATTCCCTTATATGTATAGAACGTGCCGCTATGGTCGACCGTGCCGCCGTACCACGCCTGTTTGACAATCTCGAGACTTTCCAAGAAGCGCCCGCGCGCTTCCGCCATGTCGACCCCGAAACCGGCGAATTCGGCCGGCTGGTAACCGCGTCCCGCGCCGAATTCCAGGCGCCCGTCCGAGATCACATCGACCACCGCGTAGTCTTCGGCAATTCGAATCGGATCGTGGAACGGCAGCACGGAGATCGCGGCACCGAGCCGCATTTTCGACGTCCGCGCGGCGAGCGAAGAAAGAAACACCGGCGGTCCGCCGAGCGTGCCGTACTCCGAGAAATGATGCTCCGCGACCCAAGCGCCATGGAAACCGACACTTTCCGCGTAAACGCAAAGGTCCGCATATTCGCGGTAGACGTCGCGTGCGCTACGTCCTGGCGGACATTCTAGGACCGAGAACAAGCTGAATTTGACCACCGTATTCCTCCCAGATGTCGCGCTTTAGCTGAATGTCCGCGCCGCGCGAACTTCAGCGAAGTAAATCTCAAACAGTGCGAATATTGCCGGCCGCATTCGCCTTCGCGCCATCCAATTTTTGGCGCTTTGCGCAATTGGCGTCGCCAGAACGGATGATGCGATTTGGCCGGGCATGGTCGATCGATTACGACGCCGCGCGAACTTGCGGAGCCGACGCCATCCGCTGCTGCGCCGTCTGCTGCATCTTTTCAGCCGCCTCGTAGCCGCGTGCCAGCGCAGCGTCGAAATCGGGTATCGCAATTCCCAGACGATCGAGTACGAGCGACATTTCCGTATGGTAAGCCGCGCGCAGCTGATCGTTGGTGTGCTGCTTCAGCCCCCATGTGCGCCACATTTGGTTGTTCTTCGACTTGCCGCCCCCGAAGGCCGCCAGATGGAACGGATAGAAATGTTCGTGGATGCGCTTTTGCACATGGGCGCGGCCCGCGCTGCCTTCGCGTTCCATGAATTCGCGCACGTGCAGGAATCCCATATTGCAGTGGCCGCGCTCATCCTTGACCACTTTCAGTGCGACGCGCGCGAGCGGCGCGTACGACGATTCGACCCATTCGAACGCCTGGTACGTGCCGAGCCGATCGGCCAGCAGGTTGAAGATCGAGTGGTCGAGCCAGCTGCCATCGGTTTTCAGATCCAGATAGGCGCGAAATACCTGCTTTTCATGCTCGTAGATCTTGAACGGGATTTTCGGGTCGTAATCGCCGTAAAGCGCGTAAAATTGATATGTGTGCCGGTACTCCTCGTTGGTGAAGTTGGCGAACCGCAACCGCGAAACGGCATCGGGCGCCTGCTCCATCAACGCGCTGTCGACTTCCTGATACATGCTCTTGATGCCGCGGCCCTGCTCGCCGAAGTACGGGGTCATGCATTCGCCGTGCGCAAAGAACAGCTTTTCCAGCCATGCCCGGTAATCCGCCGGCATGTCGTCGCCCGGCTCGAACTGGAACGGCTCCGCCAGCACGGAAACGTCGTCGTGCGCCTCGGTCCGGTTAAGCTGCACTTGCGATGCGAGAATGCCCTGCGAGCGGTCGGGCCGGGTGGGCGCCGGCGCCGTCGATCGGCGCGCGCCCAGGAACATGTCCGGAATGCCGGCCATGAACGTCACCGTGGCTTTCGGCAGCGGCCCGTACGGCTCGGAGAAATGCCGCTCCATCGACCAGATAAAATCCCATTTCGCGGCGCCGTGGCGCTTCAGATACGGCTCGACGGCATCGGCGAGCGCCGGCAGGTCCGCGGCGCCGGCCCAGACATCGGCCGGAACATCGTCGAGCGCGAAGCACAAGGCGGGAATCACGTCCGGTGCCGGATACCAAAGACTCTGAACAACGCGTTTGTCGACCGGGAACATTGTTCGATTACCTCTTTGTAGTGGGCCGCCGCGCGCAGTGCCGAAACCAGCCCCGGCGCACCCCTAAGATGGGCAAAACTGACTCGTGAGTCAATAAAAATGACCGATCAGTACAGTCGGCCGGACGAAATAGGTAGCTGCGGTCAGAAATCTTGACTAATTGGTCAACTGCTTTAACTTTGCGCCAAAGTCGAGGATATGCGCGCCTTCCGGCTGCCGCTGTCCGTTCGCGGAGGGAGGAAAAATCGTGTCCGAACAACATACTGATACACGAATTGCTGCGCGCGACATTTGCGTGGTGCGCGACGTGATCGACCGGCACGCCAGGGAACGCCCGGACAAGGTCTTCATCGTCACGGCGCGCGGCCAGGAAGTCACCTACCGGCAACTGCGCGAAGAAGTGCTGAAGACCGCCTCGGCGCTGCATGATATGGGCGTGCGCCAGGACGATTTCGTGATGTCGTGGCTGCCCAACGGCATCGACATCATCAAGGTTTTCTTGGCCGCCAACTACCTCGGCGCGGTGCACGTGCCGATCAACACGGCGTATCGCGGCAAGCTGCTCGAGTACGTCATTCAGAATTCCGGCGCGTCGGTGCTGGTGGCGCACCAGGATTTGATCGGTCGCCTCGCCGACATCGACCGAGGACAGCTAAGACACGTGGTCAGCATCGGCGGACCGGCAAAGGACCGGCTGCCCGGCCAAACGATGCACGGCGCGGATGCGTTCAACCGCGCGCCGCATGCCAAACTCGACGTGCAGCGCCCGATCGAGCCTTGGGACACTCAGTCGATCATCTACACTTCCGGTACGACCGGCCCGTCGAAGGGCGTGATTTCGTCCTACTTCCACTTATGGTCGATGGGTCAGGCGACCTGCTATTACGCCGGCGCGGACGACCGCAGCTTTTGTTACCTGCCCTTCTTCCACGCCGCCAGCCTGGCTGGATTGATGAAAATGCTGTGCGACGGCGGATCGATCGGACTGGTCGAGAATTTCGAGACGACGAAATTCTGGGCCGATCTCAACGCCACGAAATCGACGACATGCATGATCATCGGTTCGGTTTCGACCTTCCTGGCCAAGCAAGGACAGACCGAAGAAGAAAAACGCACGACGCTGAAAACACTGCTGGGCGCACCCTTGACCGCGGACGCGAAGGAAATCGCCCGGCGCTCCGGCATCGTCTGCTACGCCTGCTGGAACATGACCGAAACCTCGTCCCCCATCGTGAGCGGTCCGAACCCGACCAAGCCCGGTACGTGCGGGCTGGTGCGCAAGGGCGCCACGGCCCGGCTGGTCGACGCCAACGACTGCGAAGTGCCGGTCGGCACGGTGGGCGAACTGATCCTGCGCACCGATGCGCCGTGGGCGATGAATTCGCGCTACCACAAGGATCCGGAAGCCACCGCACGCGCCTGGCGCAACGGCTGGTTCCACACCGGCGACGCGTTCAAGATGGACGCCGATGGCGATTTCTTTTTCGTCGACCGGATCAAGGACGCGATTCGCCGGCGCGGCGAGAACATCTCTTCGATGGAAGTCGAGCGTGAAGTCAATGCCTACGCCGACGTCGCCGAATCGGCGGTCGTCGCGGTTCCCAGCGAATTCGGCGAGGACGAAGTGATGGTCATCGTCATACCGAAAGCCGGCATTTCGATCGACCCGGTGCGGCTGGTGGATTTTCTGGTACCGCGCATGGCACATTTCATGGTGCCCCGCTATTACCGCTTCATCGAGCAGCTGCCCAAGACGCCGACGGGCAAGATCGAGAAGCATCGCCTGCGCAGCGATGGCGTCACCAAGGACACCTGGGACCGCGAGGCCCAGGGTGTGAAATTGAAACGCGAGCGGCTTGGCGCCGCATAGAGGAGTCCGCAAATGACTGCCCCCATGATCCTCGGCGTCGGCATGAGCAAATTCGGCCGGCAACCCGAAAGCACGTTGAAATCGCTCACCGCGCAGGCCGTCCAAGCGGCGCTCGACGACTCCGGCATCGACCGTACGGCGATCGAGAGCGTGTTTGCGGCCAATGTCGGCGCCGGACTCATCACCGGCCAGGAAGCGGTGCGCGGCCAAGTCTCGCTCAAGAATCTGGGCATCGGCGGCGTGCCGCTGTTCAATGTCGAGAACGCCTGCGCCAGCGGCTCGTCGGCCATGCATCTGGCGGCCAAATACATTGCCGCCGGTGCGGCGCAGACGGCGCTCGTGCTCGGCTGCGAAAAGATGACCGCGCCGGACAAAAGCCTTGCGTTCAAGGCGATCGACGCGTGTGGCGACATCGAGGAGATCGCTGCGATCAAGGCCGCACTCGGCCCGGACGGCGCGGGCCGATCCGTGTTCATGGATTTTTATGCGGCGAAAGTGCGCAAGTACCTGGCCGCCACGGGCGCCACCAAACGACACCTCGCCGCCGTCGCCGCGAAGAACCACAGTAACGGCGTCGACAACGAATATGCGCAGTTTCGTCAGGCACAGACGGTCGACAGCGTGCTCGCATCGCGCGAAATCGTCGATCCGCTGCATCTGTTGATGTGTTCGCCGATCAGCGACGGCGCCGCGGCCGTTTTCCTGGCCAGCGCGGATTGGGCCAAGGCCCATCGCAAACAGGGCCCGCGCGTGGCGGCAACCAAAATTCGCATGGACAATTTCTCCGCGACCGATCGCCAGGTGCGCAGGATCGCCCAGGAAGCCTACGACGAAGCCGGCTTGAAACCGCAGGACGTCAACGTGGCGGAAGTGCACGACGGCAGCGCGCCAGGCGAAATTCTCGCCTACGAGGAACTCGGCCTGGCCGAGGCCGGCGAAGGCTGGAAACTGATCGACGATGGCACCGTGTTCAAGGGCGGCCGCGTGCCGGTCAACCCGAGCGGCGGCTTGATCGCGCGGGGGCACCCGATGGGCGCCACCGGCGTGGCGCAAATGTGCGAACTAGCCTGGCAACTGCGCGGCCAGGCCGGCGGGCGCCAGGTCAAGGGCGCGAAGGTTGCCGCCGCCCATTGCTTGGGCGGCCAGGTGTCGTTCGGCAAGACGACCGGCGCCGCAGCCATGAGCGTCATCCTGTTGACCGCGTGAGGCCGCCGCGCCCGACCCTCGCCGCCGCTTCGGCCTGCAATCCAGTTCTCGCGTCATGGTTCACCGACAAATGACACAGTCGCAGAAAAGCCGAACCAAGAAAGACGTCGTGATCGAATTTCGGGTCGCCGAGATCATCGATGCGGCGCGGCGGGTGATCGTGCGCGAGGGCTTCCGCAATGCCTCGATGGATAAGATTGCCGAGGAAGCGAAGATCTCCAAGGGCACGCTGTACCTCTACTTCGACAGCAAGGAAGCCCTGGTGCGGCAGGCCGCCGAGCGCGGTCACGCCGAGATGGCTAAGGCGATCGCCAATCTGACGACCAAGACCACCGAACCGGTCGCAGCCATCGATTCCTACGTGCGGGCGATGCTGCGCTTCTGCGACGAGAACGAGATCGTCTTCCGCGCCATGCACACGCATCCGGACAGCGTCGGCGACCCGAACGCGAATTTGGTCAACCGGCGGATCGACGAATATGTCGCCACGCTGGAGCGATTCATCAAGGAACTGATCAAGGCCGGCGCGTTCCGTAAGGTCAACGCGCGCCGTCTTTCGCGCATCATCGTCGAAGCCGTGCGCGGCGTGGTCATCGAGCGTCTGCGCGAAGCCGAACGCGACCGCCCGACGATCGACGACGAGGCCAAGGCGCTGATGGAGATCATCCTGCGCGGTGTCGGCGCGTGATCGGGATCCGGCCTGCGACGGCTCGGCAGGTTTTCGCTCCAAGGCGACCGTAGACACAAGCCCAGAGACGCAAGCCAAGCGGGGCGGCTTCGTCACCGTCTCAAGCCCAACCGACCTCCGGACGCGTAATCCCAAGCCGAGCCGGCGCTCCGCGAGCTATTTGCCGGCGCGGATATCGGCCAGTTCCTGGCGCATCGCCTTGAGCAGCATCTTATTGCGCTCGTCTTTCGCCTCCCAGGCTGCGCGCACCGGGGCGAGCACCTTGTCCCAGGCCGCCTCGTCGGCCGCGGTCGGTATCGTAACGTTGCGCTTAGGGTCGTTGGTCCAGGCTTTGACGACATCCGCGGTTCGCTTGTCGTTTCCTTCGCCGTACAAACGCGACATTTGCTCGCCGCTGTGCTTCTCGATCGCCACCCGCGCGTTCGCCGGCAGGCTGTCGAACTTCTTCTTGTTCATCAGGATCGCGGCCACGATGACGCCGATCTTGCCGAGATAATGGTTGTTGACGACGCGGCTGATGCCGAACTCCTCGATAATGATCGGATGCGTCGTCGTACCGTCGATTACGCCGCGAGAAATGGCTTCGACGATCTGCGTCGCCGGCAAGCCCTCCGGCGATGCGCCGAGCGCCTTGATCGACTGATTCGCGATCGAACCGGTCGCCCGGATCTTCTTGCCCTTCAGGTGCTCGGCCGTCGTCGCCTTGAAGTTGGTGTGAAAAGTGACCGGCGGCGAGGTAAACAAGGTAACCACGTAGTAATTGTCGAAGCCGCGGAGCAGTCCCTTCCGATAAAGCCGCCATGCCGAAAGTGAACCTTCGGTCGACGATTGAATTACGTTCGGCAATTCGAACAGGTCGTCGTCGGGGAATGCACCCGGCGTGTAAGACGTAATGACGAAGGCAATATCCGCGAGGCCGTCCTGAACCATTTTGGTCTGCAGGCCCGGATTGCGGCCCAACGCGCCGTCCGGATACACCTGCACGTCCACTTCGCCCCGTGCATCCTGGTTGACTTTTGCCGCCCACGGCTTGGCAAGCACCACGCTGACCATTTCCGCGGCGGGCGTAAATACGGCAAATCTGAGCTTCTCCTGGCCATGCGCCGCAGCCGTCAAGCCCGTCAGCGCCAGCACCACACCCGTAAACAAAGCATTTTTCATCGCATCTTCCCCGGATTTGCGAAGCGCGCGGAACGAACCCCTTCGCACCTCGATGAACTTCTCAAATCTGACCCCGGCACCCGGTTGTTTCCGGCATGGTCGCTTCTTGTCCTCAATTGGCGGGAGCGCGCCGATGCCACCGCGCGTCAACCGACCGCTCGGACATTATTGTACTCCTTTGGTTCCGGCACCGCGAGTTCCTGCAGGCGCGGCAGCACCTCCCGCGCAAACAGCTTCATGCTGTCCGTCGTGTCCGCGTGGCCGAGGTCGCCGCCCTGCATCATCGCCAGCAGGTGACCGAAGCCGCCGACGTGGAAATAGAAATCCTTGATCTGCTCGAATACCTGGTCCGGCGTGCCGCCGAATCCCATGCCGGAGTCGATCAGATTCTGCGCCGGATCGTAGGACGGGTTATAGGCCTTGCCGCTTCGGCCAACCACGTGCGTGGCCCAGGACGGTTTTGCCGGATGCCGCTTCATCATCTGAACGTTGGCGGCGATCGGATTGACGCCAGGCGGGTTGCCGTACTGCTCCGGCGTGACGCCGGACGACCAGACCCAGCCGCGCACGCGCGACAGGCGCTCGAGCCCCTGCGCCTCGGTATGGCCGACTCCCACCAGGCACAGATAGGCGAACCGGTCGAGCGGCGGATTCGGCCTGCCCAGTTCGGCGCAACGCCGGCGATAGGCGTCGAAAATGCCGATCGTCATATTGGCGTCGATGCTGGCGCTTGCGATGTAGCCGCGGTCCGCCACTTCGACGGCGCTGCTCGGCGAAAAACAGCTGATCCAGACCGGCGGATGCGGTTCTTGATACGGTCGCGGCCAAATGTTGACCTGCCGGTAATGGAAGAATTCGCCTTCCCAATTGAAGGGGCCTTCCCGGTGCGACATGGCCTTAAGAATTAAATCATGTGCTTCCCAGTATCGGCCGTAGAGCGACGCGGGATTCATGTTCGACGGCGCGATTTCCGCGCTGTATCCCTTGAGCAATCCGAGATCGAGTCGGCCGCGCGAGACGACGTCGATATACGACAGTTCTTCGGCCAGCAGCAGCGGATCCCGGCGCACGCCGATCGTCGGTCCCAGGACGAGAATGCGCGCATTCTTAGTCTGCCTGGCCAACATGGCAGCCGGCGGTATGCACGACGCAGTCACGCAGGTCGAAGTGGACCTGTGTTCGTTGATCATGATGTGAAGACCGAGTTCGTCCGCCAGGATCCATTCGTCCAATCGCTGGTTGATCAGATCTGCCCCGATTTTCGGATCGAAATGCTTGTTCGGCAGCGAGACGCGAATCGCCTGCCGCTCTGCCTCCGGCCACGCGGCGGGATACGGGCTTTCGGAAAAATGATAAACGCGCATGCCCTATGCTCCTCGGCGAACGGCGGCGGCCTTTTGGATCGAGCCGGCGAAAGCCTGGACCGCCGCCGCAAAGGCTTGCGGCCGGTCCAGATGCGGGTAGTGCCCCGCTCCTTCGACGATCGACATTCGTGATCGCGGGATTCGGGCAAGGTAGGCGGCCGGATTCACCGGATCGATGATCCGGTCCTCTGCGCCTCGAACCAGCAAGGTTGGGATATCGATTCGGTGCAGCCAATGGATGAGCTGAGGATTGTGCATGAACGGCTGCCAGCCGTAGTAAGCCTCCGATTCGCGTCCCCGCGCCAGAACCGTCAGCTGCGCATCGGTCTTGCCGGCATAGCTCAACACGCTGAAGCGCGGATCGGTAAACTCCATCTGCGCGCGCTGTTCCGGCGAGACCGCGAAGAAATCCGCGAAATCGCGGTCTTCGCGATTGCCGGCCTTGATGCCGAATGCACCGACCAGCACCAGTCGCTCGAGCCGCGCGGTCGATCGGACCGCCATTTCGCCGGCGACCCAGCCGCCGAGCGAGGCGCCGACCAGCGTTACGCCCGTCAGGTTCAATGCTTCGAGCATATCGAGGTAAAAATAGGCAAGGTCGTCGACACCGCGAAAATGAGCTGGGCGCGCGTGCCGGCCGAAGCCAGGATGAAACGGCGCGATCACTTCGAATCTTTCGGCCAGGAGCGAAAGATACGCCGAATCGTGGCTGTCGGGCGCGGCATTCGAATGCAGAAACAGCAAAGGCGGTCCGGCGCCCAGGCGCAACAAATCCGTCTCGACGCCGAATTGGTGAATCGTCTGCAGTCGAACCTCTGACACTCTTCCGCCCCTCCGCTTCGAATAACGAGGATACTGATCGATCGCGTCGTATGGGAATCCATTGCGATCTTGTCGTCAGGGATCGAAACTAAAATCAGGCATGCGGCATAGACCGATACCGACTACATACTAAGATTTCCTGTCCCAGCTCCACAGGTTGAATCGGTCCGTGCACACAGTGCACGAGAAGCACAATCGGGCAACACCCCGCGACGCCGCAAATATTCAAGCCGCTTGCGGCTGCGTCGAACATCCGGCTATCGGGATCTCTTAAAAAGCTATAATCTTAAACTTTGTTGCTATTGCGCCGCGGGAACACCGCGTACACATTTCAGTTTGAATTGTTTCCGACCGGTTTTGACACCCAATATCGCACTCGGATCGCGGAGGAATGAAGCATGCTACGATTCCTCGTCTTCGCCGCTTTTCTTTTATCGATAAGCGCACCGGCCGCTCAAGCCGCGGAATGGCCGTCGAAGGCCAAGGCCGAAATGAAGATCGCCGGCGACAAGCTGCAGGCTGCCAAGACGACGGCCGATCGGGTCGCAGCGCTGCGCCAGATCGAAAAGATCGCCGCCGCCAACCCCAACGCCGACCAAGCCCGATTGACCGCCCGGTTGATGTCTGTCGCAGCAGCGCAGGAAGCCGGACCCGCAAGGATGCTCGAGGCGCTCGGCAACCTGGCGGCCGCCGGAGCGATCAAGGATGCGCGGACTTTCCGAAGCATCGTGGGGCCGATGATGGCCACCATCGGCGAGATGCGCGACAACGGCATGCTCCTGCCGGATACGGCGGTTCGCGTCGACAACGCGATCAAGAAGCTGGACGACGCGGCGACCAAGGCGGGGCTGCCGAAGCTTGCCGACATCGTCGACCCGCCGATCGGCGGGACGCAACCGCGCTCGAAAACCGCCGAACTGATCGAGCAAATTGCCGCCCTCGCCAAGAAGGCGCGCGATGCGGCCAATCCGCAAAATATGAACGAGGCCGAAAAGCGGCGGGCGATCGATCGATTGTTCGGCCTACTGCCGCGCGGCGCCGGGCCGGCCCTCACCGGTCCGGGCTACACGGTGTTCCGCGATACGGTGGTCTGGAATAGCGAGATGTTCGATGAATCGTCGAAGGCGATGAATTTGGTCGCCGACGCCATGACGACCGGGAAATTCGATCAGCAGACATTCGGCAAGATCGAGTCGCGCATGAAAGATCTCGCCAAGGGCCCGTGGACCGAGAAGACGGCAGTGGATTTCTTCGAGCGGCTTTGCAAAGGGATTCCCGTCGCGGGACCCTGGTGCGGCGAAGCCTTCAAACTGTTCAAGGCGAAAAGCTCGGACGTCGACTGCGCCGCCATCTCATGCGACTGCGACAATGTTCCCGGCGGCCTGATGAAGGGTCCGCTCATTGTTCAATGCAGAATTCGGCAGCAGGATCTGATCGCGGCATGCCAATCGGAAAAGAAAGTGCTCGGATCCTGCGCGCCCGAAGCGCGCGGCCCGCGCGCCAACGCAAAATAAGGGCGGCACGGTCTCGTCGAATCCCGTATTCGATAGTCTTCATCGCGTCTACGCGGCACGAATCAGTCCGTGCGCGCGGGTAACCGGATCCGAGTTCGGCGCCGTTCATCTCGCCTGCTTGACGCTCGCGCCCTCGGCGGCGATCTGCGATGCTTCCTGGTATTCATCGTCGGAATTGACCGCCCAGAGGTCGTGGCGTGCGCCGGAGACTATGTTCTCGGCCGCCAGCATGCCCATCAGAATGCTGTGGTCCTGATTGTTGTATTTGAAGGCACCGTAGCGCCCGATCACGCTCAGGCCTCGCTGGGCGGCGAGGAAATCCTGCACCGGTCTCAGGTGGCCGCGATAGCCCGCGGCATAGATCGGGTAGCATTTTGGCACCCGCAGGACATGGCCCGCCTCGATCTTATCGGCCGGTACGAGTCCGCTGCGATATGCGTCGTCGGTCGCACGGCGGATCAGCGCTTCGTCGACTTCGGTCCAGATCGGATCCGGCTCGTTGCACCAATATTCCAGACACAGGATCGTATCGGGCTGATCCTGGTTGAGCGACGCATGCCAGTTACGGAAGTTGGTGATCCGGCCGGTCGCGAGTTCGGGCGAGTGGACATAGATCCACTGGTCCGGAAACAGCCGATCGCCCGTCACCCGCAGGTAGACAAGTATGGTGTTGCGGAAGCGAAGTTGCGCTGCGTGCATTTCAACGTCCCGCGGCGCCGACATCCGCGCGAGCAGCTGCGTGATGGGCATCGTCGAAACAATGTGGTCAAACGCAAGGTTGCCGCCATTAGCCAGTTCCAGTTTCGGTCGTTCGTCCGTCGACGAAGTCGGCACGACCGCGGCGACCGGCGTGTTCAGGACCACAGTGCCGCCCATGGCCGCGATCCGGCGCGCCATCTCGTCGTAGACCGCGCCGCTGCCGCCATGGGGGTAGGCGAACATATCCGCCAGCGTGCGATGCGCCGCGCCGCGCGGCGAGAACAGCGCCGCCCGGATTGCCTCCGACAACGAAAACTTCCTGATCCGCTGGGCCGCGAAGTCGGCGTCCAGTTCCGTGCAGCGGATGCCCCACAGCTTTTCGCTGTAGGACTTGAAGAAAGTCTCGAACAGCCTTCGGCCGAAACGATTCACGACCCAGCTCTCGAACGTGGTTTCGTCCGGCTCCGGCCTTAGCTGCGCGCGCGCATAGCTCATTACGCAGCGCAGCGCCTCGATCGGACCGAGCCCCAGCAATGCGTTCCTTGGCTGCAGTGGATAGTTGAAGAACGTGTGCCGGTAACGGATGCGGGTCAGACGGTTCACCATGCTGTAGCGGTCGCCCACCACTTCGAACCACAGCCGGTTCACGCGCGCATCGTTGCTGAAGAAACGGTGAGGCCCCAGATCGACGCGTTGGCCCCAGAGCGAGACGGTCCGCGCCATGCCGCCCACGGCAGCGCCGGCCTCGAACACGGTGACGGCCACGCCCGCCTTCGCTAGCTGGTAGGCGGCGGTCAGCCCGGCCGGGCCGGCGCCGATGACCGCGACGCTCTTGACCATGATCACAATCCCCTCAATCTGGCGTCACGGCTCATCGGACCAGCCTCCGCCATTGCCGACGGCGCCACTCGGCGTCCAGCAGGTTGCGCCACAGGCGGCGGCGCAACGCGGGGCCGGAAAGCGAGCGCCGAAGCAACAGCCAGGGCCGCAAGGCGCGCTCGCTCAGGCTTTGCATGCGAGGATGGCCGACCTGCCAGAGGGCGCGGCGGTAGAGCGCCCTGGCCCACAGCCCCGGCCGCGGTCCGTCCGATTCAATATCGAACAGACGCGCAAGGGCCAGACGGTGAAAGTCCAGCGCCGTGCCCCCGCCTTCCCCCGCGAAAGCGGTGCCGATGGCGTGCCAGTCCGGCGCTGCGCCGCTATCTCTTGCCAACAGGGCGACATCGAGCAGATCACGTAACGGAAAGCGGCCGATCAGGTGCTCGTTGTTGGCCAGTTGCGCGTGAGCGATCGCATGGATCACCCGCACCGTTGGCGTCGGCACGGCGAACTCTGCGCCTTCGGCGTTCCGCGGAATGGCGCCGGCCAGGACGATTTCGGCGGGCAGTAGCCGGCGCAGCGGCAAGTCGAGCGGCTCGACATGTAGTTCCACTGCGGCGATGTCGCCGGGACGCCCCATCGCGGGGTAGTGGTGATGCGCCGGGAATCCGCTGTCCGCCAACTCGGTATAGCCGGCGGCCCGCAGGGCGGCGGCGCAATTCAGAACCGTATCGAACGGCACAAGCAGGTCGAGATCCAACATGATGCGCTGCCCGGGGTCGGCATAGAGCCCGGACAGCAGGTTTGCGGCGCCCTTCAGAAAGACCGGCCTGACGCCCGCGCCGTTCAGCAGGCGCGCAACCGATAGCGCTTCCACGTGTATCTGCGCATTGCGCAGACGGTTCAACTCGGCCATGCCGTCGATGAAATCCAGGACCTCCGACGGCAATGCGTCCGCAACCGCCTTGTCCCGCACGGCTTGCGCGAGCGCAGTGGAAACCGAGAGCTCGTCGGCCAGCGCCAGAAAATCTTCCCAGGACGGCCCGGCGGCGATCTGCCGACGGATGGCATCCGTGGCATCCGCCGAATACGCCGGAGTCAGACAACGGCACAGCAACGCGAATGCGTCCGTCCGGCTCATGCGCCGAGCAGCGACTCGAGCAACGGCACCGCCTCTTCGACACGAGCGTATTCGAGGCGGTGGAACGCGATCCCTTTTGCCCAACCGGCCAAGCGCTCCAGCGTAGCGGCGGTGATGGGCGGCTGGATGGTCGCGGGTGCGGCGATGATGCCGTTCAGCCCTTCAAGCGGCGAAATCGGCACCAGGCGCGCCGCGACCCCTGCCCTGCGGCGCGGCAGTGCCACTGCCGTTACGGGGAGCGATGTCGTGGCGATGCGCTCGACCGGCGGCGACCAGTAGCGCACGTCATCGTCGAAGCGGCGCCAATTCGGCTTCGCCGCTAATTCCGGAAGTGCGGCTTCCAGTAGCGGCCAACTGCCGCGCTTCAGCACCAGCGGGCCGGGCACCGGCTCCACGCACAGATCCTTGCTTCGCAACAGCGCGATATCGTCGGTCAGATAGCGCAGCCCCGTTCCGGCCAGCAAAGCCGCCGTCAGCGTCGTTTTGCCGGTGCCGGAAACGCCGGGCAGCAGCAGGCAGCCGCGTTCGTCGCCGAGCGCTGCGGCATGCACTGAGGCCACCCAGTCGGTATTGTCGTAGACGTGCAACAGCGCATCGGCGAGCAATCGTTCGATCGTCTTGTCCAGCGTGGCGGCGCGGCATGCCTCGGTGCCGTCGACGAAGAGCACGGTTTCGGCACCGTCGCGGACAAGCGAGAAGCCACGCTGCGGGGCGTCGGCGTCGCCCGGCGGGCGCGCAACGCCGAGATGGCCGATAACCTGCGCCAACGCGTCGTCCTGCGCGGCGTCGGCACAATCGACGGTAAATCCGATCCCGGCTAGACTGTAATGCCGCCGCGAGAAAGCCGATCGGACGAGGCCCTCGGCCATCCACTCGCGTAACAATGCGTCGAAGTCTTGCTGCGCGCGCGCCAGTTCAATCTGATATTGCTCTGCAACGAGGACCGGAATATCAGCAATCGGCACGCCGCTCGCCAAGCGCTCCCACATAAAGCGCGCCGAACCGTTCATGACCAGCATACGGTAGCCGCCGCGCCGCGCAACGAGGAGACCGTCGTGCAAAGGCTGCGAGATCGCGAGGTCGAGAGATGTTGTCATCAATCCGGAGGAAGATAGAGTAGGCACCATGGTCAAGATACGTCTTCTCCTGAGCGGAGACCATGTTTACGAAACGGTCTGCGCGGACGATGCCCCGCTGATCGGCAGCCTGTCGCGCGCGATGGCCGGCGGCAACGATCCCGTCGAGCTGGACATCCTCGAGGACGGCGCGTTGCGCGGCGTATGTATCCCGGCCGCGCGCATTGTTTCGGTCGAGACGGAGCCGCCGCTGCGTTTTGCCAGCCGCCAGCCCCCCGGTCAGATTCTGCCGGCCGCCTACATTCGCATCCCCGGCTTCCTGACGCCGGAGGAGAATCGCGCGGTCATGGACTACGCGATCCGCAAGGAACCGGACTTCCAGACATCGGGCGTCGACGGGGACGTAAAAGACCACCGTCAATCGCGGGTGCTCATGGCGCTCGGCGACATCGACGTGGCCTTCGAAGCCCGCGTGCGCGAGTTGTTGCCCGACGTCGCGTCGCACTTCGGCTTGGCCCTGCCCGACGGCTACACCTTCGAGATGCAAATGACTGCGCACGCGAATGGCGGCTATTTCAAGATCCACAACGACAACGGCTCGCCCAGAACCGCGTCGCGCTTCCTGACCTACGTATACTATTTCTGCCGCGAACCTCAGGCGTTCTCGGGCGGCGCGATGCGAATGTACGACCGATCGTATGTCCAAGAAGGCAACTGGGTGCCGATCGCGAGCTACTCCGAGTTCGCGCCGGCGAACAACATGATCATCTTCTTCCCGAGCGGCCAGTACCACGAGGTACTGCCTACCTTCGGCGCCGACACGTTCGCAGACGGCCGATTCACCCTGAACGGCTGGATCCGGCCAAAGAACTAACGAACCAGGCAATGCAATACATTTGCCGGCGAATCAAGTGAAGATCGGTCGCGCCCTGATGGAGGCGACCAGCCACCCTCAAACGGGTGGGGGTGGCGGAGGCGGCGAAGGAATTGGCGGCGTCGGGGGTGGTGGCGGCGGCGCAGGCGTTGGCGGCGATACGCCCGACAACGGGGTGGCTCCCGCAGCGCTTACCGACGCCAGCACAACCGGCGTTGCATAAGCCGTGTATTTGCCAAGCTTAATTAGCGCCTCGCGCCGACGGGGATCGGGAGCGCCGGTATCAGTCTCGGTTTTCGGTTCGGGAACGTCGTTAGACATAAGAACTACCTTCTTACGTTGGTTGCGGGGTCGGGGGCGGCGGCGGCGAAGGCGGCGATACGCCCGACAATGGCGTGGCTCCCGCGACGCTTACCGACGCCAGCACGACCGGTGTTGCATAAGCCGTGTATTTGCCGAGCTTGATGAGCGCCTCGCGCCGACGGGGATCGGGCGCGCCAGCATCTGCGTCGGCTCCCGGCTCAGTAGTATCTTTGGACATACGAAAATACGACCTTGGTTATGGCGGTGGCGCCTGCGGTGGTGGTGGTGGTGGTGGCGAAGGAATTGGCGGCGTCGGGGGTGGCGGCGACACGCCCGACAACGGCGTCGCTCCCGCAGCACTTACCGAAGCTATCACCACCGGTGTCGCATACGCCGTGTACTTGCCAAGCCTGATGAGCGCCTCGCGCCGACGGGGATCTGGAACGCTAACAGCTGTCTCCGCTTCCATCACAGTTTTATTTTCAGACATGCTCGAACGCGACCCCCGCGATGCCGGTTGATGCCCGCATGATGCCGAAACTTCGATGCTTGCCTTTTAACACGAAAGTAAGAGCCCAGAAAGGTCAATTCCCGTTTCCGGCACGGCAGCCGGATCTTTCGACGGCGGATGGTGCCGCCGCTGCCGCCCCGGCTATTGCAGCGGCGAACCGTTCCTGTTGAACTGATCCGACCGGCCGCGTCTCTTCCTCCTGCGGTCGCGATGTGGCGCGAGGGACTGCGGTACCGATGCGGCCTGACCAGACGACGCCCGCCCCGGCCACGATTCTGCTGGCAGCGTTAAGCGCTGCCGCGCTTGGATGGTTCGTGCTGCACCATCTTGGGCGCGAAAGCTTCTGGTACGACGAGTCCATGCAGTTCTGGATGTCGATGGGGCTCGACGGTTTCGGGCCGCCGCTGCAAACGCCGCGCGGCCTTGCCGGCATCCTGCTTGAGAACGCGCGCGGCAATCTCGATCCGGGCGGGTTCACCCTGCTCGTCGCGCCGTGGCAGCGCCTCGGCACGGAGCCGGCTTGGCTGCGCACCGTCCCGATGCTGTTCTTCGTCGCGGGGATCGCTGGCCTCGGGCTGCTCGGCTGGACCTGGACACGGAGCCTGCCCTTCGCCGTGGCCGCCGCCTTGGTCCCGGCCTGCTTCCCGATGCTCCTGGACCACGCGATGGAATACCGCGCCTACAGCATGGAATTCGCCGGCATCGTCCTGGGCTCTCTGGCGCTGGCCCGGCTTCAGGCGAAGCCAGGCATTGCGCGCGCCGCGTTGGCCGGCTGTCTGTTCGGCCTGTTCCTGACGTCGCGATACAGCTACGCCCTATTCACCGGTGCCGCAGGCATCGCCCTGGCCGGCATGAGTTACGCCCGCGACAGCGTTCGGTCTCTGCGCTGGCGCATCTGGGCGGCCTTCGCCCTGCCGGTCGCGCTGTTCGGTGTCGCGATACTCGTGATGCTGTTTCTGCCGCAGTATCGCGCCCGTATCTCGTTCGAAGGCGGCAGATTGCTGGATTACCTGCGCGCCGCAATGGCTGTGGGCAAGTCGCCCGTCGAGTTGCTGGAGCTGGCGCTGCGCAATCTTTCGCGGCCGGCGGCGATCCCAGCGACGCTGCTTGCCGGCGTTGGACTGTTCGCACTCATGCCGCCCGGCTGGCGAGCGCGACTCGGCCTGGGAATACTATCGAACGAAACGCGGCTGTTCGGCATCCTGGCCTTGGCCGCCTTGGCGCTCAACGCCATCGCCTGGCGCTGGCACCCCTGGGATGTCGAACGGAAATGGAGTCTCTGGCTGCATGCGCTTTCGGCGGTGGCGATCGTACGCCTGGCGGCCATGGCGATGCCCTACATGCGGACCTGGACAAACCGACGGCGCGGGCGAAGCGCATGGGTCGCGGCGCTTTGCTGGGCCGGCATCCTGGCGTTAGACATTCGTTTGGCGACGTATCGACGGCCGGTGCACGACAATCTGCTGCCGACGCTCGCCTATCTCGAGACGCTACGACCGGCCGCAGGCACCGTCGCCGTGACCGGGGAATGGTATCCCACCCTGCGGCAGTTCTATGAGTACGCGCCGTTGGCCGGCAGCCCGGTATTCCCGAGTGCGTTCCGGCTGCCCCATTGGCATGGCCCGCAACCGCTGGTGACGGAGGCGACGCGTTGGATTGTGACCGCCCACCGACCCGAAGCGCTAGGCGACATCGTTCCCGCGCGGCGAATCCTCCGCGACCCCGCGCTGCCGCGTTACCTCTATCGCGTGGCGCCGCCCGACACGCCGGGCCGGTGAGCCGCGCTCAGCGCCGCAACAGCCAATGCGGATACGGCGCATTGTATTGCGCGAAAAACCGTGGATCGTCGGCCAGGAACCCGCGGCGCAGGCTAACCTCGTGCACGGGCACGTGGCCATCCAGGTTGCGGCCGATGATCTCGAGCACCGAACCGACGCCGCCGACCAGCACCACCAGCGCAAGCGGAATCCAGCGACGACCGCGCGCCTCGCTGAGCGCGGATGCAACGGCGATCGCGAGCAGCCCGAGCGCCGGAATGCTGACGCGCATGGTGAAGTCGTTGTATATGCCGATACGGTAGAGCGGCAGCACCAATAACGATGCGATCACCAATCCGGGCCAGCGCAATGCCCGAGGACTGCAATATCGAACCGCGACAACGCAGAGCGCGACTTCGAGCAGCAGGAACAACGCGAGCCGACCGGCCGATTCTAGATCGTTCGGCCAATTCGGCCCATGCGGCACGCCGCTCGCGCCGGCCGTGAGGAAGACCAGCAGCGGAACGCCGACCGCGATCGCCAATAGGATCGTGCCGGCGTCCAGAATCGTGCTGCGCCACGTTCGCCACATCACGGCCGCGGCGAACGGTGCCAGGCCCAGCGCCGCGAAGGGCGACCAGAACATCGCGGCGACGCCGAGCAGTGCCAGCATCGGCTGCGGCGTCGGCTGGCGGCCCGGCAGCAGCAGCGCCACGCCGAGCAGGCCGGGCAGTGCGTGCTGCGGCACCCAAAGGAACAACGTCGCATGGCCCTGATAAGCGTATCGGGCGAACGCCGCCCACCATTCCTGATGCCCAAGCAGCGAGAAGTGCTTGCCGACGAGCAGGGAACCGACCAAGTCGAGCCCGCCGAACAGCAAGAACACTGCAACGAAGATCACCGGCCGGGTTGGATTGCAGCGCTGCAGCAGCAGCGCCAGCAGCAGGGCGAGACCGGCCCAGGTTTCGACCAGGACATAAAGTTCGATCTGTCGCGGCCCGAGCAGCTTGGCGGCCAGCCCCGGGACCAGATAGAAGCCGAGATAATAGCGCAGGAAGCTCTGCGTCTCCTCGCGCACCGGCGGCCAGGATTGCTGGGCCAGTTCATTGAGAATGGCATAGTGCTTCAGCCAGTCCCAGGAGCGCCCGGAGCCCGGCGCATAGCCGCAGGCGAGCAGGAACAGCGCAGCGGCGGCGACTGCGAGCAGAATATCTCTACGGCCCGGCACCGTGGCGCGAGTCGCATAAGGGCGCAGGCGATAAAGCGCGAAGACGATGGTCAGACAAGCGGGTACGGCGATAATCGGCGCGATGAAACCGGCAAAGAACACCAGCAGCGGCAGCACGAGATACGACAGCGCGGCGAATTCCAGCCAGCCAAGTCGGTGCTGCGCGAGGCCGCCCTTTAGCCCTGCGAGTCGCAGCAGCTTGACGTCCCATCCCGGCGGCGTTGACTCTGGCATCGCTCACTACAAGTCTAGATTGGGTTGAATGCGCGCGTCCGACTATATCGCAGATGCCGAAAAGGCGCCGTCTCGCGCCGCAGCGGCAAAACGCACACCGAGAAGGATACCGTCGTAGTCATGCCTGCAATGTCAGATTCCGTCCCTGCACATCCGGTGCCTGCGCCGCGCCGGCGCGGGGCCACACTGGGCGCCATACTGGCGGTCCTTCTGTGCCAGGGATTGCAGTTCCTCGTTCTCAACGTCCTGCATTTCCGGTTCTTGCCGGTGCGCGTGGTGCTCTATGACGCGTTGGCGGATGCGGCGCTGGCCGCGCTGCTGACCGCGGTCGCCGTCGTCTCGATCCGCCGCTGGCGGCGCGCAATGTCCGGCTTCGAGGCGGCGCTCGCGCTGCTGCTGGGCCTGGCGCTGGGAGCGAATTTCGCGATCGGCATTCCGACCACCGTCGACCGGTCGCTGTCGATCTACATCCTGGAGAAGCTGGCGCAGCACGGCGGCGCGGTACGCGAAAATGCGCTGCCGCGGATCTTTGCCGAGGATTATCTGGTCGAGCACAAGCTGGTCGACATCCGTCTGACCGAGCAGTTGAACTCAGGCACCATCCGAATCGAAAATGGCTGCGTCACGCTGACGCCGCGCGGCAGGACCATCGCGCGCCTGACGCGGCTCTACCGCACCGAATTGCTGCCGCGGCGCCGCGACGTGCGCGGCCATCTGACCGACGCGCTGACCGACCCGTTCCGCGACTCGCGCCCGCGTCCCGACGACCTCTGTCCGCAATAGCGAACGCGCGGAGGCGCATAGCGAGGCCGACATCGAAGCGGATTGCTTGCGGCGCTCATGGGAAGTGCAATCAAGTTCAACGGCGTCGTCGACGTGATTTTCGGTTTACGGAACGCGGTCGAGGATGCGACCGCGTCATCGGACACGACGAAAAACGCCGAATCTATTCTGGAAAATGCGGTTGAAGAATTTCTCGAAGTAATTGCTGTACGCTAAAATTGGCGAGTGGCGGAGGGTGTGTCCGCCAAACCCATGTTCGTCAGCGTTTGCCAGTGTCCACGCCTACTCAAAAACGCCTTGTTTTCTAAGGTTTTCTCTAAATTAGTGTCTTTACTTGTATTTCTATGTCCATCACAATCCAACGATCAATTGTGGGTAGGATTGTGGGTAGAAATATGGCACGGTCAGTAGGTCGACTAAACGCGCTCAGTGTTTCCAGGATCGATAAGGCAGGAATGTACCATGACGGAGCCGGCCTATATCTGCAGGTCGGAAATGGCAGTGCAAAATCATGGGTTCTCCGGTTCACGCTGAACAAACGCACGAGAGAAATGGGGTTAGGATCTGCGCGCGACGTACCCCTGGCCGAAGCCCGCCGAAGAGCCGCTGCGTTCCGACAGCAACGGGCTGCCGGCGTCGACCCAATTGACACCCGGCAAGCCGAACGGCGAGCTAGTAAAACGGCCCAAGCAACGGCCGTAACGTTCAAGCAAGCAGCCGAGGCCTACGTGACGGCGCAGGAAGCGAGCTGGAAGAATGAGAAACATCGCCAACAATGGCGATCGACCCTGGACACTTACGCATCCCCTACTCTCGGCAACATACCGGTCGCTTCGGTCGACGTTGGCTTAGTCATGAAGGTGCTAGAACCGATATGGCAGGTCAAGCCAGAAACGGCTAGTAGGCTCAGAGGGCGCATCGAGTCTGTGTTGGACTGGGCAACGGCCCGCGAGTACCGCACCGGTGATAATCCTGCGCGGTGGCGCGGACGCCTCCAAAACCTGCTCCCACCACATAATAAGATCAGAACTGTACGACACATGCCGGCCCTTCCTTATTCAGATGTCGCGCAGTTCGTCGGGCAACTGCGTCAACGTGAGGGCGTGGCGCCGCGAGCGCTGGAATTTGTCATATTAACTGCGTGCAGAACAAGTGAAGCGCTCAACGCGACCTGGGGCGAGATAGACTTCGAAAACAAGATATGGACAATCCCGGCAGCGCGGATGAAAGCGAAGAAAGAACATCGCGTTCCGCTGTCGGGCGACGCGATAGCCGTATTAGAGGCCCTCAATTCGCCTCGAATAGGCAACGACGGCCGCGTGTTTCCAGGAACTAAGAAGAACACGGCACTGTCAAATATGAGCCTACTCGCGGTATTAAAACGGATGGGCATGACGGAGATTACCACCCATGGCTTTCGCAGCACATTTCGCGACTGGGCAGCCGAGCGAACGTCTTACGCATCGCATGTTGTCGAAATGGCATTAGCTCATGCCATCGGAGACAAAGTTGAAGCTGCGTATCGCCGAGGCGATCTTTTTGAAAAACGTAGTCGCTTGATGACGGAGTGGGCCCGCTATTGCAACGCCAAATCGGATCAAGCCAAGGTTGTCGCCATAAGACGACGCAAGTAAATTCACTATTCAAAAGCGGCGAACGCGAAATCGTGCGCAACCCACGTGCGTTATCGCCTGACGACGACGCCCGATATTTCTCAACTCAATGTATAATATCGCCTTCCTAATGACTTTACGGCGCAAAGAAATCGACGTGCCGCCGCTTGGCTTCCGTTCGACCTTCCGCGATTGGGCCTCGGAACGCACCAATTTTGCCCGGGACGTGTGCGAAATGGCCGTGGCGCATACGGTTAGCGACAAGACGGAAGCCGCCTATTGGCGCGGCGATCGGCTCGATAAGCGCCGCAAACTTATGGCAACCTGGCATCCTTCGCCGCGTCGAAACAGGCGGATGTCGTTGCCTTCCGTGGGATCTGAACAGTCCATCATTCAGGTTCCGGCTTTGCTCCCCCCGCCGCTCCTTTTCGCCGACGCGGGCGACCTCGTTTCCGCTTTTCTCCATAAGTCGCTGCGGATTTCGCCTCCAGACCGATCCGAAATTTTACGCCAACGATTTTGCCCCTCTGAATGACGATGTCCGCCCATCGTTCACCCAATGTAACATTGGACACAAGAACCGGCTCGCGCGAAAGTTTCAACTTGCGATCGAAATGTAACTTCGCGCCGTCGCTCGAATTCGAAACGACCGCACAAGAATACGTCACTCGCCCCTGAGTCATCCGACACCAACCCCGAACACGCGGGCGCCTCACGGGACGCTTCGAGGCAGTTACTTTCGTGCTCATCGGCGATCTTTCGCTACGACCGATTCTCGATCCGAACTCAGTCGAATACGATGCCCAAAGCGTCGGAGCATTTCAGGTCGGCAAGTCACAAAATGCTTCGATTATGCGCGTCAGGAAATACCGGCCTTCCGCAATCCGTCAACGTACGTTTCGAGCTGTTCAGCGCGCTTCAGGTAGAACAGATGCTCGCGAGCGAAATCGATCGAAAATTTCGGCTTGGCGTTCAGTAGATCCTTGATTGCTCCGTCGAGTTGACTGCGGTCGCCGAGATGCCCCAACGCCGACACCAGATGCGCGCGCGGCCAATACTGAGCGTTCGGCAATTGGGAGGATTTGCGTGCCCACAGGACTGCATCGGCATATTCGCCCCGGAAGATGTGTGCCAGCGCCCGGTATGAAAAGAACGCCCATCTGAACGGGTCGTGCGGACTTAACCGGATAGCCGTTTCAAATTGGAGAATCGCCTCATCGAGACGGCCCTCGTATGCCAGCGAATCACCCAATCCGCAGTACGTAACCGCCAGCGATGGATTGAGCGCGATCGCCTGCTGCAAAGCCTCGATCGCCTCCGAATACTCGCAACGTCCCAATTGAACCCGGCCAAGGCTGAAGTAGTTGTTGGCATCGGTGTCATCGAGCGCAATTGCGCGCTGGGCTGACGCCAGCGCTTCATCCATGCGCGCCTGACTTGGCGGCGCATCGAAATAGACCATACTCAAAATGATGGCATACGCGAGACGCGAATGGGCGCTTGCGAACGTCGGGTCGAGCGCAATGGCCTGCCGCAGGAATTCCTGCGACTTCATATTGCCTTCGGTGGTGAACTTATAGAATTCCGCCGTACCGAGCTGATACAAATCCCACGCGCCGAGGTTCTTCCTCGGCCGCCGCTCGGCCTTGCGCTGTTCCATAAGACCCAGTTCGGCCGCCAATCGCGAAGCAATTGTCCCGGAAATGTCGTCCTGCAATTCAAAAACGTCCGAGATGTCGCGATCGAAGCGCTCGGACCAGATACTCTGTTCCGCTTCCGCGTCGACCACTTCGATCGTGATGCGAAATCTCTTGCCCGCCTTACGGAGGCTGCCGGTAACGAGATATTCCGCCCCCAATTTATTTCCGATAACGCGCAAGCTGTCGTTTGAGTTGCGAAACGCAAAGGCCGACCCTCGCGCAATGACGGTCAGCCACCGATACTTCGCGAGCGTCGTTGTAATATCCTCGCATATGCCGGCGGCAAGGTGATCCTCGCTCGGATCGCGATTCAAATTGGTGAATGGCAGAATTGCAACTGTCGGCTTGCGCGTTAATGGCGTCGCGTCGCCACCGGCCGGTGCAACGCCGCTCGATGCCGCATCCCCACTCGATTCCGGCAGAGCTTGCGCGACCGGCGCAATAAAGCGGAAGCCCCTGCCGTGCACGGTGGAAATCGTATGCTGCGTCGCTCCGTCGTCGCCGACGGCGCGGCGGGCGGCTTTGATCTGGCTGCTGAGAGCGGCGTCGGAGACAATGCGATCGCCCCAGATTTCAGTGAATATTTCGTCCTTGGTCACCGTTCGATTGGCGTTGCGCGCCAGAAACACGAGCAGGTCGAACACCTGCGGCTCGATCGCGACGCGCTCGCCATTTTCGCGGAGTTCGAAATGCGCCGTATCGAGTTCAAACTTGCCGAACCGAATGACATGCAAAAGATCATCGCTGTCGAACTCGACTCGGAACGCATGAATCGGCCTGCTGATGTTCTTGACCGTCTGTTCACCGAGCGAGGCGAACCGCGCACGGATGTTGGATCCGATGTGGTCGTGAACCTGCTTGGAGAGGACGATACCGCCGGGCGGCGCCATGCCTTCAAGGCGAGATGCCACATTGACGCCGTCGCCATAAATATCGTCGCCCTCGATGATGACATCGCCAAGATGCAGCCCGATGCGAAAATGCAGCCGCTCGCGTTCGCGCAAGGCGGCATTGCGTTGTTCGATCTGTCGCTGGATTTCGACTGCGCATTGCACCGCGGCGACAACGCTTCCGAACTCCATCAAGGCGCCGTCGCCCATCAGCTTGACGACGCGCCCCCGATGCCGGTCCACGGCGGGCGCTACGATCCCGGCGCGGGCGTCTTTGAGCCGGGCGAGGGTCCCCTCCTCGTCCGCCTCCATCTGCTGCGAGTAACCGACAACGTCCATCGCCAAAATTGTTGCCAGCTTTCGTTCCATTTCGCCCGCCCGTCCGGTTCAGTTCGAAATTTGCGTCGGCCGCAATCCGTCGCGACGCTCACCTCCTGTACGCGCTACGGATCAGCGTAGCCATCGAAAAGGGCGGTTGACAAGTAACGCTCGGCGCAACTCGGCAGGATGGTTACGACGGTACGCCCCTTCATCTCGGCCCGCTGCGCTACCCGCAGCGCGCACGCCAGCGCCGCTCCCGAGGAAATGCCGGCCGGAATGCCGTCTTCCGCCGCCGCCCGGCGCGCGGTCGACAGCGCTTCGTCGTTGCCGACCAGCAGGACCTCGTCGATTAACGACGTGTCCAGGACATCTGGGACGAATCCGGCGCCGATCCCCTGAATAAGGTGCGGCGAATGCTTCCCGCCCGACAGCACGGGGCTGTTTTCCGGCTCCACGGCAATGACACGAATGCTGGGTTTGCGCTGCTTTAGCACTTGGCCGATGCCGGTCAACGAACCGCCTGTACCGACACCGATCACGATGGCATCGAGAACGCCATTGGTATCGCGCCAGATTTCCTCGGCGGTCGTTCGGCGATGGATCTCCGGGTTGGCGGGGTGACCGAACTGCCAGGGCATCACGGCCTTTGCGGTCTGCCCAATAATTTCTTTTGCCTTGTCGATTGCGCCGCCAATGCCCTTCTCGCGCGGCGTGAGAACCAGTTCCGCGCCGAAATAGCGAATCAGCTTGCGACGCTCCACGGAAAAGCTATCTGGCATGGTAATGATGCAGCGATAGCCCTTAACCGCGCACGCAAAAGCCAAACCGATTCCGGTGTTGCCCGAAGTCGGCTCGACGATGACGCTGCCGGGGCCGATCGCTCCGTCCGCTTCCATCGCGTCAAGCATCGAAAGCGCGATGCGGTCCTTGACGCTGCCGAGCGGGTTGAAGAATTCGAGCTTGGCCAGCACTTCGGCCACACAGCCGGCCCGTTCGGCCAGCCGATTGACTCGAACCATGGGCGTATTGCCGATCGTCTCGAGTATATTGTCGTAAACGCGGCCTCGGCCGGGCTTGTCGAGTACGATCTTCTTCTTCGAGAGCGTGGTCATGCTTGTCCCCCCTCATTTGCCGCTACGATGCGGGATTGATCGCACTGATGACCCAGGACGAACTTGGCATGACGATGCCATCGTCCGAGACCGTCTGCCGGCTGATTGCCAGGGCCAGCGCCGCTTCGATTTCCGCGCGCTTCGCTTCCGCTTCGGCGCCGGCTTCGCGGAACACTTCGCCGGCCGGACCGATGGTGAGCTGGAAGGCGATGGCGTCGCGCACGTCCCTTCCGATCGTCACCGGCGCATCGACGCGGCGAAACTCAATATCGGTGTAACCCGCGGCGACCATCATGGCGCGCACGGTTTCCTCGTCCGCCATGGAAAACGGGCCGGGGCCGCACGTCTGCGCGTCGTCGCCCGGCGGCGGCAGGAAGCGGAGCACGATATCCTTCGCCATCGAAAGCCAAGGATTATCGGCGCGATTGCGCCAGACGATGTGCACCATGCGGCCGCCCGGGCGCAGCGCCCGGCGCATATTGCGCAGCCCGGCGACCGGGTTGGCGAAGAACATCGTGCCGAAGCGAGCGAACACGAAATCGAATTGGCTTGTTGGCAGCGCGATTTCCGCGTCGCCGCGCATGAAGCTGACGTTTGTCAAACCCTGCCGGCGCACTTCGGCGCGCCCGTAATCGAGAAACGCTTCGCAGCAATCGATACCGATCACGTTGCCGGTTGGCCCGACCACGTTCGCGAGCTTGATTGCGGTATCGCCGAAACCGCACCCCACGTCCAGGACGCTGTCCGCCAGGCGCACCGGCAGCGTCGGGAAGACCGCTTCGCTGTGCTTGCTCAGGCCGTCGACAAGGACATGCTTGAAGCGGATGAACTTTGGGGCCAGGACGTCGTTCCAGAATTGTACGAAGGGCGTATCCGTCGGGGATTTGACGCTGGTAGCGGTTGCCGAATTCATGTGTGAATGCTCCTAATTCGTGAAGTTCGCTCGCCGCATACTGGCCCGGCGCCCGGACCGGCGCTTGGCGGCTTCCTGAGGAAGTGTCGGTCTTTTTATGGAGATACGCCGGAATCTTGCCGGTTAAGTCGGTCCGACACCGTCTTAGCCGATACTGTTAACGACAAAACGGAAGCTGCCTATCGGCGCGGCGATCTGCTCGATAAGCGCCGGGACCTTATGGCAACTTGGGCCTCCTTCGCCACGTTGAAACCAGCGGATGGCGTAGCGTGGCGAGCTATTTAGTTATTCGACGCTTCGCCCGAGAACTTACGCTTGGAAATTCATCGCCGTCAGCGCCCAATTTTGAATAGAAAAACCGCACTATCGCGATCTATTCGTAAGCAACAATCGCTACCCGCGCAGTGGCAGTGTCGCTGCCTTCTCTATTTTGGCCTCCCGGAAAGCGATGCAGACTTCGACGAAGCGCAACATGAACAAGCCAACTCCAGCACTGACTCGTCTTAAATATTTAGACCAGTGCTTCGGCATTTCCGAACCGCGCAAAATCAGGGCCGCAAGGACGCCGCGGAATGCAGGTTAACTAGGACGCCGAAGAACTACCTTATCGCCAGCATTACGACCTAAACACACATCGCGTTTTTTACATAGATATCGTACGTAAATGCTCGACTCAGTTCGAAATATGACTTTTGTCATGAGTCGTTTACAATGTCGAAACGATAATTCGCTTTTTCAGCGGGCTGAACGTCCCGATCGACTTGGTTCGGAAAAAAAGGTCGCCTGAGGAGGCATAATTATCGGCGCTGCGGCAGCAAGCGCATTGCCGCCCAAGTAAACAGTCCCCGGCCAAACAGGCTGCCAAGGCCAACAATGATTACTGCAGTCCCCAAATTCCACATCAAAATCATGGCCGTAGCATCGAGTGGATGAAATATAAGAAGACCCGACGCAGTGATCGCTGCGACCGCCAAACTTCCCATCGTTGCGACCGGTACCGCCCTGTAAAGAGCCGCGTATCGCAACATAATCAACATGGCCGCCGAAGTCGGCACACTTGTCAGGATTAACGTAACGAGACATTCAACGGCATCTCCCAGTCGAATTCCCATCGGCCCAACACTGACCCAAGCGGCCAAACATCCGTAGCCGATGGTTGTCATCCAAACAACGAAAGTAGGTATCGGAAGAAGTAACCACAAGCGGGAACGATCGGGCAGGCTAATCATGAACGAGGCAATTGCCGCCAAAATTCCCGTCGATAACGAGGCAATAATGCCGATAACGAACATTGGTTGCTGAATTCTTTCCGCAAAATCCAGCCTTACGCCGTGGCTAATTCCGATCAGAAAAAGAACGAACGCTGCAAACAAGAGCCATAATATTGCGCGCACGAGCGGGGGTCGAAGGCGCTTGACAGACGCCACGTTAGCAACCAGCAATTCGATCAGGTCCGACGTTTTCATCACATTTCGTCACTTCGTGGATTTAACAATTTACGTAAATGTTTTAAGGCTCGATGCATTGCCACTTTCAGTGCCGCTACCGACATCCCGCTAGCCTCCGACGCCTGTTTTAACGTCATTTCCTGCAGTTTTAGAAGCTTGACCGCTTCTCGCTGTCCTGCCGGCAGGCGCTCCAACGCTTCGTACAACGCATGCTCTCCGACTCTCATCTGATCCCTGTTCGCTGCAGGGTCTACAAAAGTTTCGTGCTCAAATTGGAGCGCTGCTTCGCGCAATCGCACTCGGCCCTGCCGTCGCAGGCGATCGATGATCCGTCGACGTGCTATTGCGACCAGCCAAGGCGTAAACGGTCGATTGGGATCATATGTATGCCTGATCGAATGCACCGTCATAAGGACATCCTGTACCGAGTCTTCCACGTCCCGAATATCCCGGTGATTTCGTGCCGCGAGCGAGCGCAAATAAGGCGTAATATCCTCTAGCAGGCGACGATAGGCATCGGCATCGCCCGACTGCGCACGCGCCATCATAATGGACCAATCGATATCTCGCGCCGAAGAACGTGGGCCATTTGAATTATTCCCCACACTACCAATCGAACTGGGCGCGCCGGAGTCGCCCGGAACGACTGCAAGCGGCGAAGACCGATAATGTGTGCGGAGCGACATTATTCCGAAGCGCCAGAAATTGTCATTGAGCAACTATACAGTTTTGCGGCCCGTCGCCGCCTCAAGAAAACGTGAACGCACCTTGCCGGTCATCCGAAAATTAATTCATCTTCAAATGTAACCTTTCCCGCTGAGCGGGCGAACCTCCAATAGCCGGTCTCAATGAGGGACCACTAAACAGGAGAATTCAAATCATGAATCGTCGCCAATTAGCCGCTACCGCATTGTCGGCCGCAGTCGGGTTGGTCTTTGCCATGCAAGCGGGCGTCAGCTCGGCGCAAGGCATGAAGGACCCGCCGCAAGTCGTGAAAGACAACATGGCACGCATGGCGGCGCAGAAGCTGCAGAAATGCTACGGCATCAACGCAGCGGCCAAGAATGACTGCGCGGAGGGCGCACATTCGTGTGCCGGCCAAGCGACAAAGGCACGCGACAACAAATCGTTCGTAATGTTGCCGGCGGGCGCATGCGACAAGATCGCTGGCGGTCAGCTTACTGCGGCGAAGTAGTCGCAATACAGCGGATGTGCTCCCTTCGACCCGCATCCAATGCAGAATGCGGCTCGATCCCCGCGAAAGCGGGGATCGGGTTGCGCTTCCAGCATCATCAGATCGTCCTAGAGACGCTCCCAGATGTGTCGTGGCTGGAGGTTCATACCGAAAATTACTTGGGCGGCGGCGCACCGCTAGGTCACCTAGAAGCGATTCGCCGGGATTACCCACTTTCTTTGCACGGTGTCGGATTATCACTCGGAAGCGCCGATGGGCTAGACACAGGCCATCTCGACCGAATTCGCCAAGTAGTCGATCGCATCCAGCCATGCTTTGTTTCGGAGCACCTATCGTGGAGCATTGCTGGCGGCAATTATCTTGCTGATCTGCTGCCGCTGCCGATGACCGAGGAAGCGCTCGACGTCGTTTGCAGGCATGTCGAGCAAACACAAACTAAATTGAAGCGGCGCATTCTCGTGGAAAACCCGTCCTCGTACCTGCGTTTCGCACATTCCGATATTCCGGAATGGGAGTTCCTCAGTGCGGTCGCCGCGCGTACCGGCTGCCAGATTCTGTGCGACGTAAACAACATTTATGTCAGCGCATGCAACCACGGCTGGAATGCGAAGGATTATCTACGAGCGCTGCCGAAAGCGGCTATCGGCGAAATTCTTCTCGCAGGCCATACGCTGCGCGTACTCGAGAACGGCCGATCGTTGCGCATCGATGATCATGGATCTCGCGGGGTTCCCGGTGTGTGGGACCTGTATGTCGACGCACTTGAAAGATTCGGCCCCATCCCGACTTTGATCGAGTGGGACACAAATGTCCCGCCTCTCGACGTGTTGCTTGGCGAAGCGGCGCTGGCGAATCGGATGATCGAACGATCGATTGAGAAAGTCGCACATGCCGACGCTGCGTGAAATACAATATGCGATGCACCAAAGTCTGGTCGATTCGGACGACCATGAGATTGCGTCACAAATTTTGACCGACGGGATCGATCCTAGTGACCGCTTGAACATCTATCGGAATACATTCGTTAGCTCGTTAACGACCGCGTTGCGGCTCAACTACCCTTCAATCCAGCGCATCGTCGGAGCAGAGTTTTTCGAAGGCGCGGCTCGGATATTTATTAAAGAGTCGCTACCTCAAAGTGCAAATCTGAATGACTACGGAGCGGAGTTTGCGGGATTTCTTGCGCGGTTTACACCCGCTTCAAAGCTCACATATCTATCGGATGTGGCCCGACTAGAATGGGCCATAAGTCGATCACTTTATGCATGTGACGCCGATCCGCTGGACATCAATTGTCTTGCATCCCTCTCTGGCAATGATTCCGAAGACATCTGCTTCACGCCACATCCATCGATAGGCCTCGTTCGATCGGAGTCGCCGGCCGACACGATTTGGCATGCTGTAATGCATGACGACACGGATGCATTATCGGGCGTCGACTTAAATTCCGGACCTGTATGGCTCATTGTTCAGCGCGAAGCTGATGGCCCAACTGTCACCCGTCTGCCGGAATCGGCATGGCAATTTTCTTCGGACCTGTTTTCGGGCCGGCCATTGGCGTCCGCGCTTGAAGCCGCGGAAGGGATCGATGCGGCAAACATTCTTGCAGAACACCTGGCTGCCGGACGAATCGTCGAGTTTCGGCTGACCGATAAGCGAAGCATTTCAATACCAAGGGAAAGCCTCTCATGACCGACACCACGGCCCCGATTCCGGACAATTTCCCCGCATCAAAAGTCGTCGGGCGAATTATACGATGGCTGAACGGAGTGCCATATTCTCTCCTCGCAATACCGCTGCGCATAGCCATTGCAACTGTGTTTTGGAATTCCGGTTGGACCAAGCTTGCAGATTGGGGAGCAACGCTTGAACTTTTCACCGACGAATACCGATTGCCAATGTTGCCTCCGAACTTCGCGGCATATCTTGCGACCGGAATCGAGTTGACGGCGCCCGCGCTCCTCGTACTCGGTCTGCTGACACGGCCGACTGCCGCGTTGCTGCTCGGAATGACTGCGGTGATCGAAATTTTTGTCTATCCCCTCGCCTGGCCGGTCCATTTGCAGTGGGCCGCGATGATGCTCGTTCTTCTGTGCCGAGGTCCCGGTTGTATTTCTCTGGACCATCTTGTGCGGCGCTGGCTGGGCAGCCGTCAAGGTTAGCGGGGGTGAGTATCGCTTGTTCTATGCGAACTATTTGCCGATGCCCCCGGCGCACGTGCGACGTTTAGGCTTGGCCGTGTTATGACAAGAGCCAACAAGAGTGGTGCCGAAGTGCGCAATTACATGCTGCCAAGAAATCCTTTGGCGAGAACTTCACAACAAGAAAATAACACGACTAGCTATTGATTATCGCACCGATTTAGGAGACGCACAGTGCTTAAGCGCCAATCGAAGCGAGTTTCCGAACAAGTATGCTCACGCCTAACATATGCACGCAATTCGCCAATCGCTTTGCCCGTAGAAATGAGACTTTCGAAGTGACGCGCGCGGTTTCGGTGGCTACTTCGTGTTTGAAGGAGAGAAAGGTGCATACAACTATTCGCGTTTCCGAAAACCGGACAACTAAGGCCCGGACTCTTAGGGGCATCAAAGCCTGCGTATTCGATGCATATGGAACACTCTTCAACTATGCTTCGGCGGCGGCACGGTGTCGTGATGTTCTTGGCGACAAACATGAACGACTCAATGCGCTTTGGAGAGAAAAGCAACTGCAGTACACGTGGCTCCGTGCCACGCAAAACCGGCACGAAGATTTCTGGCAGGTGACTGGTGACGCTCTCGACTATGCTATGGAAACTTTGGGTATCAGCGGTCGCGAGCTGCGAGATCTTCTGATGGGGCTATACTTAAAGCTTGACGTTTTTCCGGAGGTCCCTGAGGTACTTCACAAGTTAAAGTCGGCCGGAATAAAAATAGCAATATTATCGAATGGCACCCCGGACATGCTCAAGGCGGCTGTAAAGAACGCGAAAATTGGCGAGCTGATCGACGAGATTCTGTCGGTCGAGGATGTCGGCGTCTACAAGCCTCATCCCAAGGTCTACCAACTTGCACTTCGTCGCCTGAAACTTCCGCGAAAGTCCATATCGTTCCAATCTACCAATGCCTGGGATGCGTATGCCGCGGCGGCGTTTGGCATGCGCGTCGTCTGGTGCAATCGTTATGGACAGCACCCAGAACGCCTACCCGGTAAGCCTGACCGCGAGATTGACTCTCTAACTGATTTACCAGCGATGATCGGTGCCGAGTAGCGAGTCCCGCCGCTCTCCCTAATTAATTGGACCGCAGGAATTGTGTCGCTAACGTACCCCGACGCCTTAGGAGTGATCGTCCATTGATGCTGCGTCGGCGATTGAACTTCCGAATTCATGTCACGACTTGCGCGTCGAGACTTATTCACCGCTGATTGATGCGGACATTACTTCCAGCAGTTTACGTGAATTAGCGGTATTAGCGTTAATACGCGGGTGCTTCAGGGTTCAACATTTCCGTGATCGGGCCGATAGCTGTTGCACCTTGAACTTCGCGGCCGTAGGTTGGTTTCTATAGTAATGTTTTGAGTGAATACACAAAGCAACACGGGAGGTAATTGTATGCCAGCTGTATCTTTCGATAGCGCTCGAGTTCCGATTCGAAGCGACATTGCGGCAATGTTACCGCGTGTGTGGGCGCGCGTTGGGCAGGCCGGTACTTGGCTGACCGCAGAGCAGCGTGTGGCAATTGCGGCCGAGACGCGGCACGCGGTCGAGTGCACGCTTTGCTCACGAAGGAAGGCGGCATTGTCGCCGTTCTCGATCGAAGGCAAGCACGACGGGCTCGGGCAGTTGCCCGAAGCCTGGATCGACGTAATCCACCGCGTGATATCGGATCCGGGCCGCCTGGCGAAGCACTGGTTCGCCAAGATCACTGAGAAGGACATTTCGAACAAGGAATATGTCGAACTGATCGGCGTCGTGGTGACAGTCGTCGGCATCGATACGTTTTGTCGCGGAATTGGCGTGGCGCCGCCAGATTTGCCGACGCCGCACCCGGGCGAGCCTACGCATTTCGTTCCTGAACATCTGGATACCGATCTTGCTTGGGTCCCGACGCTCGATCCGCGCTTCGACGGGCCGTTGCAAAGGGAGTTCTATACCGGCGGCCCAGCACACATTCGGCGTGCCCTGACCTACGTCCCCGACACGGCGCGCAGTTTCTGGGAGATGGCCAACGTCTTTTACATGGATGGCTCTCAGATGCGCGATTTCGCTAAAGAGTACCGCGCAATCACGCATGCCCAGATCGAACTCGTTGCCGGCCGCGTGTCCGCGATAAACCAGTGCGTCTATTGAACCACCAGCCATGTGGCTCTGCTCCGTGCGAGCGGCGAACACGCTGGTAAAGGCTACGATCTGAGTGCCGTGCTTGGTGAGGGCGCCGAAGAAAGCGGCATTCCAAACGCCGACATCCTGGTCGAATTTGCCAATTCTGTAACGGGACGCGATTCTGAGCGGCTTGAGCGCGCGCGAGCATCCATTCAGGAACGGATGGGTAGTGCCGCGCTCGTCGATACGGCCGGCGTTGCAGCATTGTTCAACGCCATCGATCGGGTGGCAGATTCGACGGGCATTCCGCTTGAGAAGGAGAAAGCTGCTGCAACCGAGAGCATTCGTGTGGAGTTGGGAATTAACGATTTCGGAAAAATTTCCGCCTGAGTTGAAAATTTGTCGTTGCTCCGAGTTCGACGTTCCGAAATGCCCCCTATCTCCGCGAGATAGGGGGCATCTCTTTATGGGATTATCGCATCGAAGGGCCCCAATTCCCTTTCGATAGATTCGCGCTTCGGAGGACAATCCCCGGGACGCATTTCGACTCGGTTACTTGCGCGACTCGTAGAATTTGATCATTTTTACGACGTCGGCCGCATCTATACGACCGATGGTCCGTCGCTATAGCTCGACGCAACAATTCGGCTGCCTTTATCGAGGACCAATTCCGCCAGCTGGATGACGTTACGCTAATTTTGTCACCAGGTGCCATAGAGATCGGCGATTTCGTGCGTCACCACACCG
>JBFWYO010000004.1:0-113041 GCA_050186335.1 Alphaproteobacteria bacterium | reverse complement strand
CGCCTCGGCGGTGGGGGGCGCCTTGCCGTTACCACTTGGCGCCCGCCACGGCCGCATGCCTTCCCGATATGCGCGCAGGACAAGTTCGCATTTGACCGCGCGATCCCGCGGCTGTTCTATTGAATTGGCGAGCGCCACGCCCAACCTGACGTGGCGCCGCCCATCGGGGCCAATCGCCCCTCGCCGATCGGCCCGCAGGATTCGTTCTTGTCTCAAACTGATCATGCCTTACGCCAGTTGCTGCACACGGCGCCGCTCGCGGCGCTGACCGCGCGTGCGGCCGAGCTACGCGATATCGGCCATGGCGCGCGAATTTCCTATTCGCGCAAGGTTTTCATTCCGCTGACCAGATTGTGCCGCGATGTGTGCCATTACTGCACCTTCGCCGAACGCCCGCGCGCGGGACATGCACCTTATATGTCGGCCGACGAAGTATTGGCCGTGGCGCGCGCCGGCATTGCCGCCGGCTGCCGCGAGGCTCTGTTTACCCTGGGCGACAAGCCGGAGCTGCGCTACGCGGCGGCACGCACGGCGCTTGCCGAACTCGGACATCCGACGACGATTTCGTATCTCGCCGCGATGTGCGAACTGGTGGTGAAAGAGACCGGGCTGCTGCCCCACGTCAACCCCGGCGTCATGAGCGAGGACGAAATCGCCCTGCTGCGGGGGCATTCGATCTCGCAAGGCCTGATGCTGGAGAGCGGTGCTGCGCGGCTGTGCGAGCGCGGCGGCGTGCATTTCGGTTCGCCCGACAAGCATCCCGCGGTGCGGCTGGAGACGATTCGCGCGGCCGGGCGCCGGAATGTGCCGTTCACCACCGGCATCCTGATCGGCATCGGGGAGACGCGCGACGAACGGCTCGACGCCCTGTTCGGACTGCGCGACCTGCATGCGGAGTACGGCCATATCCAGGAAATCATCGTGCAGAATTTCCGCGCCAAGCCGGCGACCAGAATGGCGGCGGCCGAGGAGCCGGACCTGCGCGAACTGGTCTGGACGCTCGCGGCGGCACGATTGATCTTCGGTGCCGCGATGAACATTCAGTGCCCGCCCAATCTCTCGCCGGGCGAAGCCGAGGCTTTGATCGCGGCCGGCATCAACGATTGGGGCGGCGTGTCTCCGGTGACGCCCGACTTCGTCAATCCGGAGGCGCCCTGGCCCGCCATCGATACGCTGGCGCGGGAAACCGCGCGCGCAGGCAAGCAATTGGTCGAGCGCCTGGCGACCTATCCGAGCTATTGCCTGGAGGCGGCACGCTGGATGCCGGCGCACCTCGCCACGCGCACGCTGCGCGCGATCGACAGCGAGGGTTTCGCGCGCACCGACGAATGGGCGCCCGGCCGCAGGATCGCGCCGCCGGCCAGACCGGCCGCCGGATCGCGCTTCGCGCGCGCGCACGTAACCCCGCAAATCGAGCGGCTGGTTGCGCGTGCGCGCGCCGGCACAGCACTCGGCGAACCCGACATCGCAACGCTGTTCGCCGCGCGCGACGCGGATTTCGACGCCATCTGCGCAGCCGCCGACGATCTGCGGCGCGAAACCAAAGGCGATACGGTCAGCTACGTCGTCAATCGCAACATCAACTATACGAACATCTGCTACTTCCGCTGCCGGTTCTGCGCCTTCTCCAAGGGCAAGCTGGCCGACGAATTGCGCGGCCGGCCATACGATCTGGCGATCGAAGAAATCGTGCGCCGCGCGTGCGAGGCGTGGGACCGCGGCGCCACCGAAGTTTGTCTGCAAGGCGGCATCCATCCCGACTATACCGGGCAGACGTATCTGGACATTTGCCGTGCGGTGAAGGCGGCGCGGCCGGCGCTCCACGTCCACGCATTCTCGCCGCTGGAAGTCGCGCAGGGCGCCAAGACGCTCGGCATCCCGGTCGAAGCGTTTCTGCGCCGGCTCCAGGACGCCGGGTTAGGTTCCCTGCCGGGTACAGCCGCGGAGATTCTCGACGACGAGGTTCGCAAGATTTTATGTCCGGACAAGTTGGACACGCTAGGCTGGCTCGGCGTCGTCGAAGCGGCGCATCGGATCGGCCTCAAGACCACCGCGACGATCATGTTCGGCCACATCGAGACGCCGCGTCATTGGGCGCGTCACCTGCTGGCGATCCGGAAGTTGCAGGAGCGCAGCGGCGGCTTCACCGAGTTCGTGCCGCTGCCCTTCGTCCACATGGAGGCGCCGATCTACTTGCACGGCCAGGCGCGCAGCGGGCCGACGTTCCGCGAAGCCGTCCTGATGCACGCCGTGGCGCGCTTGGCGTTGCATCCAGTCATAACAAACATCCAGGCGTCATGGGTGAAACTGGGCACGGACGGTGTGGCCGCATGCCTGCATGCCGGCGTCAACGATCTCGGCGGCACGCTGATGAACGAGAGCATTTCGCGCGCCGCCGGCACCGAACACGGACAGGAATTGCCGCCCGCCGAGATGGAAAAGCTGATTCGCGCCGCTGGCCGCATGCCGATGCAGCGCGATACATTCTACCGGACGGTCAGCGACGAACGCCGCGCCGCGGCCGGGCAGGCCGCACCCCTGGCGCCGATCGTGCAGACACCGATCGTGCAAACAAAGCCGCGCGCCCGGGTGCCGGCCTGATTTCGGTTTAAACCAAGACCAAGGTGATGCGATGACGACACGACCGCGCATAGCGATTTTGGGCGGCACCGGCAGCGAAGGCGGCGGATTGGCGTTACGCCTCGCCGCCGCCGGATACGCGGTTGCGATCGGCTCGCGCGATGCGGCCCGCGCCGCCGACGCCGCGCGGGCCATCAATGCGAGATTGAACAACAAGCACGCCAGCGGCATGGCGAACGAAGCTGCGGCCGAGAGCGGCGAGATCGTCATCCTGGCCGTGCCGTTCGCCGCACAGCTCCCGACCTTGACGACCGTGCGCTCGCATCTGATCGGCAAGATCCTGATCGACGTCACCGTGCCCTTGATGCCGCCGAAAGTCAGCCAGGTGCAGTTGCCGCCGGAACAGTCCGCGGTGTTCGCGGCGCAGGCCATGCTCGGGCCGGGCGTGCGCGTCGTGTCGGCGTTTCAGAACGTCGCCGCGCATCAATTGAAGGACCTCGATCACGAAGTCGATTGCGATGTACTCGTGTGCGGCGACGACAAGAGCGCGCGTCAGGCGGTCGTCGACCTTGCGTGCGCCTGCGGCATGCGTGCGTGGCAGGCCGGGCCGCTGATCAATTCGACCGCCGCCGAGGCGTTGACCTCGGTGCTCATCTTCATGAACCGGCAGTACAAATCGCTCGGCACCGGGATCCGGATCACCGGTATTCCCGAAGCGGGCATTCCCGAGACGGCGTAGGCCCGGCGCGGCTATAGTTTTGCCATGACCGCCGCACCCAACCTGGCCCTGTTCGCGCTGCCCGGCATTCCGCGCGTGGTCCCGGGCGCCGACCTTTCGCGCATCATTCTGGACGGCCTGAAGCGGGCCGAACTCGCGTTGCGGCCGGGCGACATCGTCGTCCTGGCGCAGAAGATCGTCTCCAAGGCCGAGGACCGGTTCGTCGAGCTTGCCGCCGTCACCCCGTCGCCGCGCGCCTTCGAATTGGCCCGGCAGGTCGAAAAGGATCCGCGGCTTGTTCAGTTGATCCTCGACGAATCGACCGAGGTGCTGCGCACGCGGCCGGGCGTCATCGTGGTGGCGCATCGGCTCGGCTACGTGCTCGCCAATGCCGGCATCGACGCGTCGAACGTCGAATCGCCGGACGGGCGCGAGCGCGTGCTGCTGCTGCCGCGCGATCCGGATGCCTCGTGCCGTGCGCTTCGCGACGGCTTGCGCGCGGCGACCGGCACGGATGTCGCCGTCATCGTCAACGACAGTCTCGGCCGCGCGTGGCGCAACGGCACGGTCGGCGTGGCGCTCGGCGCAGCCGGCCTGCCCGGTTTGCTCGACCTGCGCGGCAAGCCGGACCTGAACGGCCGCACCCTGCGCGTGACCGAAATCGGCGTCGCCGACGAAGTGGCCGCGGCGGCCTCGCTGGTGATGGGCCAGGCGGCGGAAGGCAGACCGATCGTCCTGGTGCGCGGATTCCCATACCCGATGCGCGACGGCGACGCCGCCGAACTGATCCGCGCCAAGACTCTGGATCTGTTCCGGTGAGCGCGTCCGGGCGAAAGCGGATTCTGGCGCTGGCCGGCGGGGTCGGCGGCGCGAAGCTGGCGCACGGCCTCGCGCAGATCTGCGCGCCGGAAGATCTCACCGTCGTCGTCAATACCGGCGACGATTTCGAACATCTCGGCCTGCCGATCTGCCCGGATCTGGATACCGTCATGTACACCTTGGCCGGGCTGGCCAACCCGGCGACCGGATGGGGACGGCGCGACGAAACCTGGCAATTCATGAACGCGCTCGAACGCCTCGGCGGGCCAAGCTGGTTCAGGCTCGGCGATCTCGACATGGCGACGCATGTCGCCCGGCATGAAAAATTGCGGCACGGCGCAAGCCTGTCGGACGCGACCACGGCCCTGTACCGCGCGCTCGACGTCGCGCACGCGGTTGCGCCGATGTCGGACCAGCCGGTGCGCACGATCGTTCACAGCGACGAAGGCGAACTTCCGTTCCAGGAATATTTCGTGCGCCGGCAATGCGCGCCGCGCGTGCAGCGCTTCGCCTTCGACGGCGCCGAGCAGGCTCGGCCGAGCGCCGCGTTCGCCGCCGCATTGGCGGACACCGAGTTGGCCGCCATCGTCATCTGCCCGTCCAACCCGTTCGTCAGCGTGGCGCCGATCCTGGCGGTGCCCGGGGTGGAAGCGGCGTTGCGGCGAAATGCGGCGCCAAAGATCGCCGTCTCGCCGATCGTCGGCGGACAGGCGATCAAGGGTCCGGCGGCCAAGATGATGCGCGAGCTGAACCTCGATTGCTCGGCGCGCGGCATCGCCGATTGGTACGGCGCGCGAATCGACGCGCTGGTCTTGGACCGCGAGGATGCCGGCTTGGAGTCGGCGATACGGTCGCGCGGGACGGCGACCCTGGCGTGCAACACGGTGATGCGGTCCGATCATGATCGCGCAGCGCTGGCGCAAGCGGTTTTGACGTTTGCCGCGACTTTGCCGCGCGGTGTCGCAAGATGACCGGATTGTGGGCCATCGTGCCGGTTAAACGCCTGGCCGACAGCAAGTCGCGGCTCGCACCCGCCTTGTCCGCCGAACAGCGGCGCGCGCTCAGCCTCGGCCTGCTGCGTCACACGCTCGCGCTGGTCGCCGAATTTCCCGGCCGCGCGCGGACGCTGGTCGTCAGCCGCGACGAGACGGCATTAGCGCTTGCGGCGGCCGGCGGCTTCGCCACCTTGGCCGAGGCGCCGGACGCGGACTTGAACGACGCGCTGGAGCAAGCGCGCGCCGTCGCCATCGGCAAAGGCGCCGCATCGCTGCTGGTCGTGGCGATCGACCTGCCGCTGCTGCAAGTCTCCGACCTGCGCGCGCTGGCCGCGTCCGGAGCCGAGCCCCGCGCCGCGGCCCTGGCCGGCGACCGGCACGGAACCGGCACCAACGGCCTGTATCTCAAGCCGGCGGACCTGATCCCGTTCCGCTTCGGCGATGCCAGTCTTGCCGCACACTTGGCGGCGCTCGAACGGCGCGGCGTAAGTCCGAAACGCGTCGTGCGGCCCGGGTTCGCGCTCGACATCGATACGCCGGACGACCTTGCCGAGTTGCGTGCGCGCGCCGCACGCGGTGCCGGCTTACTGAAACTCTAGGGTCGTTATATCGCCGACGGCGCTTGGTCCGCGCGTGCGATTGTGTATGGTGTCGCCGCCGGCAACGACGATTGTGAACGATGACGCATCCGATTCAGGCGGCCCGGACGATATTGCAGAACGTGTTCGGGTTCGCCTCGTTCCGGCCGGGCCAGGAAGACATCATTCGCGCGATCCTGGATGCCGAGGATGTGCTGGCGATCATGCCGACCGGCAGCGGCAAGTCCCTGTGCTACCAGTTGCCGACCCTGGTGCGCGACGGCTTGACCGTCGTCGTCTCGCCGCTGATCTCGCTGATGCGCGATCAGGTCGGTCAGTTGCTCGAGTACGGCATCGCCGCCGCCAGCCTCAATTCCGGCAATACGCCGGAAGAGAGCCAGCGCATCCGCAAAATGCTCGCCACGCGCGAGCTTAGACTGCTTTATGTCGCGCCCGAGCGCATCGTACGCTCCGAGACGCAGCACCTGTTGCGAACCGCGGGCGCCAACCTGCTGGCGATCGACGAGGCGCATTGCGTCTCGCAGTGGGGCCACGATTTTCGGCCGGAATATCTGGCGCTGAACGAGGTGCGCCGCGAGCTCGGCGACATCCAGACGATCGCACTGACCGCCACTGCCGACGCGCCGACGCAGGCCGACATCACGGCGAAACTGTTCGCGAAGAAGCCGCGCATCTTCGTGCATTCGTTCGACCGGCCGAATCTGTTTCTCGAAATGCGGCCGAAGGCGGAAGCGCGCAAGCAAGTGGGCGATTTCCTGGCGGCGCGCCGGGAGGCGAGCGGGATCGTGTACTGTTCGTCGCGCAAGCGCACCGAGGATCTGGCCGCCAAGCTGAAAGCCGCCGGCCATCGCGCCCTGCCCTATCACGCCGGCCTGCCGCAGGCGACGCGCGATGCGAACCAGGATTTGTTCCTGCAGGAAGACGGCGTGGTGATCGTCGCCACGGTGGCGTTCGGCATGGGTATCGACAAGCCCGATGTGCGGTACGTGTGCCACGCCGACATGCCGCAGACGATCGAAAGCTATTACCAGGAGATCGGCCGCGCCGGCCGCGATGGGCTGCCGGCCGACACGTTGACGCTGTACGGGCTCGACGATATGCGCCTGCGCCGGCTGCAGATCGAGCAGGGCGACGCGCCGGAGGAACGCAAGCGCATCGAACGCATGCGCTTCAACGCCCTGCTCGCATTGTGCGAAGCGCCGCATTGCCGACGGCAGACGCTCCTGGGCTATTTCGGCGAGGCTGCGGCACCCTGCGGCAATTGCGACCTTTGTCTGGGCAACGCGGCCTCGTTCGACGGCACGACCGAGGCGCAGAAGGCGATGTCGGCGATCCTGCGCACGGGCGAAAGATTCGGCACCGAACATCTGGTGCAGATCCTGACCGGCGCCACCAACGATGCGATTCAGCGCAACGGCCATGAAAATCTGCCGACGTTCGGCGTCGGCAGGGACCGCACGCCAAACGAATGGCGCGCCATTTTCCGGCAGCTTTACGCGGCCGGCCTGATCTCGCTCGACATCACCGGCTACGGCAGTTGGAGCATCACCGACAACGGCCGTAAGGTGCTGCGCGGCGCCGAGCGGATTCAGCTGCGCACCGACACGTTGGCGCGCGCGACGACGCCGGCACGCAAGCGCCGCGTCAGCGAGTCGGCGATCGATCCGGGTTCGGCCGACGAATCGCTCCTGCTCGCGCTGAAACGATTGCGGCGCGAGCTGGCGCACGGCCGCCCGGCCTATGTCGTGCTGCCCGACCGCAGCCTGATCGAAATGGCCGCGGTGAAACCCGCCACGCTCGACCAGATGGGCGGCATCTACGGCGTCGGCCAGGCGCGGCTTGCCCGTTACGGCCAACGCTTCCTCGATCTGGTGCGCGCACACGCAAGCGGCGAAGCAAGCTGATCTGCGCGACGCGCGGCCGCCGACCCCAAGACGATGTTACGAATGTTACGTTTTTCACCTTAGGGCTTAGGGTGCCTTAGGGTTGTCGGTTCGCCGCGCGATTTCCGCCGCGTTGGATGGATTCGATTGACGATGCAAAGAGCGTGCGTGCGCATTCGATCGCGCAGCGCGCGTGCACATGGGATCGACGCGGCGGCAATCAAGGGCCGCGTTACATTTGTTACCGATGCGGCGTTTTCGCGCGCGCGATGGATTTAAATTGGTCATCCCCGACAAGCGCCGCGCCGGCGGCGCGCAAAGCCGGGGGCCGGGAACGGCGGCGGCAAGACACGCTGGATCCCGGCTCTACGCTGCGCTTCGGCCGGGATGACAAGGGGGGCTCAACGCTAGCCGCCAACTCGTGCCGAGCCGGTGCGGCAGCGCCGCAACGAGGCGTCTTCGTCAGCCCAACTGCCCTTCGGCGGCTCGCCAGCAGCGGACCTCGCGGCCGTCGGGCAGTGTCGTCAGCGTCTGCTGCATGTCCCGGCAGCGGTCGACCTGCGACGGACAACGGCCATACAGATAGCAACCCTTTGGCAGATTGATCGGGCTGGGAATTTCGCCCTTGAGCGAACTGCGATCCGGCCGGTCGACGCGGCGGTTGTCGACGTCGGGGAACAGATGCGCGGACAGTAGCGCCTTGGAATAAGGATGCTTCGGCGTCTCGAAAATCTGTTCTTTGGTGCCGATTTCGACCACCTGACCCAGATACATGACGGCGACGCGGTGGCAGATGTACTGCACCGTCGTTAGATCGTGCGAGATGAACAGATAGGCGAGGCCCAAACGCTGCGAGAGCGTCATCAGCAGATGGATGATCTCGGCCGTTGTCTCCGGCGTCAGCGCCGAAGTCGGCTCGTCGAGCACGACGAAATCCGGATCGGTCGCGATCGCGCGCGCAACCGCGACGCGTTGCTGGCGCCCGGCGCTCAATTGCCGCGGCGAGGCGTTGCGCAGATTGGGCTCGATGCCGACCAGTGCCAGCAACTCGTCGACGCGCGCGTTCTTCTGTTCTTTGGTCAAACTCGAATGCAGATCGAGCATTTCGCCGATCACGTCGCCCACGGTCCAGCGCGGGTTCATCGAATCGAACGGATCCTGAAACACCACTTGAAGCTTGGCGCGGTAGGGGCGGAATTCGCTTTCCGAAATCGCGTGCAGCGGCTCGCCACGGAACAGGATTTCGCCCTTGGTCGGCGCTTCGAGGCGCAAGAGGCAGCGCCCGACCGTGGTCTTGCCGGAGCCGCTTTCACCGACGAGACCTAAAGATTCACCCGGGCGGATCGAGAGCGAAACCGAGTCCGCCGCATGCACCTTGTTCTTCGAACCGCGGATGTCGAAATCCTTCGATAGTCCGCGCACTTCGATGAGCGGTGCCGCCGTCGACTGGAGGTCCGACGAACGCGCGGCTCGGATGCGCGTGCCGGTTCCTTCGTCCTGGCGCTGCAGGGCGAGCACGCGCTTGGAATAGTCGTGCTGCGGGTTGTGGAAGAACTGCCGTGCCGGCGCCGATTCGACGATCGCGCCATCCTTCATGATGAGGACGTGATCGCAATAGTTGGCGACGATGCCGAGATTCTGCGTCACCAGCAGCACGGCCGAGCCAGTCGCCTGGGTGGATTCCCACATCTGGTCGAGGAACTGCGCTTCGATGGTGACGTCGAGGCCCGAGGTCGGCTCGTCGGCGATCAGCAGCTTGGGCTTCGAGCTGAGCGCCATGGCGATGAGCACGCGCTGCGTCATGCCGGTCGACAGCTCGTGCGGGTAGGCGTGCGCGCGTCGTTCGGGATCGTTGATGCCGACCATTTCGAGCATCGATACGGCGTGCGCCCAGGCGGCCTTCTTGTCGACCGCGTTGTGCGAGCGATAGACGTTCGAGATTTGCAGCCCGACCTTGAGCATCGGATGCAGCGAGGTGCGCGGGTTCTGCACGATCAGACCCATGTCTTTGCCGCGAATCTTGCGCAGCTCGGGCTCGGTCAGATTGACCATGTCGTGCCCGTCGAACGAAACCGAGCCGGACGCGATCCGCCCCGGCGGTTTGACCAGGCCCATAAGCGCGATCGCCGCCGTGGACTTGCCGCACCCCGGCTCGCCCATCAGGCCGACGAACTCGCCGGCGCGGATATCGAGCGAGAAGCCTTTGACGGCCTGGATTTCCGGCGCTTTCTCACGCGGAAAAGCGACGGTGAGATCGCGCGCCGACAAGATGATCGGGCGCTGGTCCCGCGGGGTCGCGGGCGACGGGGCGCTGGGCGACGAGTTGTTGGGCAACGGGGCGGCGGCGTTCGGCGTTTGCATGGCGCGCGACCCTCAGCGGAACTGATCTTCGATGGCGTGGCCGATCACCGCATAGCCGAACACCGTGACCGTCATCGCAATGCCCGGGAACACCGAGGACCACCATTCGCCCAGGATCAATTGCTGCGCGCCGGTCGAGATCATGAGCCCCCATTCGGGCGTCGGCGGACGCACGCCGGCGCCGACATAGCTGAGCCCGGAGGTCAGGATAATCGCGAAGCCGATGGTCGCCGAGGTCTGCACCAGGGACGGCACCATCGAATTGGGCAGGATATGCTTGAACGCGATCATGATCGGCCGGTTTCCGGCTGCCCGCGCCGCCTCGACATAGCCGCGCGCGTTCTGCGCCATGACTTCGGCGCGCGTCAGCCGAATGAAGATCGGCGTATAGACCAGCATCAGCGCGAGCACGATGTTGTACGTCGACCGACCGGAGAGCGTGACCAACAGCATGGCGGTGATGAACACCGGGAACGCCTGCAACACGTCCGACATGCGCATCAACAGTTCGGTCGCCCAGTTGCGGTAGAAGCCGGCGATCAGGCCGAGCAGCGTACCGATGAACAGCGAGAACAGCGCGCCGGCCAGCGCGATCGTCATGTCGGTGCGCGGCGCCGAGATGACGCGCGAGAAGACGTCGAGCCCCGATTGATCGGTGCCGAACCAATGCACCGGCTTTTCGAGCTTGCCGAAGAAAGTTTCCCACAGCAGGCCCGGCACCTCCCAGAACGCCGGCGGCGGCTCGGAAACGTCGCCGGTCGCGGAAAGCGGATCGTAGGGCGACACGCTGGGCCCGAACGCGGCCAGGAATAGCGAAAGGACGACGATAAAGCAGCCGAACGCGAACAACCGATCGGTCGCCAGTTTCTCGCGGAAATTGAAACGCGCTGTCCCCGCGGACTGGGCTAAATCGATGGCCAGTTGGTCGAACGGCGTTGCTGCGACGGGAACGGCTTTTTCGGTGCTCATGGCTTCAATACCGGATCCGCGGGTCGAGATAGGCGTGCACGATGTCGAGCAGCAGATAGATCATCAGCGATACGAGCGCGACGATGAGCACGATACCCTGGATCGCCGGGTAGTCGATCGCGATGATCGAGCGCACCGCATAGCTGCCGATGCCGTTCAGCGAGAACACGATCTCGATCGTGACCGCCGCCGACAGCAGGATGCTGTAGAAGATGCCGACGAGTGTCACGGCCGGCGTGAGCGCGGCGCGCAGCGCGTAGCGCGCCACTTTGCGCTCGGGCAGGCCGGAGGCGCGCGCGTACAGCACGTAATCGGACTGCAATGCGCGCAGCGTGTTCGTGCGCACCATCTTGAGGATCGCCCCGGAGGCCGCGAAGACCAGCGTCAGCACCGGCAGCGCCAGATGCTGCAAGCCGCTGAAAAATGCCGGGAGGTTGCCGGCGAGGAGTGCGTCGATGGTGATAAAGCCGGTCACCGTGCGCGGCAGTTCGAGGCCCGCATCGATGCGGCCCATCGGCGCAGGTGCGATATTCAGCAGATAGAAGAAGACGAACAGGAACAGCAGGCCCCACCAGTAATCCGGCTGCGCGCCCGCGAACAGGCCCCAGACCTTGCTGACGCGGTCGGCGACGCCTTTGGGTTTGCGCGCGCTCGCAAGACCGAGCGGCAGGGCGATCAGGAACGACGCGAGCAGCGCAAAGGTGACGATCTCGAGCGTCACCGGCAACGTGTGCCCGATTTCCCGCAGCACCGGCACATTGTTGTCCCATGAAACGCCGAACGTGCCCTGGAGCAGGCCGGCCTTGCCAGGCAAAAGGCCGAGGAACGCCATCAGCTGCTCGAAGATCGGCCGGTCGACGCCGAGCGCCTGGGCCGACATACGATACGCCTCGGGGCTGGCGTTCAACCCGACCAGACGTGCGACCGGATCGGCGTTGAGCGCGCGGATCACGAAGAAGACGGCCAAGGCCAGCCCGATCAGCTGCAGCAGTGCGATCAGCAGACGCTTGGCAATGAAGCGCGTTAACATTCCGGCGATCCGTCAGTTCAAGGGGCGTTCGAGGGTAATTGGGCGGCTGGTAGAGGCACGGGTGGCCGGTGCGCCGGCGCCCGGCATGACCGCCGAGAAGCCGGCAGGCCGCCGAAAACTGCCGATTGGCCCAACGCCCCGCATCGTTCTCCCCGCCCGAAACTCAAAAAATTGTATACAATTACGCCGAAGATTTGGACCATTCGACTTATTTCATGTCAATGAAATAGCCCTGTTTCCGCTGCGCATATCGTCGCAATGCATACAGTTGCATCCGATCGAGCCGTCGAAGGATGCGCCGTCGCATCGGCCGCTCTCACCGCTTCCGCCCACAGCCGCGCGGAAACGAAAACCGCCGTGCCGCGATCGCGCGCGGCACGGCGGCTGGCGACAGTCTATTCGTGCAGGTAGCGCCAGACCAGGATCTGGGCCGGGTGAAGCACCATGCCCTTGACCTTGGACTGCACGGCGACCTGGAACTTGGTCTCGAGCAGCGGCACCCAGGCCAAGTTGCTCATCAGGATTTCCTGCGCCTGCGCGAGATAGTCGTTGCGCTTCGCTTCGTCGACTTCGACCTGCGCCTTGGTGAACAGACCGTCCAGATCCGCATTGCGGAAGTTGGTCATGTTGTTCACACCGCGCGGCGGGCTGACGAAGTAGAGTTGCAGCGCATAGGCGGCATCGACGCCGATCGGCTTGGACTGGTCGTACAGCGAGAACGGCAGGTCCTTCTTGACGAGCTGGCGGTCAGCCAACTGCGTCGCCGGCTGCGGATCGAGCACGACCGGGATCCCGAGCGCCTTGAGCCGCGTCTGGATCAGCGTCGCCGACGGACCGAGGTTGCTTTCGCGCTCGGCGGCGTAGGACAGCTTGAACGCGTCGGGGAACGCCTCGAGCCCCTTGCCGTCCGGATAGCCGGCTTCGGCGAGCAGCTTCTTGGCCATCGCCGGGTCGTATTTGTATGTCGCGCTCGGCTTTTTGTAGCCGGGATACGACGACGGCACGAGACCCTGCCACTGCTTGGCCTGGCCGAAGTAAGACGTCTTGATCAGATCGTCGTACGGGATCGCATATGCGATCGCCTTGCGCAGCGCCACGTTGTCGAACGGCTTGGCCTTCCAGTTGACCAGCAGGATCAGCGTGCTGTTGAGATAGCCGCCTTCGGTCTTGATGTTCTTGACGTTGCGCAGGCTGCTGATCTCTTTCGGGTTCAAACCCTCGACGATGTTGGCCTGGCCCGAACGCAGGATGGCGATGCGGTTGGCGCTCTGCGGCACCTTCTTGTAAATCACCCGATCGTAAAACGGCTTGCCGCGCCAGTAGTTCGGGTTCGCCTTGACGACGAACTCCTCTTCCTTCTTCCAGCTATCGACACAGTACGGGCCGAAGCTCGGCGCGTTGACGTTGTTGGTGTATTCGTGGCTCCAGGGATCGGCGTCCGTGGCATGCTTCTTCATTTCCTTCGAATCGTAGATCAGCAGGCCGAAGATCGTGAGCACCGGCAGCATCAGGCGATTGGGCGCCGACTGCTTGATCTGGACCGTATAGTCGTCGACCTTCTTGACCTCGTCGCCGAGCTTGCGGCGTTCCTTGGCTTCCGGCGTCGGGCCGAACAGCGCCGGAGTGAAGCTGGCGACCGAGGCGACCGACGACAGGAAATAGCCGATCGGCGCTTTGCCGCTGATCGACTTGGCGCGCGCGAATGTATAGATCACGTCGTCGGCGGAGAACACGTTACCGGCGCAGCTTTTCACGCCCTTGCGCAGATTGAACGTCCAGGTGTTGGTGGCGGCGTCGAACGAGAATTTTTCGGCCAACGCACCTTCGAATTTGGTGAAATTGTAAAGCTGTGTGCCGTCCTCGCTCTTGGCGCCGAACGCGTAATCGACGAGCGGTTCGATGACGTTGTGGAAGCCGGTCTGCGACGGCACATGATTGCCCGACGGTCCGTCGTAGTTCAGACTTGCCGGCACGCCCTCGCCCAAGATCAGCAGCGTTTTCTGCTGTTGTGCCGCGGCCGGCGCCGCGATGGCGAGGCTGAGTCCGAGCGCAAGCCCGGTCCAGCGACGCGAATTAACAAGCCCGTGTGAAGCGCCCATCTCAAACCCCTTTGTCAGTGATTGCCTGCACGAAATCGCAAAATTGTATGCAATCTGTTGCGGATTGGACCATCGCCCGCTGAATGAGTCAACAAGCTCGGGACGCTTTTCGACGCTAATTGTACCGCTGCATACATTTTGCGGCGCTCGGCCGGACGCCCCCGGCCGCGCGCCCGTTGCGTCAGGCGCTGCGCTGCCAAACCGCCACGGTCAGCTTGCCGGCACCGGCGCGCAGCCGCTTGATCCTGGCATATTCGGGGCTGGTCCAGAATGCGTCGATCGCCGCCACTGACGGGAACCGGATCGCCACCGTGTTGCGATCGCGCGGGAATTCGCCCTCGAAAATCTCCACCGGCGGCCCGCCCAGCAGGGGCACGCCGCCGGCCCGATCGAGCAGGCCTTCGTCGCGCAGCGCACGCAGATAGTTCCGGTAGCCGTCGCCGACCAGATTTTCCGCCGTGACCACCATGATGCCGACTGGCGTGCCGGCATGGATCGGCGCGGCACCGACGGGCGGCGGCAATTTGTCCCAGACCGCGATCTTCATCGCGCCGCCATCGGCGCGCAGCGGCTTGATGCGCTGGTAATCCTCGGAATACCACCAGCCGTGCGCGGCCGCGCGATCGGGAAATTCGACCACCAGCGTCAGCCGGTCGTTGGGATACTCGCCCTCGAGGATCGTCACCGGCCGGCGCGCGACGACGAACCGGCCACCGAACCGGTGGTACAGATCGGCCTGATCGAGCGCCTCGCGATAGTTCTGTAACCGGTCGAACACGACATGCTCGGTGATCACGACCATGTAGGCCGGGTTGCCAGATGCCGCCGCTGGTGTCGCCATGGATGTTTTGCCCTTGCCTGGTCGCCGATCCAAGCCGACCCGGCCGGTCCGGCGCAGGCCCGGTCGGCGCACGCGATGTTTCTCGAACCGCCGGAATGTGTATACAATCGCCCCGGCAAGGAACAATCGCAGGCGATACGAGTCAAGCGCCATGAGCATCATGGCCGAGCCGAGCCGTGCGACTGCATGCACCGGTCACCGGTGGACGATTTCTTGCTAGGCTGAACTTCAACGGCGCGCGCGCGGACGCGGCCAGCGGATGAGCGGGAGACCACGGACATGGAACGGCAGCTTGAACATCGCCAGCTTCCGTCGGCGACGATCGACGAGAAATCCCGCCAGGATTTCGTCCAAAGCCTGAAGCTGCATCTGGCCACCAAGGTGGTGCAGGGCAACAAGCAGATTTACCAGCATCGCGTCGAACCTGCGTTCGAGCGCCGCACCGGACGCAAGCCGGCCGACCGGCACGAAGTGCGCGCGGCGATGGAAGCCGAGCCGTTCTACCGCCTGTGGGGCTCGATGCAGCGGTGCAGCCAGGAAATGCTGTGGCATTCGGTCGGCGACAGCGTGATGCGGCAATTGCCGGCGCTGGCGGAAACCGCCGCATCCTGGCGCGAGCCGCAGGGCACGCTGGAACTCGATCCGACGCTCGAAGTGCCGGCGTATCTGACCGCGATCGACATTCACTGCATGCCGGGCAGCTATCACACCGAACGGTTCGAGGGCGACGTGGCACAGGGCGCGCTGTACGACCGCGGCGTGCACGTCTACGCCATGGGCGGCTTCGGCGCCAAGAACGACGCCATGGGCCGGCACATGATCTCGTATATCGGCAAACGCTTCCCCGGCCTGCGGCCGCGCCGGATTCTGGAGCTCGGCTGCGGCACCGGCAACGCGCTGCTGCCGTATGCGGATGCGTATCCCGAAGCGGAGATTCATGGCATCGACGTCGGCGCGCCGATGCTGCGCTACGCCCATTCGCGCGCCGAGGCTATGGGCAAGACGGTGCATTTCAAGCAGATGAACGCCGAGCGAACCGGATACCCGGACGGGCATTTCGACCTGATCGTCTCGCAGATCCTGCTGCACGAAACGTCCGGCCGCGCGATCGCCAACATCATGCACGAATGCCACCGCCTGCTGGCGCCGACCGGCGTCGCCGTGCACGCCGATCTGTGCTTCTACGACAAGCTGTCGCCGTTCGATGCATTCATGCTCGATTGGGATACGCGTCACAACAACGAGCCGTTCTGGGGCACGTTCCGCGCGATGGACTGGCGCAAGCTCATGGAGCAAGCCGGTTTCCGGCCCGAAATGATGTTCGAAACGCTCGTCTCGCGCGCGTTCGAGGGCCAGGTCGTGTTCAGCGAGAACAAGGACTCGGCCGGCCGCGGCACCTGGCAAATCTTCGGAGCGCGCAAGTGAGCGATCTGCCGAAAGCGCGCGGAAAACGTCCGGCATTCTCGGACGATCCGATCGTCGACAGCTTGACCTCGATGGTCTTGGCGCTCGCCGCCGAAGTGTCCGTGCTGCACGAACGGCTCGATACGGTCGAGCGCGTGGCCGAAGCCAAGCGCGCGTTCACGCACGCCGATATCGAAGCGTACCGCGCGACGCCCGAGGTCGATGCCGCACGCGAGAAATGGCGCGCGGAATTTCTCGAACGCGTGCTGCGCAGCGTGCAGGCGCGTCTCGACGAGGCCACCGCCGGCGAGACGGCGGAAAGCTACGACAAGGCGATCCAGGAGATCGGCGAGCTGACCGCGCCGGTGGCGCCGAAGAATCGGTAGCGCGAGATCTCGACCGCACGTTTGCCGAACGACTTACGGCCGCCGGTCGTCCGACCACGCGCCGAGTCCGCGCGGTCGCAGCGGCGCTATACGACGATCGAACCCACGCTATTTCCCCGTCGCTTCCTGCGCGCGCAAGGTCGTCTTGAGCACCTTGCCGGCGGTATTGCGCGGCAGCGCATCGATGAAGACCACCGCTTTTGGAATCTTGTAGCCGGCCAGGTCTTTCCGGCAATGCTCGATCAACTCCTCCGGCGTCGGCGCCTTGCCGGGGTGCAGGACGACGAACGCCTTGAGCGTTTCGCCCCAGTAATCGTCCGGCACGCCGATCACCGCGGCTTCGCGCACGGCGGGATGCGTGAACAGGACTTCCTCGATCTCGCGCGGATAGATATTGAGCCCGCCGGAGATCACCATGTCCTTCTTGCGATCGACGATATAGAGGTAGCCTTCCTCGTCCCGCTGCGCCATGTCGCCGGCGGAAAACCAATCGCCGCGGAACGCCGCTTTGGTCTCCTCGGGCCGGTCGAAATAGCCGACGAAATGCACCTCCGAGCGGCTGTACAGTTCGCCGGTGACGTCCGGACCGACCTCGTTGCCGTCGTCGTCCAGAATGCGCACTTCGGTGCACGGCAAAGGCTGGCCGACGCACTTGATCTTGCGCAGCTGATCGGCGGGCCGCAGATTGCAGACGATGCCGGTTTCGGTCGACCCGTAACTTTCGTTCAGGATTCCGGGGCCGAAGAAGTCGACGATCTTTTCCTTGGTCGCCTGGGCGAGCGGTGCCGCGTTCGCGATGATCGTCTTCAGCGTGCCGCGCCGATAGCGATCCAGGATCGGTTTTTCCAGCGCGAACATGGCGTGAAAATGCGTCGGCACCAGGAAGATGTTGCTCGCCGCGGCCGTGCCGATCGACGACAGGATATGATCCGGCTCGAAGCGGCGCAGAATTTCGCAGAAGCCGCCGAAATAGACCGGCGCCATGGCGAAGGCAAAGCCGGCGCCGTGGCACAAAGGGGCAACCGCAATCGCCCTGTCGTCGGGCGAGTAGCAGCCGTACTCGACGCCCATGGCAAAGAACAGCAACGTGCGCGAGCGGTGGGCCAGTACGACGCCTTTCGGCTTGCCGGTGGTGCCCGACGTGTAGTGGACCGAGAACGGCTCCCATTCCTGCACCGGCACGGTCGACGGAACCGCGCGCGCGCGCGCCAGCCAGTCTTCGTAATCCCGGCCGACCACGATGATGCGTTCGACCGTCTCGAACTTGATCGCACGCACGAACTCCTCGAGCTGCACTTCGACGAAGATCACGCGCGACCGCGAATCGTCGCACATGAATTTGATCTCGGCCGCAGCCAGGCGCGGGCTGATCATCACGGCGGCGACGCCGACGCTCGACAGGCCGCAGACGATTTCGATGAATTCGAGCCGGTTGGTCGAGATCAGCGCCGCATGCTGGCCCTGGCGCAGCCCGAGATCGGCCGTCGCCCCGGTGCCGACCCGATCGATGCGGTCGATCAACTGCCGGTATGTGAGCGTGCGCGTGCCCTCGCGCAGGGCCATCTTGTCCGGGGTCCGGTTGAACGCGCCGCGCACGCCGGCATCCAACGTCAGCGGTCGATAGGTCCACGGCAACGTCGCCATGGCGGGCGGGCTGTTCATCTTTGGCGTCCTGGAGATTCCGGTTTCAACGCGTGGCGCGGCGGCACTTGGTCAGGTATCGACCGGAAAATCCCGCGAGTCAATCCGGCTGCACCGTCAGGCCGCCTGCTCCGCAGCCCGCGCGGCCTCGCTGGCACTGAACACATGATGCGCGGCGATCACATGGCTGCGCATGACCGAGGCGGCCCAGCGACCGTCGCGCGCCGCGAAGGCCGCAACCAGTTCCTGGTGATGGGCCGCCGAGCGCAGCAATTCGTCCTCGCGATAGCGGTTGAACGTGCGCAGCATCAACGGCATCTCGACCACCGTCGCGATGAACGACGAGAGCCGCCGGTTGCCGGCCGCGGTGCGGATCAGCTTGTGAAACCGCGCGTTGTTGTCGGCGATGATCTCGAGAAAGCGCGGCGGGCGATCGCGCGCAGCGCGTTCCATGTTGTCCGCCAGTGCGCGCAATTCGGCCAACTGCTCCGGCGTCATGTTTTGCGCGGCCATTTCGGCCGCGTAGCTTTCCAGCAGCGTGCGCAATTCAAACACTTCGTCGACATCGGTGCGGTTCCAGGCCAGCACATAAGCGCCGCGATTGGCGACGAAATCGACCAGCCCTTCGGCGTGCAGCCGGCGCAGCGCTTCGCGGATCGGCGTGCGGCTGACGCCGAGGGCGACGGCAAGATCGGCCGCCTTCAGATGCGTGCCCCCGGGGTGGATGCCGGAAATAATGCCGTTGCGGATCGCGCTATACGCTTTTTCGACTGCGGCTGCCATTGCCCCGCTCCTTCCAGCCGACCGAGCGCGGTGCAATTTATGGATCGATGCACGCGAATATCGTCGGCAACCAGGCGCGCACATTACGCTGTGCCGCGCGCGGGATCAATCTCCCGGCCGGTAAGGATATCTTACGGCGTTGCGGCGCGAAGTTTCGGTCCCTCGCGCTTGGTATCGAATTCACGAATATCCGGCTGCGAACCCCACATGCACAGGGCAAAGCGCTCGAAGCCAAACTGGCGCGGGCGATAGGCCGCCTCGTCCTCCGGCATGATCTGCTTCACGCCGACCGAATACTCGTAGACCATCCGATCCGGGCCTTCGAAATAGAGCATCACGGCGGTCGACAGCGGATGCCGGCCGGGACCCCAGACGATTTTGACGCCTTTTTCCTGCAGGAAATAATACGACTTCATCACGTCGTCGATGTCTTCGACCTGATGATTGATGTGCTGGATGCCGGGCGTCGGCGACGGAAACAGCGCCAGCGAATGATGGATCGTATCGATGCGCAGGAGCGGCGCGTCGCCGAGCCAGTCGGATACGCGCGCATTGCAGATGCGCGTCCAGAACGCTTCGTCGCGCTGCGGGTTCGAGGTCTTCAGGCCGATGTGACTGAAATTGGTGATGCCGGCGTCGCGCCCCGGAAAATAGCGCTCGCCGCAATGGAACGGGCGCGCCACGATTTCGATCTTGTTGCCCGAGGGATCGCTCGACGCAACGAAGCCGCGCACCCGGCGCTGCTCGCATTCCTCGCGCGAGCCGACATGCACCGGCCGCCCGGCGGCCTCGAGTTCGGCCGCGACCTTGTCGAGATCGTCGGGATTGAGCAGATCGAAGCCGACCGTGTGGTCGGTCGGATCGCCCTCGAAGTAGACCAGCGTGTAGTCGCGCGTATCGCCGCGCACGGGCACTTTGTCGCTGCGGAAATATGCCAGCTTGCCCTGCCGGCGCACCAGCTGGAGGCCGACCACATCGACCGTGAACCGGATGGTCGATTCGAGGTCGGGCGTACCGATGCGCAAATAGCGGATATCGTGCAGGTTGATCACGCGACCCTCCCTTGGGCGCCGCGCGCTCGACGAGCCGGCGGCGGCGTCTGCTGATTATGGCGGGAATTCGAGCCTATAATCGGCGGCCGATCAACAGCCACGTTGCGCGGCCGCCGTACCGTTCGAGCATTCGATATGACGGGCCCGATAACGCCACCCGACGATAACGACGGCCGCCGCGCGCGCGGCAATTGGCTCGGCTTGGCGGCCGCCGTGCTGTTGATCGCCGCGGGGACATACGTCGTAATCGAACTGATCGCCAGCATCGAGTATCAGAAATGCGCGGCCGCCGGCCGGCGCAATTGCGACAAGGTCGAACCGCGCGATTTGCCGCGCTGATTCCCTGTTATCGGGTCGCGGCTTCGAAGTTGGCGCCGAAATCGTCCGGCACCTTTGGCCCCCAGACATAGAGCGAATCCTCGGCCGGCCAGTTCTTGGCTTCCCATTTGTAGTCGGCCGGGATGTGGTCGATATCGCAGAAATATTCGACCAAGCTGTTCCAGGGATCGCGAACGTAGTGGAAGAAGTTCGAGCCGATGACATGGCGGCCGAAGCCCCAGCCGTCGCGATAGCCCTTGTCGATCAGGCGGCACGCGCCCATGCCGATCTCGTCGACGTTCGCGACCTCGAAGCTGGCGTGATGGAAGCCCGGATGGTCGGATTTGATGAAACCATAGACGTGATGATCGCTGCCGCCTTCGCAATGCAGGAACGCCACGATGTCCTGCGCGCGGTCGGAAAGACGCATGCCCAGCACGCGCGTGTAGAAATCGATCTGCTTGTCCATGTTCGGCGTGAAGCGCAGGCAATGGCCGAGGCGGCGCGGCTGCACTTTACTGTCGCGCGCCGGGTAACCCCGCGCGCCGAGGCGTGTCATATGCCCCGGGTTGTTGATGTGCCATTCGGGCGCCGCGCGCCAGGGCGCGGGATCGGCCGCCCGTATGTTGATCAGCAGGCCGTCCGCATCGCGCAGCCACAGGCCCGGCGCCGGGTGGTCGCTCGGCGCATCGAGCAGGCGAACCCCGGCGGCCTCGATGCGTTGCTGCAAGGCCGGCAACAGGTCGGCGCGCGTGCCGAAGCAGACGTGGTGCATGTGGCGTTGCTTGCCTTCGAGCAGGATCACCTGGTCCTGGTCGCGCCCTTCGCAGCGCATGACCACGCGCTTGCCCGCGTCGTGCGCGATCAGACCGAAATCGGTATAGAATTTGCGACCCATCGCGGGATCGGGGACGGCCAAAGCGATATGCTGCAGCGAACGAATGGTCATCGTCAGGCTCTCTGCCAAAGCGGTGGGGCGGGCGCGGTCGAACCAGGCCGCGAGTGTACCGCGCGGCGCGCGGTGCCGGAAATAGGTTTGACGACGACACCGGAACCGCCGCCGAAAGTTTCGTTTATCCAGCCAGGCCACGCGGACCGCGCGTCGGCCGCTTCGGGAGGACACTAATGTACCAAGGTTCGATTTTCGGCCGTTTCGCGCGCTGGACCGCCCAAGCGACCGGCCGGCCGTCGGCATTCGGCCTGGCCCTGGCCGGCATCGTCGTATGGGCCGCTTTGGGGCCGATCTTTCGCTTTAGCGACACCTGGCAGCTGGTCGTCAATACCGCGACGACGGTCATTACCTTCCTGATGGTGTTTGTGATCCAGAACTCACAAAACCGGGATTCTCAGTCGCTGCAGATCAAGATCGACGAATTGATCCGGGCGCTCGAGGGTCCGCACAACGCGCTGCTCGATCTCGAGGAACTCGACGAAGTCGACTTGATACGGATTCGGCGGCATTACGCGGATCTCGCCAAGCAGGCACGGTCCAACCTGCTGCAAGGACTTGCGGATACCGGCGTCATCCCGCTCGATTTGGACGACACCGATGCGGCGCCGAAGCGTTGACGGACTACGGTCACGCGCGACTTCCGAATCCACGTGCCGCATGGATTTTCTCGTTTTCCTGCACGGCGCAAAAAGAGCCCGGCCGCTGGGGCCGGGCTCTGGATCGCAGGTTAGCTACACGCCAGGGCGCGTTAGTGTTTGAAGAAATCCTTGTGGCGCTTACGGAACTCTTCCGCTTGACGTTCCGCATCTTCCTTGGCCACGCCGTAACGCGTTTGGATGCAACCGGCCAGTTGGTCTGATTTGCCTTCGATGACCTGCAAATCGTCATCGGTCAACTTGCCCCACTGTTCTTTCACTTTGCCTTTGAACTGCTTCCAGTCGCCGGCAATCTGATCCTTATTCATGGTTCTTACTCCGCTTTGAGGAACGACCCGCCGCGGGCGGCGCATCGGTAATATGAAAATGCGCGCATGCCCAGGTTTGTTCCGGGATTTGTCCCGGGCCCGATCGGATCGGCAAGCAAGCGACGCTAGCTTTGCTTCTTGCGGTTCGGATCGCTGTGTTGCGCCGGACCGGTCGTATCGTCCGGCTGCTTCTGACGCTCCTGGTCGACGCCCGGATTCGGGTTGCGACCTTGGCCGCCCTGCTGGGGCTGCGTCTTGGGTTTGTCGTTCTGGCTCTGCTGCTGGTCCTTCGCCTTGTCCTTCTGGGCAAAGACATCGGGCGCCTTACCGGGAAATTCCTCGTTCGGGCCTTTGCCCGGATTGCCGGCGGGCTGCCGCGTGGGATTTTCATTGGCCATTTCGCGTACTCCTTTGGAACACTATTGTACTCACCCTTTTAAAACGCGCGCGACACATGAAGGTTCCGGGCAGCGATGCAGACGCCCCGCGATACGATTTTCATCCGGCTTTGGTCGGCGCGCCTTGGTCGGGATCCGATTCGGCGCCAAGCTGCGCCAGCGCGGCGTGCACGCGTTGCAGGCGTTCGCCGGCCAAGTTTCGAGCCGGCGTTTCCGGCATGTTCTCGTCGCTTGCGACCATCAGCTGCCGCAGGTCGATTTCCCACTGCCGAAGCAGCGCCACCTTTTGCGATTTGCTGAGATCGCCGGCGCCGACGATGTCCGCCGGCGCATCGAAGATTTTCGAAACGTCGGACTGAGCGGCCTTGAAGCGATCGGTCATTCGCCCTCCTTTGCCAACCGAACGGCGGCAAATTTCCAGTTGATCAGGCGATCGAGAAACGCGGCGACAAACTCGTCGCGCTTGTTTTGATAGTCGAGATAATAGGCGTGCTCCCAGACGTCGCAGGTGAGCAACGGCGCGCTGCCGTCGGCGATCGGGGTCTGTGCGTTGCCTGTCGTGACGATCTTGAGTTCGCCGCCGCGTGCGACCAGCCATGCCCAGCCGCTGCCGAACTGGTCGATGGCGGCTTTCTTGAACATGCGCTTGAAACCGGCGAGATCGCCGAACGTCGCTTCAATCCGCCTGGCCAATGCCGCCGGCGGAATACCGCCGCCCTCAGGGGAAAGCGACTGCCAGAAGAAATCGTGGTTCCACGCCTGCGCCGCGTTGTTGAAGACCTTCTGCGCCTTGGTCGACCGATCGACCGCGCTTTTGCGCACGATCTGCGTCAGCGACATCGATGCGTACGGCGTGCCGTCGACGAGCTTATTGAGCGTATCGATGTACTTCCGGTGGTGCTTGCCGTGATGAACGGACAGCGTCTTCGCCGACATGTGCGGTTCCAACGCCGAAATTGGGAACGGCAACGGCTTCAATTCGAACGCCATGGAGACTCTCCTGCGCGGATACCGCGCGACACGTTCTACAATCAACCGCGGCGCACGTGGGTTCCGCCGAGGCCGGGGGACGCCAGAGGTAAAATGGCCGTTCTCGCACACGGTCGAGGGGGAGGAGGAAGGCCGTGTGCCCGCCACGGGCCCGGGCGGTATCCAAAAAGCCGGCCGATCAAATCGGCGGTCGGCGGCCGCGGAAGACATAAAGAACTGACGCGACGAGGTACAACGCGACAAAGACGACGAATGCGATCTGCCCGGGTTCGGCGCCGGGCACCGAAACGCCACCGAAACCGACCATGGCCGCAAGCAGCGCCAGCGCAAAAAATATCAAGGCCCACCTGAGCACAGTTCGACTCCTGCCGACTGCCGATATCCCGCACGCTCTATTCCCGCTGCCCGGCCGGCGTTAGCGGAAGAACAGCCAGAGCACGATCAAGATCGGTATCGGGATGCCCAGCATCCAGAGCAGCGCATATTTCATTTCCGCGACCTGGCCCGCCGACATGTTTGCCTGACGTCCACGCCGTTGGGCCATCGGGCCAGTCGGCAGAACATCGATCCGGCTCAGTTGCCGAACTGCCATTGCAAACCCGGGACGTTCACGGAAGTTCCGACGTGCGAGCGCGACTAGGCCGGGGGTGCGGAGCTGCGCGGCGCGCGCCAAAGTGCCGCCGCTTCGGCCTTCGGCAGATCGAGCTTGAAGTGCAGCGTGGTTCGCGTGCCCGGTGGGCCGGACCGTTCGAGCGTACCGCCGATCTGTTTCGCGAAGGCGGCGATCAGCGTCAATCCGGTTCCCCTGCCGACCTGCCCCAGATCGTCATCCGTCTGGTCGAAGGTGAAGCCGACGCCGTCGTCGGCGATGGTGAGCACCGCATCGCCGTCCGCGGTCACGGCGAGTTTCACCTTGATCTTGCCGCGCTGACCTTCAGGAAACGCATGCTTGAAGGCGTTGGTCATGACTTCGGTAATGAACGAGGCAAGAATTGCCGCCTGCTCGCCCGACATGCGCACCTCCGGCACGTCGACGACCAGGCGAATCTGGCGCTGCGACACGCCGGTCGCATCCTGCAGCAGCCGGCACAAATTGGTGATGAACAAGTCCGCCCGCACGGCCTGCAGATCCTCGCTCTCGTAAAGGTGCCGGTGCACCAGCGCGAACGCCTGGATGCGCGCCTGCGCGTCCGAGAATGCCAAGCGCACATCGTCGGAATACGCGTTCCGCGCGTGCAGGCTGAGAATGCTGACGACGGTCTGCATGTTGTTCTTGATGCGGTGGTGAATCTCCTTGAGCATTTCGTGCTTCTGGCTGAGCGACGTGCGCAAATCCGCCTCCCGCTCGCCGATGCGGGTCGCGAGCGCGCCCAACGCGTCGCCGAGCTGTCGAAGTTCCGCGGGCGCGCCGTCGAGGTCCGGGCGCGCCGCGAGGTCGCCCGCGGTCAGGCGCGCCGCGGTATCGGTCAGTCGGTCGGTCCAGCGCGTCACCAGATATCTTGTGCCGACCGACGCCGAGACGATGGCGAGCATCCAGGCGAGCGCCAGGATGCCGATTTCCATCCACAGAATCCGTCGAAGCGGCGCGATCAGTTGTGCCGTCGGCAGACCGAACAGCACCACCAGCTTGCTGGGCTCGAGTTGCGTTGCGCTGTAGATGCGCGAGATGCCGTCGGCCCCCACCCCGGAGAACGTCCGGACTTGGCCGTTCGCAACCTCGGGCATAAAGGACAGATCGGGCGTGCCGTCGCGCACCGGCCGGCCGGCCAGTTGCGGCCCGGCAAGCACGCCGCCCGCGCTATCGAGCAGAAACACGCCGCTGGTGGGCGGTAATTTCAGCTCGCGCTGCGCTTCGTCGAACCACGCCATGCGAATGTTGAGGCCGAGTATGCCGGTGATCTGCCCGGCGGCGTCGAACAGCGGGAAGGCATAAGTTACGACCGGCTGCGAAGTTTCAGCCGAAAGCGTGACGGTCCCGATGACCGGCACGCGGTTCGCGAGCACGTTGCGGTACCAGCTCTGCGCGCCGACCGCGGCTCCGATGAGTGACTTGTCGCTCGAACATACGGTGGTTCCCGCAGCGTCGCTCAACGAGACAGCGCTGTATGCGGTATACGGTTTGATCGTATCGACAAGCAATTGCTGGCAGGCGAGGCGAAGTGCGTCGTCGCGAATGGCCTGCACCAGGGTCGGCTCGTTCGAAAGCCCGCGCAGTATCAGTTCGGTTTGCGACAGAAAGCGGCTTTCGTAGTTGGCGACCAGCAGGACGAAATGCTGCGTTGACTGGCGCGCCCGCTGCACCTGATCGCGATAGGTATCGACGGCCGCGATGATGCCGATCGCGCTCGGAATCAGCAGCACGATGCCGACCAGCACGATCAGACGGTGCCGCAGCCGGTTCAGGACCTGCAACCGCTCGAACTGCGTGGAGATTTTTTCGTCCAACGACATCGCTCAACTTTCGCCGGTCGCGCTATCGCATATGTCGCCGGACACGGCGTGCGGTGCGACGAACATATCCGGGTCGGCGCGATTATCCGAGTCGGCGAGCAGGTTCGGGCGCAGCCGCGGATGCCGACGGATGTACCGACAAGGCCTGCGATATCGCGACCTTCAGCGTATCCGGCTCGAACGGCTTGGTGACCAGGAAGGTCGGTTCCGGCCGCTCGCCCGTCAGCAATCGTTCCGGGTAGGCGGTGACGAAAATCACCGGCACGTCGGTGAACTGAAGAATCTCGGCGACCGCGTTGAGGCCGGACCCGCCTGCGCCGAGCTCGATGTCGGCCAGCACCAGGCCGGGCGATTTATCGCGCGCGAACGCCACAGCCTCGCCGCTGCTGGCGGCGATCCCGACGACCGAATGCCCCATGTCGCGCACCAGGTTCGCAATGTCCAGGGCAATCACAGGCTCGTCCTCGATGACGAGAACGCGCGTCGCCAACTGCTTGTTGACGGTTTCCCAAGCGGTCGCAAGCAACTTGCGCGCTTCTGCCTCGGCGATGCCGAGGATCTCCGCCGCGTCGTGCACCGTGAAACCTTCGAGGGTGGTCAGCAGCAGGATCTGCCGCTCGGCCGGCGGCAGCGCCTTGAGGCGGGCTTCGACCGAAAGATCCGACAACGACTCGCGATCGGCGGCGGAAAGACTGTCATGCGGCCGCGCGATCTTGTCCCAGGCCCGGTGAAACAGGGTGAACAATTGCAACCTTGTGTCCGTATCCGACCGTAGCGACTCGGGCTCCTGAAGCACCGCTTCGAGGCATATCCGAACGTACGTGTCGCCGGAGCGCTGGGAGCCCGTGAGAGCCCGCGCATATCGGCGCAAGTATTTGATTTGATTTACGATTTTTTCCGATACATCGGCCATGCTGCCCCTTCTTCCCGCGCCAATCGCGGCGGCAAATATTTTCTGCAGTGATGGGAACCCCCTTGGCCCGCCCGGGTTCCATATCGAATCATGATATTCGTCGAACAAGCGGCGGACGTTCAGACCTTCGCGACGTGCGGTCGCGATGGATATATTGGCCTTGTCGTGGATATCAAGTCGCTAAGGATGCCAAATCATGCCGTTCGGGGACATTTCCAGTGAGTGACGAAAACACACCGCCACGCAAGCGCGCCAAGACGATGCTTCCGGATGGGCCGCGGGCCACCGTCGATCGATGGTTCGATGCCCAGCTCAATCAGCTGTATTCGGACGTGGTCAACGAGCCCTTGCCGGACGAGCTTGCGCAGCTTGTCGCGAAACTCAAGAAGCGGACGACCGAAACGTAAGCGTCGGGCGATTCTCGTTGGCGACTGAACAAGGTGACTTGATGAGCGAACCGACGACCAGTCATAGGTTGGATGTAGTGCAGGCGGCCGTCGTCGAGCATCTATCGCATTTGCGCGCGTTTGCGCGTTCGTTGACGTCCAATCGCGAACAGGCGGACGATCTGGCGCACGACGCGATCGTGCGCGCGCTGGCGGCTGCCGAGCAGTTCACGCCGGGCACCAACTTCAAGGCATGGATCTTCACGATCCTGCGCAATCTTTTCTACAACGAGGGGCGCAAGCGCTGGTCGCGCTTTACCTCGATCGACGATCTTGCCGGCAACGAACCTTCGATCCCGGGCTCGCAGGAAGCCAGTCTGGAATTTTGCGATTTCCGGCGCGCGTTCTGGCAGCTCAACCCGGACCAGCGCGAAGTACTCATCCTGGTCGGGGCCAGCGGCCTGAGTTACGAAGACGCGGCAGCGGTTTGCAGCTGCGCCGTCGGCACGATCAAGAGCCGCGTCTCGCGCGCGCGGCAAGACCTGAAAAAAATGATGTCCGACGACAATCTGCAGGTCCGCCGCAGCGAAACGGCGATGGGTTCGGAAGCGGAATTGATCGAAAGTCTGCGCAATCCGCCCCAGGCCGAAGCGGCCCGGCGCAGCGGCAAGTAACGCCGGATTCCACGATCAAATTAAACCTGAAAAGCATCCGAAACGGTGCATCGCGGGAACCGCCGCCACCCCCATCACGTTGTTGAGGCATGGGCAAGCCGCCGCTTGGTTCGCGCGCGGCCCCACTGAGGCGGAGGTTTCGATGCGAAAACTCGGCAACACCTTACTCTTCGGCGCGCTCGGCGCCGCATTTCTGGCTTTGGCCGCCTGCGCTTCGCCCGACGGCGATGACGCGGGTGTCCCCTGGTTCAGCGATGCGACCGTTCGCGTGGATCTTGATCGCGCTCGGCAAACCCAGCCGAGCCTGACCTCACCCCGATAAAACCGACTCAAGGAGCTGCGTCGAACGATAGCGCCCGAATGTACGGTTCGCATGCGGCCCCGATGAAAAACGATGATGGAAAACGATCAGGAGAAGTTCACCATGAAGAAAATTATCGCAGGCGTGTTTGCCAGCGCACTCATGCTCGGTTCCGCGGCCGTGCCGCTGACAGTGCAGGCGCAGGAGATCATCGGCAGGCACGTGCAGGTCGTCGACCGGGCGGACACGGTCGCCGGATATCTGCTGATCGTGCAGACCAACGCCGGCGAGATTCAGCGCCTGATGCTGGACAATAGGGAAATTCTGCGGGTCGCCCAGAACGAGGAAGTGCACGTCAAGCATCTGATCACGACGAACGGCGGCAAGGCGGCGATCATTCTGCTGGAGTACAACAACTGCGTAAACGGCTGCAGATCGCACTACCAGCTGGTCGATTTCAGCCGCCAGCCGGTCTATTTCTCGCCCGTCATCGAAGCGCGCAACATGCCGACGATCGGCAGCCAGAATGCCGCGATCGCCCTGCGTTTCGACAACGGCGAGACGTGGGTCTACCGCAACGGCTCGCTCGACCGAGCCGCCTTGAACCAGCCGGGTTTGCCGGTCGTACAACGTATTCAATGACGCAGATTTTGGCGTGGGGGCGCCGCGGATGACCGAACAGCAACTCGAACTGGCCCGACTGATTGTCGAAACCCTGAACCTGGAGGTCAATCCGGCGGAGATCGATGCGCGCGCGCAACTGTTCGGCGACAGCGGATTGGGCCTGGATTCGATCGACGCGCTCGAACTTGCGTTGGCAATCCACCAGGCTTACGGCATCGAAATCCGATCGGACGACGAAACGGCGGTGCAGGCGTTCGCCTCGCTCGGCGCGTTGTCGGACTATGTGAGTATGTTGCGGCCCGCAGTGGCGGCGGTCGCTTGACCGCCATGACAAACCGAACGACCCAACCGATCGCCCGCGCGCCGACCGAGCGACCCGTGGCCGCGCTCTTGGCCCGCCTGCTACCGCCCCTGATCATCGGCCTGGCGACCGGCGGCGTGGCCGCGATCGGCGGCCTGATCACCCGGCCGGAAATCGCGACCTGGTACGCGACGTTGAATCGGCCGGAGATCGCGCCGCCGAATTGGGTGTTCGGCCCGGTCTGGACGACACTCTACGTTGCCATGGCGGTCGCGATGTGGCTGGTCTGGCGACGGTCGATAGGCATCGTCCGCCGGGCTGCCGCCGCGGTGTACGGCGTCCAGCTCCTGCTCAACCTGATGTGGAGCGTCGTTTTCTTTCACTTGCACGGCATCGGCAGCGCCCTGGCGGTGATCGGCGCGTTGCTGCTGTCGATCGGCGCCCTGCTCCGGCTTTTCTTTCCGATCAGCACGGCGGCCGGCTGGCTGATCGTGCCCTACCTGATTTGGGTTTCGTTCGCCGCATACTTGAACGTTAACTACTGGATCTTGAATCCTTAACCGCCGCGCAACACGATATGGGGCGATCGGTTCCGCCGGCCGCGTACAATATTCAGGCGCAACCGGAACCGACGCCATGCGTTTCAACTCTGAACGCAAGTATCAACAAGGAAAGGAGCTTCATCCATGCGCAAGATGGGGAAAATGCTGTTGACCCTGGTGGCCGTTATCCTGCTGGCCAGCCCGGCGGTCGCTGCCGAAAAGCAGTATCGCCGCGCCGGGACGATCGAGTTCGACACCAAGTCCGCGGGCTTCATCGTCGGCTACGAATGGGGATACGGCTGGGTGACGTTGAACAATGGCCAGAAAGTGCGCGTGCGCGTGCGCGCGCTGAATGTCGGCATGATCGGCTTCGAACGCATCAGCGCGGTCGGCACCGTCTATAACCTCGATCGCGTCTCCGACCTGGACGGCAAGTATGCCGGCCTCGGCGCGGGCGTTACGATCGGCGGCGGCGTCGCCGGTGCCGCGATGCAGAACGCGCGCGGGGTGATCATCGAACTTCGCGAAACGGCGCAAGGCATCGCGGCCAAGATCGCCGCGTCGGGCATCGACGTGGCAATCCACAAGTAACCAAAAAACACATTTCGAACACAATTATCGGGCGCCGCGCGGCATCAGCCGAGCGGCGCCCGAAATGCATTCGGCGCACCCTGCGACACCGTGCGCGGGAACCATCACCGGTATATCTCGTTCCTATTCCAAGCAAGTGCATGCCGAACTCATCGGCGATGCCAAAATTTCCGTCAACGTCTTGGAGTAGTCATATGCGCAAGAGATTTTCCGCCGCCGTCCTGGCGCTGGCAACCGTGACCGCGACTGCGCTCGGCGGTGCCGTCGCCGTGCCGCAGGCGCAGGCCCAATCCGTTTCAGTTCAGGTGAACTTCGATTTGTTCTATCGCGAACTGTCGCCGCATGGGCGCTGGGCGCAGCATCCCCGCTTCGGCTGGGTTTGGTTCCCGACGCAGGTCGACGCTCAATGGCGGCCGTACACGCGCGGCCAATGGGTCTGGACCGACGAATATGGCTGGTACTGGCAGTCGGAGGAGCGTTTCGGCTGGGCCACGTACCATTACGGGCGCTGGGCGTACGACGAACAATATGGCTGGGTTTGGGTGCCCGGCACGCAGTGGGGACCGGCCTGGGTGTCGTTCCGTCATAGCGACTCGCTGATCGGCTGGGCGCCGCTGCCGCCGGATACGCTGGAAGTCTATAACCCGCGTTCGGGCATCTACGTCGAAATGACTGCGGCCTACTACCAGCCGCGCTGGATCTTCGTGCAGGCGCGTTACTTTACGGCACCGCGCGTTACGATTTACGTGTCGCCGTGGACGCAGAACGCGACCTACATCCGCCAGACGACGAACGTCACGAACTATGTGACGGTCAATAATATAATCATCAACCGGTCGATCGATCGGGATCGGATCGAGCGCGTCACCGGCCGCCGTGTCGAGCCGTTCCGCATCAGTCCAGTCAACAATGTCTCCAACATTACGATCAACAATACGACGGTGAACAACACGAAAACCGTCAACGTATATAATCCCACCGTGCGCAAGGACGACAAGATCGAACCGCCGCCGGCGGCACGCGCGAAACCGCAGGATCGCCCGAAGATCGCCGTGCGCAAGGACAACGTAGCGCCGACCGAACGGCGCGACGCCACGCCGGACGCCGACCGAACCACGCCGGCACCGGGACGCCAGCAGACCACGCCCACGCCGCCGACGCAGGTTCAGCCGCCAAAGCCGCCTGCAACCGACGACCGGCCGCGGCAGGTAACGCCGCAGCCAAGCTCGCCGCAGCCGCGGGCGATCCCGCAGGACAAGCAGGACGACAACAAGCCGGTCCAACAGCAGCGTGCGCCGACGCAACCGCAGCCCCGGGCGATCCCGCAGGACAAGCAGGACGACGACAAGCCGGGCCAACAGCAGCGCGCGCCGACGCAACCGCAGCCCCGGGCGATCCCGCAGGACAAGCAGGACGACGACAAGCCGGGCCAACAGCAGCGCGCGCCGACTCAGCCGCAGCCACGGGCGACAACGCCGCCGGCGCAACAGCCCAAGGTAGCGGTACCGCCGACGCAACCGGCGCAGCCGCAACAGCCGGCGACCCGGCCGCAGGAACCGCCGAGGCAGGCGCAACCGACGCAGCCGCAACCGCCAGCCGTAAGGCCGCAGGAGCCGCCGAAGCAGGTGCAACCGACGCAGCGGCAGCCGGTTCCTAAGAAGGACGACGATGCGCGCCCGTCGCGCGGCCAGCAGGAAGAATCGGAAGACGAGAAGAAGCCGAGATAAGCATTCACTCAACGAACGACGGAAAGGGCGGCCCCATGGGCCGCCCTTTTTTTGTGCGCAGATTTGGCGATGGGGCACGCGGCGACGAGCCGCACGAGTTATGCTAGCTTTCGATATGCGGTTGTGCCGCCATTGGATCATTATCGTCGCGCTGATTTCCGCCGCGCCGGCGTCGGGCGCGGCACGCGCCGAGGCGCCCCACGCGGCGACGGAAAATTTCATCGTCGGCACTTGGATACATTCTGCGCCCGGCAGCGCGATCATGCTGCGGCTGCGCTTCGGCCGGGATAAATCCTACGCGATCGCCTTATTGGATCCGCAGGACGGGCGGCCGGATAAGAGCGCGCCGGAAACCGGTACGTGGGAAATTGTCGAGCCCGGTAAGGTACGCATCCACGGGTGGCGCGGTCGCGTGACCGACGTGCCGATCCGCATCCTTGACGCAAACGGCATGATCTACAACGGCACCCAATACCGACGATCCCCTTGATCCATTCTGTGACGGGAGTTCAACCTTGGCGGGACCGAACGACAATCTGCTGAAATCGATTCCGCGGCGGCTCAAAGCCGAGCGCTTCGACACGCTGTTCGCCCGCGGCAGCACCAAGATCGAGCGGATCGTGTCGCAGAATCACGCGAGCCCGCCCGGCTTCTGGTACGACCAGCCGAACGGCGAATGGGTCATGCTGCTGACCGGCTCGGCCGCTTTGCGGTTCGAGGGCGAACTCGATCCGATCATCCTGACCCAGGGCGATTTCATCGACATACCCGCGCACCGGCGCCATCGTATCGAATGGACCGACCCGCACCATCCGACCGTTTGGCTGGCCGTGCATTACGGCTGACGCCGACAATTCGATCAAACCGGTTCACTGGAAACAACCGCATGAGCGCCCTTCGACTTTCCCGCCTGGCCTTGGTGCTGACCGTTGCGCTTTTCTTCACGCTGGTAGCCGAGAGCAATATCAGCGATTACGGATCGAACTGGGCGTTCGTGCAGCATGTGCTGTCGATGGACACGACGTTCAAATCGCCCAACCTGATGTGGCGCGCGATTACCAACGAAACGGTGCAGACCGCGATCTACGTCCTGATCATCGCATGGCAGATTATGACCGCGCTGCTGCTGTGGATCGGCGCGTTCAGGATGCTGGCGGCGCGGCGCACCGACGCGGCGCGGTTCGCCAAGGCGAAAAACCCGGCGATCCTGGGCCTGACCGCCGGATTCCTGCTTTACGCGCTGGGCTTCCTGGTGATTGCGGGCGAATGGTTCGTCATGTGGCAATCCAAGGAATGGAATGCCCAGAATACGTCCGCGATCTTCGTGCTGTTCATCGGCATCGCGCTGCTGCACGCGAGCGGGCGCGAAGCCGATTGAAGGATCAGTGCGGCGCCTGGATCGGCGTCGATTGCCAGGATGCGAACTGCCACTTGCCGTTGCGGCGCAGCCAAACCACCGTGACGCGGTTGACGAGATGGCGTTCCTGTCCGCCGGCGAACACGTCGATCGCAACTTTGCCGTTGACGATGGCGGCATCGCCGACCACGCGGATGACTTCTTCGCTGCGATCGAACTTATGGTACTTGACCTTACCGGTCACCATGCTCTCGATATACGACTGCTTCGTATCCTGCCGCGCGGTGGAATGCGTATAGATGAGATCGTCGGCGAGGATCTCGTTGAGGGTCTTCTGATCCACATCGATTTGCGCCTTGTAGCGGCGGTCTTCGAGCTTGCGGATTTCATCGATGACGGACATGCGGTCCTCCCTGGGTTTGTCGGTCTTGCTGCCCGGTTCGGCGTGCGAGCGCCGAGCCTAGGCGGCGAATCTATCTCCCGCAATCAAGCCGCGGCCGATTTTTTGCGCTGGGCTGCCATGCGCACCGCCTTGACGATCTCGGGGTACGCAGCGCAGCGGCACAGATTGCCGGACAGATAGTCGCGAATCTGCGCCTCGTCCGGATCCGGGTGCGCCGCCAACAGCTGTTCGGCCATCAAAATGAAGCCGGGTGTGCAGTAACCGCACTGGAACGCGCCGGCCTCGATAAAAGCCTGCTGAACCGGGCTCAGCGCCGCGCCGTCGGCCAACCCTTCGATGGTGGAAATCTCGGCTCCGTCGGCGAACGCGGCCAGATAAAGACAGCCGGACACCGCAGTGCCGTTGACCAGCACGGTACAGCAGCCGCACAAGCCCTGGGCGCAGCTTTCGCGCGCGCCGAACAGGGCGAACCTGTCCTGCAAGACCTCGACCAATGTATGGTGCGTCGAGATCGCGGCGGCGACTTTTTCGCCGTTCAAGGTGAAACGGATGGTGCGGGGCGCGTCGGTCATCTCAGGCCTCGAGCGGGTTGTTTTGCGCCGCGCGCAGCGCGCGGTAGACGGCTTCGGCGGTCAGCGGCAGTTCGGTTAGCCGCACGCCGACCGCGTCGTGGATCGCGTTCGCGATCGCGGGCGAAACGCCGAACGTCGCGGTTTCACCCACCCCCTTGGCGCCGAACGGGCCGTTGGCCTGGTTGGCGGCGACCGTTTCGCTGTCGATGCGCGCCGGGATGTCGTGAAAGCCGGGAATCTTGTAGTCGGCCAGCGATGCGTTGCCGAGCTGCCCTTGGGCGTCGAAATTCATGCGTTCGAACATGGTAAAGCCCATCTGCATGATCGCGGCGCCGGTCAATTGCGTTTCGACCGTCTTCGGGTTGATCGGACGGCCGACGTCGGCGACGTTGAGCAAGCGCGCGATGCGCACTTGCCCGGTTTCGGTATCCACCTCGACTTCGACGCCGGTGCCGCCGATCATCCAGAACGGCGTCGCGTTCGGCGTCTGGCCGGTGGCGTAATCGGGCGGCGCGTAGCTCGGCACATAGCTGCCGACGCCGACCACGTTGCCGGCCTGCATGCCGTACTTCTTCTTGAACAGATCGCCGACCGGGACGTTCGAGCCCGGCGGCAGGCCAAGTTCGGCGGCCAGCGCCGCCAGCTTGTCGCGCGCATCTTCGGCCGCAAGCTTGACCGCATGCCCCATATGGAACATCGACCGCGAACCGAGCGTCGCCATGTCGTAAGGCGTCACATCGGTATCGGGATGCACGATCGCGATCTGCTCGGCCTGCAGGTTCAGCACGTCGGCGACGATCTGCGCCATGGCCGTATCCGACCCCTGCCCCATATCGACCGTGCTGCAGTAAAGCGCGCAGCTTCCATCGGCGTAGACATTGACGATGGCGACCGAGGTGGTCGGCGAGATGCTGGCCTTGAAACCGATGCCGATGCCGCGGCCCCGCTTAATTGTGCCGCTGCCGCGATCGAACGGTTTGTGCCATTCCATGCGCTCGGCCAGGCGTTCCAGCACGGCGGCGGTTTCGGCGTCGCGCATGATGGTGCCGGTCGCCTGCGGCCGGCCGTTGCGCAGCACGTTCTTGCGGCGGAATTCGAGCGGGTCAATGCCCAGCTCGCGCGCGATCAAATCGGTGTGGCTTTCGTAGGCCCAGACCAATTGCGGAATGCCGAAGCCGCGCAGCGCGCCGGCCGGCGGGAGATTGGTGTAGACCGCGTAGGAGTCGATATGGACGTTGTCGATGTCATACGGGCCGGGTGCGGTGAAGCCGGATTTCTGCGTCACCCGCGGGCCGATATCCGCATAGGCGCCGCCGTTCCACCATACTTCGCAGTGGCGCGCCGTGATCTTGCCGTCTTTGTCGACCGCGCTTTTGATGCGGAACGTGCTGGCGTGCTTGGTGATGGTGTAGAATTGCTCTTCCATCGTCAGCGCCACCTTGACCGGCCGGCCGGCCAGCAAAGTCAGCGCGGCCGCCAGGGCTTCGAGCTTGATGTAGAGCTTGGCGCCGAAGCCGCCGCCGAGGAACGCAGTGCGCACGCGCACGCGGTTTTCCGGCCAGCCGAGCAGCCGCGCGATCTCGATGCGCACGAAGGACGGACTCTGCGATGCGGTATGAATGGTCATTCGATCGCCGCTCATTTCCGCCAGCGTGACGAACGGCTCGAGCGGCAGATGCAGGGTCTGTTGCGTGCGGAAACGGTGCTCGAAAACGCGATGCGCCGCGGCGAAGGCGGCATCCGGATCGCCGCGATGCAGATGGAAATCGAGTGCGATGTTGGTGTTGCTGCGCCCGGCCAGGTGCTTGAGATCCGGGAACGTGCCCGCGGGTTTCAGGACATCGTGCACGATGGCCTTTGAGGTCATCGCCTCGAGTTCGTCGAACACCGCCGGCAACGCTTCGTATTCCGCTTCGATCAACTGGCACGCCGCGGCTGCGACATGCGGATCTTCCGCCAAGACTACGGCGACCGGCTCGCCCACATGGCGCACCTTGTCGAGCGCCAGAACCGGCTGGTCGTGAAACGCCGGGCCGTAATACGGCACCGGAATCCGCTTGCGCACGTCCTCGCCGGTAATGACGCGGAACACGCCCGGATAAGCCTCCGCCGCAGACACGTCGAGGCGTTTGATCCTGCCGTGGGCGATCGCGCTGCGAAAAATCTTCGCGTGGACCATGCCGGGCAGGCGCAGATTGTAAATATACTCGGCGCGGCCGGTGACCTTGTCGCGCGCTTCGAGGCGCGGAATGCCGCGGCCGACTTGGCCGCCGCTGGGGCTGACGGGCATATCGGTCATGGCCGCACCTCCGCCTGCGCCAGGGCACGCTGGACGGCGCGCGCGACATAGACGCGGATCAGTTGCTTCTTGTATGCGGCCGAGCCGCGTTCGTCGTCGATGGCGTCGACTTCGGCCGCCGCCGCTTCGCCCGCCGCGCGGAGCGATTTTTCGTCGGCCCGGGCGCCGCGCAGGACTTTCTCGGCGGCACGCAGGCGCGTCGGTTTGTCGGTGACGGCGCCGACGACGAGATCGATCGCACGGATCGCATCGCCATCGACTTCCAGCGCGGCCGCGACGCCGAGCGCCGGCCAATCGTCGGCCGAACGCGTGGTGCATTTCAGATATGCCGCGCGACGGCGCGAACCGCTCGGCACGATCAGTTCGGCGATCAACTCGCCGCGCTGCAGCGACGTTTCCAGATAGCCGACATGCAGATCTTCGACCGGCAGCGAACGCTCGCCCTTCGGTCCGACGACGATAAGCTTAGCGCCGAGCGCAATGAGCACCGGCGGCAAATCCATGTGCGGATCGGCATGCGCCAAATGTCCGCCGACGGTCGCAACATTGCGCACGCGCACGTTCGACAAGGTGCGCAGGGTTTGCGCTATCACGGGTACGCCTTGCCGCACGACCGACGACCGCTCCAGGGCGGACAGCGGTGTCATGGCGCCGATATGAATGGCGCCGTCGGCCGCGCCCTCGACGCGCGAGTAGCGCTGCTCGATCGCGCGCAGGCTGACCAGCGCGCGCGGCTGGAACAAGCCCGCCTTCATCATCAGCATCAGGGCGGTGCCGCCGGCGATCGGCCGGATCGACGGATCGTCGGTATCGAGCAGCGCAACGGCGTCGCGCAGCGTTTTCGGCTCTTGCAGGTCGAACGGAATCATGGGACGGCGCTCACTTTATCCGGTTCAACAGTCGGCGCAGTTGCTTCGCGATCTCGCCCGGCCGCTCGAGCGGCGTGAAATGCCGGGCGCCCGCCAATATTACGAGTTCGGAGCCTGGTATATCGCGATGCATCGCCTCGGCCATCGCGATCGGCGTCGCGTAATCCTCTTCGCCGACCACGACCACGGCGGGCATTTTCAGCGCCGGCAAGTGCGCGCGCAGATCGGCAGCGCCGAGCATCTCGCACGTGGCCGCGTAGGCGCGGAGATCGTTGTTCAGGAAGGTCGCCACGGCGCGCGCGACGAGGTCGGGATTCTGCGCGCGAAACGCATCGCCGAACCAGCGTTTGGTCTGGAATTCGACCAATGCCTGCATGCCGCCCTGGGCGGCGCGCTCGGCGCGCTCGGCCCATTGCTTCGGTGCCTCGATACCGTACCAGGCGGTGGTATCGATCAGCCCGAGTGCCGCCGTGCGCGCAGGATAGGCGGCGGCGAAGCCGAGCGCCACGCAACCGCCCATGGAAGCGCCGGCGATTGCGGCGTTCCGCCAACCGAAATGGTTCATCACGTCGGCCAGATCGTCGGCGAACTGCTTGATCGCATACGGCCCGGCCGGCTTGTCGGATTCGCCGTGGCCGCGGCAATCGTAAGTCAGGATCGCGGCCGCGCCGGCCAAGTGCTCGGCAACCGCGGCCCAGAACAGGCGATCCATAGCCAGCGAATGAATCAGTGCGATGCGCGGCAAGCCTGCGCCGAGGTCGCCGTAAAGCCTGGTCGCGATCGCGCAACCGTCGCGCACCACGACGCGCGCATCGACGATGGTCGGTTTATGGCTGACCGAAGCGGCTGTCACGCTGTCCATCCCCCACGCCTGCGCGGATTATCTATCTGCGGCGTCGAAAGCGCGTCTGTCCCCTGTTGTAGGTACATCAGGGCGAAATGACGCGCCTAAGGCCAGTGTAACGGCCTGTCCGCGGCGCACAACGGAAACAATCGGCCGCCGTGCGATTGCAACGGACGACGGCGTTGCAGGACCGACCCCGGCAGGTCGATCAACCCGCGTTACGGCTTGACCTGACCAAGGCGACGATACAAATCTGATCGCTCATGGCGGCGGTTCGCTGCCACTGTCCGCCCGCAGTTTCCGAACCGAGAGGTGCCCCCTTGCGTGCTGCCTATTACGAGAAGAACGGCCCGGCCAAAGAAGTTCTGCATCTGGGCGACATCGCAACCCCCGAACCCAAAGCCGGCGAGGTGCGCGTGCGCCTGCACAGCTCGGGCGTGAACCCGTCGGACGTGAAGAACCGCGCCGGCACCACGCGCAAGATCGCGTTCCCGCGCGTGGTCCCGCACAGCGACGGCGCCGGCGAAATCGACAAGGTCGGCGACGGCGTCGCCAAGTCGCGGATCGGCGAACGCGTGTGGATCTGGAACGGCCAGTGGAAGCGCCCCGAGGGCACGGCAGCGCAATACATTGTGCTGCCGGAGCAGCAGGCCGTACGCCTGCCGGCCAAGACCAGCTTCGAGGCCGGCGCGTGCCTGGGCATTCCGGCGCTGACCGCCTGGCATGCGATCTGGCTGGCCGGCGCCGCGCCCGGACAGACGATCCTGATCCCGGGCGGCGCGGGTGCCGTCGGCCACTATGCGATTCAGTTCGCCAAGGCCGGCAGGGCCAAGGTCATCACCACCGTGAGTTCCAAGGCGAAGGCGGATCTGGCGCGCGCCGCCGGTGCCGACCATGTCATCGACTACAAGACCGAGAATGTGGCCGACCGGGTGGCCGAGATCACCGACAAGCAGCGCGTGGACTCCATTATCGAGGTCGATCTGAGCGCCAACGCGCCGCTGATCCCCCTCGTGCTCAAGCAAAAGGGCAAGGTCGTGGTCTACGGAACCGGCCCCGTGGCGCAGATCTCATCGACCTTCTGCCTGACCCATTCGATCCAGATGCTGTTCATGCTGGTCTACGAATTGTCGGCCGAGGAACGCGCGCGCTCGGTCGCCGCGGTCAATTCGATGCTGGAACAAGGTACGCTGATCAATAACGTGGCGTTGACCTTGCCGCTGGATCAGATGGTGGCCGCGCACGAGACGGTCGAACAGGGCAAGGCACTCGGCAACGTGGTGATCACGCTTTAAGTCCAGTGTCGCCGGGCAAGGAAACGGCCGGCCCTCTTGCGACGGCCGGCCGAAATTTTTCGCGGTCTCAGATAAAAGCGTCTACGCCGCGGCCTTGCTGCCCCACAGCGCCTGACTGGCCAGGCGCGCGCCTTCGGCCAGCGCCTTGAACTTGGTCCAGATGATCTTCGGATGCACTTCGGTGTGGTAGCAGGCCTGCGACGAGAACCCGCAATCCGCCCCGGCGAGCACGTTTTCGCGCCCGACCAGCTTGGCGAAGCGGACCAGCCATTCGGCGATCAATTCCGGGTGCTCCACGATGTTGCTGGCATGGGTGATGACGCCCGGCATGATCATCTTGCCGTCGGGCAGCTTCACCTTTTCGAACACATGGTAATCGTGCTCGTGGCGCGCATTGGCCGCTTCGAACGAATAGATGCCCGCGTTGATCTTCAGCATATGATGGACCACGTCGCCCAGTTGCGGTTCGAAGATGCGCGGGCCGTGGTTAATGCCGTAGCAGGTATGGAAGCGGATTTTATCGGCCGGGATGCCGCGCAGCGCGTGGTTGATGCTTTCGACGAACATGTCGGCCTTGCGGACCTTCTTCTGCGCATCGAGCGCGGGGTCGCCGAAGATGTCGGACAGGAACGGGTCGTCGACCTGGAGATCGAAGCCGGCTTCGACGATCGCCAGATATTCCGTGCGCATCGCTTCGCCGACGGCGTTGAAATACTCGTCGTCGGATTTGTAAAACTCGTTGAAACCGACGCCGCTCGGCGCGGTCGACGGCACGAACGCGCCTTCGCACTTCACCGCATCGACCGCCTTGCGCAGATTGGCGAGATCGCGCTTCAGATCCTCCTGGCCGATATAGCGGATCGGGCCGGTCGCGTAGAGCGGCACCACGGGCGCGATGTTGCCGCCGAGCATGGCCTTCTTGAAATATTCCTCGTAGTACTCGGGAAACGCGTCGCGCTCGGCGCTGTACAAATTGTATTTCGCGCCGGGGCGCGTTTGCAGCCCGGCCAAGCGCTGTTTGGCATAGACGAAGAATCCGGCCTTCGACATTTCGCCGTCGGTGACGATATCGATGCCGGCGCCGACCTGTTGCTTGACGATGTCGGCCACGGCGCCCGTGATCTTCTTCTGATACGCGGCCTCGTCGACCGGGCCGCCTTCCCCGGTGAGCTTGGCCTTCATCATGTCGAGCACATCCTTGGGACGCGGCAGGCTGCCGACATGCGTGGTGAGAATGCGGTTGGTGTTGCGTTTCATGTTGATGCTCCTGGAATGAAGAAAGATCTGGGCGGGCCGTTACGCGGCCGCCCTGCCGCCCCACAGCGTCTGGCTGGCCAGGCGCGCGCCTTCGGCCAGCGCCTTGAACTTGGTCCAGATGATTTTCGGATGGACTTCGGTGTGATAGCAGGCCTGCGACGAGAACCCGCAATCGGCCCCCGCGATCACGTTTTCGCGCCCGACCAGTTTGGCGAAGCGCACCAACCATTCGGCGATCAGCTCGGGATGCTCGACGATATTGCTGCAATGGGTAATGACGCCCGGCATGATCGACTTGCCGTCCGGCAACTTCTTGCTCTCCCACACATGATAATCGTGCTCGTGGCGGGCATTCGCCGCCTCGAACGAGTAGACGCTGGCGTTGATCCGTAACATGTGGTCGACGACGTCGCCAAGCTGCGGCTCGAATATCCGCGGGCCGTGATTGATGCCGTAGCAGGTATGGAAGCGGATCTTTTCGGCCGGGATGCCGCGAAGCGCGTGGTTGACGCTTTCGACGAAAATGTCGGCCTTTCGGACTTTCTGCCTGTCGTCGAGCGCGGGATCGCCGAAGACGTCGGAAAGGAGCGGATCGTCGATCTGCACGTCGAATCCGGCTTCGACGATCGCCAAATACTCCGTCCGCATGGCCTCGCCGACGGCATGAAAGAACTCTTCGTCGTCCTTATAGAATTCATTGAAACCGACCGCACTCGGCGCCGTCGACGGCATGAACGCACCTTCGCAATTCACCGCATCGACCGCCTTGCGCAGATTTGCCAGATCGCGCTTCAAGTCTTCCTGTCCGACGTAGCGGATCGGCCCGGTGCAAAACAACGGCACGACCGGCGCTACGTTGCCGCCGAGCATCGCTTTCTTGAAATACTCATCGTAGTACTCGGGAAACGCAGCGCGTTCCGCCACGAAGAAGTCGAACTTCTTGCCGGCGCGTGCTTCAAGTCCTGCGATGCGTTGTTTGGCGTATACGAAGAAGCCCGCCTTAGACATTTCGCCGTCGGTAACGATGTCGATACCGCAATCGATCTGCTGTTTGACAATGTCAGCGACCGCGGCTGCCAGGCGCCTCTGGTAGACGCCCTCGTTGACGGGCGCTCCTTCGCCGGTCAGCTTGGTCTTTATCATATCGAGCAAGTCGGCAGGTCGCGGCAGGCTGCCGACGTGGGTGGTGAGAATTCGATTGGCGCTGCGCTTCATCTTGCTGTCTCCGGCGAAACGAAAATGCCGTCGCCCGCGATCCGCCGCGGGCGACGAAAGTCCCGGCAACGCCCGTCAGTTGGCAATCTTGCAGTCCTTAGAATAGGCGTCTTTGTGCTGCTTGAACACGACGCCCTCGGATTTGATCGTCGGCACGCCATCGGAACCCTTGACCACGCCGAACTTGTAGTAATCCTGAATCGGAAAGCCGTTGATATTGTATGTGAACGGCCCGCGCACCGACTGGAAATCCGCCTTGCGCAGCGCCGCGGCGAGCGCCTTGCGATCGCCAAGGCTGCCTTTCGTGCCCCTGATGCCGCTGTCGATCAGGAATGCCGCGTCGTACGCCTGCGCGGCAAAAGTCGACGGCAGCGATTTGTGCTTGGCAACGTAGGCACTGACGAATCGCTTGTTGGCCGGAAATTCGAGATCCGTGTTCCACCAATCGGTGAAATAGGAGCCGATGGCCGACTCGCCGATGGCAGGAAGCGTCAAGTGATTGATGACGAAAACGCTGTAGAGTTTGATTTCCTTACCGAGGCCCGAATTCGCCCACTGCTTCATGAACGCAATACCCATTGCAACCGGCGCGAAGACCAACACGGATTGAGGCTTGGCTGCCCGGATCGCGGAGAATTCCGACTGGAAATCGGTGCTGCCGAGCTTGAACATGATCCGGTCGGCAATTTTGCCCTTGTAGAAACGTTCGAACCCCGCAAGTACGTCCTTGCCGGCTTGATAATTCGGCGCCAGGAGAAACACGTCCTTGAGTTTGTCGGCATTCATTAGCTCGCCCATCGCCTCGGGCACCTGGTCGCCTTGCCATGAGGTGGAAAAGAAATACGGGCTGCATTCCTTGCCGGCCAATTGCGACGGCCCGGCATTCGTGCTGATCAAGATGGCGCTGGAGTTGAGCACGCGATCTTTGATCGCCACCATCACATTGGACCAGATAGGCCCGGCGACGAAGTGGACCTTGTCCTGTTCGATCAGCTTGTCGACCGCGGCGACGCCGACTTCCGCCTTGAGCTGATCGTCGGCGTAGATGGTTACCGGATTGAGCCCGCCAAGTTTATTGCTTAGGTGCTCGAGCCCAAGTTCCCACGCCTTTTTCATTTGATCGCCGACGACCGCGCCGCCACCCGTGAAGGTGTTGAGAAATCCCACACGTACATCCTGTGCACCGGCGATGCCGGCCGACGAAATCATGGCCGCCGCAATGGCGGCCGTACCGAGTTTCAACATCATTTCCTCCCTTGCCGCCCGGATACGATGCCGGGTCGATCTGTCTCGATGCGCATGAGCGCGTAAGCACGATGTAAGATTCTTGCGACGAGACACGACGTTGGTCGCGAAACGCCGGCACTCAGCCGAACTCAAATGCTGGAAGAGGATTCGTGCGTCGACGCGAATGGCCCGAACGCGAGCTTCGCCTTCCTCCCGGCGCGTAGCGGCCTCGTTTGGAATGGGCCGGTTGCGCACGGACAAACTATCGGGTTCTGGGTGAACCGTGTCAATTCAAAACCGAACAGCCGGTCTGTTTTAAGGAAAGGCAGGAAGCGGCAATGGCTGAAGTCGGAACCCGGCTCAAACCTTCGAGATGGTGCTCTGCAACATTTGTTCGACCTGGCGGATCAACTTCATGTGCGCGGCGATATCGGGTCGCCACGTGGACGTCAGGCCCATGCCGCGCACCATGCCGAGAATGACGTCGTATGCCAACTCCGCGTCCGGCCTGCTATAACCCGCCTCGCGCAAAGCCTTGGTCCACGTCGCGCGCATGGACGCATGATATCGCGCAACGATCGGATACAGCCGGCGGGACAGCACGCGATCGGTGCGCGATGCGGCCATGACGTCGAGCGACGCCCGAAAGAAGCGGCCAAAATAGAGCGACGTTAAATCGGCGACGAGATCCTTAAGCGGGTTCTTGGACCGGCCCGCGCTCGCGGAACGGACGGTGCCGAGCGACACCGCCTCGTTGTAAGCGAACGCATTGGCGGCGATGACCAAGTCGTCCTTGGTGCGGTAGTGATGCACCCGTGCGCCGCTGGAAACGCCGGCACGCTCGGCGACGTCGGCCACAGTCAAGCCAGCGTAACCTTTTTCGATGAGGATTTCGATTGTCGCCTTCATCAGGCGGTCACGCGTGGCCACGCTCCGTTGTTGAGTTGCGCGCGGCGGCCGCGACGACCTTGCCGACGAAGCCTTCGCCGGGTCGACTCGATCGGCTGATCGATGCTTTTTCTCGGGCTGCCTGTTCGGCATCAGGCCTTGAATCTTTTTAACAAGGCGTCCGCGCTGCGAACCAGAAGGCTGACATCGACGCCGACGGCGACGAAGGTAAAGCCCCAATCGATGTATTTCCGGGCATCGTCCTCGTTGCCGGTCAGAATGCCGGCCGGGCGGCCGATCGCCTTGAGACGCTTGACGGCATCCTCAATGGCGGATTGCACCTCGGGATGGCCGAGATTGCCGATATGGCCGAGCGAGGCGGCGAGATCGCCGGGGCCGATGAACACGCCGTCGACACCGTCGACCTTGGCGATCGCCTCGAGCTGATCGAGCGCGGTGCGGGTTTCGACCTGCACCAGCAGGCAAATCTCGCCGTCCGCCTGCTTCGGATACTCCTTCACCCGGCCGTAGCGGCTGGCGCGTCCGTTCGCCGTCACCCCGCGGATGCCGCGCGGCGGATAGCGCGTGGCAGCGACTGCGCGGCGGGCTTCGTCGGCATTCTGCACGTATGGAACGAGCAGGCTTTGCGCGCCGATATCCAGAATTCGCTTGAACAGCACCGCATCGTTCCACGCCGGGCGGACGATCGGCGTCGCCGTGCCGCGCTGCACGGCTTGCAGTTGCGAGACGAGATCGGGAATTTCGTTGGGCGAGTGCTCGGTATCCAGCAGCAGCCAATCGTAGCCGCTGTCGGACACGATCTCGGCCGCGATGCTGCTGCACAGGCTGCTCCACAGGCCGATCTGGAGCCTGCCGGCAGCGATCGCGTGCTTGAACTCGTTGCGCGCGAGTTGCATCAGACGAACTGCACGGCGATGCTGCCGAGCGGACCGAAATCGGCGTGCAGCGTATCGCCCTTGTTTGCCCATACCGGTCGGATGAACGAGCCGGAGAGCATGATGTTGCCGGCTTCCAGAACGGTGCCGAAACGGCCGACCTTGTTCGCCAGCCACGCGATGCCGAGCGCCGGATGGCCGAGCACGCCCGAGGCCAGCCCGGTCTCTTCGATCTCGGAATTGCGGTACATCACGCCGCCGACCCAGCGCAGATCGACGTCGTTCGGGCCGATCGGACGGCCGCCGATGACGATGCCGGCGGCGGCGGCGTTGTCGGCCACGGTGTCGAAAATCTTGCGCGGGTTCTGCACGCGCGCATCGATGATTTCGATTGCCGGCACGATATATTCGGTCGCGCGCAGCACATCGAGCAGGCCGACCCCCGGGCCCTTGAGCGGCTTGCCGAGTACGAAGGCGAGCTCCAACTCGACACGCGGAATGCAGTATTGCGCGTGCGGCACCTTGGCGCCGTCGGCGATCATCATGTAGTCGAGCAGATGGCCGTAATCGGGCTCGTCGATCTGCGAGGATTGCTGCATCGCCTTCGACGTCAGGCCGATCTTGTGGCCGATGACCTTGGCGCCGGCCGCCACCTTCCGGCGGATCACCTCGGCCTGAATCGCATAGGAATCCTCGATTTCGATGTTCGGATAGGTTTTCGAGAGCTGGACGACCGGCTTGCACGCCTTCTCGGCGTCGATCAGGGATTGCGCGGCTATCTTGCGGTCGGCGTCGGCGAGCATGAGCGTGATCCTTTGCGGCGTGAGCGTGCTGTCTGGGCGGCGGTGACTTCAGATGCCCGGCATATCAGCCTTTCGGGGCGATCCCCGTCAACCCTCCGTTGCGGCCCTAAGCCGAGGCTTTCCGCCCGCCCAGATGGATCGACAACGCCCGATAGGCGACATCGTGCACCGGCGTCGGGATGCCGAGCGCCTTGCCGAAACGGACGACCGCGCCGGAAAGATAATCGAGTTCGAGCGGGCGGCCGGCTTCCATGTCCTCGAGCATCGACGGTTTGGCGTTGCCGGGAAATTGCGCCATCTGCTTGAAGGTGAGCGCTTCGATATCGTCGGGCAGCGCGATTTTCTTTGCGCGCGCGACGGCGATGGTTTCGGCCATGGCCTGTTTCAACAGATCGACGCTCGGCGCATGCGCCATGACCTGGCCGATATTCGTGCGCGACAGGCACGATACGGCGGCAAACGACGCCAGCATGATGAATTTCTTCCACAGGTCGCTGTCGATATCCGGCGACACGGCGGCTTCGATGCCTGGTGCCGCGGCAAGGGTCGCGGCCAGCGCGATCACGGCGTCGACCCCCTTGCCGGTGGCGGACGCAAAGCGCAGACGGCAGAACGGCGCCTTCTGCAGAATCTGGCCGGGGCCGGTCAGAAACGAACTCACATAAATCGTGCCCTTGAGCACGTTGGCATGCGGCAAGGCGCGCGCAAGAATTTCGTACGCTTCGACGCCGTTCTGCACCGGCACGACCAATGTGTCCTTGTTTGCCAAGGGTGCTGCGCGGCGTGCGACCTGTTCGAGATCGTACAATTTGGTCGTGATCAGCACGACATCGGCGACACCCAGCGATGCCGGGTCGTCGCTCGCGGTTAGCGGGCCGGTGTCGAATTCGCCGGCGGGCGTGCGCAGATGCAGGCCCTTGTCCCGCAGCGCCTGCAAATTCGCGCCGCGCGCCAGGAATGAGACTTTATGACCGGCTTGGCCCAGCCGCGCACCCATCAGGCCGCCGACGCCGCCCGCACCGACTATGGCAAATTTCACGTCACCGTCTCCCCGGGGGCCGACACGACCCCGCGTTTATTGTTGTCTAGGCCTAGCTCATGCGGCCGAGCGCGTCGCGCCGCCACAGTTGCCTCAACGGCGCGACAGGGAACGCATGCGTTCCGCGATCGCGGCGGGGCGCAGCTTGGGATCGAGCCCGTTGGCGGCAACGACGATGTCTTTCACGTCGCGGCCGATCTGCCGGAGCAGTCCGCGGTCGTCGGTCCCCGGCACGAGCGGGCGGTGCACGACGACATTGCTCGTATACGTGGGCACGATGCCGCCGACGGCAGGCGTGGGCGGCGGCGGGTTCTTCAGCGCCTTGAGCAGATGATTGCGCAGCAGCACGACGCCACGATCCGTGGTGCCGCGATGCTCGAGCGCGTGAATCGCGATCGGCCGTTGCGAGACTTCGGCTTCCCAATCCCCGGTGTTGCGCTGCATCTCCTCGTACGGACGATTGCCGGTCTGGCCGTAGATATCCAGGCTGTCGTAGCCGACCATCGCCTTGTTGCCGATGCCTTTGACTTCGAGTTCGTCGCTGAAATGGCGCACGCCGAAGATCCAGCAATTGCGGTCGTCGATCGGCACGGTCCAGCGCGTGGCGCCGACGCGCTGGAAGAACAACTCCCGCTCGCCTTCGTCCCAGAAGCCGGCAACCTGGCCGAAACTCGGGATGCCGACTTCGTTGAAGCGCACCCAGACATTGTCGCCGAGCCGGCGCGTGGCCATGTAGCAGACGCGATCGCCGATCTCGACCCATTCGGTGACCGGAAACTCGCCCCAGGCCGCGGTCAATTGCACCGAGCCCATGCGGCTGTGCAGGAATACGGCGTGCAGCGGATCCATGAGATTTTCGTGCACCTGCAGCCAGTTGCAGTCATGGCGCAGGCAGTACGGCACCAACTCCACGTCGGGCAGATGAAACGTGTCGTAATCCGGAAATTCCGGCATCGCCTCGGGCGGGCCCATGTAGGCGAACACCAGCCCATGCGCTTCGCGCGCCGGGTACGCGCCATGGCAGACATTGTGCCTGATCGAGCTTTCCGGCGGCTCGCCCGGGGTTTCCAGAAGCGTGCCGTCCACGTCGTAATGCCAGCCGTGATAGCAACAGACGATGCCGTGCTCGGCGATGCGACCGAATTCCAAGGATGCGCCGCGGTGACTGCAATGCTTGTGCAGCAGAGCCACGCGCCCGGCGCCATCGCGGAACACGACCAGGTCTTCGTTCATGATCTTGATCGCGACCGGAAGGTCTTTCAGCTGCGACGACAGGCACACGGGCTGCCAGTAGCGCCGCATGAGTTCGCCCATCTCGGTGCCAGGGCCGGCGTGAGTCAGACGCTTGTCCTCGGACGGGATGTCGCGCTTGTTGTAGCCCTGGTAGGCCAGTTTCCGACGTTGGATCTCGTTCATCGATTCTCTCCCGCTCGCCTCAACACGGGGCGCGCCCGGCATCATACACCCAGATAGGCTTCCTTGACGCGCGGATTGGCCAGCAGCGCCGCAGCCTTATCTTCCAGCACGATGCGGCCGGTTTCGATCACATAGCCGCGGTGGGCCAGGCGCAGCGCCATATCGACGCGTTGTTCGACCAGCAGCACCACGATCCCCGAGCGATGCAGGCTGGAAATCGTATCGGCCAGCGTATCGACCACAATCGGCGCCAGGCCCAACGACGGCTCGTCGAGCATCAACAGCCGGGGGTTCGACATCAAGCCGCGCGCGATCGCCAGCATCTGCTGCTGACCGCCCGACAACGTGCCGGCGCGCTGCTCGCCACGTTCCTTCAGGATCGGAAACAGCTCGTAGGCCCAGTCGAGTCGCGCGGCGAAATCCTTGCCCTCTTGTCCCGCGCGGATGGCGCCCAATTCCAGATGCTCGTAGACCGTCATGTCCTTGAACAGCAGGCGGCCTTCGGGTATGTGCGCGATGCCGCGCGCGATGATGGCATGCGGCGCCAGCCCGTCGATGCGTTCGCCGTTGAAGCGGATTTCGCCGGCGGCCAGCCGAAACAGACCGGAGATCGCCTTCAGCGTGGTGGTCTTGCCGGCGCCGTTCGAGCCGACGAGGGTGACGATTTCGCCCGCGCGCACGTCGAAATCGATGCCGTGCAGGGCTTCGCGGTTGCCGTAGCGGACGCGCAGGTTGCGGACCTCAAGCATGGACCTTCTCGCGGCCGAGATAGACCCGGATCACTTCGGGGTCGTTGGCGACCTGCGCCGGCAGGCCCTCGGCGATTTTGTTGCCGCTGTCGATGACGATCACGCGGTCGCACACACCCATGACCACGCGCATGTGGTGTTCGACCAGCAGCACGGTAATTCCGCGATCCCTTATGGCGCGGATCATCTGCACCAGCTTGGCGCCCTCGTCCGGGTTCATTCCGGCGGCAGGCTCGTCGAGCAGCAGCAGGCGCGGCGCGGCCGCCAGCGCGATGGCGATCTCGAGCTTGCGCTGCTCGCCGTAGGGCAGCGCCTTGGCCGCCATCTCGCCGCGCTGCGACATGCCGACGAAGTCGAGAATGTCCTGCACGGTCGCCGCAACGTCCTTTTCCTCGGCGCGATACAGCGGCGAGCGGAAGATCGCGCCGCCCCAGGTGCTGCGCTTGCTGCGATAGGTGCCGATGCGGATGTTTTCGGCGACCGACAGTTCCGGAAACAGGCTGGTGATCTGGAACGTGCGCGTAACGCCGAGCTGCCCCATGCGGTGCGCCGGCAACCCGGTGCGGTCGGCGCCGTCGAAGAACACTTTGCCGTCCGACGGCGGCATGCTGCCGGCCAGCATGTTGAACAGGGTCGTCTTGCCGGCGCCGTTGGGACCGATGAGCCCGACGATTTCGCCCGGCATGACATGGAGATCGACATTGTTGACGGCGACCAGCCCGCCGAAACGGCGCGTCAATCCCCTGGTTTCGAGCAGTTTGGCGCTCATGCCGCCGCCTCTGGCGTGGGCGCCGTGCGCCGGCGATCGCGCACGCGGCGCCAGAGGCTGACAAGCCCACCGGGCAGGAAGATCACGCACGCCGTCAGCAGTGCCGCGAACACCACGAGGCGCAGCGAGCCGGTCGCGCGCAGCAATTCCAGCAACCCGACATAAACCAGCGCGCCGACCATCGGCCCGATGATTGTGCCCTTGCCGCCGATGATGACCATGATGACGAGCGCAGCCATGTATTGCAGGCTCATCAGTTCGGGCGTGATGACCCGCAGATAATGCCCGTACAGCGAGCCGCCCAGCCCAGCAATCGCGGTGGCCGCGACGAAGCCCAACAGCTTCATGCCGAACACGTTGATGCCGATCGACGACGCAAGCTGCGGATTCTCGCGCAGCGCCAGGAACGCACGCCCGGTGCGGCTGGAGATCAATGCATGGCACAGGTAGGCGATGGCGAGCAGGAACACCAGCACCACGTAATACATGTTGCGTGCCAGGGTGAAGTCGATCTCGAGGCCCGGCAGCGCGAAGGACGGAATGTTCGAAATGCCCATCGGCCCGCGCGTCAGATCGACCCAATAGTTGGTCACCGTGTGCAGGATGGCGCCGAAGCCGAGCGTGAGAATGGCGAATTGCGGGCCGACGATGCGCAGCGCGACGAATCCGATCACCAAGCCGAACAGACCGGCGACGACGGCCGCGACGAACGGACCAATGATGACCGGCAGGCCGAGCTGGATGCTCAGGATCGCCGACGTATAGGCGCCGATGCCGAAGAATGCCGCGTGGCCGAAGGTGAGTTCGCCGAGGTAACCGATGATGATGTTGAGGCTGAGCGCGAGCAGCGCATACATCGCCCACAGCACCATCATATGCTGAATATAGGTGCTGCCGACCACGAGCGGCAGCGCGAACAGGGCGAGCACGCCGAACGCGGTTTTGGCCGGGCGATCGTGCGTCATTTGCGGTCCGTCGAGGCGCTGAACAATCCCTGGGGCCGCCACAACAGCACCAAAATGATGATCGCGTAGCCGATCGCCTCCTTGAAGCCGAGCGAAACGTAGCCGCCGCCGAGCGATTCGGCGATGCCGAGCACGATTCCGCCGAGCAGCGCGCCGGTCACGCTGCCCAAACCGCCCATGACCACGACGATGAAACCCTTGAGCACCGCCCAGTCGCCGACGGTCGGAAACAGCATGGCGGTCGGCCCGACCAGCGAACCCGACAGCGCCGCAAGCGCGCAGGCGAACGCGAACGTATAGGCATGCACGTAGCCGGTGTTTATCCCGGTCAGCGCGGCGCCCTCGGGATTCTGCGCCGTCGCCTGCATCATCTTGCCCATGCGCGTCGAACGGATGAACCAGTAGGTCGCAGCGATCATGGCGAACGCCACGGCGATCACCAGCAGGCGCTGCTCGGTGACGACGATCGGGCCCAGTTCCACGGTTTCGTCCGCGTACTGCGTGGTGACGTATTTCGGATCGGCGCCGAAGAAATGCTCCGCCGCGTTGGCGATCAGCAGGGCCAGGCCGAGGCTGGACAAAAGAATCGTGAATTCGTGTTCGCGCCGCAGCGGGCGGAAGAAGAAGTGGTTGGCCAGGATGCCGATGGCGGCCACCAGCAAGGTGGATACGATCAGGCTGCCGATATAGCCGACTCCGGCCAGCGACATCACGTAATAGGTGATGTAGGCGCCCAGCATATAGAATTCGCCGTGCGCGAAATTGACGATCCGCAGCACGCCGAACACCAGCGTCAGGCCGACGGCGATGAGCACGTAGCCCATCCCGTTGGCGAGTCCGTTGACGACCTGCTGGACGAAGACGACGAATTCCATCGACCGCTACTCTGTGCGGAAAATGCGGGAGCCGCTCGTCGCGGCCCCCGCATGCGCCGGTTACTTGCTGGCGCTGATGATCTTCTTGTTCTTCACCTGCACCAGATAGATGTTCTGCAGCGCCTGGCCCTTGTTGTCGAAGCTGATGTCGCCGAGCAGCGTATCCCACTTCTGGCCTTTCAGTGCCGCCGCGATCTTGTCGTAGGCGCGCGGATCGCCGGCCTTTTCGATGGCGCCGGCGAGCACTTCGACCGCCTGCGCGCCGAGCGAGCCGATGAACGACGGCTCGTTCTTGAACATCTTGCCGTATTGCTCGATCCATTTCTTCGCCATCGGGCGCGTGCTGTCGGGCGCAAACAGCGAAACGCTGTACACGCCTTCGAGCGCCGGGCCGGACAGCTCGACCAGCTTCGGATTCATGTTGCCGGCCGAGGCGATGATCAGGCCCTTGTAGCCGCTTTGGCGGATCTGCCGGTAGATCGTCGCACCCTGCGAGGTGTTGATAGCCGAGACGTAGATCGCATCGGCATTCAGGCTGCGCAGCTTGGTGAGCGCGGTGGTGAAGTCGGTGTCGTTCCGATTGTAGAACTCGTTGCCCTTCACTTCGATCTTGCAGGCGCCGAGCAGACGCTTGTAATTGTCGACCTCGAGGCGGCCGTAATCGTCGTTGATGGTGATGAACGCGACCGACTTGACCTTCATCTGATCGCAGATGAACTTGGCATAGCGGTCCGACATCATCGTCGAGGTGGCGTTGAGGCGGAACAGATACTTGTGCCCCTCCTCGGTCACCTTCGGATGCTGCGACGACGTCATCACGTTGATGATCTTGTCCCGGGTCACTTCCTTCTGCGCCAGCGCGACCGCGCTGAACCAGCCGCCGACGATGAGGTCGACCTTGTCCTGTTCCAGCGCGCGCTTGGCGGCCGAGACACCCTCTTCCGGCGTGCCCTTGTCGTCGTAGGTGACCAGCTCGATCTTGCGGCCGCCCAGAATGCCGCCCTTGTCGTTGATGATGGCGACCATCGCCTGCATGCCTTCCAGGGCCAACTGGCCGTCGAAAGCGCCGGCGCCGGACAACGGATTGATCGCGGCGATGCGAACGGGCGGCTTCGATTGCGCCCAGGCGGTGCCGCCGAACGCGGCCAGGCTCACCGCTGCGGCGGCTGCCAAAATGATGCGACGTTTATTCACGTGAATCTCCTCCTGTTGGATCTATGGAAACGGCTATTCCGCCGCTTTGGTCGGCAAGAAACGCAGGTACTTCTTCTGCAGCTCCTCGATCTTCGGGAAGCCGATGAAGACCGAGAATTCGTTGTGGTCCATGACCGCGTGCGGCAGGCCCTTGGACGATTTGTTGGCGGCGAGCACCTTGAGATTGTCGCGCATCGCCATGGTGGCGCTCATCAGCGGCACCAGCGGGAACGTGGCGATGCCGGCGACTTCCTCGATCTCGGCAGGGCTGAGATCGCGTTCCAGCCAGCCGAGCAATTGCAACGACAGCGGTACGCCGCAGGCCGCGCGCAGCTTGCGCAGGCCGCCGATATTCTTGAAGCATTTGGAGATCGGCTGGATCACGTCCGCGCCGGCTTCCACGTAGGCCTTGGCCCTGCGACACGCCTCATCCTCGTTGATCGCATCGGTGCGCGCGATGATCAGCATATCCTTGTTGCGTCGCGCGTTTACCGCGGCGTCGATTTTGCCGGCCGCTTCGTCAATCGGGATGATGTCGATCATATCGGACGATGCCGGACAGCGCTTCGGCGCCACCTGGTCTTCCATGATCACGGCCGCGGAACCGGCGGCTTCGAATTCGCGGACCGTGCGCATCACGTTCAGCGCGTTGCCGTAGGCGGTATCGATGTCGGCGATGACCGGGATATTGACCGCGTTCACCACATTGCGCACGACGGTCAGGTTTTCCGTCATGGTGTAAAGCTCGGCATCGGGCTGGCCGAGGAACGACGACGAAATGCCGAAGCCCGAGGTCAGCAGGGCATCGAAGCCGGCATCGTCGATCAGCCGCGCGCTCAGCGCGTCGAACGCGCCCGCCGCCCAGACGGTTTTCTTGCTGTTTAGTGCGTGGCGCAGATTGAGTTTGGTCGCCATGTCGGTACTCCTTTGGCGGTCAGGCCGCCTGTTGCTTGAGATAAGGCACGAGCCCGCCGGCCGCGAGCATCTCGAGATCGGCCTTGGCGAGCGGTTCGAACTTGGTTTCCGTGCCGCGCGTAAGGTTGCGCACGATCTGGGCCGCCCAATCGACTTCGACCTCGTCCCAGCGCTTTACGAATTTCAGGATCCCCGGGCACGGCACTTGCGGAAAGCCCATGCTGATTTCGCCGCGCCAATAGCCGGGCGAAAATGATTCGGCGATGATGCCGGCCACTCCCAGGTGCCGCATCGCGCGCAGCGGCGGATAATGCGGGTGGCCGTAGCCGAAATTGACGTTGCCGACCAGCAGGTCGCCGGGCTTCACGTGCTTCGCGAAATCCGGGTCGTAGGCCTGCATCGCGACTTTGGCGAGCTCGGCCACGTCCTGAATCTTGATGTTCTTGACGCCGATGATCTGGTCGACGTCGAAATCGACCTCCTCGAACACGAAGGCAATGCGGCCGTGCAGGTTTTTCGGAAGCTTGGTTGCCATGGCGCGCCTCAGAGATACTTCCGCGGATCGGCGATCTTGCCTTCGATCGAAGCCGCCGCGACCGACGCCGCATTGCACAGGTAGATTTCCGAATCGGGGCTGCCCATGCGGCCCTTGACGTTCAGCGTGCCGGTCGAAACCGCGCGCTGGTTGGCGGTCATCGTGGCGATGCGGCCATAGCAATAGTCGCACGACGAGGACGAGACGAAGGCGCCCGCCTCGACCAACGTGGCGATCAGCCCCTCCTTGGCGGCATCGAGCATGATCTGCTGGCTGGTCGGGATCACATGCAGCATGAAGCCCGGCTTGACCTGGCGGCCCTTGAGCACCTGCGCGGCAGCACGCAGATCTTCGAGCCGGCCCGACGCGCATGAGCCGAGATAGCCGGACTGCACGTCGAGCCCGATATAGTCCTTGAGATCGCGCGTATTCGCGGGGCTCGGCGGAATGACGACGATCGGCTCCAGATTCGACAGATCGATCGTATGGCGCGCGGCGAACACCGCGTCGTCGTCGCTGTAGACCGGCTCGAGTTTCTTGCGCGCACGTGGCAGCGCATAGTCGAGGCGCTTCTTGTCCGGATTGACGATGGCGGTAATCGCGCCCGTGAACATGGCCAGGCCGGTAATGGTCTGCAAACCCTCGGTCGACAGCGCATCGAGCCCGGAGCCGCCCAGCTCCAGCACCTGGAAGCGGCATGCCGACGGACCGAGCACGCGCACGATGTGGTGGAACACGTCGCGCGCCATGACCCCGGTTTTCAGCGTGCCGGTCAGATCGACCCGCGTCGTCTGCGGCACGCGCAGCGAAACCTGATCGCGCACGAAAGCTTCGAGGATGTTGCGGCGGATGCCCATGGCCAGCGTGCCGAAGGTGCCGAGCTGGCTGACATGGCCGTCGAAGTGGACGACGAATGCGCCGGGCGTGGCATAGCCCACTTCGGCCGAGACCTGATGGCCGATGCCGACGCGTTCGAACAGCGGGACATTGTTCTCCGCGCACCATTTGCGCGTGCCGATGTGCAGCTCTTCTTCCTGCGGCGTGCCGGCCGGCACCATGTGATCGATGAAGATACCGAAGCGCTCCGGCTCGCGCACCTTTGTGATGCCGAAATCCTCTTTCATCTGCTTGAAGACGACATCGGTATAGCCGGGGAAATCGTACGACAGCACGAAATCGGGCTTGGCCATGACCTCGTCGCCAGCCCTGACGGATGCCAGACCGGCGGCGCGCGCCAGAATCTTCTCCGTGATCGTGAAACCCATGCTGGTACCTTTCGAATCGCTATAAATCGTCGGCCGGCTGGAACGTATAGGCGTCGCCGGCGCTGCGCACGTAGCCGCAATGCGGCGCGCCGAAATGCGCCGGCATCAGCAGCGCGTTCCGGTCGGCGCAGTAATCGAGCACGCGCTTGCGCGTGGCGCGCGCGGTATCCGGCTGCTCGCAGAAGCGGCTGTTCCAGGTCGGCCGATAGACCTGCATCGGCTGGTGCAGACTGTCGCCCGGAAAGACGGCGGCAAACTTGCCCGAGGTCAGCTTGATCATGAACTGGCCCTCGGTGTGACCTGGCGCCCATTCGACATCGATCCCCGGCATGAGCCGCGCCTCGTCGTCGACGAACTCCACCTGCCCCGCTTCGACGCATGGCATGACGCTGTCTTCGATCACGGCGGCGTTTTCCGGGAACGTCGCGATGCCGCCCATGGGCGAGCGCCAATGGGCGAACTCTCGCCGCCCGAACACGTAGCGCGCGTTCGGGAACGTCGGCACCCATTTGCCGTGCTTGAGCACGGTATTCCAGCCGACATGATCGATATGCAGATGCGTGTTGATGACCAGCGTCACGTCTTCCGGCGCAACGCCGGCCTCGGCGAGGCGCGCGAGATACGGCAAATCGAGCTGATGGAAACGCTGAAACAGCGGCAAGGCCCGGTTCTTGAAGTTGCCGCAACCGGTATCGATCAGGATCACGTGCTTGTCGTCTCGGATCAGCCAGGAGTGCATGCTCGACATGACCTTGCCGCTGGCATCGTGCCAGAAGCGCGGCCCGCGCAACTGCGCGTGCTGTTCGAAGATCGCGGCGTCGAAATCCGGAAACAGGAATCCCGGCAGAAAGCCCGGGGTGAGCATTTCTTCGATACGCGTGACCGTATATTTGCCAAGCCGCAGGCCGGCCATTCCACTCCCCAGTTCGAGACGGCCCGTTGCACAGGCTCTGTTCGGATCGGCCATTTTTCGAACGCGGCGCGGACCGTGTCAATGCTCAAAAACCATTTCAACAGATGAAATGACATGTTAACTTGCGCCGAACGCGCAGACTAACATGAATCGGCCGGGTGCCCGAGATGCAGAACCGCCGCAATTCCGCGGATAATCCCGCGCCACGCCCGGTGCGAGCGGTCAGTCGTGCCCTCGCGATACTGCAATCGTTCGAAGCCGAGCCATGGCAGGAATTGCGCCAGGTGGCCGAGCGCAGCCGGCTGGACAAGGCAACGGCGCGGCGCCTGTTGCTGACTTTGATGGCTGACGGGTTCGTCGTGCAGGACGAGCGCGGCCAGTCCTACGGATTGGGCGCGGCGGTCCGGCGGCTGGCGGCCAGCGTACCCGACCAGGACGAACTGCGCCGCGCCGCGACCCCGGTGCTCGACCAACTGGCGACCGAATTGCGCGTGACCACGTTCCTATCCGTCTACCGCGATCACGCCGCGCTCTGTATCGAGCGATTCCACGACATGCGCGGCATGGAAGTGCGTTGGTGGAGCATCGGCGGCATTTTGCCCTTCAACTGCGGCGGCGCGCCGAAACTGTTGCTGGCGCTGCAGGACGAGGCCGAGATCAATTCGGTCCTGAGCCAAGATCTTGTGGCGCTGACCCCGAAAAGCATCATGGACAAGGAAGCGCTGTCGAAGCGGCTGCGCCTGATTCGCAAGCAGGGCTATGAATTCGCCGTCGACGACGTGGCCGTGGGCTTGGCGGCGCTGGCCGTACCGGTCTACGACCGGCGCGGCGCGTTGGTCGGTGCCGCGAGCATGGCCGGGCTCACGCCGCAGATGATCGATCGCAAGAAGCCGGTGTTTCTGGAGCGTTTGCGCAAGGCCGCGCGCGATATCGAGGCGCGGCTGTCGTAACGCCGACGCGAGTCACGACGGCGCCACGCCGAGCAGGCGTTCCTGCGCGTCGCGATCTTCCATGAGTGTCGCCGCCGGGCCTTCGAAACCGATCGCGCCCTTGTTAAGCACATAAACATAATCGGCGTGGCGCACGGCAAAGGTCAGCTTCTGCTCGACCAGCAGGATGGCCAGGCCGCTTTGCCGCATCTGTTCGATCGTGGCGCCGAGTTCGTGGACTTTCTGCGGCGCCAAGCCTTCGGTCGGCTCGTCCATCAGCAGCAATTCCGGATTGGACACCAGCGCACGGGCGCAGGCCAGCATTTGCTGCTCGCCGCCGCTCAGCGTGGTGCCCGGCTGGTTCTGCCGCTCCTTGAGGATCGGGAACAGGTCGTAGATGCGCGAGAGCGTCCAGGCCGGGCGCGACGCGTCGGCGGCGCGCAATCCGAGCGCGAGATTTTCGCCGACGCTGAGCGACGGAAAGATGCGCCGTCCCTGCGGCACCAGGGCGATGCCCATCGACGTGATCTTGTAAGAAGGCAGACCCGCGATGTCGCGGCCCTGGAACAATATCTTGCCATCACGCGGCGGATTGACGCCGACGATGCTGCGGATCAGCGTCGTCTTGCCGACGCCGTTGCGACCGAGCACGGCGACCGTCTGCCCGGCGGCGACGCGCAAGCTGACGCCTTGCAGAATGTAGTTCGTGTCGTAATAGACATGCGCGTCGACCACTTCGAGCATCGCGCTATTCCTTGCCGAAATAGATGTCGTGCACGCGCGGATCGCGGCGAATAACATCCGGCACGTCGTCGGCGATGACTTCGCCGTAGTTGAGCACGGTGATGCGGTCGGCCAGGCTGAACACGACGTCCATGTCGTGATCGACAAGAAGAATGGTCACATCGCGCGGCAGACCGGCCAGCCGCTTGGTGACGGTTTCGCGATCGCCGCCCGACAGGCCCGCCGTCGGTTCGTCGAGCATGACGACTTTCGGACGCCCCGCGAAAGCGAGCGCAATTTCCAGCAGCCGTTGATGGCCGTGCGCGATGTGCTGCACCGCTTCGTGCCGGGAATCGGCCAGGCCCCAGAAATCCAGCAACTCGATCATGCGCGCGACGGTCTCGCGATCGGCATCGTCGCGGCGGAACGAGCTCGCCTCCAACCCGCGCACGCCGGCGGCGGCAAGCATCGCGTTGTCCCACACGGACAGGCTGCGGAACAGGCGCGAGATCTGGAACGTACGCGAGAGACCCTGGCGCGCGCGCCGCCACGGCGGCATGCCGGTGATGTCGGTGCCGAACATCGCGACGCCGCCTTCGGTCGGGCGCAACTGGCCGCCGATCAAATTGAAGAACGTCGTCTTGCCGGCGCCGTTCGGTCCGATGATGACCCGGCGTTGGCCCGGCGGCACCGACATGGACACCGTGCGCACCGCATGTACGCCGCCGAACGAGATCGAGATCGCCTCCGTGTTGATCGCGGCGGTTTCGGTCGCGGCGGTCATTTCGTCACCTTTGGCTTATTGGCGGCCCGACCGAACGCCGCGAAAACGCCTTGGGGCGCAAACAGCACGACCAAAATGTAGATGGCCCCGAGCACGAAGCCCCAATACTCGGTCCACGCCGATACCGTAAAGCGCAGCACCAGGATCGCGACCGCGCCGATCGCCGGCCCGATCAGCGTTCCGGCGCCGCCCAGGATCACCGCGACCAGCGCCTCGGCCGAACGATAGACGCTGAGATCCATCGGGCTGACGAAGCCGTTGTAAAAGCCGAACAGCGCGCCGGCGATGCCGGCGAACGCCGAGGCGATGATGAAGCACACATATTTATGCAGCCAGATGCGATAGCCGAGCGCATCCATCCGGCTGGGGTTGTCCTTGATGCCTTTCAGCGTGCGCCCGAACGCCGAACGCCCGACGATCGCCAGTACGACGGCGCAGACGGCGAAGACCGCGACGACGAAAATGAAAAAATTGGTGACGCTGTCGACCGAAATGCCGAAGCCGAGCGTCGGCCGCATGATGCCGGGCAATCCGTCGTCGCCGCCGGTAAGTCCGCGCCATCGGATCGCCAGCGCCCATGGCAGATAGCCCAGCGCCATCGTGATAATCAGGAAATACGGCCCGATCGCGCGCAACGCGACGGCACCGAACGCGGCCCCGGTAATCGTCGCGACCAGCATGGCGGCGCCGATCAAAACGAACATATTGTCGACGCCGTTCAGCGACAGCAATGCGCTGACATAGGCGCCGATGCCGAAGAACGCCGCGTGACCGAGCGACTCCAAGCCGGTAAAGCCAGCCAGCAAATCGAGGCTCATGACGAAAAGCGCAATGATCAGGGCTTCGGTGATCAGGCCGACGTAATAGCTCGGCAGCACGCCGCCCAACGCCGCCACGATGCAGGCGACCAGCACCAACCCGACACCGATCCAGGCTTTGATCATGCGATCGACTTCCGGCCGAACAGGCCCGAGGGCTTCCAGGCGATCACCACGACCATCAGCAGGAAGATCGCGAACATCGAGACTTCGGGCAGGAACGCCTTGGTCAAATTGTCGATCAGGCCGACCAGCAGGCTGGCGGCGAATGTGCCGCGCACGCTGCCCAGGCCGCCGACGATGACGACCACGAAGGCGAGAATGCCCAACTCCAGGTCGATACCGGGATAGACGCCGAGGAACACGCCGCCGAGTGCGCCGCCCAGGCCGGCGAGCGCGGTGCCGAGCGCGAACACCAGGGTGAACAGGCGGCGCACGTCGACGCCCATGCAGCTCAGCATCTCGAGATCGTCGGCGCCCGCGCGGATCATCGAGCCCAATCGCGTGCGCTGCTGCATGAGATCGAGTCCGAGCGCCAATGCAAAGCCGACGACGATGACGAACGCCCTATAGTACGGAAAGTTCATGTTGCCGAAGGGTATGGCGCCCTCGAGCCAGCGCGGCGTCGGCAACAGCACCGGCGTGCCCTGCCAGAACAGCAGCGCAAAATCGCTGAAGATCAGCAGCAGGCCGAAGGTCATGAGAATCTGGCGTAGATTGTCGCCCTTGACGCGATCGATCAGGCCGCGCTGGAGGACGGCGCCGAGCAGACCCATGACGATGACGGCGGCGACCAAAGCGATCACTTGGTCGCCGATGCGTTTGAGGAATTCGAACGCCGCATAGGCGCCCAGCATATAGAAAGTGCCGTGCGCCACGTTGACGATGCGCATCAACCCGAAAATCATCGACAGGCCCGATGCCACCAGGAACAGCAGCGCGCCCAGCGAAACCGCGTTGAGGATTTGCAGCAGCCAGAAATTCATGTTCGCTCGATAGCGGCGCGCTCAGGTGCCGACATGCAGGAACGCGCCGTTGACGTGAGATGCCCGCTCGGACACAAGGTACGCGGCAGCCTCCGCGATGTCATCGGGCGTCGCGATCTGCTCCGGCGCGCGCCCGCCCAACAAACGCGTTCGGTCGTCTTCGGCCAGCATGTTGAAGCGCTCGCGCACGCGCGCACCCGACTCGGTCAGAATGAATCCGGGCACAATCACGTTGACCGTTATCCCCGCCGGCGCCAGATCGAGCGCCATTTGCTTCGAGAACGCCTCGATGCCGCCCTTCGCCGCACAATATGCGAGCCGCGCGCCGACCGTCGACGGCCACATGGTGCTGCCGGTCGCAAGACTCGAGGAAAAATTGACGATGCGCCCATGCTCGGCCTTGCGCAAAGCCGGCATCGCGGCACGGCAACATAGATAGGTAGCATCCAGGTTCGAACCGATCACGCTATCCCACAAGGACGGCGGCAGATCGTCGATGTAGCGCACGGCCGTATGTCCGCTGCCGCCCGCGCAGTTGACCAGGATATCGAGCCGTCCGAACGCGGCGAGCGCCGCTTCGACCGGTGCGGCCGCCCCCGCCTCGGTCGACAACTCGGCGGCGACGGCGCGAAATCGCGCCGCCGCCGGACCGAGCTTAGCCGGTAAGGCGTTGATCTTGTCCGCCTGAACGTCGACGCCGACGACACTGATACCAACGGCCAACAGGCGTTCGGCGATGGCACGGCCCAAGCCTTGGGCCGCTCCGGTGACGATGGCACAGCGTCGTTGCGTCATGACTCGGGCGAACTTTCGAAGTCGTTTAAGGTTTCGGCGTGTCGCCCTGCTTCACGCCGGGAATCGTCGCCAGCACTTTCGGCACGGCTTCATTGTTGGCCCACGCCCATTCGACGAAATAAGTGTTGATGATCGGGTTGTTATTGGCGTCGAACTGGAATTCGCCGCCGGGCGCCGCGAATTTGACTTTCTTCATCGCCGCTGCGAGCGCCGCGCCGCTCTCCACCTTGCCGTTCAAGGATTTCAGCGCCTCGATCAGGACGCGGCCCTTGATATAGCCGTCATAGGCCAGCGTCTGCGGCACCCCGCCGTACTTCTTCTTGAAGCCTTCGACGAACGCCTTGGTTACCGGATCCTGGAGCGTCCAGATCCACAATTCGAGCGAGTAGAGACCGTTGACGTTCTCCGCCAATGCCTGCGCAACGCTCGCCGCCGACAGCGCCGACGGCGTGATCACCAGCGGGTGCTTGAGGCCGGCGCTCTTGTAGCTGCGCACGTAGCGCAACGTATCGCCGCCGAAGAAGTAGCCGTAGACGAAATCGGCTTTCTTGTCGGCGATGCGCGAGAAGAACGGCGCGTAGTCCGTTTCGCCCTGGCGCGGGAACACTTCTTCGACAACCGTGCCGCCGAGCGCCTTCAGGTTGGTGCCGACCGCGGCGACCGCGTCGCGGCCGGCGGCGTAGTCCGAGCCCATCAGCAGGCCGGACTTCCAGTTGCGGCGCACCAGGAACGTCGCCAGCGAGACTTCCATCTGTCCCGCCGCTGCGCTGGCGCGGAACGTGAACGGCGATTTCTTGGCGCCCGTGAGATCCGCCGCGATGCCGCCGGTGATGTACGGCATCTGCGCGCGCGTGGTGTAGGGGTGAATGGCCAGCGCCACGGCGCTGTTCAGCGTGCCGATGACCGCCACGACTTTTTCGCTTTCGACCAGACGGCGCGTTTCCGTGAGACCCACGTTCGGGCTGTTCTGGTCGTCGGCCATGATCAGCTGGATCGGCCGACTGCCGATCTTGCCGCCAACCTCGTCGAGCGCGTAGTTCACGCCGTCGAGATTCTCCTTGCCGATGCGAGCGGCCGGTCCGGTTAACGGGTCGATGAAGCCGACCTTGATCGGCGTGGTGTCCTGCGCCTGCGCGGCAAGCGGGGACAATGCGACGGCAAACGAGGCGGCGGCAAGCAATACGGCTCTACGTGTGGTTTTCATTTTCATTCTCCTTGATCTCGGCTCGGGGATTTCATCAGGCGCGGGCGAATTGTTCGGCGCGGACGTTCTTGGGCGTTCGCACGGATTGCAGGCGGGGCACGACTTCGTTCACGAACATCGGCAGATCGTCGAGGAAATGCAAGAAGCTCAGCGCGGCACCGTCGAAGCCGGTGTCGCGCATTTCCATGAGCCCGCGCGCCACGTCGTCCGGCGAACCGATCAGCGGAAAGCCGGTATTGCCGCCGGCGAAGCGGATGCGCAGCTCGCGATACATCTGTTCGGGCATCGCGGCATTCGGCGCTCGCTGCGAGATGTAGAAGTCGACGCCCTTCTGGTCGGCCATTTCCTCGGCATAATAGCGATGGAACTCCTCGGCTTCGGCGCGCGTCTTGCGGCACACGACATAAGCCACGCCGACGGCGCCGAGCGGCCGCTTGCGGCCCAGCTCGACCGCGCGCGCGCGAATCTCGTTCAGCTCCTTGCCGGTCTTCTCGCGCGTGACCATGACGGTCAGCAAATAATCCGCGAATTTGATGGCGTAGTCGCGGCCGGCCGACGAATAGGCGGCCGAAAGTACAATTGGCTGCGGCTGCTGCACGGCACCCGGCATGCCGCTGATCGCTTTGAGCCCCGGATAATGCTTGCCGTCATAATCGAACGGCTCGGGTGCGCCGCGCACCAGTCGCGACCAGATCTCATACCATTCGGTGCCCTGGACGTAGCGCTCGTCGTGCGGCAATTGGCGGAACCCGAACATATCGAAATCGTCCTGGTTCCAGCCGCAGACGATATTCAATCCGGCTCGCCCGTGGCTGGCGTGATCGATCGTAATTATCGATTTGGCGGCGACGATCGGATGAATGATCGGCGTGTGCACGGTCGCGAAGATCGCGACGCGGCTGGTTTGCCCGGCGAGCGCCGCGGCATGGGTCAATGTTTCGAACGAATGCAGGCGATTGTTGATGTCGCCCGGAATACCCTTCCAGCGCGCGATCGGCATGATGAAATCGAGGCCGGCCTTGTCGGCCTGCTGCGCCATGGCGACGATGTCGTCCCACTTCGCGCGCCAGCGTTCCGGCGCCTTGGTGATCGCGTTTCCGCCGTCGTGCAGATAGCCGAACAGACCGAGCTTGAACGTACCCGGCATAGCCATCGGGTTGTGGAGAAGGTTTGGCGATGTCATCCCGCCACCTCACGCATGAAAGATTTTCTTGCCGCGCAATAGGTACGCCATCGGCCCCAAAGTCGTCGCGAATTCGCGGCGGAAAACAAAGCCCGAACCTTGGCCGCGCGGTTCCCTACGCCACGCATGCCGCAAACGGAAACCCCTGCTCCGCTTTCAGTTCGATGTTGCAATTCCATAGTTATCTATCAAATTAGTCAAGCGCGGATACGGCCGTGGCGCGTGCGCCGCGTTTTCGTTAACGCTACACTGCCCGGCCATTAAGGGAGAAGCGACATGACCGATTATGCGGGACCGCCTGCCGCCATGCACTGGCCGAACGACGCGCGCATTTGCGTGTGCGTGACCATCGCGTTCGAAGCGTTCATGTATTCCGGCCATTACGGCCACACGGTCACCAAGCCGGGACAGAAGAATCACTTCTCGCTGTCGTATGCGGAGTATGGGCCGAAGGTCGGCGTCTGGCGCATTCTCGACGTGCTCGCGCGCAACGGCGTCAAAGCCACGTTCGATGTCGGCGGTCTGGCCGCCGAGCGTTATCCGACCGCCATGAAGGCGATGCGCGACGGCGGCCACGAAGCGGCCGGTCACGGCTGGGCGAACGATATCTATCCGAGCGACGATGATTTCGACGGCGAACTGAAAAGCATTCGCAACACGATCAAAGCGATCGAAGCCAGCTACGGCGAGAAGCCGGTCGGCTGGGTCAGCCCCGGCAGCGTCGGCACCGCGAAAACTTTCGAGGTGATGGTCGACGAAGGCTTCATGTGGAACGGCGACGACGCCTCGCAGGACACGCCGTTCGTCATCAAGGTCAAGAACAAGCCGCTGGTGATCCTGCCGCGCGTGAATTTTCCGACCAACGATCTGATCGTCTGGAACAAGCCGCAGAACCCGCCGAGCGCCTATCTCGAGGGCTTCAAGGAAACCTTCGACTTCCAGTATCAGGAAGGAAGGCGCGGCCGGCCGGGCTGGGTCGATCTGTTGCTGCATACCGACATGGGCGGACGGCCGACGCTGATCGGTGCGTTCGAGCGCGCGATTCAGTATGCCAAGCAGTTCGAAGGGGTGTGGTTCGCGCGCCGCCGCGACATCTGCGAGCATGCGCTGAAGCACAACGGCGGCTAACACGAACTCAGATTGTCACCCCGGACAAGCGCCCCTTGGCGCGCAGATCCGGGGTCCAGCGGCGGCAAATGCACAACGACTCTGGACCCCGGCTCTCCGCTCCGCTTCGGCCGGGGTGACAATTGTCAAAGTCCGCACAGGACTAAATCGCCGCGTGAATATCCAGCAGGTCGCCGACCCATTCGGGCGGCACGCGGCCGAGGCCGCATTCGGTGCCGATGCCGAACGAAGGCGCGTATTTCTGGGCCGTGGCGATGCGGGCCCGCGTGCCGGCGACGCCGTCCTTGTGATGCACCAGGCCTAGGTACAATTCAGTTCCCGCAGGCAGTTTCAGCTCGGCCAGCGGCGCGAAATACGCGTCGTCGTGGCGCTCGATCGGCACCGGCATGTGCAGCCAATCGAGCTGGCGCGCGAGCTTCGGCGCCAGCGCATTGGCGACGCGAACCATGTTGCCGGTATCGTTCGGCTCCATCCAATGGCGATTGCCGAAATTGCCGTAGCAAAGATGCACGCCCAGTTCGACGCCCCTCGGCACCGCGTTGCAGTGCATGGCCAGGCGCTCGGCGATACCGTCCAGCACCGGCCGGAAATGCGCGAATCGCACGCCCTCGATCTGTGCCATCTCGGTCGAGACGTCCCATTGCACGGCCAGATCGTCCGCCGGAATCGCCGTGAATATTTCCGCGAGTTCCGCGAGCAGCCGGCGCCGGTAGATCGGCTCGATCACGGCATGCTGGCGATAGACGATATGCGCGTTCAGAATCGCCGCCGTGGTCGGCAGTGCCACCTGGAATCGCACGCCCTTCGGGATCGTGCCTTCGGCGCGCAAGCGAACAAATGTGCCGTACGATTGAAGCGCCGCTTCCGCGTAGCCGATCCTGCCGAGCTTGATGCCGTTCGGATCGACGCCTGCGCGCATCTGCAGGCGCGGCGGCGGCGGCGCGCCTTTCTTCAGCTGCGCCTCCCCGGCCCAACGCCGATCGGCTTCGGCCGCCGCGATCTTGCGGCCGCCGGCGGCCTGCTCTTCGGGATCGGGTTCGAACGCGCCGCTGGCGTCGAAAACCTTGCGGACCCAGATCGTCCAGGTCGCGCGCTCGCCGGTTTCGCCGTCGGGAATGCGGCGCAGGCGAGGGCTCAGCTTGCTTGCCGCGCAGAATACCGTTTCGGCGTCCGGCAAATTCACGCTGCCGACCAGCAGAAGCGATCGCGTCGGCGTCGCCATGCAATCAGCCGGCTTTCAGTCGTGCCGCCTCGCGCGGCGCGCCGTCCATGAAACCCGCGGCCAGATGATGGAACGCGCCCGGTTCCTCATGGAACGGCAGGTTGCCGGCACGGTTGATGACATGGAAGTGCGAAACCGACTGTGTCGGCGCCACGATCTTGAACAGCGTCATGCCCTGATTGACGTTGGTGATCGGATCGTGGCTGCCCCAGATCAACTGGATCGGCACCGGCACGCCCTTGTCGCGGCACGCGGCATACAACCGACCTTTGCCGCGCGCGACGCTCGGCGCGAACAGGCGCTCGTTACCGCCGTCGGCCGCCAGTTTGACTGCGCCCTTGTGCGCGTCGCCTTCGGCTGCGGCGACGCAAGCGTTCAGCAGCGGCGCGTCGATCTGATGGTGCGTGAACGAAATCCGTTCCAGCACCCAGGCCTGCGAGGCCCGGCTCCATTTCGGATTCGGCACATAGGCCAGCGTGTAATTCGGGAACCCGTCGCCGGTCGGGGCCGCCTGCATGCACGCGGTGACCACCAGCGAGCGCACCAGATGCGGCGCTTCGAACGCCAGCCAGATCGCCGCCAGCCCGCCGGTGTCGTGGCCAACCAGGTGCACCGGCCCGAGCTTGAGGCTTTCGATGATCGCCATCGTATGCCGCGCGATGCCTTCGATGCCGTAATCCGCATCGCCGGTCAGCTTGGTTTTCCCACTGCCGGGCAAGTCGGGTGCGATCACCGTGCGGTCGCGCGCGAACAGCGGCAGTGCCCTCGCCCACAGATGGGCGCCCGCGGCGTAAGGCGACACGCCCGGCGTGCCGCCGTGCAGAAAGACGGCCGGTTCACCGGTGCCGCCCCGAATGACGTGCGCCGGGCCAGCCGAAGTCTGAATGTCTTGTGCGGTCAGGTTCATGGCGGGATCCGATCAAACCGAGTGAGCTTGGACAAAGCGGCCGAACAGGCCGTTGAACGTGTCTGGATGTTCGCGGAACGGGAAGTGGCCGGATTCGTTGATGACATTCATGATCGTGCGCCGTTCGTGCGCGCCGATCATCTGATACATCTCGAACCCGCCCTCGACCGACGCGGTGCGGTCGTTGAAGCCCCAGACCACCTGCGTCGGCCGCTGCAGGCGGCCTTCGGTCAGCCAGCGCACGGTCTCTTGCTTTTGCGCGGCCAGCATCGGGTAGAACATCTTGTTCTTGAGATTCTCTTTTTCCATCTTGTCGACGCTGATCCGGTATTTCGGCAACGACAGCGTCTGCACGACCGAATCGATCCACTCGTCGGTCACGGCGGCGCGGCGGAAGCAGTAATTCTCGTAGATCCAGCGCGCGCATTCGCGGCTGTACGCGGGATACGGCGCCCAGCCAAGCACCACGTCGTTGGTGCCGACCGCGGTGCTCAGCGTGCCGCTGTTGACGATGGTCAGCGAGCGCACGAGATGCTGATACTCGAGCGTCAACCGCGTCGCCGCGTAGCCGCCGCGCGAATGGCCGGCCAAGTGCACCGGCGGCAGTTTCATCGCCTTGATGAAGCCCGCGGCATGCCTGACCACGGCGGCCATGGTGTAGTCGTCGTTGAGCGGATTGTCGGTGTGGCCCTGGCCGATCTTGTCGAACGCGATGACGCGGAAACGATCGGCGAGACCCTTGAGCTGCTCGCTCCAGGTGTAGGCGCTGGACGCCGAGTCGGCGGTGCCGAAATTGCCGCCGTAAATGAAAACGATCGGCTCGCCCGCGCCTTTTTCGTAATAGCGCGTCTTGATGCCATCGACATCGATCGTTCGCGGTTCGGGCATGCCTGCAACGGCGATTTCCTTGACGGCTTCGGTGACGACCATGGCTCGGGACTCCGGTTCGGTTAGAGCTGTCAGATTACCGCGTTTATTTCCTGGCGCCTTCGCGCTTCATCGCCCATTCGGCGAGATCCTGCTTGCGCGCGAACCATACACCGTCGTGCCGCTTGGCGTAATCCAGGCACTTCTTGAGGGTCGGCGTGAAGGTCGGCCGGCCGGCAAAATGCGAATGCAGCGTGATCTCGATCCATTTCGGGCTGCCCGCCTCGCCCTCCTGGTACAATTGATCGAACGTGTCCTTGAAGCCGTCCCAGAACACTTCGGGCGAATTGCGCGGGAAGATCCAGACCACCAGATCGTTGTGGAAATTGTTGACGCGCGGGAGGACGACCATCGGCCCCGCCGTGGTCGAGCGCATGAACGGCAGATCGTCGCTGGCGTCGTCGCCATGCCATAGATAGCCCTCTTCCTTGAGAATGCGCAGCGTGTGTTCCGAGCCGGTCGCACCCGGGCTGGTCCAGCCCACGGGCCGCACGCCGGCGGCAACCTCGGTCAGCGCCTTGGTGACGCGCCGGATCTCCGCCTTCTCGCGTACCGGATCGCCGTGGGTCATATAGACGTCGTTGGCCCAGCCGTGGCCGACCAGTTCATGGCCTTCCTTGGCCGCCAGGCGCAGCGCCTCCGGATGCGTTTCCGCCGCCAGACCGTTGGTCGACAAGCTGGCCTTGAGCCCGTACTTGTCGAGCACGTCGAGCAAACGCCAGACGCCCGACTTGAACGCGTAGTCGCCGAACGAAAGCGAGAAGTGATCCTTCTTGCCCGGCTCGTTGAAATGGCTGTACTGCGAGCGTTCCTCGAATGCCTCGTACGGCATGCCGATCGTGAATGCGATCTTCTGCCCGTTCGGCCAGCTCCACTCGCGCGGGTACTTGAATTTCGACATGGAATGCGGTGACTCCTTCGAACGGTGGCGGGCTCGAACGGTGGCGGGCGACAATCGTTCCTGCGAACGCCAAGTCGTCAAGCGGACCGGCGCGCGCTGCAACATCAAGCCCATTTGATAGATATCTACCAAAAGCATAGGTGCGCCGCCGAGACAGTGTCAAGCTACGGGGCTATGCGCGCCGCTTATTTGCGCCACGCGGATTCGGCACGCGACGCGCGCGTCACGCGCCGCCATCCACCGCGATGATTTGGCCGCTGACATACCCGCTGGCGGGCGAAGCGAGGAACAGCGCCATGTTCGCCATGTCCTCGCCGCTCGCGGCGCGGCCGGCCGGGATGTGGCCGGTCAGGCTTTTCTGCGCCTCGGGCGACAGCGCGCGATAACGCTTGGCGATGCGCGACTCTTCGCCCGGAAACGTGAGCCCCGGCGCCAGCGCGTTTACCGTGATGCCGAACGGCCCGAGATCCTTGGCCAATTGGCGCGTCAACCCGTCGATGGCGCTCTTGGCGGCGACATACGGCAGCCGCGCGCCGAGCGTGCCGACCGGGCCGAAAAAACCGCTTTTCAATGTCGACGACACGTTGACGATGCGGCCGTATTTTCGGCCCTTCATGCCGCGCACGAACGCACGGCTGAAGCGCATGATGCTGGTCAGGCTCAGCGAAAGCACATGGTTCCACGCCTCGTCCGTCATGTCCTCGATCTGTTCGATCGAGACCGGCCCGCTGCCGCCGACATTGTTGACGAGAATGCTGACCGGACCGAGCGATGCCTCGATCTCGGCGCAGGCGGCAGCAACCGCGGGCGACGATGTCGCATCGCACTGCCACGCGCGAATCTTCTGCTGCGGCGTGGCCTGAGAATAGCGAACGCGGCAATCGATCGGCTTTACGTCGATCGCCGCAAGATCGGCGCCGGCGGCGACCAGTGCGCGGGCAATCGCCGCCCCGATGCCCTCGGCGGCGCCGGTGACCACGGCGACCTGGCCTTGCAAACTTTCCCGCATGTGCGTCTCCAACTTAGGCGCGGGCCCGGAATTGACAGACGCCCGACTCCGCGGCTAGAATTTAGATAGATATCTATCGATTGACAACGTGCCTCGAGCGAACGGTAAAAAAAACGCCGGGCGCGGGCGCCGTGGCCGACGCATCAAACCGGAGCAACGGACATGGAATTCGAAACTCTGTCCCCTTATGTCGGCGCGCGCATCCACGGTCTGGATCTGCGCGAGCCGTTCTCGCCCGCGCGAATCGAAGAGCTGCGCGCGGCGTTCCGCAAATATCGGCTGCTGACGATCCATCAGCCGGACCTGCCGGCCGAGGACCAGCTGCGCTTCGCCGAACTGTTCGGCAAGGTCGAGATTCGCGGCAAATCGACGGTCGCCAAGGATGCGCCGCTCACGCAATACGTCTCGAACGCGCGCGAAGACGGCATTCTCGGCACCGGCGAGATCGAATTCCATCACGATCATTTGTTTTACGCCAGCCCGTTGAAGGCGATCATCCTGTATGGCGTGGAGATTCCGGCTTCGGGCAGCGCCACGCGGTTCCGCGACGCGGCCACCGTGTTCGAACGACTGCCGGGCGAATTGCGCGCCAAAGCCGAAGGCGTAAAGGTGCTGCATCTGTACAATTATTCCGGCGATTACACCGCGTGGCAGGATCCGGCCAAGGCACCGCCCGATTCGCCGCGCGCCTGGCAGCCGCTGATCTGGCTCAACCCGGATAGCGGACGCCGCACCCTGTGGCTGTGCCCGAGCAGCGCGGTCGATTTCGAAGGTATCGCCATGGCGGAGGGCCGCGCGCTGATAGAAGCGATGACAGCGTTCGCCGACAGCACGGATGAACTCACCTATACGCACCGCTGGCGTCCGGGCGATCTGCTGATGTGGGACAACCGGATGCTGCAGCATGCGCGTGCCGATTTCGACGCCAAGGCGCGGCGCACGTTGCGGCGGACGCCGATCGCCTGACCGCCGTTAGAACGCCGATATCAAGCGCCCGCCGTCGACCACGACGATCTGGCCGTTGATCCAACCGGCGGCGGGCGACGCCAGAAATGCGATCGCCGAGGCAATTTCCTCCGCCGTGCCGATGCGGCCGAGCGGTGTGCGCTGCGCCGAGCGCCGGCGCCAATCCTCGGGATCGGCCATTTGCGCCACGGCACCCTCGGTCGGCACCGGCCCCGGCGCCACCGCGTTGACCCGAATACCCTGTTTGCCCAACTCGACGGCGTTCTGGCGCGTCAGCGCGACCAGCGCGCCTTTGACCGCGGCGTAGACCGAAAACCCCAACGTGCCCTGGAACGCCGCGGCCGACGCAACGTTGACGATCGCGGCACTCGAATTTGCATGTTTCAGCAGGAACGGATGGGCGGCCTGCAGGCACCACAAACCGCCCTTGATGCCGGTCGCCAGCATGCGATCGACATCGGCCTCTTTCATGGATTCGACCGGACCGAACGCGATCCACATGGCGTTGTTGACGAGCACCGAGATACCGTGCGCCGCGCCGAAACCGTCAAGCGCCGCCTTGACCGCCAGCCGGTCCGTCACGTCGGCGATCAGCTCATCCGCATGGCCGCCGGATTTGGCGATCAGCGCCACCGTCTCGCGCGCGGCGGCTGCGTTATAATCCAGGCAACCGACGATCATGCCGGCATCGGCGAGCGCGCAGGCGGTGGCCCGGCCGATGCCCTGCCCCGCGCCGGTGACGATGGCACCTTTGCCCGCTACGCTGGGCGCCATGGCGATGCTCCGGTCCTGCGGCGATCAGTTCGAATTCAAGCCGAGCCGCACGCGATCGAGCAATTTGCACAATTGCTCGATATCGGCATTGCTCATGTAAGCCAGCGCGCGATCCATGGTGTTGGTGACCTCGCGCATCATCGCGCCGCGCAACGCGCGCGCCTTCGGCGTCAGGAAAATATGCACGACGCGACGATCCTGCTTGCTGCGCACGCGCTTGACCAGCTTATGCCGTTCCATGACGTTGATGGCGGCGACCACCGACGGCCCCATCAATTTGACGCGGCGCGCCAACTCACCCTGGCTCAAGCCGTCTTCATGGTACAGCGCCCACAGATACGACCACATGCTGATCAGCACGCCGTATTTCGCGATGCGATCGCGCAGATCCAGACGGAACGAGCGGTGCATGTCGCGCACCAGGAAGCCGACGTTCCATTCGCCCGTATAGCGCTCGGCCTTGTCGCGAAACGGCCACCCGGCGCGTTCGAGTTGGCCGATTTTTTCCATCAGCGCTGCGGCCGAAGCCGATGGCGCGTCATCGACGCTGGGCGCGTTCTTACGTGCTCTCGCCGGCGCATTTGCCTTCACGTTGACACCCCGTCTCGATCCGGTTGCAGCATTAACTTTCTAGCACGCGACGCGCGTGCGCGCCAATCGCCGATTCGATTGATATCTATCTATTTAGATGCTAGCGTTATTTTTTCGATGGCGAGTCTGCTAAATGATATCGTCCGAAACGCTTTTCCAGGCCCTGACCAGCGGCTTGTTGATGGGATCGGCCTATGCGCTGATCGCCATCGGGTTCACCGTCGTTTTCGGCGTCATGCGTATCGTCAATTTCGGCCACGGCCATCTGGTCATGGCGGCGATGTTCGCGAGCTACGCGCTGCATCGCTACGTCGGCCTCGATCCGTATGTATCGGCCGTTCTCGTGTTCCCGGCATTCATCGGGCTCGGCGCATTGCTGCATCGGGTCGTCATCGTGCCGATCATGGATGCGTCGCACGCGGCGCACATGCTGACCACGCTCGGCCTGCTGCTGGTGATCGAGAACGCCATGAACCTGATCTTCGGCGGCGATCTGCGCAGCGTGAACACGTCGTTGAGCGGGCAGTCTTTAATCCTGGGCGGCGTGGCACTGCCATGGACGCGGCTGGTTGCCGCTGCGGTCAGCCTCATCGCCATCGGCGGCATATGGGTCGGGCTCAAATACACGCGCTTCGGCACGGAAATCCGCGCGGCGGCGGATAATCGGATCGGCGCCATGCTGGTCGGCGTGCCGATCCAGCGCGTCTTTCTGCGCGCGTTTGCGCTGGCCACCGCCACGGCCGCCGTGGCCGGCACCATTCTCGTGCCGTTCTACCTGGTCAACCCATTCGTCGGCCACGATTTCATGTTGAAGGCGTTCGTCATCGCGATCATCGGCGGGTTGGGCAGCCTGCCCGGTGCGCTGGCCGCGGGGTTGCTGGTCGGGTTGATCGAAGCGGCCGGCAGCGTGTTTCTGACCGCTTCGCTCGGCAACGCGCTGGTATTCGGCCTGTTGATGATCATGCTGCTGGTGCGGCCTTCGGGATTGTTCGGCCGTGTCCAATCCTAGCGCCGATGCGGCAGCCACGCCGGCGACCGCCGCGCCGCCCTCGATGACAACCCACAAGGCCGGCCGTACGCTGGCGACCTCGCTCGCGATTTTGCTCGCGCTGGGCGCGGCACTGCCGTTCTTCGCGCCGGAGCATATCGTGACCGCCGGCATCGTCGTGCTGCTGAATTGCTATTTGGCGCAATGCTGGAACCTGGCCGCCGGTTATGCGGGTCAGTTTTCGCTCGGCCACAGCGTGTTCATCGGCATCGGCGGCTACACCTCGACGATTCTGTTCACCAAGTTCGGACTCTCGCCGTGGCTCGGTTGCATCCTCGGCGGCATCCTGGCCGCCGGCGTCGGCACGCTGCTGGCCATGATCGTGTTCCGCTACCGGATCAAGGGCGTGTTCTTCGCCGTGGTCACGCTGAGCGCCGCCGAAGTGGTGCGCGGCCTGTTCGAGAACTGGGATTTCGTCGGCAGCACGGCCGGCGTTGTCATGGTGCTGTCGAACGATCCCGGCAACATGATGTTCAATTCGCGCACGCCATACTTTTTGATCGCGCTCGCGATGGTCGGGCTGCTGGCGTACGGCACGTTCGCAATGGAACGAACCCGCTTCGGGCAATATCTGATTGCGCTGCGCGAAGACGAAGACGCGGCGGAAGCCAGCGGCGTGCCCACCTACAAGTGCAAGGTCGCGGTCATCGCGCTGAGCGCGTTCTGCACCGCGTTCGGCGGAACTTTCTACGCGCAGTTCCTGCTGTTCATCGTGCCCGAGACGATGTTCAGCTTCGAGCACGTGCTGACCATGATGCTGGGCGCGATGATCGGCGGCGCCGGCACGGTGATCGGCCCGATCGTCGGCTCGGTCATTTTCGGCGTGCTGGCCGAGGCGCTGCGCTCGCTGCCGTTCGAGAATTCCCGCGAGATCGCGAGCGGCGCGCGTATCGTCTACGCGCTCGTGCTGATGGTGATCGTGATCAAGCTGCCCGGCGGTATCGTGTCGCTGTTCGCGCGGCGGCAACGGAGCGGCCAATGAGCGCGCTGCTCGAAGTTACCGGCATCGGCAAGCGGTTTCGCGGCCTTCAGGCGCTGCAGGACGTCTCTCTGTCGGTACCCGAAGGCGGCGTGTTCGGCGTCATGGGCGCCAACGGCGCCGGCAAGACGACCTTGTTCAACATCATTGCCGGCGCGTTGCGGCCGGATCAAGGGACGGTTGCGTTGCGCGGCCGCACGGTGACGGGGCTCGCGCCGTCGGCGCTGTGCGTGGCCGGAATCGCGCGGACGTTTCAGATCACCCGCCCGTTCCCGGAATTGAGCGTGCTGGAGACGGTTCGCATCGGAGCGCTCAACCGCGTGCACGGCATGCGCGAGGCGACCAGGCGCGCGGAAATCATCGTCCAGCGCTTCGAGTTGACCGACAAGGCGGAAACTCTCGGCCGCCATCTGACTGTGCTCGAACGCAAGCGTCTGGAATTGGCGCGCGCCTATGCGTGCGAGCCGAGCATCCTGCTGCTCGACGAAGTCGCCGCCGGCCTCAGGCCGACCGAAGTGGAAAAGCTGATCGCGATCATCAAATCCATCGCCGACGAAGGCATCACGATCCTGATGATCGAACACGTATTGGCCGCATTGTTTTCGTTGGCCAAGTACGTCGTCGTGCTCGATCACGGACGCAAGATCGCCGAGGGTACGCCGGCCGATATCGCGCGCGACCCGCAGGTCATCGAAGCCTATCTGGGGGCCGGCTATGCCCTTGCTTGAGGTCCAGGAGGTCAGCTCGGGCTACGGCGACGTGCCGATTCTGCACGGCGTATCGCTGACCGTCGAGGAAGGCGAGATCGTCTCGCTGGTCGGCGCCAACGGCGCCGGCAAGACCACGTTGTTGCGCGCGCTTTCCCGCATTCTGCCGCTCAAGGGCCGCGTCAGGTTCGCTGGCGAGGATATTTCCGGATTGTCGCCGCATGAAATCGTCGCGCGCGGCATCGCGCACGTGCCCGAAGGACGCCAACTTTTCGTCGACATGACAGTGCTCGAGAATCTTGCGCTCGGCGCGCCAGCCAAATGCGACCGCGCGGAACGCGCGCGCCGGCTCGATCAGGTGTTTGCCCTGTTTCCGCGACTGGCCGAACGGCGGCAGCAGATGGCCGGCACTTTGTCCGGTGGCGAGCAGCAGATGGCGGCGATCGGACGCGGCTTGATGTTGGCGCCGCGCCTGCTCATGCTGGACGAGCCGTCGCTCGGCTTGGCGCCGACGCTGGTGAACAGCATTTTCGAGACCGTCACTGCGGTGAACAAACTCGGCATGGCGGTGCTGCTGGTCGAGCAGAACGTCGCCGAATCGCTGCGGCGATCGCGGCGGGCTTATGTACTGGAGACGGGCCGCATCGTGCTCGACGGCCCGGCGGATCGATTGTTGCACGACAAGCGCTTGCGAACGGCTTTCCTGGGCGTCGAAGCCGGCGCCCACTGAGACTGCATACCTGCCCCTGAGACGGTCAACCTGAAGGAGACGAAGATGTCGGACGTGAACAAACCCGAGACTAAAACTTCGGCGATCGGACGGCGCGAAGTTCTGATCGGCGGCGCGGCGCTGGCCGCAACCGTGGCGATGCCTGCCATCGTGCGCGCACAAGCCGCGAAGGAAATCGTCATCGGCGCGGTGTTGCCGATGACCGGCCCGAGCGGCGCGTTCGGCCAGGAAAGCTGGAATTCGATGCAGTTCGGCGCCGATGTCATCAACGCGGCGGGCGGCATCAAATCCATGGGCGGCGCAAAGTTGAAGCCGATGGTCGCCGACACCGAAAGCAAGCCGGAAGTCGCCGTCTCGCAGACCGAGCAGATGATTCGCCGGGGCGCCGCCGTGATCGTCGGCTGCAACCAGAGCTCGGCCAGCATCGTCGCCAGCCAGGTCGCGGAACGCGCCAGCGTACCGTTCCTGACCGCCTATGACGTCGATCCGCTGATCACCGCACGCGGCTTCAAGTTTGTCTTCCGCATCTCGCCGTTGAGCAACGTTTACGCCTCGGATCTGCTGGCCTACATCAAGCAGGTTGGCGAAAAGGCCGGCAAGGCGCCCAAGCGCCTGGCGCTGCTGAGCGAGAATTCCGTGGTCGGTCAGGGCGCCAACAAGGTCGCCGCCGCTGCCGCCGCGAAGCTCGGCTTCGAAGTGGTCGATACCGTGTCCTACGAAGTCGGCAAGACGCAGAACTTCGCGCCGTTCATCGCCAAGTTCAAAGGTGCCAACGTCGAAGTGGTGGTCGGCCACACGCGCGCCAGCGACGGCATCCTGATCGTGCGCACCATGAAGGAGTTGGCGTTCAACCCGCTGGCCTACGGCGGCATCCTGGGCGCGCCGAGCACGACCGACTTCATCAGGAATTTGGGCAAGGATGCGGAAAACATCCTGGCCACCGACAGCTGGTCGTCGACGCTCGATGTGCCGAACATGAAAGAGCTCGGCGAGAAATATCAGGAGCGCTTCAAGGTGCAGCCGAGCGCCGGCCTGGCCTCGGCCATGTCGAACATCGCGGTCATCACCGATTCGCTCGAACGCGCGAAGACGACGGACGGCAAGAAGCTGCGCGACGCGATGGCGGCGACCGACATGAAGACCGGCGACCGCAATCTGTGGTTCCTGACCGGCGCCAAGTTCAACGCGACCGGCGACAATGACCGTGCGGCCGGCTTGGTGTCGGTTATCCGCGACGGCAAGTGGATCCCCGTGGCGCCGAAGGTATTTTCCAAGGGCGACGTGGTTTATCCGAAGCCGAAATGGAGCTGAGGCTTCGCAAGCGTCGCGCGGCAATAAAGCTCGGGCCTACCGTGCGCCATTAGACTCGTCCCGAGCTTGTCTGAGATCGAAGCGTGAGACCGAAAGGTTTCGCGCTTCGATTTTTTCGGGCCGTCCGTTGCCTCCCATGCGGTCGCCGCCGCGGGCAGCGCATCTATGCCGCCGGGTCCGGCTCGGTCGCGCGACGGTTCATTTCGCTGCGCTGCGCGGCCATCGCATCGAGCTGCGCGCGCAAGGCCGGATATTTCTCGATGAAGCGGCGAAAGTCGCGGCGCTCCAACTTGAGCAGCTGGCAATAATCCAATGCGGTGACGTCGGCCGAGCGGCGCGCACCGCTCAGCAGCGCCATTTCACCGAACAAATCGCCGGCGCCCAGTTGGATGCGCTTGCCGCCGACATTGACTTCGACCGTGCCCGACGAGATGAAAAATGCGGCATCCGCCCGATCGCCGACGCGTATGAGCCGTTGCCCCGGCACTGCCGACGCCGGCTTGAACAAGTTCAGCAGCCGTGCGCGCTCGGCCGGATCGAGCGCCGCAAACATGGGGATTTTCTCGACCAGATCCTCGATCTTGAGCGCGGCCACCGCGCGGGCTGCCTCCATGCGCTGTTGCACTTCTTGCAGTTCGGTTTCGAGCGCGGTCAATCGCTTGCTGCGGTCCGGATCGTGACGCGCCATCAATCCCAGTCGCGCGCGGTACTTCGCAAGCAACGCATCGACCGCGGCAAACATCATCGGGTTGAGCACGATCGACAGGATGGCCCCGGCCAAAATCAGATCGCGCCCGGTTGGCGAGAGCAGCCCGTAGGTGATGCCGAGGCCGGCCAGGATGAACGAGAATTCGCCGATCTGCGCCAGGCTGGCGGCGACCGTCAGGCCGGTTGCCAGCGGAAAGCCGAGCGCGAGCACGATGGCCAGCGCCACCAGCGACTTGCCGAGCAGAATTAACGCCAAGACCGCGATCACTTCGAGCGGCTGGCGGACGATGATCGAGGGGTCGAACAGCATGCCGACGGAGACGAAGAACAGCACCGCGAAGGCGTCCTGAAGCGGCAACGAATCCGCGGCCGCCCGGTGACTGAGCTCCGATTCGCTGAGCACCACGCCGGCGAAAAACGCGCCGAGCGCAAACGAGACGCCGAACAGCGCCGACGAGCCGTAGGCAATGCCGAGCGCAATGCCGAGCACCGTCAGCGTGAACATTTCGCGCGAGCCGGTGCGCGCCACCTGCGCCAGCAGCCACGGCACGACGCGCGGGCCGAGGCCAAGCGCCAAACCCACGAAGGCGATCACCTTGCCGAGCGTAATCGCAACGGTGAGCAGCAGATCGCCGTCGGGTGCGGGCGCGCCGGCCGGAGGCTTGCCGCCCAGCGCACCCGCCAGCGCCGGCAGCAGCACGAGCGCCAGCACCATGGCGAGATCCTCGACGATCAACCAGCCGACCGCGATGCGCCCATTGGCGGTGTCGAGCGCGTTGCGTTCCTCGAGCGCGCGCAACAGTACAACGGTGCTGGCGACCGAGAGCGTCAACCCGAACACCAGCCCGGCGCCGAAGCTCCAGCCCCACGCCATCGCCAGGCCGATGCCGATCGCGGTTGCGACGGCGATCTGCCCTATGGCGCCGGGCACCGCGATCCCCCGTACGGCGCGCAGATCGGCGGCGGAGAAATGCAGACCGACGCCGAACATCAGCAGGATCACGCCGATTTCGGCAAGCTGTCCGGCGATGTGCGCATCGGCAACGAAGCCCGGCGTGAACGGGCCGATCGCAATACCGGCGATCAGGTAGCCGACCAGCGGCGGCAGCCGCAGCCGATTGGCCAGGACGCCGAACACCACCGCCAACACGACAGCCATTGCGACCGTCGAAATCAGTGACGTGTCGTGCGGCATCGTTACGCTCTCCTGGGTCGCCGCGGTCCGGACCGCGGGCGCGATCGGTTGAGGTTTCCGCTTCGCGCGATCCATGCATGCGTGCCGCGGACCGGCGAAGGACGAAAGTCGGATTCAGGAAATACGATAAAAATGGCGCCGAATCTCCCCCAAATCGGAAGGCGCCGGACTTTTCCAGGCGACGAACTCCCGGTCGCCCGAAAACACGAAAGCTCCCGCCGGATCGCGGCGGGAGCTTCGGGCCGGCACGTTCGCTGGGTCGGTTAAACCTTACTTCATCAATTTCCACTCGCCTTTTTCGAGCCGTACCAGCACGCGGGCGCGCTCGTCGACGCCATACAGTTCGCCTTCCTTGAAGTTGTAGACGCCGTGGACGCCGACGACTTCCTTGGTGGTGAAGATGGCGTCGCGCACGGCCTTGCGGAATTCCGCCGTGCCGGGCTTGGCCTTCTTGGCGGCTTGCGCGGCGGCGGCGGCGAACAGCATGTAGCCGTCAAAGGCATAGGCCGAGAACCCGTCCGTGGTCGGCTGCTTGTTGGCCTTCAGGTAGGATTCGCGAAACTGCAGCCCGGCCTTGCGGATCGGATTCGATTCCGGCAGTTGTTCGGCGACAATGATCGGCCCGGTGGGCGCGATGACGCCATTGACCGCCGGACCGCCGACGCGGATGAAATCCGCATTGATGAGCGCGTGCGTGCCATAGACCGGGCCTTTGAAGCCCCGCTCGGCCAAGGCCACGTGCGGCAAGGCGCCGGGCGTGCCCGAGCCCCCGGTCAGCACCGCATCCGGCTTGGCCGCGATGATTTTCAGAATCTGCGCGGTAACACTGGTATCCGGGCGCGCATAGCGCTCGTTGGTGATGACTTTGATGCCGGCCGGTTCGGCCGATTTCAGCAGCGCGTCGTAGACCAGGTCGCCCCAGCCGTCGCTGAAGCCGATATAGGCGACCGTCTTGATGCCGGCCTTCTTCATGTGCTCGACGTCGGCCGAGACCATGAGCACGGGCGGCTGCGGCACGAGCGCAATCCAGCCGCGACGTTCGGGCGGCACGTTGAGCGGCGTGAGTCCGACCATGAACGTCTTGTTTTCGAACGCGACGGCCGAGATCGCCGCGGCCAACGGAACGCCGGCCGAGCCGAGAATGACGTCGGCCTTGTACTCCTCGATCATCTTCTTGGCGTTGCGCGAAGCGGTCGACGGATCGGACGCGTCGTCGAGATCGATGATGCGGACCTTATAGCCGGCGATTTCCGGCATTTGCGCCACGGCGGCCGCGAGGCCCTTGGACAGCGGAATGCCGATCGACGCGTTCGGCCCCGTCGCCGAGGCGCTGAGGGCAACAGTAATCTGTTCGGCGCCGGCAAGCTGCGGCGCCAATCCGACGGCCACGACGGCGCCGGCAAGAAGTCGCGTGATGTTGCGCATGAAGTTCTCCACCCGTTGTTAATTCAATGACGTCGAGACAAACGCTGGCGCGAGAGCGGCACGATCGGAACCACCGAGGACGCTCCCGCGCGCGACCTGCGGCAACCGAGGCACGATGGTAAAAGCATTTTGTGCACGAACAAGGTCATATTGCTTGGCAAATTACTGGGCGATCTGCGTTTCCCTAGGGTTGCAGGTTACCGAACGCGCCGTGATGGCCGACCACGACATTGCCGGCCTGGTCGTAAATGCCGATCATCACATGCATGAGCGTGGTGGCGTTCTCGATCGCGTCGGTGGCGCCGACCATGCGTGCGGTGAGCTTGAGCAGCACGTCGCGACGCAGTTTGAGATAGGCTTCGACGATACCCGCGCCCCGGCGCGTCGACTTGTAGGTCACGGTCTTGCGGGGGGCGCGCGGGTCGGCCTTTTCGATCAAGCCGTGGGCCAGCAGTTTCTTCAAGCCGTACTGGATGTTCGACAGATCGTCGCGATGCAGCAATCGGCTGATGTCGGACAGGCCCTTGGCGGTGGAATTCATGTGGATGATGTGCAGGATCGACGCTTCCGCGCCGCTCAAATCGGCATTCGGCAAGTAGGCGAGACAATCGCGGCGCCAGCGTGCGAACGCCGAACCCAGGTGCCAAAGCGCGTATTCGAAGGCGGTGACCGCGCGCTCGTGGCGCGACAGGCCGCGCTCGTCCGCAGCTCGAGCGCCGGCGCGCGCCGCGCGCGCCGACAGGCCGGCCTTGGCATCGAGAATGCGGGCCTTCGGCATCGACGATTTCTCCCTTGAGAGTGGTATTTTTATATGTAAAATTTCCTTATAGAATTTGCAAATTAACGCGATTGCGGGGGCCGGCCAAGCGATGAATTTCGATATCGCCCTGATCCTGGCCCAGGACGGCATCGCCAACGGCGCCATTTACGTTCTGGTCGCCCTCGGCACGGTTTTGATCTTCGCCGTCAGCCGGGTCATCTTCGTGCCGTTCGGCGACGTTGCGGCTTATGCCGCGCTGACCTTGGCGTCGTTCCAGTTGGGCCGCACGCCGGGCACGATCTGGCTGGTCATGACGCTGGCCGGCATCGCCCTGATCGTCGAGACGATCACTCTGCTGCGCAACGGCGAGGCACATCGAATTCCGCGCTCGCTGTTCATGTACGGCGTGCTGCCGATGTTGCCGGTCGCGCTGGTCTTCGCGTTGGGCAGTCAGCGCCTGCCGATGGCGGCGGAGATCGCGCTGGCACTGGCCCTCGTCATGCCGATCGCGCCGTTGCTCTATCGCATCGTGTTCCAGCCGCTGGCCGACGCCTCGGTGCTGGTGCTGCTGATCGTTGCCGTCGCCCTGCACTTCCTGGTTTCCGGCCTGGCGCTGCTGTTCTTCGGCCCGGAAGGCTTCCGCACCGAGCCGTTGACGCGCGCCGCATTCGAGATCGGTTCGATGACGATCACCGCGCAGTCGGTCTTGATCGTCGTCGCGTGCATCGTGTTCAGCCTGCTGCTGTTCCTGTTCTTCGACCGCACCATGGCCGGCAAGGCGTTGCGCGCCACGGCGGTCAACCGCACCGGCGCGCGGCTCGTCGGCATTCGGCCGGCGAAAACCGCAGGACTGGCGTTCCTGATCGCGTCCGCGCTGGCCGGCATTTCCGGCATCCTGATCGCGCCGGTGACCACGCTGTATTACGATTCGGGCTTCATCTTCGGATTGAAGGCCTTCGTCGGCGCCATCATCGGCGGGCTGACTTCGTATCCGATCGCGGCATTGGGCGCGGTGTTCGTGGGCTTGCTCGAAAGCTACGCCTCGTTCTGGGACAGCGCGCTGAAAGAGGTCGTCGTGTTCAGCCTGCTGATCCCGGTGCTGCTGTGGCGCTCGCTGGCCTTCGGCCATGTCGAGGAGGAACCGGAAGAGGAAGACGAGGGTTCGTCGTGAGCGGGCGCGTCAATTTTCTCTGGGTGCTGATCCCGACCGCGTTCCTCGCCGTGGCGCCGCTCGTGCTGGGCAGCTTTACGCTGACCCTGTTGAATTATGTCGGCGTCTACGCGCTGGTGGCGCTCGGGCTCGTGATCATGACCGGGGTCGGCGGCATCACCTCGTTCGGGCAGGCCGCGTTCGTCGGCATCAGCGCCTACACGACCGCGTGGCTGACCACGACCCAGGGCCTGTCGCCCTGGCTCGGATTGGTTGCGGCGATTGCGCTGACCGGCGCCGTGGCGGCAATCCTGGGCGCGGTTACCTTACGTCTGGGCGGGCATTACCTGCCGCTGAGCACGATCGCGTGGGGCATCGCGATCTTCTATCTGTTCGGCAACATGAACATGCTCGGCCGGCACAACGGCATTTCCGGCATTCCGCCGGTCGAGATCGGGCCGATCTCGTTCGTCAAGACGGGCTCCGTCTATTATCTCATCTGGTTCGTCGTCGCGATTGCGGTCTTCCTGTGCCGGAACCTGCTGGATTCGCGCGAGGGGCGCGCCGTGCGCAGCCTGCGCGGCGGCACGGTGATGGCCGAGAGCCTGGGCATCGATGCATTCCGCATGCGTCTGGTGACGTTCGTTCTGGCCGGATTGCTGGCCGCGGTATCGGGCTGGCTGTACGCGCACATGCAGCGCTTCGTCAGCCCGGCGCCGTTCGACATCAAGCCCGGCATCGAATACCTGCTGATGGCGATGGCCGGCGGATCGGGGCATATCGCCGGCGCGCTGGTCGGCGCCTTGCTAATCACGTTGTTGAAGAATTTTCTGCAGGACGTGCTGCCGTCGATTTCCAAGAACGCCGGCCAGCTCGAGATCGTGGTGTTCGGCACGCTGTTCATTCTGCTGATGCAATACGCCCGCGGCGGGCTGGTGCCGTTCTTCCTGCGCCGGATTCCGAAGCGCCATCCGAAAGTGCCGGGCGAGGACGCGCAGGGCCTGCAGCGGCGCACCCTGCCTGCGGCGGGCCAACCGCTGCTCGCGATCGACGGCGTGACCAAGCGTTTCGGCGGCCTGGTGGCGGTCGACAATGTCAGCTTCGAGGTCAAGACCGGCGAAATCCTGGGCCTGATCGGACCCAACGGCGCCGGCAAGAGCACGATGTTCAATGTCATTACCGGCGTGCTCAAGCCGGAGGGCGGCAAGGTGAGCTACGACGGCGCCGAGATCACCGGGCTGGCGGCGCGGCGCATCGCGGCGCGCGGCATCGCGCGCACGTTCCAGCACGTCAAGCTGCGGCCGAACATGACGCTGTTGGACAACGTGGTGCTGGGCACCTATTTGCGCACCAGGAGCGGCTTTCTGTCGGGCGCCTTACGGCTCGACCGGCGCGAAGAGGCCACCTCGCGCGCCGAGGCGATGCGCCACCTGCGTCGAGTCGGCTTGGCCGAGCGGCCATACGAACTGGCCGGCAACCTGCCGCTCGGCAGCCAGCGCATTCTGGAAGTCGCCCGCGCGCTGGCGGCGGATCCGGCGCTCATTATCCTGGACGAACCGGCCGCCGGCCTGCGGCGCCTGGAGAAGCAGGCGCTGGCCGACATGTTGCGCGGCCTGAAGCAGGAGGGCGTGACCATCTTGCTGGTCGAGCACGACATGGATTTCGTCATGGGCCTGGTCGACCGCATCGTGGTGATGGATTTCGGCGCCAAGCTGGCCGAAGGCCTGCCGGCCGAAATTCGTACCGACCCGCGCGTGCAGCAGGCCTATCTGGGCGGCATCGCATGACCGCCCTGCTTAGCATTGCCGACCTGCATGTCGCCTACGGCAAGATGGAAGCCGTACGCGGCATTTCGCTGGAGATGCAGCCGGGCCAGATCGTCGCGGTGATCGGTCCCAACGGCGCCGGCAAGACGACGATGCTGGAAGCCACCATGGGCCTGCTGCCGTCGCGCGGCACCGTGCGCTACGACGGCAACGACATGCGCCGGGTCGACGTCGAAGGGCGCGTGGAACGCGGCATGTGCCTGGTGCCCGAACGGCGCGAACTGTTCGGCGAATTGACCGTGCGCGACAATCTGATGCTCGGCGCCTATGCGCGGAAAAGCAAAGCCGACGAAATCCGCAAAGATCTCGATGACGTGCACGAGCGTTTCCCGCGCCTCGCCGAACGGCACGACCAGTTGGCCAGCACGCTGTCCGGCGGCGAACGGCAAATGCTGGCGATCGGTCGGGCGCTGATGGCCAAGCCGAGGCTTTTGCTGCTGGACGAGCCGAGCCTGGGCCTGGCGCCGCTGATCGTGCAGGAGATTTTCCGCATCGTGATATCGCTGCGTACGCTCGGAGTGTCGATTCTGCTGGTCGAGCAGAACGCCCGCGCCGCGCTGGAAGCGGCGAATTACGGCTACGTCATCGAAACCGGCGAGATCGTCCATGCCGGCGAGGCCAAGGCGCTGATGCACGATCCGCGCGTCATGGCATCGTATCTCGGCGGCAAGGAAGGCTGATCCGCATGACGATGCGTCGGGCCAACGCTGCAACCGCGCTTGCATTTAGGGTGCCGCCATGGGCACGCGGTTAGGCTACGACGATATCGTGGTCGCGGCGCCGGTGACGGTGCCGTATGTGCGCTATTCGATTCGCGGCGCGCACTGGTTTCTCTCACGCGCGCTGGCCGAAATCCTGGCGCAGAGCAAGGTCCCGAAGGCCGGGATCGACGGCATGTGCGTTTCGAGCTTCACCCTTGCGCCCGATTCCGCCGTGGGGCTGACGCAGCATCTCGGCGTCACCTTGCGCTGGCTCGATCACATCCCGATGGGCGGCATGTCGGCGATCGTATCGCTGCGCCGCGCCGCGCGCGCGGTGCAGGCGGGCGATGCGACGATCGTCGCGTGCATCGCGGGCGACACCAACCATATCGATTCGTTTCGCCAGAACACATCGAGCTTTGCCCAGTTTGCCCGCGACGCCGTGTATCCGTACGGCTCGGGCGGACCGAATGCCAGCTTCGCGTTCCTGACCCAGCATTATATGCGCAGCTATGGCGCGACTCCGGCGGATTTCGGCAAGCTGTGCGTGGCGCAGCGCGACAATGCGCTTCGCATACCGCACGCACTGATGAAGAAGAAACTGACGCTCGACGAGTACCTGAACTCGCGGCTGATCGCCGATCCGATCCGGCTGTTCGATTGCGTGATGCCGTGCGCGGGTGCCGAAGGATTTCTGGTGCTCGAGCGCACGGTCGCCGACGATCTCGGCCTGCGCTACGCGCGCCTGCTGTCGACGATGGAACGCCACAACGCTTTTCCCGACGATCCGGTTCAGTTTCGCGGCGGCTGGGCGCTCGACCGCGACGCGCTGTACGGCCAGGCCGGCGTCACACCCGCCGACGTGGATTTCGTCGAAACCTACGACGATTACCCGGTCATGAGCGTGATCCAACTCGAAGATCTCGGCTTCTGCGCCAAGGGCGAAGGGCCGGATTTTCTGCGCAGCCATGAATTTACCGTCGACGGGTCGTTTCCGGTCAATACCTCAGGCGGGCAATTGTCCGTAGGCCAGGCTGGCGCCGCCGCCGGGCATCTGGGTTTGGTCGAAGCGATCCGGCAGTTGACCGACGCGCCGCTCGGCGGCCGCGTGAAAGACGCCAGCGTCGGTGTCGTCAGCGGCTTCGGCATGATGACCTACGACCGCGGTCTATGCAGCGGGGCCGCGATTCTGGGACGCGCCGCATGACGGAAAAGCTGCAGCGGCCAAAACGCAAGAATCCGATCGTCCGCACGCGCGTCTCGATTCCGCCGCCGATGGCGCGCAGCCGCGTGGCGCACGGGTTAACGGCGTCTGCCGCCCGCGGCGCCTTCGAACTTCAGGTCTGCCGCGACTGCGGCACGGTGCAGTATCCGCCGCGCGAGGCGTGCCACGCCTGTCTTTCGGACCGGCTGCAGTGGCGCGCGCAGGACACTGGCGGCGAGCTCTTGGCGGAAACGCTCGTGCGCCATGGCCAGGAACTCTACTTTCGCGAGCGCGCGCCGTGGCGCGTCGGGCTGGTCAAACTGAACAGCGGGCCCAACGTGATCGCACATCTGCACAGCGATTGCCCGCCCGCCCCCGCGCGCGTGAGATTGCAGCTTGGCCTCGACCGCGCCGGCCAGGCGGCGCTCATCGCACTTCCGGCGCAGGATACCCCGAACATGCTGGACGACCGACAAATGCGTGAAATGACCTGCGATCCGAAATTCCGCAAGGTGCTGATCACCGACGGCAAAAGTGCGGCCGGACATGCCATCGTCGAAGCCGTCGCGGCCGCCGGCGCGGATTTGATCTGGGTCGGCTTCGCCGAGCCGTGGAAGAAATTTCCCGGCAACGAAAAACTGGCGAAAATTCCGCAAGTGTCGCTGGTGCCGCTCGACGTTACCGATTCGCGCTCGGTCAAGGAAATGGCCGGCGAGATCGGCGGGCGCGTCGATATTCTGATCAACACGGCGGACCATCACCGCACCTATGGGATCGGCGCCCGGCCGGGCCTGGACGTGGCACGCGCCGAGATGGACATCAATTATTTCGGCCTGTTGCGTCTGACGCAGGAATTCGGCCCGGCAATGCGAGCGCGCGCGGCTGACGGGCAGAACAACGCGACCGCGTGGGTCAATCTGCTCTCCGTGTTCGCGCTGGCGAATTTCCCGCCGCATGGAACCTACTCGGCGTCGAAGGCGGCCGCGCTGTCGCTGGCGCAATGCCTGCGCGCGGAGATGCAGCCGTCGGGCGTGCGCGTGATTAACGTGTTCCCCGGTCCGATCGACGACGAATGGAACCAGACTCTGTTGCCGCCGAAGCTGCTGCCGACGGCACTTGCTACAGCCATCGTGCGCGCGCTGCAATCGAGCGGCGAGGATGTCTATCCCGGCGACGTGGCGCAGGAATGGCTGGCACGCTGGCGCGACAATCCGAAAGCGCTCGAACGTGAACTCGCCTCCGGGCAATTGTGAGCCGATCCATGTCGCAACCGATCCTCGCCCAACTCGTCGCTGCGCTTGCCACCGGCAACATCCGCGTCGTCGATCTCTCGCAGACCTTATCCCCGGAGTTTCCGCAGATCGCCCTGCCGCCGGAGATGGGCCAATGCTGGCCGTTCCGCATCGAAGAGGCATCGCACTACGACGAGCGCGGGCCGGGCTGGTATTGGAACAATTTTTCCTGCGGCGAGCACACCGGCACGCATTTCGATGCACCGATCCATTGGATCTCCGGCCGGCACCTGCCGAACAACGCGACCGACACGATCCCGGTCGACCGACTGATCGGCCAAGCCTGTGTGGTCGATTGCTCGAAGCAGGCGGCGCAGGACGCGGATTACCTGCTGAGCGTCGATTTCCTGCGCCAATGGGAGGAAGAACATGGCCGTATTCCGCCGCGCTCGTGGCTGCTGATGCGCACCGACTGGTCCAAGCGCAAGGACCCGGCGGAGTACCAGAATTTCGACGAAACCGGCCAGCACACGCCGGGCCCCGATGCCGATGCGGTGCAGTTTCTGGTCAACGAGCGCGACGTGCTCGGGTTCGGCTCCGAGGCGATCGGCACCGACGCCGGCCAGGCCGTGCATTTCCGCCCACCCTACCCGTGCCATTATTATATGCACGGGGCTGGGCGCTACGGATTGCAGTGCCTGACCAACCTGGATCTGCTGCCGCCGGCCGGCGCCGTCGTCATTTGCCCGCCGCTGAAGATCAAGCAGGGCAGCGGCAGCCCGTTGCGCGTGCTGGCACTCGTCCCATCCACCTAAGAAACCGATGACCGATTTTTCCCCCCTTATCGCCGCCTTCGCGCCGCCGGACCGAACCCTGCCGGCGATGCTGACGCGCCAGGCGAAACGCTACGGCGCACGGGCCTTGTTCACTGCCGGCGGCGTGACGTGGAGCTACGCCCAGGCGCTCGAGATCGCGGCGCGCGCCGGCGGCATGCTGACCGCGTCCGGCACAGCGCCCGGCGACCGGGTCGCCATCATGTGCGGCAACCGCGCCGAGTTCATGCAGGTGTTTCTCGGCTGTGCCTGGATCGGCGCCGTCGCGGTGCCGATCAACACCGCCTCGCGCGGGCCGCAGCTCCAGCACATTCTAAACAATTGCGGCGCGAAGCTCTTGGTTGCCGAATCGGAATTGCTGACTGCTCTGGCGCATATCGATCTGGCGAAATGCGCCCTGACGCAGATCTGGACCATCGGCGGCACGACGCAGCAGGAATTTCCCGGCATCGTCGCGCGGCCCATGCCCGATGCCGGCGATGCGGTGGCGCACGGGGCGATCCGGCCGGGCCAGACCATCGCGATCCTTTACACGTCCGGGACGACCGGGCCGTCGAAGGGCGTGTGCTGCCCGCAGGCGCAGTATTTCTGGTGGGGCGTCTACAGTTCCCACATGCTCGGCGTGGTCGAGGGTGACGTGTTGTGCACCACCCTGCCGCTGTTTCACACCAATGCGTTGAATGCATTTTTCCAGGCGCTGCTCACGGGATCGACGCTGGTCGTCGAGCCGCGCTTTTCCGCGTCCTCGTTCTGGCAGACCCTGATCGAGCGTAAGGCCACGGTCACGTATCTGCTGGGCGCCATGGTGTCGATTTTGCTGGCGCGCCCGCCGCATCCGGACGAACGCAGACATTCGATCCGCAGCGTGCTCAGCCCCGGGGTGCCCGCGCATCTGCACGCGGAGTTCGAGGCGCGCACCGGAATCAGGATGCTCGACGGCTACGGCTCGACCGAAACCAATTTCGTCCTGGGCCCGATGGGCAGCGAAGCCCGGGCCGGCTATATGGGCACGGTCTGCCAAGGTTTCGAGGCCAAGGTGGTCGACGCCGAGGACAACGAAGTGCCGGCCGGCGAACCGGGCGAGCTGGTGGTGCGGGCGGACGAACCGTTCGCGGTTTCGACCGGGTATTTCGGCATGGACGACAAGACCGTCGAGGCATGGCGCAATCTGTGGTTCCACACCGGCGACCGGGTGGTGCGCGAGGCCGACGGGTATTTCCGCTTCATCGATCGGATCAAGGACGCGATCCGCCGGCGCGGCGAGAACATCTCGTCGTTCGAGGTCGAGCAGGTCCTGCTGAGCCACCCGGAGATCGCGAACGCGGCGGTGTTTCCGGTCAAATCGGAGATGGGCGAAGACGAGGTGATGGTCGCGCTCGTGCGCAAGGGCGACAGCCGGCTGTCGGAAATCGAGCTGACCGAGTTTTGTCGCCCGCGGCTGGCGTATTTCGCCATCCCCCGCTACATCGAATTCATGGCGGAACTGCCGGCCACGGAAAACGGCAAGATTCAGAAATATAAGCTGCGCGAACGCGGCATTACCGCCGGCACCTGGGATCGCGAGGCGTCCGGCTACAAGCTGCAGCGATAACTCGATTACGCTCGGCCCTTCCGGCGCACCACGCCATACAGAACCATTTCGACCAGTTCTTGCGTGTAGCGCTGTTCGATTTTCTCGATCGGCTCGCCTTTGCCGGCGACGTAGCGCAGCATCGGACGGAACGAGAACAGAAAATCCATCAAGCCGAGCACGGCGACGAAAAAGAACGCCGGATCGACCCGCCGCAGTTCGCCGCCCGCAACGCCGGCATCGAAGATGGCGCGATACTGGGCGATCGCATGCTCGACCAGGCGGCCGAAATTCTTCTCCATCGGCGAGCCGCGCGCGTCGATGATCTCCTCCAGCATATGGCGATCGATGAAGAAGGCCGAGCGACGCATCTGGGCCAAGCCTCCCATGCGCCCCCGCAGTTTCAGCACCGGTGTTTTCCCGTGGCCGAGCATGCGTTGCGCGGTGGCCAGCCAGCCGCCGATGATGTCGTTGACGACGGTGTAGAACAGTGCGTCCTTGCTGCCGAAATAGTACTTCACCATCGCCGCATCGACGCCGGCATGACGCGCGATCTCGCCGAGCGTCAGGCGGGCGGAGCCGCGCTCGCCGAGTAGCGTGCGGGCGGAATCGAGCAGTTTCTGGCGGCGGTCGACGGCGTCGCCCGTGCTCGGCCGGCCCCGCTTGCGCCGGGAGCGGCTCGGCTTCGGCGCCGGCGCGCGTTTTGCCTTGGTTCTGCTTGACGAAGTCTTTTTGGCCATTGGCGAAACGATAATCGGTCCGCCACGGCCAGGCTATGGCTTTCGCGCGGCGGCGCCCGAGCGCGGCCAGACGACCGGGAACAGCTCGCTGTCCAAGCGTCCGCCCGGCTTGGCGTTTGCACCGGCGAACATTTTCATGGTCGCCGCATGCGGATAGTAGCTCACGCCGTCGCCAGCATAGCGGATCGTATAGGCGCGTCGCCGGCGCTGATTCGAGGCATTGCCGCGCGCCGAATGCACGGTGGTAAAGGCGAACGCCAGCGCGTCGCCCGGCTCCAGATCCCAGGTGAGGATCTCGTACATGTCGCGCTGAGCATTGAAATCAGGCGTTTCCTCGTAACCCTCGACATGCGGGTAAATCGCTTCGCCGCTGAACCGCCGCGGCTGGAACAGGCGGCCCCAGCGATGCGAGCCGCGAATGAATTCCATGGCGCCGGTCGACAGCGTGATCGGATCCAGGCTGGTCCAGAACGAAATCGTGTTCGCGCCCTTGGTTGGGAACACCACTTGGTCCTGATGCCACGGCGACGGCAGATCGGCTGTGCCGGGTTCCTTCAGGAACAACTGATCGCATACGAGATTGACCTTGGACGAACGGAGCAGTTGCGCGGCGGCATATGGTAGATCGGAGTTGAACACGTAATCCCGCACGTCGGGATCGACGCGCCAACGCTGGTTGCCCTGGTGGAAGCGCCCGTCCTTGTCGAAATCCTGGGAAAACTCGGCGGGATCGGTCATTTCGCGATCGACCGCGGCGGCAAGTTTCTCGCGCCACGATGGACCGACGATGCCGCGCAGGACGATGACGCCATCGCGCTCGAAGGCAGCGATGTCCCCCTCCTCGATCTGGTAGCCGAAATCCATTTCCATCGTCCCGGTTCAGCGTTTCTTTGTGCGCGCATTTGGCCGCCGCGTACGTCCGGCCTTGCCACTCTCGAGCGATATCGCCACTTCGCGCGCGACAGGCAGATAACCGTGCTTGGCGAGCCGTTCGCCGTTGGCGCGGTGCTGGTCGTCCGGCGACCAGGCGCAAAACCCGTTCAAGATGCGATTGATCCACGCCGTCAGCGAAACCACCAGGATGGTATCGGCGATCGCCTTTTCCGCCCAGCCCGCCGCGTAGATCGCATCGGCGTCCGACGGTTCGATCAAGCCCGGGGCCAGCGTCAGCTTGCGGGCGAACCTTACGATCGGCTTGAGCTTTTTCGAGATCGGTGCATCCGCCAGATCGCCCGACAGATGGTCGAATGCCTTGGCGTCGATGCCGAGGGCAACCGCGGCCGCCTTGTGCGACGTATGGGCAAAATGGCACAGATTGAGCGCCGAGCAATAGCTGTAGATGAACTCCCGCTCGCCGGCGGACAGCGGCGATGGACCGCGCATCACCGATTCGTAATAGCGCACAACCGCTTCGGCATGCTCCGGCATCAGCTTGAAAATATCGCGCAGCGAGATCGGCCCCTTGTGGGACCTCAGGATCGACATAAGACGCTCCGTTCTTGGCAATCCAGGTCGGGGCACGGTTGGTTCCGATTGCAACCACGCTACCGTGGCTCTTTACAAAATTCAATGCATATTGAATTATTGTCGTTGACCGCTCATGCGCTCGCGCTGGGCGAAATGCAGAAGGTTGGCGCATGAAGGATTCGTTCGAACTGCCGTTAACCGACGACGCGATCACCACGTTCATCCGCGACGGCGCGATCTGTCTGCGCAGCGTCGTCGATGCGGGCACGCGGGAAAAGCTGTGCGCCGCGATCGAGCGGGACATTCTCGACCCGGGCCCGTTCTTTCACAATTACCAGATCGAAAAGGGCCGGTTTCACGGAAATTCCCTTTGTTGGCCGCGCCACGCCGAGTTCCGCGATTACGTGCTGCATTCGTCTTTGCCGCAATTGGCCGCGGCGCTGATGGGCGCGCGCAAGCTGAATCTTTTGTACGATCAATTGTTCGTCAAGGAGCCGGGCACCGAAGCGCCGACGCCGTGGCACCAGGACCTGCCGGTCTGGCCGCTCGAGGGCGACCAGATCGTTTCGTTCTGGCTGGCGTTGGACCCGGTCACCGCGGCCAGCGGCGCGGTCGAATATGTGCGCAGCTCGCATCGGTGGAACCTTTTGTTCCAGCCTTACTCGTTCGCCAAGAGCAGCATCGAACTGAAGATCGATCCGCGCTTCGAGCCGATGCCCGACATCGACGCGATGCGCGATCAACTGGACATCGCGACCTGGGAAATGCAGCCCGGCGACGTGGTCGCGTTCACCGCGCGCACCATTCATGGTGCCGGCGGGAATCGGACTGCGGCTACACGCCGGCGCGGCTATTCGGTGCGCTACACGGGCGACGACGTAACCTACCAACCGCGCGGCTCGTTCGTACCGGCGCTGAACAACGCCGATCTGCGGCCCGGCGACAAGCTGGACAGCAAGCTGTTCCCGGTCGTGTGGTACCACGGATGCGCGGTGTCGCCGGCAATGGCGGAGGCGAAGTAGACGCGCTTACGTCCGCGGCCCCATGCTTCGATCGACTCGGCACGAGCACATTATTCCATCGGTAAACCGTTCTCCCATCCCTCGGCCCGCGCCCGTCGACGCAAGAGTTTGGCGAAAATCGATCGAGAATTCTGTGCGCCCCGGCGGCCAACCGGCTAGATCTTCCGCGCCATGCCCTTCCAGTACGGATCGCGCAGCATGCGCTTGGCGATCTTGCCCGGGCCGGTCTTCGGCATCGGTTCGGTGCGGAAATCGACCGACTTCGGGATCTTGTAGCCGGCGATCTTGCCGCGGCAGAACGTCAGCAGATCTTCAGCCGAGGGCGCGGTGCCGGGACGCGGCACGACCAGCGCCTTGACCGCTTCGCCCCAGCGTTGATCCGGCACGCCGATGACGGCAACCTCCAACACCTGCGGATGCAGCGAGAGCACGCTCTCGACTTCGATCGAGTACACGTTCTCGCCGCCGGTGATGATCATGTCCTTCTTGCGGTCGACCAGGGTTAGATAGCGACGCTCGTCCATGACACCCATGTCGCCGGTTTGGTACCAGCCGCGATGCAGCACGGCGTTCGTCGCCGCCTCCTTGCGCCAATAGCCGGCCATGATCTTGGGCCCGCCGCAGACGACTTCGCCGATCTCGCCGGCCGGCAGATCGTTGCCGTCCTCGCCGACCACGCGCACGTCGATGAGCGGCGCCGCCTGCCCGGCCGAAGCGGTGCGGCGCAGCGCCGTTTCCGGGCCTTCGAAGACGTGATCGCCGGGCAGCAGCGTGGTTACGTAGCCGGCGGTTTCGGTGATGCCGTAGACGTGGTTCAGCACGCCGGGCAGCGCCTGGGCCGCCTTCTGCAGCACGCCCATCGGGGTCGGCGAACCGCCGTAGACGACGGCGCGCAAGGACGAAATATCCAGCGCGCGCGTCTCCGGCATATGGGCGACCATGGCCAGAATGGCCCCCGGCAGCGAGGTCATGGTTATACCCTCGCGCGCGATCGTCTGCATCGCCGATTTGGGTTCGAAATGCACGGTTACCTGTGCGCCGCCGATCATCGGCATCGCCCACACGGCGAACGAGCTCGCGAGATGGAACAAGGGGCCCGCGTGCATCCAGCGATCGTCGCGCGTCATCGCCAGCATCAGCAGCCCATCGAGCCCGCCGGCATACATGTTGCCGTGCGTCAGACACACGCCCTTGGGTTCGCCCGTCGTGCCGCTGGTGTAATAGATCTGCGCGATCTCGGCGAGTTCGCACGCAACCGCGCCGACTGCGGGTTCGGCCGCGTCCAGCAGCGTTTCGTAATCCAGCACCTTGGGCGGACGCTGCGCCAGATTGAGCCCGATCGCAAACTCGAGATCGACGGCATTGGCGATGGTTTCCTCATAGAGCGACAGAAACGGTTGCGAAAACAGCACGGCGCGGGCTTTGGAGTCGTCCAGCACGTAGCGCAGTTCGCGCGGCGCCAGGCGCGAGTTGACCGGCATGAACGCGAAACCGCCGTGCGCGCAGGCATAATAGGCTTCGAGATAGCGGTGCGAGTTCCAATCCAGCAGGGCGACGCGGTCGCCGCGCTTGAGGCCGAGGGCGCCCAGCGCGCCGGCCAGACGGCGCACACGATCGAACAGCGCCGCGTAGGAGAGTCGCAGCGAGCCGTCGACGATGGCCAGGCGATCCGGATAAAGGGCGGCGGCGCGTTGCAGGATATGTGCGAGTGGATACATCGTTTCCTCCGCTGATCGGTGCGGCGCTTTGACGGCGCGCCGTTTCTATCCGAGGCCGATGCTCCGACGCCTGCGCACGATATCGCCGACTTCGATATCGTCGCGGTAAGTTGCCCGGCGCGCGTCCAGTTCGGCAAACACCGCGTCGAAGCGAGCGAGCATGCCGAACAGCCGATCGACATCGCCCGGCGCGAGCACCGCGCGCATTTCCTGCTCTTGCTGCTTCAAGGACGGGATCAACAGGCGGTAATAGCGCCAGCCCTCTTTGGTCAGCGTGACCTCGAGCGCCCGCTTGTCTCGACGCACGCGCTTGCGCGCGACGAAGCCGCGCCGCGCCAGTTGCGTCAACGCGCGGCTGACCGCGACCTTGTCGAGCATGCTGATCTTGCTGATCTCGCTGGCGACCAGCGGCTCGAAATTGGCCAGAATGCCGATGATGCGCCATTGCGGCGTGGTCAGCGGATTGCGGCGGCGCTTATACATCCGGCCGCTTTCGCGCAGCATGCGCCCGGCGACCACCGCCATGCGGTAGGGCAGGAATTCGCGCAGCCATAAAATCTCGGGCTCGGCCGGGCGCAACGGCGAGGCCGCTTCGGTCGGCTCATCGACGTATTTGAGTTTCAGGTTGCTCGCCATGGGACTCGCCGCCTCTCAGAGGGTTTCGCCGCGCACGAATTGCCACAGCGCCGCCGGCTGCTCGACCTGCAAATTGTGCCCGGCGCCGTCGAAAATTTTCGCCTTGGCGTCGAACGGAAGCATGTCGGCCAGATTGACCATCGGATCCTTGGCGCCGGCGGCGAGGCGCACCGGCGCATGGGCGGCGCCGATCAGCCAGGCGACTTCCGGGCCGACCGCGGCGTTGATCAGCGGGTCGGAGGCAAGGCGGTAGCGGCCGTTGGCATGGCGCACGCCGCTTTGCGCAGCCGGCGATGCCGGATCGATCAGTCCGAACAGGCCCGAGACCTTCAGGTATCTTTCGACCGCCTCGGCCTGGCCGTCGAACCAGCGCACGGGCGCCTTCGCGAGCTGCCGCGCCTTGGCGATTTCCTCCGCCGTCCAGCGGATCTTGACGCCGAACGCGATGACCTTGCGCACGACAACGCCATACCATTGGCTGGCCAGTACCATCCCGATCGCACCGCCCATCGAGTGGCCGACGACGATCGCCTCTTCATCCTGCTGCAACAGCCCCGCCACGTCGGCGGCATGGCCGGCATAGCTGTAAGGGCCTCGGTGGCCGGACTTGCCGTGGCCGCGCAGGTCGGGCGCAATCCAGCGGCCCGGCCATTCGGCGCGCACCAACGGCAGCATGCCCTGCCACACTTCGGCGTTGGCGCCGAGCCCATGCAGGAGCACGAGGGTCGGGCCGCCTCGACCGCCCTGGCCGCCCTCTTCGACCCGGATATCGACACCGCTTGAAATGGTCTGCGCCATGATGGCCCTACTTTCGCTGCTCAGATTTTACGTGCACGCCCGGCCCAGTACGGATCCCGCAAGCGCCGCTTGGCGATCTTGCCGGGGCCGGTTTTTGGCAATGGCTCGGTCGAGAAGTCCACCGATTTCGGCAGCTTGTAGCCGCCGATGCGGCCGCGGCAGAAGCCGATCAGATCGGCCTCGGTGGCCGAAGCCCCTTCGCGCAGCACGACGATGGCCTTGACCGCTTCGCCCCATTGCTCGTCGGGCACGCCAACCACCGCGACTTCGAGCACGGCGGGATGCGTGGACAGCACGTTCTCGACCTCGACCGAATAGACGTTTTCGCCGCCGCTGATAATCATGTCCTTCTTGCGATCGACCACCGACAGCCGCCGCTTCGCGTCGAGAAAACCCATGTCGCCGGTGTGGTACCAGCCGTTGCGCAACGCCTCCGCCGTATGCTTCGGCTTGCGCCAGTATTCGCGCATGACGCGCGCGCCGGTGATGACGATCTCGCCGACCTGGCCGAGCGGCAGATGGCGGCCGTCATCGTCCGCGATCTCGAGCTCGATGTGCGGCACGGCGCGGCCGGCCGACAGCGTCAACGCCAGCTGCTCCGGCGTACCCTCGACGCGAAAATCCTCGGAATTGGCCAGCGTCGTGATACCCGAAGTTTCGGTGATGCCGTAGCCGTGGATGTACTTCGTCGGAATCGTCTGGACGGCTTTCTGAAGGATGCCGAGCGGCGTCGGCGAACCGCCGTACATGATGAAGCGCAAACTCGTAAGATCGAAGTCGCGGAATTTCGGATGGTTCGCCATCATGTTGATCAGCGTCGGCGGCAGACCGGTGCCGGTGCATTTCGTGCGCTGGACCACGTCCATGATCCGCTCGGGCGTAAACTGCAGCGTCACCTGGGGTGCGCCGATCATCGGCATCGACCAGATCGACCACGCATCGACCAGATGGAACATCGGCGCCGCATGCAGCCAGATATCGTGTTCGGTGAGGCCGAGGCCAACGAGGGCATCGAACGCGCTGGCGATCATGTTGCGATAGGTCAGACATACGCCCTTGGGTTCGCCGGTCGTCCCGCTGGTGTAATAGATCTGGCAGATATCGCTCAGGTCGACATCGGCGCAGGTAGGCGCGGGCGTCGCATCGGCAAGAAATTTCTCGTACTCGATCGTGTTCGCCGGATACGGACCCTTGCCGTAGGCGACGACGGTCTTGACGCTCGACAGGCTCGCGCGCACGCCCTCGAACACGGCGAAGAACGGATCGGAGATCAAGACCGTATCCGCGCCGGCATCGTCGAGAATGTACTTCAGTTCCGGCACCGAGAGCCGAGAGTTGAGCGGCAGCAGGATCATCCCGGCCTGGGCGCAAGCGTAGTAGGCCTCGGCGTAGCGATGCGAGTTGCCGTCCAGGATCGCCACCCGATCGCCCTTCCCAAGACCGCGACCTTTGAGCGCCCCGGCCAGCGCATCCACGCGCCGGCCGAGTTGCTCGAAATTCAGGCGAACGTCGCCATCCCAGATCGCCAGGCGATCCGGATACATGGCGCGCGCGCGTGGGAGAATGCGCGAGATCGGAAACATGGCTTCCTCCGTCCGCCCGAAAGACCTATTTGCCGGTGAATTTGGGTTTGCGCTTCTCCTTGAACGCGCGCATGCCCTCGCGATGGTCTTCCGACAGCACCAGCACGCTCTGGCCCAGGCGCTCCAGGTAACGCCCCGTGTGCATGTCGGTATTGAGGCACAGATTGATGATGTGCTTGGCCATGCCCATGGCGTAGGGCGCCTTGGTCACCAGCAATTCCGCGTACTTGTAGGCTTCCTTGAGCAGGTCCTTCGCCGGCACCACATGGTTGATCAAGCCGATGCGCCAGGCTTCCTTGGCGTCGATCGGCTCGCCCGAGATCACCAATTCCTTGGTCTTGGCCAGGCCGCAGAAATAGATCATGCGGTTGCACGCGCCGCTGGCGGGGATGCAACCGATATGATTCTCGATCAAACAGTATTCCGAATCGTCCGCGCCGAACGAGATGTCGCACGACAGGGCCAGTTCGACGCCGCCGCCGTAGCAGAGCCCGTTGATCGCCGCGATGACCGGCTTTTCGAGCGATTCGAGATTGTCGAAGCCCATATGATTCTGGCGATAATAATAGCGGAACTCCGGCGGCGTCTTGTCGCTGCCGAGCACGTCGAGATCGACGCCCGACGAGAACGCGCGGCCATTGCCGGTGACGACGAGTACTTTGATATTCCGGTCATAGGCACACTTGCCGATGATGTCGTTCCATTCCTTGAACATGGTCTGGTTGAAACAGTTCAACGATTTCGGCCGGTTGAGCGTCATCGTGGCGATGCCGTCCGGGCGGACGTCGAAAGTAACGGTCTCGTAAGCCATAATCATTTCTCCTTGGGTTGAATCTCAACGGCCTTTGAAGTTGGGCGCGCGCTTTTCGCGGAAAGCTGTCATGCCCTCGCGCGCATCGTCGGAACGAATCAAGATGGACTGGCCGAGGCGCTCGAGGATTCGACCGGTTTCAGTGTCAACGTTCTGGCAGGTATTGATGATGTGCTTGGCGACGCCCATCGCCAGCGGCGAGCGGCCGAGCAGATGGTTGGCGAACTCCAACGTGCCGGCCATCAGTTGATCGCGCTCGTGGACGCGGTGGACCAGGCCGATCCGTTCGCATTTGTCGGCATCGAACGGCAGCGCCGCCATGACCATTTCCTTGAGCCGGCCCATGCCGATCATCTGGATCATGCGCGAACAGGCGCCGGATGCCGGCAACACGCCCAGCTTGTTCTCCGTCAAGATCAGTTCCGCGCCGCGTGCCGCGATCCGGAAATCGCAGGCGATCGCGATTTCGACGCCGCCGCCGGCGCACACGCCGTTGATCGCGGCGATCACCGGCTTTTCCAGGGCTTCCAGATCGTCGAGCATCTCGTGATTGGCGCGGACATAAGCGCGGTACTGCGCGGTCGGCAGGTTGTTTTCGTAATCGAGACCCAGAATGTCGCGCCCGGCGCAGAAGCCGCGGCCGGCCCCGGTAATGATAAGAACGCGAATGCCGTCGTCGAAATTGGTGCGCCAGATCACCTGGCGCATCTCGCGGATCATCGTTTCGTCGAACGCATTCAGCTTGTCGGGCCGGTTGAGCGTCATGATCGCGATGCGATCGGGACGCACTTCCAGCTTGATCGTCGAGAAGCTCTCGCTCTGCTCCAGGAAGCCCGCCGGCCGCCCGTCTTTGGTCATCTTGGTCATGACTGCCACCTCATAAAATTTCAGCCCGCCGAAACCGTGCCGGCGCGCATGTGGAACACGCGGTCGGCCAACTGTTCGAGGAAAACCTTGTTCTGTTCGACGATGATCATGGCGAAGCGGCCTTTCAGCCCGCGCAACGTCTCCGCCATGCTGTGGATGACGATCGGCGCCAGCCCTTGCGTCGGTTCGTCCAGCATCAGCACCTTCGGCTTCAGCAGCAGCGCGCGGGCGACCGCGAGCATTTGCTGCTCGCCGCCGCTCAACGACCCGCCCAATTGGCCCGCGCGTTCCTTCAGGCGCGGGAACAGATCGTAGACTTCGGCCAAGCGCTGCTCGAACGGCGCCAGGGCCCGTCGATGGGATTCGATGGCGCGGGTCAGCGCCAGATTGTCCTGCACGGTCAGCGTGCCGAGGATATGCCGCCCTTCCGGCACCAGGCCGAGACCGGCGCGCGCGCGCATGTAAGCCGGCAGCCGCGTCACTTCGCTCGCGCCGAGCATCACGCGGCCGTTCGAGCTGGGCAGCGAGCCGGCAATGGTCTTGAGCAGCGTCGTCTTGCCGGCGCCGTTGGCGCCCAGCAGGCCGATCGTCTGATCCGGGCCCAGTTCGAGCGCCACGTCGCGGAACACGGTCAGCTTGCCGTAGCCGCCGGCCAGATTCTCGATGCGAAGCGCGGCGCTCATGTCAGCGCCCCGAAATACGCCGCCTGCACCTTCGGATCGGCGATCACCGCCTGCGGCGTGCCGTGGGCAATCAGCTTGCCGCTTTCCATCACCACCACGTCGTCGGCGATGGTGGCGACGAACTCGACGTTATGCTCGACCACGAGAATCGCGGCCCCAGCGGCCTTGAGCAGCCGCAGCGCGTTGCTCAGGCGCAGGACCTCCTCGCCGGTCAACCCGACGGCCGGCTCGTCGAGCAGCAGCAGCGCCGGACGGCCGGCCGAGGCACGCGCAAGTTCGATCAGCTTGTGATGGCCGAGGCCGATCTCGCGCACCGGCTTGTCCGCCAGATCCGCCATGCCGAAAGCGGCGAGCTGCGCGCGCGCGAGGCGACGGCGCGCCGTCTCGTCGCCGCCATCGGGCAGGTGATCGAGACGCGAGACGACGTTCTCCAATGCCGTCAGCTCCGGAACGAGGCGCGGCACCTGGAACGAGCGGCCGATCGAACCGGCGCGCCGGTCGATGCTGACGCCGGCGAGATCGACGCCCTCGAGCAGCACCCGCCCGTTCGACGGAACTTCGATGCCCGAAACGAGATTGAACAAGGTCGATTTGCCGGCGCCGTTGGGGCCGATCAGCGCCACGATGCGCCCGAATTCGACCTCGAAACTGACGTCGTCGACCGCACGCAGGCCACCATACTGCTTGGCGACGTTGTCGACCTGCAAGCAGACGCCGTGGCGCAGCGCGGCAGGCGCCGTGTCGACCGGTGCGACTTCGTCATCGTTCGCCGGACGCGCCGCCGTCATGCGCGTCTTGCCGATGCACAGAGCCCAGAACTTGCGCAATGCACCGTTCAAGCCGGCCGGTGCGAACAGCACGACCAGGAAGAATCCGAGACCGTAGACCAGCAATTCGTAATGCCCGGCCCCGCCCGAGATGGCAAACAACCACTGCACGCCGGCGGCGCCCAGGATCGGCCCGAACACCGATCCGCTGCCGCCGATGATGACCATGGCGAGCGATTCGAGCGAAGCGTTGACCCCGCCGCTTTCGGGCGCGAGCACGCGCACGTAGTACGCCAACAGCACGCCGCCGATGGCCGAGTACAGACTTCCGACCGTGAACACGTTGGCCTTGACGCGCGCCACATCGATGCCGAGCACTTGCGCGGAAAGCTCGTCATGGCGGACCAGTTTTAACGTGCGCAGGAAACGTCCCTTGACCAGCCAGGCGAAGCTGGCCGCGGCCAGCGCGAGGGTGACAACGGCGACGATGTACCAGCCGTCGCGCCCCAGGCTGATCGGCGGCTCCAACACCAGGCCCGAAGCCCCGCCGGTCAAGCCCGGAAACGCACGCGCAAGACCCTCGACGACGAACGCGAAGCCGAGCGTGCCGATGGCGAAATAGATGCCCGGCAGCCGGATGAAGATTTCCGCGACCAATCGAGCGATGCCGACCGCGATGGCCACGCCGATCGGGATCGCGATCAATCCCGGCACGCCGAATTTTTCCAGCATGCCCGACGCATAACCGGGCAGCGCCACGAACGCCGCCTGCCCAAGCGCCAGCATGCCGCTGAGACCGAAGATCAGGTTCAAGCCGATCAGCGACAAGGCGGTGAATGCGGTCACGGTCGCCAGGGCCGGCGTCCAGCCGGGCAGCACGCCCAAATACGGCAGGATGGCCGCCAGCACCGCGGCGGCGGCGATGATGAAATGCACCGGCCTCACGCCCGCCGTCCCCCGCCGAAGCGGATTTTGCGGCTTTGCCACAGGGCGATCAGGATCAACACGCAGAAGATGACCGGATCCTGGAACAACGCGCCGAGATAGGCGCCGATCATCGATTCGAACAAGCCGAGCGCCAGCCCGCTGGCGAGCACGCCGATCGGCGACATGCCGGAAATCGCGGCGGCAATGAATCCGCGCAGGGTCATCGCCAGGCCGGACTGGAAATCGACCGCGATCATCGGGATCAAAAAGCAGCCGGCGAGCGCCCCGAGCAGCCCGCCGATGGCGTAAGCGATCAGCCGCGCGCGCTCGACGTTGACGCCCAGCAATTCGGCCGCGAACGGATTCTCCGCCGTCGCCAGCAATTGCTTGCCGGCACGCGTCATCGAGAGGAACAGCCCGACCGCCGCGGAAACGCCGAATCCGAGCACAATCAGCGCGATTCCCTGCGGCGGAATCGCGCCGCCCGCGATGCGCAGGGGCGGACCTGAAAACATCGCGGGGAACGAAACCGGATCGGTGCCGACCACGACGATCATCACGCCGCGCGCGACGAACGCCGCGCCCAGCGTGATCAGGATCAGCGAACCCGGCTGCCAATCCGCACGCGGCCGGAGCACGAAGCGATGCAGGCCGGTGGCGAAGGCGAGCGCGATCAGGATCGCCCCACCCAAGGCCGCGGCCGGCGGCACCCCCAGCGCGGTGAGCGCGGCCGCCGCGACGCCGGTGATGGCGAAGGTCTCGCCGTGCGCAAGATTGAGAATCCGCGCCGTGCGATAGACCAACACCAGACCGATGCCCAGGAAAGTATAGACGGCGCCGGTCATCAGCCCGCTGATGATCGCTTGGGTGAACAGGTTCATGCGTCTAATTCCGTGCCGACGCGCGTCGCGGCGTCGATCCGAACGCTCCCTACTTCACCGGATCGGCTTTGACCCACACGCCGTCCTTGAGCTCGACGATCATCATGTCCGAGGCATCGAGACCGACATGGTTGGTGGGCGAGAAACGCTGATCATGAACGCTCTTGATCGGCGTGGTTTCGAGATACTTCTTGACCGATTCCGCGTTGGTCGGGTCCTTGACGTCGCGCAGGATCGCTTCAGCCACGTCGACCTCGGCCTTGCCGAGCAGGTTGATCATGTCGGCCGGCTCGTTGTAGCGCTTGCTGTAGGCGGCGTAGAACGCCTTGGAACGCTCGCGTTCGCCCGCGTCGGTCAGCAGATCGGGCACGATGCCGACGACGCTGGTGCCGAGCAGGCGCTTCGGCTTGACATCCTTGACCAGCTTGACGAACGCGGCGCTGATGTTCGCGTAGCTGACGATCAGCGGCTGCTGCAAGCCGAGATTCTGGAAGCTCTTCACCACGGTGATTGCGCCGGCGCCCGAGTACGACGAATAGACCACCTTGATGTCCGAACTGGCGACGCTGGCCAATTGGGTCGTGGCGTCGGTCGCGCGCAGGTCGATGCGCGCCAGTTTCAGTTCGATCTTGCTGGTGCCGAACACCGAGCGGGCGCTGGCTACGCCGACTTCGCCGCTGGCGTCGGTTGCGGCAACCATGCCGATTTTCGTCTGGCCGTTATCCTTCAGATATTTGGCAACGGCTTCGGTGATGTGCACGTCGGACGGGCTGACCTGGAAGCCGAAACTGTCGGCCGGCGGCACCACGTTGGGCGACGGGATCAGCAGGATCGGCCCCTTGCGCACCAGCGGCTGAATCGCGCGCAGGCTGGCGGTCAGCGAGTTGCCGAAAATCATCACCGCGCCTTTGTCGATCATCTCGCGCGCGCAGGCGACGGCTTTTTCCGGCTTGTTTTCGTCGTTGCAGGTCATCAGTTCGATCTTGCGGCCGGCGATGCCGCCCTTGGCATTGACTTCTTCGACCCACAATTTGGCGACGTTATTCAATCTTACGCCGACGGTTGCGGCCGGACCGGTGAGCGGCGCTACTTCGCCGATCAACCAGGTCTTGCCGTCTTGCGCGGCGACGTAGCCGGGCAACAGCAATGTGCAAGCGGCGGCGAGCGACAGGTTACGCAGAGTGCGATTGGCTTTCATGGTTTCCTCCCGGATGTGATCTTCCTCGCGGCATGCGGCGTCGAGCGCCGCATGAAATTCGAATTCATTTGGGCGTCGGCAGGCGGTAACGGCCTTCCGGCGTCCGCTCCAGACCCAAATCTTGACGCACGGCATCGAGTTCGATGAGCACTTCCCGTCCGTCGCGGCTGCCGGTCGCCTCCATCAGGCTGCGGAAGCTTTGCGGCCCCTGCTCGAGCGCCTGACGGACGGTTTGATTGCGCGGCGTGCCGAGCCTCGGCGGTTCGGGGACGCGGAAATCGGTTTCGCGGTTCCAGCCGAACGGGAACGTGAGATCGAAGCCGGCCTTGGCGCCCGTGCGGTTGCCGAGCAGCGACGGATCGAGCGGGATAACGCGGAAGCCGGACGAAATCACCATGTCGCGATCGGCCTGGAAACGCGTGGCGAGCGCCCAATCCATCTGCTGGTCGGAGAAGATGTCGATGTCTTCGTCGACCGCGAAGACGTGCTTGACGTCGGCGTTCGAGCCGAAAACGGCGGCGATCGCGTTGCGCACCTCGCCCGGATAGCGCTGGCGCAACGACATGCGCAGATTGTACATGCCGCCGCACGATGGCGTGGCATAAACGGCGACCGGCTCGCGAATCGCCGTCATCAGCGCGGCCCAGGCGGCGGCCTCGGTGCGCAGCGCGCACAGCTGCGCGGTATCGGTGAAGGCCAGCGAACGGCCGCCGATGGTCGCGGTCTGGAACAACGCATCTTTGCGCATGGTGATTGCGGTCAAATGAAAAACCGGATTGGTCTTCATATGGCCGTAGTAACCGACATACTCGCCGAACGGCCCTTCCGGTTCGACCCAGCCGCGCTCGTCGAGATAGCCTTCGAGCACGATCTCGGCATCGGCCGGCACCATCGCATCGATGGTCACGCACCGCACCAGCGGCACCGGCGCGCCGCGCAATCCGCCCATGAGCATGATCTCGTCCGCGATCGGCGACATCGCGGTGGCGGCGACGCTGTCGGCCGGATGCGAGCCGACGATGAACGCCATAGGCATGCGTTCCTTGCGCTTTACGTACTCCGCGTAAAGCGCGCGCAGATCGCTGGGTGCGATCATATCGATGCCGGCTTCCTGCCGGCCGCGCAGCATCATGCGGCGGTAGCCGACGTTGCGTTTGGTGCGATCGACGCTTTGCGTGATGTCGATGCTGGCCGAGATGTACGGTCCGCCGTCTTCGCCATGCTGCAGATGCACCGGCAGGCGCGTGAAATCCGCATCCTTGCCGGTCCACACGATCTGATGCACCGGCGCCGCGGCGCTCGGCACCTCGACCGGCGCGATCGGCGCATCCGTGCGCTTGGAGACCTCTTTGAGCAGATCCGCTTCCGGCACATCGAAGGCCAGCGCCAGGCGCCGCCGGCTGCCGAGGATATTGCCGACCAATTCGGCCTTCTCCGGCCCGGCCTTGCGGAACAGCACGGCCTTGGGATTGCCGTCGAGTTTGGCGCCGAGATCGATCAGGTCGAGCGGCTCGGCGACGGTTTCCAATTCGCCTTCGCGGACCAGCAACTCCGCGAAGCGCCGCAGGCGGAAGCGTTCGAGATCGGGGGTTTCGCCGCGCGCCTTTGTGCGGGCGGCGGGCATTGCCGTATTCATGCGCGTCTCCTCCCACGCTTTCGACGCTTCGCCCGAGCGGGTCGAACCGCGAGACGAAGGCGCGAAGCGAAATATTTTACCGATGCGGAACGATCGCTGGCGCCGGAACGCATTCCGGCGATGCGAGGCTTGTTTATTTCATCCGCATCGAACTTGTTTCATTTGAAACTTAGCCGGGCGAGCGCGAACGAGTCAACCGCGCTCACCGGACAATTCGCGAAATCGATGCGCGCGGTGTTGCACTGCGGGATGAAACGCAGCACGAATGCCGCCTACATCCAGGACACACTTGATAGATAGTTCTGCTTAGATCGCTTTCGGCGGTGGTCCGTCTCAACGAGCTAGGCTTTCGAATGATCGAGCCAAGTCTGAATACCGCGCGCCGCTTCGGCCCCGGTTGCGAAGCACGCTTGCAGCAGATAGCCGCCGGTCGGCGCTTCCCAATCCAGCATCTCGCCGGCCGCGAACACGCCGGGCAAGCGGCGCAGCATGAGATGGCGATCGAGTTCGTCCAGCGCGATGCCGCCGGCGGTCGAGATCGCGCGCTCGATCGGCGCCGGTGCGATCAGGCGCAGCGGTGCGGCCTTGACCAGGGCGGCGAGCGCGTCCGGATCGACCGGCAGCTTGCCGTCCGCGGCTTCATGCAGCAGGGCGATCGCGACCGACGGCAAGCCGACGCTTTTGCGCAGAAACGTCGCCGTGGATTGCCGCCGCCGCGGCGCCGCGAGGCGACGTGCGATATCCGCGCGGCTTGAGTCGGGCTTCAGATCGACAAAAATCTTTGCGTCGCCGGTCGCCGCGATTGCATCGCGAAGCGCCGCCGATAGGGCGTAGATGACGCCGCCTTCAAGCCCCGCGCCGGTTATCATGGCTTCGCCGCGCGCGCTGGCGCCGTCGAACGTCACGGCGATGGATTTCAACGGCGTGCCGGCGAATTTCCGCCGGAAATAATCGCTCCAACCGACCGTGAAACCGCAATTGGCCGGCTGCAGCGGCTTGATCTTGACGCCCCGGTCGCGCAGCACATCGACCCAGCCGCCGTCCGAACCGAGACGCGACCAGCTGGCGCCGCCGAGCGCCAGCAGCGTGGCGGCGGGTCTTGCTTCGAGCGTGCGTCCGGTCGCGTCGACGAAGCGCAGCGCGCCCGCGCCCGTCCAGCCGACCCAGCGATGTTTCGGCATGAACCGCACGCCGAGCGACGTCAGCCGCGCCAACCACGCGCGCAGCAACGGCGACGCTTTCAGCGCCTTTGGAAATACGCGCCCGCTCGAGCCGACGAAAGTTGCCACGCCCAAGCCTTCGCACCAGCTGCGCAGGGCGGCGGGCGGAAACGCTTCCATGATCGGTCGCAGCCATGGCGCCGCTTCGCGATAGCGGGCGAGAAAATCGTCGAACGGCTCGCTGTGGGTCAGGTTCAACCCGCCGCGCCCGGCCAACAGGAATTTTCGGCCGGCCCGCTCCATGCGGTCGTAGACGGTCACGTGCAGGCCGGCTTCGGCCAATCGCTCGGCCGCCATCAAGCCGGCGGGTCCGCCGCCGATCACGGCCACGCGCGGTGGTTCTTTCGCATCGCCCGACATGCCTGACGTAAACCGCATTCGGTGCGCGCGGGCAATGGGTTAATGCCGCGCTTCGGCGCGCGGCCGGCATTGCACGGCGGGCGCAAGGCATGGGACAAGGAGCGATGCGACTTTACCGTCGTCGTTCGCCTCAACCGCGCAAAGGGATCGCCGCCCATGCACGACCTCATTCCGCTGGCCGAGCAAATCGCCGATCACCTGAAGGCGCGCAAGGAAACCGTCGTCGTCGCCGAATCCTCCACGGGCGGCTTGATTTCGGCCGCGCTGCTGGCGATTCCCGGAGCCTCGGCCTATTTTCTGGGCGGCGCGATCGTCTACACCCAGCGCGCGCGGCGCGAACTGATGAATATCCCGGACGATGCGATGCGGGGCATGCGCGCATCGACCGAACCTTATGCGCTGCTGTCGGCGCGCACGGCGCGCGCGAAATTCGGCGCGACGTGGGCGCTTGCCGAGACGGGCGCGACCGGCCCGACCGGCAATCGCTACGGCGACGCGGCGGGCCATTCGTGCCTGGCGATCGCAGGCGCCGTCGAGAAGGCAATTACTCTGGAGACCGGCAACGGCGACCGGCAGGCCAATATGCGCGCCTTCGCCAAGGCCGGGCTGCAGCTGCTGCTCGACAGCCTGCGGCGTTAGAGCCGGAGTACGCCATAGCGCGGCTCGCCGATCGGCGCGTTGAGCGAGGCCGAAATCGCGATGCCGAGCGCGTTGCGCGTATCGACCGGATCGAGCAGACCGTCGTCCCAGATCTCCGACGTCGAGAAATAGGCGCTGCCCTGCGCCTCGTACGCGTCGCGCACGTCGCGGCGAATGGCTTCGATTTCGCTGGCGTGCGGCGTCTTGCCTTCGCGTTCGAGCTGCTTGACCTTCACCTCGGTCAGCGTCCCCGCCGCCTGCTCGGCGCCCATCAGCGAAATCTGGCCTTGCGGCCACATGAACAGGAAGCGCGGATCGAACGCCCGGCCGCACATGCCGAAATTGCCGGCGCCGTACGAGCCGTTTACGATCACCGTGAACTTGGGCACCTCGCTGCACGACTGCACCATGATCATCTTGGCGCCGTCCTTGGTGATGCCGGCTTTCTCGTATTCGCGGCCGACCATATAGCCGGTGATGTTCTGCAGAAACACCAAGGGCGTGCGGTTCTGGTTGCAAAGCTCCATGAAATGCGCGGCCTTCAGGGAACTGTCGTTGAACAGCACGCCGTTGTTGGCGAGGATGCCGACCTTGAAGCCCCAGATGCGCGCGAAGCCGCACACCAAAGTGGTGCCGTAGACCGGCTGGTATTCGTGGAACCGGCTGCCGTCGACCGTGCGCGCGATCACTTCGCGCATGTCGAACTGCACTTTCACGTCGTTCGGAATGATGCCGTAGAGCTCCTGCGGATCGTAGAACGGCGCCTCGGGCTGCTCCCAGTCGACGCGCGTCTTTTCGCGCTTGGTCCAGGTGCCGACGATATCGCGCGCGATCGCGATCGCCTCGGCCTCGCTGGAGGCCGGATAGTCCGCGGTGCCGCTGATGCGCGTGTGCAGATCGGCGCCGCCGAGTTCGTCCGCGCTGACCACTTCGCCGGTCGCGGCTTTGACCAAAGGCGGCCCGCCCAGGAAGATGCCGCCGTTGCCGCGCACGATCACCGCGTAATCGCTGAGGCCCGGAATATACGCCCCGCCCGCGGTACAATGGCCGAGCACGATGGCGACCTGCTGGCAGCCCATTTTCGAGAGGATCGACTGGTTCCGGTAGATGCGGCCGGCGTGATAGCGGTCCGGAAACAGTTCCGACTGCATCTGCAGGAAACCGCCGGCGCTGTCGCAGATATGGACCACCGGCAGCCGGTTCTCGATGGCGATATCCAGGCAGCGAATGATCTTCTTGATCGACAGCGGATACCAGGCGCCGCCCTTGATCGAACTGTCGTCGGCGTGGATCATCACCTCGCGGCCATTGACGATGCCGATGCCGGTGACGATGCAGGCTTGGGGTGCGGCGCCGTCATACGCCATGTTGGCGGCGAGCGGCGAAAGTTCCAGGAACGGCGTACCGGGATCGAGCAGCAATTCGATGCGCTCGTGCACGCGCAGCTTGTTCTGCCGCTTCAGGCGTTCGAGATCGCGCTGGCTGCGCGCATGGCGCGCCGCATCCTGCTTCTGACGCAATGCGGCAACCACTTTGCGCATGTGCGCGTCGTAGGTCTTGAAGCTCGCCGACTGGGTACTGATGGTGCTTTCGATCCGCCGCATGTCATTTATCCGTTGGAGTATCGGGCGCCGAGTCGCCCGCTTCCGCAACCAGTCGCGCCAGGATTGCGCCCTTCTCGACCGTCGCCCCCTTGGCGAACGGCGTTTCCGCGACGACGCCATCGCGCGGCGCCTTCAACGCGGTTTCCAGCTTCATGCTCTCGATCACGACGAGCGCATCGCCGCGCTTGATCGCATCGCCCGGTTTGACGTTGACCGCAACAACGACCCCCGGCATCGGCGCGGCGACCGTATCGATGCCTGCGCCGCTGCCGGCCGAAGCCGCCATGTCGTCGATCGGCCGCACGGTCCAGGCCCGCCCGGCGGCATGGACGAAAATCTCCGAACCGTTGGCGGCGATCCAAATGCGCATTGGCTTGCCGCCGATCGCAACGATGCGTTCGCCGTGGCCGAGATCGCGCAGTTGTGCGTGGACGTTTTGGCCGTCGATCTGCAATTGCATGCCGCCGCCGCTGCGCACCGCCGACAAAGCGTAGGTCTTGCCGTTGAGTTCGAATTTGCTGCGCATGTCAGTTCCTCCATGCGCCCATGGAGGCGTGCGGCTCCGGCACGTGCGCCAGGAGATCGCGGAAATCGCGGTCGGCGTCGGCGGCAGCGGCCAGCAGCACCGGCACCAGATCGGCCGCGGGCGCGGCCGGCGCCAGCGCCGGCGCGTGCTGCTCGATAAAGCCGGTGTGCAGTGCGCCCGCGGCAAACGCAGGCTGGGCCATCACGCGGTCGAGGAAGTCGGCGTTGGTCGTCACCCCCAGCAGCACCAGGTTCTGCAGGGCGGCACGCATGCGCGCAATGGCCTGGGCGCGATCGGCGCCGTGCACGATGAGCTTGGCCAGCATCGGATCGAACGAGGTGGTGACGGACTGGCCCTCCAGCAGGCCGCTGTCGAAGCGCACCGCCGGGCCTTGCGGCGGCCGCAACAGGAGAATCCTGCCGGTGGCCGGCACGAAATCCGCGTCGGCATCCTCGGCGCAGATGCGGCACTCGATGGCGTGGCCGAGAAAACGCACGTCCGACTGGCTCAGGCGAAGCTTTTCGCCGCGCGCCACGCGCACTTGCTGCTCGACCAGATCGAGCCCGGTGATCGCCTCGGTGACCGGGTGTTCGACCTGCAGCCGCGTGTTCATTTCCAGGAAATAGAACTCGCCGTCCTGACCCAGGATGAATTCCACCGTACCGGCGTTGACGTAGCCGGCGGCCTTGGCAATGCCCACGGCGGCGGCGCAGATCTTTTCACGCAGCACAGGCGTCAGTGCGGGCGACGGCGCCTCTTCGATGATCTTCTGGAAGCGCCGCTGGATCGAACATTCGCGTTCGCCCAGATGAATCACGTTGCCGTGCGCATCGGCCAGAATCTGCACTTCGATGTGACGCGGCTGCTCGACGAAACGTTCGGCGTAAACGGCGCCGTTGCCGAAATACCGCTCGGCCTCGCGCCGGGCGGTCGCGATGCGCTCGTCCAGCTCGGCGGCGCTGCGCACGATGTGCATGCCCTTGCCGCCTCCGCCGGCCGCCGCCTTGATCAAGAGCGGGAAGCCGATCGCTGCGGCGCGCTCGTGAAACCGGCGCGGATCGGCATCGTCTTCCGCCGACGGGGCCACGGGAAAGCCGCGGTCGCGCACGAAATTGCGCGCCGTAACCTTGTGGCCCATCAAGCGGATCGCCTCGGCCGGCGGGCCGATCCAAACCAGGCCGGCTCCGGCCACCGCGGATGCGAACTCGGCATTTTCCGACAGAAATCCATAGCCGGGATGCACGGCATCGGCGCCGGCCCGATGTGCCGCGCCGACGATCTGCGCGATATCCAGATACGCGGCAACCGGCGTCGCGCCGAGAATTTCCTGCGCCTCGTCGGCTTCGCGCGCGTGCAGCGCGTCCGCCTCGGCGGCGTGATAGAGCGCCACGCTGCGGATGCCGAGCGTGCGCAGCGTGCGCGCGATGCGCACCGCGATCTCGCCGCGGTTGGCGATCAGAATCTTGGTAATCGCATGCGTCATATCGGTCTCCGAACGGCGGCCTGCCGATATGCTCGGCAGGCCGCCGCGCGGTTCCTTTGCTCAGTACTGGGCGAAGTCGGTCAGCGCCTTGAAACCCATGGTGCCGTAGTCGACCTCATAGATCTTCACCGCCGTGCCCGACAGGTGCTTCGCGTTGTCGAAGCTGATCGGCGCGGTCATCCCATTGGTGGCGAAGTTCTTGGTCTTCTTCAGTTCGCTCACCGTGCATTCGCGCGTCAGCGCCTTGCCGCAGCGCTTCATCGCATCGGCCAGGACATGCAGGCCGACATAGGTGATCAGCGTGTAGCGGTTGATGCCGGCGATTTCATCTTTGGTGAGATACTTGTTCGCCTTGGTCATGAACGGCGCTACCGACGCATCGGCCAGCGCCGCGACATAGTCCGCCGCGATGTACTTGTACTCGGACGGCTTGCTGAGCTTGACCGAGACCGGCAGGATTTCGCTCCACACCGAGGCCACTTCCATCTTGACGCCCTGCTTGCGCGCTTCGCTGAGCAGGTTTGCGCTGCCGGCGATGATCGCACCGTTCGCCAGCACATTGACGCCGAGCGACTGCAGCTTCAGCGCCACCGCGCCGAAATCGCGCTCGCCCCGCTTGTACTTGATGCGCGCCACGTCGTTCAGCTTGAACTCCTTGACCGCACGGTCGTAACCCTCTTCCACCGACACGCCGAAATCGTCGTCTTGCCGCACCAGCGCGTACTTGGCGTCCTTCGGCGAACGCTTCTCGTGGATGAACTTGAGCTGGGCGTAGAATGCGTCGGCATAGTCGGCGCCGATGGTGAACACGGTCGGCCGCACCTTCGGCTCGTAGACCAGCTTGTTGGGCGCCGTAGTGACGATGACCGGCACCTTGTTCTCCTCGATCAGCGGCATCATCGCCATGATGTTCGCGGTGCCCGAGGTGCCGTTGATCGCGAACACCTTGTCCACTTCGATCAGCTTCTTGGCGGCCTGGAACGAGCGCGCCGGCACGTAGCCGTCGTCCTCGGTGACCATGACGATCTTGCGGCCATTGATGCCGCCCGCCTCGTTGATTTCGGCGGCGGCGACCTTCGAGCCGATCGTGACCGCCTGGCCGATGAACGAGGCCGGGCCGGTCAGGATATTGACATCGCCGATCTTGATTTCCGTATCGGTCACGCCGACTTCGGCGTAGGCCGTTCCGGCCAGCAGGGCACCGAGCCCGACCGCCGTCATCATCGCTAGTTTCTTCGACATGCGTTTCCTCCGTTGTGAATTTTCTCGCGCGATCAGTAAGACAGCGGCCAGTTGACCCAGTACCGCTTGATGTCGCGCCACTTGCCCATCAACCCGTGCGGCTCGTAGCGCAACATCAGGACAATCACGAAGCCGTATGCGACCCCGCGAATTTC
>JBFWYO010000003.1:0-114769 GCA_050186335.1 Alphaproteobacteria bacterium | reverse complement strand
GTCGTAGGGGCCCAGTTGCAGGCGCAGCCAGGTTCCCTTGCCGGGAATGTTCACCTGATTCAGCGCGTACGGCACTTCCTTCAGCAGCGCCGGCGCCTGGTTCTGCGTGCGCCGCCAGGCCGCGGTGCCTTCGTCGAGATCGCGATAGGCGCCGATCTGGACCAGGAAGCCGGCGCGTGCCGGCCGCGTTACGCGCGCCGGCGGCGGGTCGGCCGGCTTGGTGTCCTCGCTCAACTGCGTGTCGCGGCGGAGCGTCGTCGTCGTCGGCTCGTTGCGTGCGGTCAGCGGATTGCGGATCGGCGGCAGGCCCGACGTGGTGGCGCCCTTGCGGGTCGGATCGGCGTCGACGATCGGTGCGTGCGGACCCGTATCGCGCTGCGCGAAGCGCGTGGTGTCGGTCGCCGGGTCGCGCGGCGGCGCCGGCGGCCGGTCGGCGCGCGGCGGCTGCGGATTGGGCGCCGGGCGGTCGTCGGCCGACTGCGTCATCGTGAACGGCACCGGCTTGATGCCGCTGGCGGCGTTCAGATCCGGGATCGACCGCGGCTCCATGGACAAATTCGATTGGGTGCGATCGGTCGCCGACAGGTTCGGGCGCGGCTCCAGCGACAGTTTCGGCGTGGCGTCGGTTTGCGCCGGCGGGTCGACGGCCGGCTGATTGGGTTGCCGGTCCGGCGTGTTCGGCTCCGCGGTGCCGGGCGGCGTGCGCGTGCGGCGCGTCGGCTCGGGCGCCGCGGTCAGGTTCTGCGACAGCGTGCGGCCGGTGGTTTGCGCGATTGCGTTGTCCTTCTCGGTCCGGCCGAAACGCGCGGCGTCGGTCGGATCGGATTTCTTGTCCGGCTCCGACAGCGCGGCGGTCGGCCGGCGCACGGCGTCGTGCGGCGGCGGCGCCAGCAAGTTCTTCGACAGCGTCGATTCGGACTTGTCCGTCTGCTTGCCGATCTCGGTCACCTTCGGGCCGACGTCGAAGCGCGGCAGGCTCTTGCTCGGCTCGCCCGTGGTGTCGAGTTTTGCCTGCAGCATCGCGCTTGGCACGATCGGCGAAATGCTTTCCGCGGCGGCATCGGCCATGGCTTCGACAATGTCGTCCATGTTGCTGCCCGCGGTCGATTTCGGCACCGCGGCAAGCTGGGTGACATCGCCGACCTTCGACCCCTTGTCGTCGACCAAGGTCCAGGTCAGCGCAAGCTGATCGTCGCGCTTGCTCGACGACGTGATCTTGATCTCGCCGCGCAAAACGTAGGCGGCGCTGCTCTTCAAATCGACGCCGGCCGGGATGTCGCGACTGCGCAAGGCTTCGGCGATGCGCTCGGACAATTTCCAATCGGCCGGCGCGCCGTCGATGCGCTCGATGCGGATCGGCGGCGTCAGCCGGTTCGGCACCACGAGTTGCGGCGCGCGAATCTGATTTGCCTCGCGGCGGAAATTGCTGCCGTCGTCGCCGCACGCGGCCACGAACAGGGCGGCGACCAGCGACGCGCCGAGCGCCAGTCGCTGGCGCAACGCGGCGCGCCCGAACGGCGCGGAAGCGGGGAAATTACCGATGCGCGTAACCATGATTGGCTAAGCTATACGAAGAAGCGGTTGTTCCGCCATGCGTTCTTGTACGACGCCGGCGGTAAATTTAAATTTTTCGGTTTAACGTTTACCATAAATTCGGTCGCACGCGGAGTCCGAAGCGCGCCGGTCCGGCGTGATCCGGTTGGCGTCAGGGCGCGTCGGATGCCGCGGTGCGCAGGGCGGCGAAGGCGGCCAGGGCGCGGTCGCGGGCGGCGGCGTGATCGACGATCGGTGCCGGGTAGGTCTGGCCAAGCCGAACGCCGGCTGCATCCAGGATTTGTTTCGGGGCCGCGAACGGCCGGTGAATCCATTTGGCCGGCAGCGCAGCAAGCTCGGGCACATAGCGCCGGACATAGTCGCCGGCGGGATCGAATTTTTCGCCCTGCAGCAGCGGATTGAAAATCCGGAAATACGGCGCGGCATCGGCGCCGCATCCGGCGACCCACTGCCAGCCGGCCGCGTTGTTGGCGAGGTCGGCATCGACCAGCGTGTCCCAGAACCATGCTTCGCCGCGCTGCCACGGAATCATCAGATCCTTGATCAGGAACGAGGCCGCGATCATGCGCACGCGGTTGTGCATCCAGCCGGTCCGCCATAGCTGGCGCATGCCGGCGTCGACGATCGGGTAGCCGGTCGCGCCGCGCTGCCAGGCGCGCAACCCCGCCGGATCGTCGCGCCAGGCCAGCCGCGCGAATGCCGGGCGCAGCGGCTCGGTCGGCATCTCCGGCCGGTGGAACAACAGGTGATGACAGAATTCGCGCCAGCCCAACTCGCGCAGGAACGCCCCGCCGGCACTGGCCAGGCCGCGCGCGCCGGCCTGGCTCAGCGCGCGCGCGGCGTGCCAGACCTGCCGCGGGCCGATCTCGCCGAAATGCAGGTGCGGCGACAGGCGCGAGGTAAATTCGCGGTCCGGGCGGTCGCGGCCATCGCGATAATCGGCCAGCGCGTTATTAAAAAAATGATCCAGCTGCGCCTGCGCGCCGTCCTCGCCCGGCGTCCAAGTGGCGCGCAAGCCGCCGGCCCAATCGGGCTGTCGCGGCAGCAGGCGCCATGCGGCCAGGTCGTCCGACGCAGGCCAGGCATCGGGTGGCCGCAGGCGCCGCGGCGCTTTGCCGGGGCCGGTCGGGTCCGGCGCTGCCAGGCAGGCCTGCCAGAACGGCGTGAACACCTTGAACGGCGTGCCGCTTTGGGTGCGCACGGTCCACGGCTCGAACAGCAATCCGGCGTTGAAACTTTCGGCGCCGATCGATTGCGCGCCAAGCTGCCGCTTGATCGCGGCGTCGCGCGCGACGGCGTACGGCTCATAGCATCGGTTCCAGAACACGGCACGCGGACGCAGTTCGTCGACCAATTGCCGGATCACCGTCTCGGCCCGGCCGCGGCGCAGGATCAGCCGCGCGCCGCACCGTCGCAGGGATCGGTCGAGCGACGCTAAACTATGCTGCAACCACCAGCGGCTCGCGCCGCCCAGCCGCCAGGGCCCGGGTGTCTCGTCGTCGAGCAGGTACAGCGGCACGATCGGTGCGCCGGCCGCAACCGCCGCCGCCAGGGCCGGGTTGTCGTTCAACCGCAAATCCTGGCGCAACCAGACGATGATCGGAGCAACGCGCATGACGCTTCTACGAAGCGCACATGAAGGCGGTTTGCAAGGCTCGGCGCGTTCGGGCGCGCTCGCAACCGTTCCGCTCCGCGTCGGGCACGTCTATAGTCCAGCCCTGCCAACCACGAATCCCGCCAATCGCGAAAGCCGCCATGCCCGACATTTCCGCCGAAGACAAGTTCATCCGCCAGCGCGTCGCCGTGCGCGACAGTGCGATGGCCTATGTCGATACCCAGGCGGAGGCGAAACCGGGCGGGCTGACCGCCGTGTTCCTGCACGGCAATCCGACCTCGTCCTATTTATGGCGCAACGTGATTCCGCATGTCGCACCGCTGGTCCGCTGTCTGGCGCCGGATCTGATCGGCATGGGCCAATCGGGCAAGGCGCCGAACGGTCATTACGGATTTCTCGATCACGCGGGCTATCTGGACGCGTGGTTCGATGTGCTGCGCCTGGACCGGAAAATCGTTCTGGTGCTGCACGATTGGGGCGGCGGTCTCGGGTTTCACTGGGCGCACCGGTTTCCGGCCCGCGTCGCCGCCATCGCCTACATGGAAACGCTGGTCTGCCCGGTCGATTGGGCCGACTGGCCGGCGAACGCGCGCAATATCTTCCAGGCGCTGCGCTCGCCCGCCGGCGAACAGCTGATCCTCGAAAAGAACATCTTCATCGAGGGCATTCTGCCGGGCGCCACCCTGGGCGGGCTCAGCAAGGCCGCGCACGAGGTCTATCGCGCGCCGTTCCGCGACAAGGGCGAAGGCCGCCGGCCGATGCTGAGCTGGCCGCGCCACATTCCGATCGAGGGCGAGCCGCCCGCGATGGTCGAGCTGGTCGCCGCGTACGGCGCTTCGATGCAGGAAAGCAAGATTCCGAAACTGTTCGTCAACGCCGAGCCGGGCTCGATTCTGACCGGTCGCGCGCGCGACTTCTGCCGCACCTGGCCCAATCAGACCGAGGTTACCGTGCGCGGCGCGCATTTCATCCAGGAAGACTCGCCCGACGCGATCGGCCAGGCCGTGGCCGGCTTTGTAAGCAACTTATAATTCGCGGCTATCGTTTCTTTGCCAACGCTATCAGCAGATTCTCGAAAATGTCGCGGGCCAGCGTTAGGTATGCCGCGATATCGTCACTATTAATTTGTATTTGCGATCCTATGGCCAGTTTGTCAGGCGTCTTGGATAGGTATGCTTTGTCCACAACTCCTCGATGGTGGACTATCAAGTGTCTGCGTTGGCACAACAACCAAAGCATATCGTCGCGAAGCTTTCGATGCAGCTCTTTTGCTTGAGGGAAGATTGTTGAAAGAACATCTCTAATTATAGGGACTGAGTCCATTCGACGCTCCGAGAATAGAAAGCTTCCCATTTGGCGACTGAGATTGAATTCGTATTCGGCCAACGTGTCGATCGAGACAATCTTCATAGGGAGGTACTTCTTTGTAACTTCTGATGCCTGCAATTTGCTCGCCAATTCAGGCGTCTCATTCACAACACAAGTAACCGCGTCGGTAACGGCAACTTCGATCGCCCCCCACGTCATCACCGCGACTTGACGTAACAATTCATTTGCGGATCTGTGAAGATCGGCATTGCCAAGCATCACTACGAGATATTTAAGCGTCGCTTCGGTGACGGATTGCCGAAATTCAGCAGTTTTTAACAGTGCTTCGAATTTCCTATCGGCTTCAAGTCGCGCTCGCTTCTCGTCAGGATTTTTTGGTCGGGTGTCACCTGACTCAAGTTTCATGGTTCCGAGAGCTTCAGCTATGTACACTCGGTCGTAACGACCAGCTTTAATGGCATTGCTTGCCATCAAGAATGGAATGCTTGCCAATGTAATCGCCGAATTTAGATTGCTTATGAAAGTTTTTGCAATGTTTGCTTGTTCAGCGCTGACCGAGCACATCAATTTTTCAATTGATGAGAAAAATTTTTCATCAACGAGAGTGAAAAAGATGCTGAGAACATTCTTTCTGTCTGCTTCCGAGAGCGACTCGTTCTCTCTGCTATCGGGAGTCATTTTAAACTCCTCTATCCCGTCATTCAGCGTGCTCGAAATTGAGCAAGCGCAATTTTATTCTGTCTTTCCGGACAACGTTGAACCAGTACTCATCTATTCACTAGGAAACTTGTATTGTACACAAGCGCGCTGGTTTGGGGCATCCTGCTAGCTCGCTGACGACTTGAGGAGCACAATTCATGTCCGCCGAATCCGTTCTTGTCCGTTACGATTTCGCCGACGGTGTCGCCACCGTCACCATCGACCGGCCGAAGGCGCTGAATGCGCTCAACGCCGAAGTCACGTTCGGCTTGAAGGAATCGATCTCGCGCGCCGAGTACGACCCGAAGGTGCGCGCCGTGATCCTGCGCGGCGGCGATCATTTCATGGCCGGCGGCGACCTCAAATGGTTCGTCGAGATGATCGAGGCGCCGGGTGCCAATGTGCTGGTCGAGTTCGAGCGGTTCATCCACGACGTGCACGAAATGATCGTTTCGATCCGCCGCATGCAGAAACCGGTCGTGGCCAGCGTGCGGGGCGCTGCGGCCGGCTTCGGACTCAGCCTGATGAGCGCGTGCGATCTGGTGATCGCCTCGGACAACGCGTACTTCACGCTCGCCTATGTGAACATCGGCGTGACGCCCGACGGCGGCTCGACCTTCTCGCTGCCGCGCGCGGTCGGTGCCAAGCGCGCGATGGAAATGGCCCTGCTCGGCGACCGCTTCGACGCCAAGCGGGCGGCGGAAATCGGGCTCATCAATTGGGTCGTGCCCAACGACCAGCTCGAGGGCGCCACGGCCAAGCTGGCCGCGCGCCTGGCCGCGGGTCCGACCACCGTGCTCGGCCGCACCAAGGGCTTGATCCAGGCCTCGCTCGGCAATTCGCTGGAAACCCAGCTGCAAATGGAAGCCGCGAGCTTCGCGCGCTCGGCCTCGGAGCCGGATTTCGCCGAAGGGCTGGGTGCTTTTCTCGGAAAACGCAAACCCAACTTCAAGGGCTGAGTCCCATGGCCGATCTCAAAGGCAAGACCATCTTCATCACCGGCGGCAGCCGCGGCATCGGCCTGGCGATCGCGGTGCGCGCCGCGCGCGACGGCGCCAACATCGTGATCGCGGCCAAGACCACCGAGCCGCATCCGAAACTGCCCGGCACGATCTATTCCGCCGCCGAGGAGATCGAAAAGGCCGGCGGTAACGCATTGCCGATCCTGTGCGATATCCGCGACGAGATGCAGATTCTGGCCGCGGTCGATCAAACCGTCGACAAGTTCGGCGGCATCGATGTGCTGATAAATAACGCCAGCGCCATCAATATGACCGGCACGCTGCAGACGCCGATGAAGCGTTTCGATCTGATGTTCGGCGTCAACGTGCGCGGCACCTTCGCATCCTCGCAGGCCTGCCTGCCGCACCTTAAAAAGTCTAAAAATCCGCATATTCTGACGCTGGCCTCGCCGTTGACCATGAATCCGCGCTGGTTCAAGAACCACGTCGCTTACACGATGGCCAAGTACGGCATGAGCATGTGCGTGCTCGGCATGGCGGAAGAATTCCGCGACGACGGCATCGGCATCAACGCGCTGTGGCCGCGCACGGTGATCGCCACGGCGGCGATCCAGATGATCCCCGGCGTCAATTTCGACAATTGCCGCAAGCCCGAGATCATGGCCGACGCGGCGCACGCGGTGCTCACACGGCCGGCGCGCAGCACCACCGGCAATTTCTTCCTGGACGAGGACGTGCTGCGCGAAGCGGGCGTGACCGATTTCGACCGTTACGCGGTCAAACCGGGCGCGCCGCTGCTGCCGGATATTTTCCTGGATTGATCCTGCCGCCGCGCCGGAGGCGGGGCGAATCCGGCCATGACGGTATGCTGGATGCCGCGGCTCGCGCCGACACGAATCGACATTGGACCGTCGTTGCCGCCACCTGTAACGAGGCGCCAATCATGCCGGATCGATCGGCATTGAACGCAGGGGGCTGGGATGTTTCGCAGATTCATGCTGATTGCCGTCGCCGCGGCGAGTATCACTTTTTTGGCGCCGCCGCCGGAAAGTCACGCCGGCAATTTCGCCGGCTGCTTCGCGCGTTTTTACGTCCAGATCTATGAGATTTCGCGTCGCAATCGGCTGAATATGTCCGACGATTGGATGGTGCAATCGGCCTACGATCTGTGCACGGAAATCTACAGAAAATAACCGCGCTCGGGCCGCGCTCGCCTAAAGCGTGACTGCGATCGGAGGCGCCGGGTTCGACGGGCCCGGCGGAATCGCCAAGGCGACCGGGCCGATTTTCCGGCCGTCGAGCGGCTGGCCGAAATAGTGGCCCAGCTCGCCTTCGCCGACATCGGCTTCGAACATGTCTTCCATGGTCAGCGGGCGGCGCGGCGCGCGTTGATCGTTGGCGGGGTCGCGCAGCGGGACGTGCGCCGCGGCCGCGTCGACGACGTCGAAGCCGAGATCGTCGGCCGGCAGCTGTCGCTTCTGGCCGGCGAAAATCATGTACGACGTGCGCGCCTCGGCGAGGACTCCCGTCTCGTCCGCCGGTCTGTCGTCGGCCAGCAGGCGGCGCAATTGCGGCCATGGCGGCAGGGCCGCGTCGTCGGCGCCGCCGGCGAACACGCGGTAGCCGACGTCGGCGGCAAAGCGGATATCCAATTCGATTGCGTCGGCGGAAGCTGCCAGGCGCTCCGACATTGCCGCGGCGTCGGCCGCAGCGATGGTCTCGATCGGCGTTTCGGCGATCGGATAGACGGCGGCTTCCGGCACGGTCGGCGACGGTTCGTCCGGCGGCGACCAATCGTCGAGCGCGCCGTCCGACGGCACCGGCACTTCGCCCGGCAGGGCCTGGGCTGCCAAGCCCGCGAAGGTCGGCTCGCGGTCGGCATTCGGCGTCCGCGCATCCGCGCCATCGGGTGCGCCCAGCACATCCAGCGCTGCGGCGTGGACATGCTGGATATCGCCGGTCAGGTCGGTGACCCGCAGCAACACGCTGCGCAAACCCGGCGACGGCAGGGCGGCCCGGTTGATGTAGCGCAGGCTGCGCAAGACGCGCTGATAGTTCGCCGCGCTATCCTCGCGCAGCAGATGCAAGGTCAGCATGCCCGATTGCGGCCGGTACTCGTGCGACGCCAGGATGTGCGTGCCGGTCAAATCGTACATCAGCAGTTCGGCCTGGCCGTCGCGCACGCCGCGCAGCACCGCCGCCGCTTCGGTCAGCATCACATTGGGCTTGAACGGCAGCGTTACCTGTTCGGCCAGTCGGGTGGCCGGGGCGTCGTAGGGCACGGTCAAGCGGCGCGCCGCCAACCGGTCGCGGCTCGGCGCCGCGGCTGCGGCGGCCGCGTGTGCCGCATGCTTGAGCGCGGGATGCCGTTCCCGCCGCTGCAGCGACTCCAGCGTGTTGATGTTCCAGCTCTGGACCATGCGCGCGCAAGCTCCTCCCGGGACAGTATCGTGGCAAGCGGGGGAGCGGGACAACGGCTAACTTTGACCGAAAATTAACCTTTTGCCGGCGCCCGGCCCGTCAATCGGTTCAGGTAGCTTGGCTGCAAGGTGCCGCCGGTCTGCCGGTCGTGCGCGCCCAGGGCATAGGCGGCCAAATCGTACGACCGGTAGTTCTCGTGCAGGATCGCCGCGATCTTCAGCAGTTGCGCCGGCGGCGTGCGGTCGAAATTCATAAAGTCGCGCACGTAAACCGCGTCGGCCCACATTATCTGGCTGAGCAGCGCGTTGACGTCGTTCTTGACGATCAGCGGCTTGAACGTGCGGCCGGAGAAGCCGGGAATCCGATGCAACGCGAAGCCCCGGCTGCGCAGGTGCGCGTCGATGTCGGCGAACAGCGGCTGGTTCTTGTACATCGGCACGAACTCGATCTCGGTGTGCACCACCGCCGCGTCGGCCAAGGTTCGAGGCCCGCCCAGATAGACCAGCAGCTCGCCGCCCTGCACGTCGACCTTCAGATAGTCGGTGCCGGCAAGCTCCGGAATATCGTCCAGCCGCTTGGTCTGCACGGCGTGCGTCTTCACCACGCGCGTCAGATTTTCCAGGTTATGAAACTTGTCCAGCAACTCGGTGTTCGGCTCGAACAGCGACGACGTCATCGGCATGTTGCATTCGTAGAACGTCTGCGCCGAGCCGTCGCCGATGAAATAGGGCAGGTATTTCCGGTGCGGCTTGGCCTGGGCGTTCAGCTTGTCGCATTCGGCCTGGATCGGTTCGAAGCCGATCACTTCGCACGGCAGCGCCTTCATCAGGGATGTATACGGCTCGGTGCCGTCGCCCAGCGTCATCGCGCCGACATCGACGATCTTCAGGCGCGGCAGTTGCGGCAACAGGTCGGCGATCGGAAACATGGGTTCACGCTGCCGTCAGCCGGCGAAATTTGCAATCGCCAATCCGGGCACCTCGACCGGCAGCGCGAAACTGCGCCCGGCAAGCGGCTGCCGGGCCAGCGCATCGGGCTTCAGGCCGGCGGTCGCCGAGGTGATGTATAATGTCTTGAGGTCGGCGCCGCCGAACGCGCAGCTGGTCACCCGCGCGACGGGCAGCGGAACGCTGCGGTCCAAACGCCCGTCCGGCGTCAACCGCACCACCGCAGCGCCGTCCCACCGCGCGCTCCAGATAAAGCCTTCGGCGTCGACGGCCGAGCCGTCCGGGGCGCCGGGCAGGCCCGCCTCGGCGGCGAACGGCCGCACGTTACGACAGGTCGCGGCATCGAGATCGTAATCGGCCACGAACATGCCGCGCGGCGAATCGTTGACATAGAACAGCTTGCCGTCCGGGCTCCAGGCGGGGCCGTTGAATACGATGTAGCCCCAGCCCGCATCGGCGTGCAGCGCCGTGCACCGCCCGTCCGGATGCAGCACGTAGCCCTTGCCGACGGTCGCCTTGTAGCTGCTGTCGCAGGTGCCGGCGATGAAGCGCCCGCGCGGGTCGCATTTGCCGTCGTTGAAATGCACCGCGCCCTCGACCGCATCGGGTACGCCGAGCGGCGTTACGACGCCCAGCGCGTCGCGCCTGGCAAAGCCGCGCTGCGCGGCCAGCACCAGGCCGCCGCCGGCGCATGGCTGGAACGAGCCGACACCCGCCGGCATCTCGGCGCAGCTTGTCGTATCGCGCGCCGGATCGTACCGGTGCAGCCTGCGGCCCGGCCCGTCGATCCAGACCAGCGCCTGTTCGGCGCGCACCCAGACCGGCGACTCGCCGAGGATCGACACTTCGCCCGGAAGGACGCGCCACGGCGCATCATGCTTGGTTCCGTCGTTCATCCCGCTTTCCCCGGCCGCGCCGCGCGCGGCATCGGCGCAGAGTATCGTTTTGAACATTTCGCGCAAATCGATTGCGCAACGCCGATCGGCTCGGCACCATCGCCGCGCAAACGGAGGAAACCATGACCATCCTGATTACCGGCGCCGGCCTGATCGGCTGCGAAACGGCGCGCCTGCTGCAGGCGCGCGGCGAACGCGTCGTGCTGTTCGACATCAATCCGCGCCGCGCGGACATCGACCGTCTGATCGGGCCCGGCAAGGCCGCAATCGTGCAGGGCGACATCGCCGATCTGGACGCGCTGCTGGCGACCATCGATGCGCACAAGGTCGACCGCGTCGTGCATACGGCGGCGATGCTGACCGGCGCCATTCTCAGGGATCCGGCGCGCGGGCTGAACGTCAACATCATGGGCACGGTCAACGTGCTGGAAGCCGCGCGCCGGCGCGGCGTCAAGCGCGTCGTCGCCTCCAGTTCGACGACCATTTCGTATCCCGCCTTCAGCACCTTCAAGGGCGACAGGTTTCCGGTCGATTTCGAGGCGCATGTGCTGAGCCAGAAGCCGACAAGTTTCTATGCCGTGTGCAAGCTCGCGTGCGAGCATTTGACCATGCAGTTTCACCAGGATTTCGGGCTCGATACCGTGCTGCTGCGCTACGGCGCCGTGCTCAGCGAATGGGCTGGGCCGAACACCAGCATCGGCGGCCGCATGATGCGCGTGCTGCTCGAAGCGGCGATCCAGGGGCGCACCGCGGTGATGGACGATCCGATGCTGCTGTGGAACGGCGGCGACGATTTCATCGATGCGCGCGATTGCGCCAGCGCCAACGTGGCCGCGCTGTTCGCCGCGGACCCGAAGCAGCGCGCCTACTTTGTTACGATGGGCAAGATGCACACGCTGGACGACGTGATCGCTTCGGTACGCAAATCGTTTCCCGGCTTCAAGGTCGATATTCGCGCCACCACCAAGGGCAGCTTCGCAAACTTCCCCTATGTGCGCCCGGCGACGTCCGACATTTCGGCCAACGAACGCGAACTGGGTTGGCGGCCGCAATACGATCTCGATGCCACCGTCGCCGCCGCCGCGCAGGCGATGCGCGAAAAGATCGCGGCCGGCAACTAGTCGGTCGGCGGGTCTCGAGTTTCGCTTGCTTCAGGAGTCGCCGAAGGCGCCCTTCGGATCGAACACCGGCTGCTTGTCTTGCTTCTTTATCGTCGGCAATGCCGGCAGCCACGCCTGCGACGAGCGGAACCAGTATTGATCGCTCGGGATAAGCTGGTCGCGCTGCCGAACGCTGCCGACACGCAACCCGACCACCGTGGCGTCGTCGCCGACGCCAAAGGAAATGGGGGCGGAGTAGATCGGCGTGCCGCAATCCGGGCAGAAGGTTTGCTGGCGCTGGTTGCCGCTCTCGCCCGTCTTGACGTAGACCTTGAGCGCGCCGGCCAGCAGCCGGAAGCTGCCGGGAAGGGTCTGTGCGACCATGCGGAACGCCGAACCCGACAGCGTCTGGCAGTCGGTGCAATGGCAGATGACGACCTTGGCCGGGTCGATTTCCGCCTCATATCGGATGCCGCCGCAATGGCAGCCGCCGTCGATCTTCATGGCCTTCTCCTTTTCGCCGCGCCGCCGCTTCGCGCGCGCCGATCATGATGGATGAAGCTGTAGACGTAGGGCAACCCACGTCCTATATGTCCCGCGCATCCAATGCCCAGGCCATGACCGATCTTCCTGCCCCCGTCGCCCGGCGGCGCACGTTCGCGATCATCTCGCATCCCGACGCCGGCAAAACCACGCTGACCGAAAAGCTGCTGCTGTTCGGCGGCGCCATCCAGTTGGCCGGCGCGGTCAAGGCGCGCGGCGAGCAGCGGCGCGCGCGCTCGGACTGGATGAAGGTGGAAAAGGAACGCGGCATCTCGGTCACCGCCTCGGTGATGACGTTCGACTATGCCGGCCGCACGTTCAACCTTTTGGACACGCCGGGCCACGAGGATTTCAGCGAAGACACTTATAGAGTTCTGACCGCCGTCGATTCGGCGGTGATGGTGATCGACGCCGCCAAGGGCATCGAAGAACGCACGCTCAAGCTTTTTGAAGTCTGCCGCCTGCGCGACGTGCCGATCATCACCTTCATCAACAAGATGGACCGCGAAGGCCGCGAACCGCTCGATTTGATGGACGAGATCGAACAGCGCCTGGCGCTCAGCGTCACACCCGCCTCGTGGCCGATCGGCATGGGGCAGAAATTCCGCGGTTGCTACGATCTGTGGCGCGATCGGCTGATCCTGATGGATCGCGCCGACAAGTCCCGCATCGGCGGCGAAATCGGCCAGGTCGAAGGGCTCGACGATCCGAAGCTCGACGAATTGCTGTCGGCGAATGTCGCCGCCGAGCTGCGCGAACAAGCGTCGATGGCGCGCGCGCTGTGCCCCGCTTTCGATCTGCAGGCCTATCGCGAAGGCCATCTGACGCCGGTGTTCTTCGGCAGCGCGGTCAACAATTTCGGCGTGCGCGAGCTTTTGGAAGGCATCGCCGAAATCGCGCCGCCGCCGCGCCCGCAGCCGACCGCCACGCGCAAGGTCGATCCGGCCGAGGACAAGGTCACGGCGTTCGTGTTCAAGATCCAGGCCAACATGGATCCGCGGCACCGCGACCGCGTGGCGTTCGTCCGCCTGTGCTCGGGCCACTTCAAACGCGGCATGAAGCTGCTGCACGCGCGCAGCGGCAAATGGCTGACGATTCATAACCCGCTGATGTTCCTGGCGCAGGATCGCGAGCTGGTCGACGACGCCTATGCCGGCGATATTCTCGGCATTCCCAACCACGGCAACCTCGCGATCGGCGACAGTTTGACCGAGGGCGAAGCGCTCAAATTCACCGGCATCCCGAGTTTTGCGCCGGAACTTCTTCAAAGAGTGCGGCCGGAAGACCCGCTGCGCGCCAAGCATCTGGGCCGCGCATTGCAGCAGCTCGCGGAAGAGGGTGCCGCCAGCGTGCTGCGCTCGCGCACCGGCACGGACTGGATCGTCGGCGTGGTCGGTGCCTTGCAGTTCGATGTGCTGGCCGACCGCATCCGCACCGAATACGACGTGCCGGTCAAGTTCGAGCCGACCGCCGTGCACGCGGCGCGCTGGATCGATGCGCCCAACCCGGCCGCGCTCAAGAAGTTCGCCGACGCCAACGGTGCGGCGATCGCCGAAGACCATACCGGCCGCGTGGTGTTCCTGGCGCGCAACGCCTGGCATCTCGACAACGCGGAAAAGGAATGGCCGGACGTCAAGTTCCTCAAGACGCGCGAGCAGGAACACAAGGCGGCGTAACCCGCCGCGCCTGCGGCCGCGCCGATCCGTCCGGCATTTGCCCGCGCGCACTTGTTACTGCGCGGCGAACAGTCGCCACGCGCAAAAACGACGACGGCCGGTCCCGTGGGACCGGCCGTCGTTTGGCGCGCTTTTCGTCGACGGCTCGGCCGAGCGGTTTCCGCGGGCGCGCGAGCGAGCCGTACGATCAGACGCGGTGGGCTTTAGCAGCGATTGAAGGTGCGAAGCTCGTAGGCGTAGCCGTTCCAAACGCGCCGCGTGACCTGGCAGTTGGACTGGTAGTAGTTCGACTGGTACCGCGGCTGCCGATACTGCGGCTGATACTGCGGCTGATAGTACGGCTGGTACTGCGCCGGCGGCGGCTGGTACTCGTAGTTCTGGTGCACCGGCGGCTGATAGGCTTGGTGGTTGCCGCAGATGTTGGCGTTGTACAGCGGGTGCCACGGCAGGTGGCAGAAATGGAACGCGCTTGCCGGGGCAGCAGCGGCGAGGCTCGCGCCGGCCGCCACGGCGGCGCCGGCGATCCAGGTGCGAAGTTTGATGGCCATGTCCGTCTCCTTTGTGCTTCCCCATGAAACGTCATAGCGGGGATTGATGTTCCCGCTTATGCCAGGGCGCCGCTGAACCGGGGCTGATGGCGCCGTTCATGTGGGGTTCAGCAAGCCGCGTCCGCAACCCGGCCCGCGGGCCCGGAATCGAGGCCGGCGGCGGCTTGCGGCACGGATGGTCAACCGGCCGGTTCCGGCCCTAAAGTGCGGCGCGGCCGCGTCGGCCGCGTTTACTCCTGGGGTTGAACCATGCGCCTGCCGCGTTCGGTCGGAATCCTGCTGCTGTTGCTGGGCGCGCTGGTCACGGGGGCGTCGGCGCAAACCGCCAAGCCGCTGACCGCCGGGCAGGTGGCCGGCGTCTGGAAGGTCGCTGGGCAGAGCGACGACGGCACGTATCATTTCAAGGGCACGGTCGAGATAACGCCGACCGCCAATGTGTTCCGCGTCACCTGGAAGGTCGAAACGGTCAAGGCCACGCGCGGCGGCTATGCGCCGTTCGCCGAAATCACCGGCGTCGGCCAACTAGCCGACGGCAATTTCGTGGCCGGCTACAATCAGGGGCTGGTCGTCGCCCGGCCGCAGCCGAACGGCACGTTCGCCGTCAAGTGGTACCATCTGAGCGAGCCGTATTCCGGCTTCGAAACCTGGTCGAAATAAATGTCCACGCGCGGACGCGCCGATGCCGAAACAAGATAGAGGATATTCCGCCGTGCGCAGATTCCGGATCGTCGTGCTGGCATGTTGGGCGGCCTTGGTCGCCAGCGGCATATCGCCCGCGTCGTCGCAACAGCTGATCGCGCAGCAATCCGCGCCGGCGCAGGAAATCTCGCCGACCCAGCCGGCGACGCCGCCGCCGAGCTTTCCGCTGCGGCCCAATACCGCCGCACCGGTCGGCCAGTGGAAAGTGCTCGGCAGCAATCCGGGCGAGCCGAGCAAGCGCTACCAGGGCACGGTCAGCGTCACGCAACTGGGGCAGACCTATCGGGTCGTCTGGGTGGTCGGCAATCAGCAGATCGTCGGCCACGGGATTCTGTTCAATGGCGTTTTCTCGGTCGCCTATACCGGCGGCATTGCGGTCTATGTGCCGAACCCGCAAGGCCAGTGGGAGGGCCAATGGTCGCCCAACAACGGCGCGACCATCGGACTGGAAAACTGGTCGCGCTGATCGCGCGCCATGTGGCGGGCGCAACAAAAACGGCCGATCTTGCGATCGGCCGTTTTTCCGTGCGGCGGCTGCTGTCCGCGGTTACCCGGCGGATATCCGATCAGCAGCCGTAGACGGTGATGTAGCGCCAGCCGTTCCATACCGTGCGCGGGCCACAATAACGCGGCGCCGAGTAGTACGGCCGGTATCCGTATGGCGCGTAGTAGGGCCGATAGTACGGCCGATAATGCGGCTGGTAATGATAGCCGTAGCCGCGGCCGATATGGATCCCGAGGCCGGGAACATGAATATTGATGCTGGCGGCTTGCGCCTGCTGCGTGGTTCCCGCGGTGGTTCCGAGCACGGTGCCTAGCGCCAGGACGGCACCGCCGATGAGGCCTTTGAATGTGCTGATCATATTCAGCTCCTTTCGTTTGCTAGTCCCGTTTCGTGTCGCGGACTGTGTCGATGGGCCATTTTTTTGCACGATCCTGCTGAACCGACCCTGAGCGCCGCGTTCATGCGCCATTCAGCTTTTCGCATCGGCAAGTCTTTGATTTATTTGAATTTTCATCCGATGATCGACGCCGGTCGCGAACCCCCCGTGCGGCGCGTTCGGCATTGCCCCGGGCCGCCGCGGCGGCGGCCGGACGGCGATTTCGGCTTGACGCTCGGGTTGCGCATCTCCATGTTCGAGGCATGATCGCCCTACGTGAACGACTGTCGCTGCGACTTACCACCCTGTGCCTTTAACGGCACTGGTTCCGGTTGCGCGCGCGCCGCGCGGCCCAAGCGAAGTCCCTCACGCAGCGATTGCCGATCATGACCCCCCACCGATCCGATAAATCCGTTTACCCCGGCGCCGCTTCCATCGCGTCCGCGCCGCTTCTGCTGCGACTTACAACCGGCCGCCCGCGCTGAACGGCGCATCACGGGCGGCCCTGGCCGCACTGAATTATTGTCAATTTTCACGCGCCCCGCGCGTTCGCAGCTTCGGAGAGTTTCATGAACGTCAAAATCGATCCGACAAAAAAATACGTCCCGTTCCAGCCGATCGCGTTGCCCGATCGACGATGGCCGAACCAGGTCATCGCCAAGCCGCCGATCTGGTGCAGCGTCGATCTGCGCGACGGCAACCAGGCGCTGATCGAGCCGATGGACAGCGACCGAAAGTCGCGCATGTTCGATTTGCTGGTGCGCTTGGGCTTCAAGGAAATCGAGGTCGGCTTCCCGGCCGCCTCGCAGACCGATTTCGATTTCGTCCGCCATCTGATCGAGAACAAGCTGATTCCGCAGGACGTGACCATCCAGGTGCTCACCCAGGCGCGCCCGGAACTGATCGAACGCACCTATGAATCCTTGCGCGGCGTGCACCGCGCCATCGTGCATCTGTACAATTCGACTTCCACCTTGCAGCGCCGCGTGGTGTTCGGCCTGGAGCGCAGCGGAATCGTCGATATCGCGGTCAAGGGCGCGCAATTGTGCAAGAAGCTCGCCGCCGGCATGCAGGGCACGGACATAATCTACGAATACTCGCCCGAAAGCTTCACCGGCACCGAGTTGGATTTCGCGCGCGACATCTGTGCCGCGGTGGCGGAGGTCTACGAACCCACGCCGAAGAAAAAAATGATCTTCAATCTGCCGGCGACGGTCGAAATGGCCTCGGCCAACGTCTATGCCGACCAGATCGAATGGTGCCACCGCAACTTCAAGTATCGCGACAGTTTCGTGCTCAGCCTGCATCCGCACAACGATCGCGGCACCGGCGTCGCCGCCGCCGAACTGGGCGTCATGGCGGGGGCCGACCGCATCGAAGGCACCTTGTTCGGCAACGGCGAGCGCACCGGCAACGTGTGCGTGGTGACGTTGGCGCTCAACATGTTCAGCCAGGGCATCGCGCCGAATCTGGATTTTTCCAACATCGACGAGGTGCGCCAGATCACCGAATACTGCAACCAGCTGCCGGTGCACCCGCGCCATCCGTACGGCGGCGACCTGGTGTTCACCGCGTTCTCCGGCTCGCACCAGGATGCAATTAAAAAAGGTCTCGACGCGCTCAAGACCAGCAACAGCAAAGTCTGGGAAGTGCCGTATCTGCCGATCGATCCGGCGGATCTGGGGCGCACCTACGAGGCGATCATCCGGATCAACAGCCAGTCCGGCAAAGGCGGCGTCGCCTATCTGCTGAAGGCCGATTACGGCCTGGATCTGCCGCGCGGCCTGCAGGTCGAATTCAGCAAGGTGATCCAGAAGATCACCGACGAATCCGGCAAGGAGATCACGCCGAAATCGATCTGGTCGAGCTTCCGCGAAACCTACCTGGATGCGCAGAAGCCGATCGAATTCACCGGTCACACCACGTTGCCGGACCCGAAGAACCCGGCGCAGCGCATCATCGAGGCGTCGGTCCTGGAGCACGGCAAGGCGCGCAAGATCAGCGGCGTCGGCAACGGCCCGATCGCCGCCTACGTCGACGCACTGGCGAAGAATTGCGGCGCCGACATCCGCGTGCAGAATTTCTCCCAGCACGCCACCGGCTCGGGCGCCGATGCCTCCGCCGTCGCCTACGTCGAAGCGGTCACCGGCGACGGACGCACGCTGTGGGGTGTCGGCATGGACGCCAACATCGTCGCCGCCTCGCTCAAGGCGGTGACCAGCGCGGTCAACCGCTCGCTGAACGGATAGCGCGTCGATATCGCGATTACCTTCGCACCGGGGCGTCGTCGGACACGCTCCGGTGCCTTTCGATTCGCCGGCTGCGCTCGACTTTCAGTTCGATGTCGGGGACGCCGGCCGCGCCGGGCCGCTCAGGACGAACGGCAGCAGCGATGCCGCGCCCAGCAGGACAAAACCGGCCGCGCCGATCAGCGGCAGCGCGAAGCCGCCGCTGACCGTCGCCGCGTAGCCGGCGGCGATCGGGCCGAGCGTCTGGCCGACGCCGAAAGCGAAGGTCAAGACCGCGGCGCTGCGCACCGGCGGCAGCAATCCCGCGCCGGCGCTCAAGGCCAGACCGGTAATCGCGACGAACGTGCCGCCGAACAGCACGGCGCCGATCAACGTCGCCGGCAGCGTGCCGGCCAGCGGCAGCACAATGCCGATCGCCTGCAGCAGATAGGCGGCGAGCAGCGCACGCTGCGCGCTCCATCTGGCGCCCGCCAGCGACCACAGGATCGGCGACGCGGCCGCCGCAAGCCCGAGCACGATCCACGCCAGCAATCCGTCCGGCCCGGGCAGTAGCCGTTTGAGCCAAACCACGATGAACGTCACCGTCACGCTGTACCCCAGCCCCTCGCAAAAATAGGCCACGGTCAGAAACGCGAACCGGCGTCGCGCGAAATGTTGCGCCGTGGCGGCGTGCGGTCCGGCGCCGGCGTCGTCGCCGGCGATGCCGCGCCAATCGTAAAGTGCCGCCAGCAGCGCCACGGCGCCCAGCGTCAGCCATTCGATGCGCCAATCGCCGACCGACGACAGCGCCCAGACGAACGCGCCGGTCAACGCGATGCCGATTCCGACGCCGCCGAAATGCACGCCGATCAGGTTCGGCCGCCCGGTGCGGCGCAGCGCATCGATCACCAGCGAGGCGCCGAACACCATGGCGCCCGCACTGGCCAGGCCGGCAATGAAGCGAAATCCCGCCCACAGATACCAGTTTGCCGCCAATGCCATGGCCAGCGCGCACACGGCGCCAAGCACAAGGCACAGCCGCAGCGACGCCGGCCGCATCCGCGCCGGCACCGCCAGCGCGGCCAGGGCGCCGATCATGTAGCCGAGATTGTTGGCGCCGGCGATCAGCCCGGCGGTGGCGTCGCCGATGCCGGCCGCGTCCTGCATGCCGGGCAGGATCGGCGTCAGCGCGAACCGGCCGATCCCGAGCGCCGAGGCCAGCGCTGCCGCCCCGGCCAGGGCAATCCGCCAACTGGAGTTCGTCTTCGCCATGCCCGTCCAATTTGTCGGCTCGGACCGGCCATGGTCCGAATCCGGTTGCCCGTATGCCGCCGTTCGAGAATCTTTAAAGGCAATTGGTTCCGATCGCTACGCTCGTTAGGAGCGATGCCAGGCTGGAAACCGGCGCATTGCAATCGTTCGAGGCCGTGGCCGAAACCGGCAGCTGGCGCGCGTGCCGACGCGGTCGGTCCGCCGCAGCCGCGGTTTCCCGCTTGCGGCGCCGGATTGCCACGCACGTGGCGGACCCCTAAAATTTCCCGTAGCCCGGATTTCAGGTCGCTTCAAGCACGGGGTGGGAAATTGGCCTTACCGATCGGCAAGCTTTTGATCGATCCCGGCGTCCGCCGCGGCGCCGCCGTTTCCGTGTTGCCTTCAATCGCCGCCGTTGCGGCGTGACTGTCCGCCCGCCCGTCCTGCTCACCGGCGCCGCCGGCCGCCTGGCCGCGATCCTGCGCCCCCGGCTGCTGGCAAAATACGGCGGCCTGCGCAGCACGGATCGCCACCCGGTCACGCCATTGCCGAACGAGGAGTTCCTCGCCTGCGAGCTCGCCGATATGGCGGCGCTGACGCGGATCGCCCAAGGCTGCCGGACCGTCCTGCATTTCGCCGCTTCGGCGCATCATGAAGATTTTCCGGCGATTCTTCAGGGCAATATCGTCGGCGCCTATCATGTGTTCGAGGCGGCGCGCCAAGGCGGCGCTACACGCGTGGTGTTCGCCAGCAGCGTCCATGCCGTCGGCTTCCATCCGAAGGACGGGATGCTGGATGCGAGCGCGCCGCATCGGCCGGACGGTCTTTACGGCGCCAGCAAATGTTTCGGCGAGGATCTGGCGCGGCTATATTGGGACAAGCACGGCATCGAATGCGCTTCGCTGCGCATCGGCATGTGCGGGCACGGCACGTCGGTCGGTGCCCTGGCGCCGGTTTGGCTCAGCGAGGACGATCTGTGGCGGCTCGTGGAAGCGTGTCTCGACGCCCCGCTGGTCGGCTTTACCGTGATGTACGGCGCCTCGAACAACCCGGATGTGCCATGGCATAACGGCCACGCCGCGCACATTCCCTTCGTGCCCAAGGACAGGCTCGATTCCATCGCGTTTCCGGCCGACGAGTCGGCGAAACGCAACAAGGGCAATCCGGCCTCGCTGTTCATCGGCGGGCACTTCGCCGCGGTCGATTACGACCATCCGATCGGCAAGCGCTGAGCCGGCGGCGATAATGCGGGGCGCATCGGCCGGATCGATCGAACCGCCGCGCAGGTTGCGGCTTGCGCGCCGCGGGGCGGCCGTGGAAGGGTTGGCCCGGGCCGGCTTGCGGCCCGCGACGAGGAGGAATGAATGACCGAAATCTTCACCGCGGTCGGCGTGCAGACCAATGCCTACGACTGCAAATACAAAATCGGCGATAAACCGAATTACGTGCGCAACCTGAAGCACATCGCGCAGATGATCGATGTCGCCGTGCTGCACTCGATGGAGCATCCGGTGCGCCTCATCGCGCTCGCCGAAGGCGCCATCCAGGGCTTCCCCGACGAGTATCACGATTGGGATCCGGTCGAATACGCCCGCAATGGTGCCATCGACGTGCCCGGCCCGGAAACCGACATCCTCGCCGAAAAAGCCATGAAGTGGAAATCCTACCTGATCGCCCAGGCCAAGACGCGCATGCCGGAATTTCCCGATCGCTTCTTCAATACCGCCTTCGTCATCGATCCGGCCGGCAAGATAATCCATCAGCACCGCAAGAACGTGGTGTTCACGCTCGAACACACCACCACGCCGCACGACGTCTACGATCAATGGGTGCAGATGTTCGGCACCGGGCTGGACGCGTTCTTTCCGGTGGCGCGCACGCCGATCGGCAATATCGGCGCCAATATCTGCATGGAAGGCAATTTTCCCGAAATGGCGCGCGGCATCGCGCTCAACGGCGGCGAAATTCTCTACCGGCCCAGTTCGGCCGAAAACAAGGTCTCGCTCGGCATCTGGGAGGTGCAGAACCGCGCCCGCGCGATCGACAATAATTGTTATGTGGTCGCCCCCAACACCGGGCACATCTATATCGACGACGACAAGACCGAAGGCTTCATGACCGGCGGGCGATCGATGATCGTCGACTACCGCGGCCAGGTGCTGCACATCAACCACCAGGTCGGCGATGCGTTCGTCGGCGCGCCTATACATATAGATGCGCTGCGCCAGCACCGCGCCAAGGCCACGCACATGAACTGGCTGCCGCACCTCAAGTCGGAAGTGTACCGGCTGATCTACCAGAAAACCGTATGGCCGAAGAACATGGCGATGAAGGACCCGCCCAAGCGCCGTGACGCGATGAACGAGGTGTTTTATCAGACGGTGAATAAATTGAAGGAGGAGGGCGTGATCGAGGCGGCGCCGAAGGGTTAGATCGTGCGAAAGCGTACGCAGCCTGGTTTGTTACGGACCGCAATAAAGCTGGCGAAAAGTTATAATCACGCTGCCGGCCGGCCACACCACGCTACCGGCGCCGCAGTTGGGCAGGGCGAGGAAACATGACCATCACCTACACGCCAATTTTACCCAGCCTGGGCCTGCATGTCGGCGGGCTCGATCTGGCCCGCGAACTGACGGTGGATGAAATTGCCGGTCTGCGGGAGAAGCTGCACCGGCACGGGCTGCTGCGGTTCGATCCGCAGCATTTCAGCGCGGCCGAGCAGGAACGTTTCGCGCAGTATTTTGGAAAATTCTCGCGCCAGGGCGCGATCCAGAAGAGCGCCGCGGGTGCCACCTATGTCTCCAACGTGCGCGACGATGGTACGTTCGGCAAGGGCGAGCTGCTGTTCCATTCCGACCAGTGCTACTACCCGTACCCGATGAAGGCGATCATGCTGTTCGGCGTGGAAGTGCCGACGCACGCAGGCGGCGAAACCCTGTTCGCCAACACCGCCGAAGCCTTGCGCCGCCTGCCCGAGGATTTTCGCGCGCGGCTGAGGACGCTTCGCGTGCGCCACGCGTTCGACTACGGCGCGGTCGATTACGGCGAGCGCAAGGCCGGCGAGGTTCAGCGTTTTGTGGCCACGCACACGCATCCGGTGATCGCCCGGCACCCGTGGTCGGACCAGGAAATCCTGATGGTCAATCGCGCGACCGCGGTGGAGATCGAGGGGCTGCCGCGCGCCGACAGCATGGCGTTGCTCGACCGCATCAACGATGCGATCGCCGATCCGCGTTATGTCTATCGCCACCGGTGGGCGAAGGGCGACTTTCTGTTCTGGGACAATCTGCTGCTGCAGCACGCGCGTACGGATTTTTCGTCCGGCGAGCGGCGCACGCTGCGCCGCTGCGCGCTCGGGCACGAGAAAGAGGCGGCCTGACGGCCGCGCCGTTGCTTCGGCAGCTCGATCCGCAGCTCGAACCGTCCGATGTCGCGTTTGTCGCGCGTCAGCCCGGACGCCGCGCGACCAGGAACAGGTTCTTGCCGAACCGCCGGCCGGTCAGCGCGTCGCCGGCGCGGCTGAGCGGGAACAGAACCCGATCGAACACATAAAGACTCTGCGCGCTCATTTCGGCGGCCACGGTCACGTGCCGGCGAAACAGGCACGTTGCGATAAAGCCGAGACAATCGCAGTACTGCGAATGCGTAATCGAGAATCCCGCCGCCGACACTTTCTCCGCCAGGTCGGCGCGGGTGTATCTGCGGACATGCCCGGCCAGCTCGTCGAGCCGCGACCACAGCGACATGAAAGCCGGCACGTAGAGCGCCAGCGTGCCGCCCGGCCGGAGCTTGCGGTAGAGCAGCGCGAGCGCGGCGCGGTCGTCGTCGATATGTTCGAGCACGTTCGAGGAATAGACGAAATCCAGCGCGCCATCCGGCAGCTCGTCCAGCCGGTCGATCACGGCGAAGCCTTGGGCGCGCAGGCGCGCGGCGTGGTCGGGATCGGCGTCCAGCGTCAGCGGACGGCAGCCGGTCTCGGCTTCGACCAGCGCCGCGATGGTCCCGATGCCGGCGCCGAAATCGAGCATTTGCGGCCGAGCGCCCGGTTTGCCCGGCGGCAGCGCGCCGGCGAACAGGCGCGCGATATATCGATTATAGCCGCGCAGCGAACGGGACGCGCGCAGGTCGTCGACCGTGGAATAGCGGAAGCGACTATTGTCCATAATGGCTGACGCCGCCACGGGGTCCGCAATGCCGCGCCATGGCGGTCAATCGAACCGGTACTTGAACAGATACCAGAGCGCCTTGAGCCCGTCCTTCCAGCCGATCTTCTTGCCCTCGGCGTAGGTGCGGCCGTAATAGCTGATGCCCATCTCGTAGATGCGCCACGTGCGGGCGCGCGCGATGCGCGAACTGATCTCGATCTCGATGCCGAAATCGTCGGCCGACAGGCGCAGCGACCGCAGCACCTCGATGCGCATCATCTTGGTGCACACTTCGACGTCGGTCAGCGTCTGGTCGTTCAGCATGCTGAACAGGCGCGATATGAAACGGTTCGCCGCGTAATGATAGAAATACAATGCGCGATGCGGGTTGCCGTAGAAGCGCGAGCCGTACACCACGTCGGCCACCTGCCGGGTGGCGATCAGCGCGTACATGCCGGCCCAATCCTGCGGATCGTATTCCAGGTCGGCGTCCTGGATCACCACGATGTCGCCGGTCGCGCGCGCGAAGCCGGCGCGCAGCGCGGCGCCCTTGCCGCGGTTGGCGTCCATCGCCAGCGTCTGCACGGCGATCGCCGGGCCGCTCTGCCGGTCGATGAAGCTCAGATTGCCCTCGGCGGTGAGGGCGATTCGCGTGCCGCGCCGGGTCCCGTCGGGGAAATTGGCGCGCAGCCAGTCGCCGGTGCCGTCGGTCGATCCGTCGTCGACCACGACGATCTCCTTCTCGACCGCCGGCAGGGCCTCGGAAACGGCGCACAGCACGCGGCCCAGCGTAGCGCGTTCGTTGTAGACGGGGATGACGATCGAGAGTTTCATGGCCTGTCGGGGCAAGGGTGGCGCGGGCCGCATTGCTCCGTTGCGATCTTAAACGCAGAAAACACCGCATCGGTCGGTTCTTATACAAGCATGCCGTGCGGCGCACCAAGCCGCCCGCATCGGCCATAGGGAAAGCGACGCCGCGATGAACGAGATGCTGAACGAAACATTGCTCGAACGGGCCAAGGGCCTGAACGGGCTGCTCAACGCGCAAGCGCCGCGCAACGAGGCCGCCGGGCGGCTGACCGACGAAACCGTGGACGCCCTGCACGACGCCGGCATCACGCGCATGTGGCTGCCGCGCGCGCTCGGCGGATATGAAACCTGGCCGACCGAGGCGCTCGAGGTGATCGAGGCGCTGTGCTACGCCGACGGCTCGACCGGCTGGGTGATGATGGCGACGCAATTGTCGGTCGGCACCGCGGGGGCCTATCTCGACCCGTCCGCCGCGAAGCAGATTTTCGCACCCGGCAAGCGCACGCCGCTGATCGCCGGGCAGGGCGCGCCCAACGGCAAGGCCGAGGTCGCAAGCGGCGGCTATCGCCTGACCACCAAAGGCTCGTACGGCAGCGGGCTGCTGCATTCATCGTACTTTCACACCGGCTCGGTGGTGACCGAAGGCGGCGCGCCGCGCATGCTGCCCGGCACGCAGGCGCCGGATGTGCGCATCTTCATCGTGCCGATCGAAAAGGGCGAGCTGCTCGGCAATTGGGACGTGATGGGCCTGCGCGCGACCGGCAGCGTCGATTACGCGATCACCGACGTGCACGTGCCGGAGGAATACACGCACAGCCTCGCCGCGAACAAAGCCAAGCAGGGCGGCGCGTTGTATCAGCTCGGCATTTCCGGCTTCGGCAATATCGGCCATTCCGGCTTCGCGCTCGGTGCGGCGCGCCGCGCGCTCGACGAATTGGCGCAACTCGCCAACCAGCCGGGCGGCAAGCCCAGCAACATCGCGATGGGCGCCGGCGAAGGGTTCCAGGAAAGCTTCGGCGCCGGCGAAGCGCAGCTGCGCGCCGCGCGCGCGCTGCTGATGGACGTGCACGGCGACAACGAGGAAACGTTGAAGCGCGGCGATCTGCTGTCGGTGCGTCAGGTCACGCTGTCGCGCCTGGCGCTCAACCACGTCACCACCACGGCCGCCGATATCTGCGCCATGGCGTTCAAATTCGCCGGCGGCGCCGCGCTGCGCGCCGGCACGCTGCAGCGCGTCGTGCGCGACATGATGGGCGGCGCCCAGCACATCACCACCTCGCCGTTCATGCTGCGCGAATGCAGCAAGGAACTGATGGGTGCCGCAAAAGGGAAAGTGTGGTCGCTGCGGGGCTTGATCGATCCGCCGAAATAGTGGCGCCGACGGCGGTCGCAACCGAGACGGTCTCGAAGCTTCCGGCGCGGACCGGCTTCCAATCGACCGCTTGCGGCGCTTAAACTTGGCGCCAAGGGATCGGCGGACAACAGCGGATCGCCGAGACTTGATCGCCCGATTGGGCGCGGAACGTGAACGACGCAGAGGCAGTCCGGCCGGTAAGTCCGAGGCGGAATTGCAGGGGAATTCAGTATGACAAGCTTGAACCAGCGCGTCCGTTTTCCCATTTCCACAGCCGAATTGGAGCGGCGCTGGGCCGCCGCCAGAACGGCGATGGCCGCACGCGGCGTCGATGCGCTCATCGTCCAGGGGGCGAACAATCTGCTGGGCGGCGGCAGCTACCTGCGCTGGTTCACCGGCACTTCGCTGTTCAGCTCGCAGCCGCAAACCGTGCTCTTCCCGCGGGACGGCCTGATGACCGCGATCAGCCACGGACCCAGAGGACACATCGCGGAACTTGGCGGCAACCATCCGGAAGCCCCGGGGATCGGGCGCCGCGTCAGCTCGCACAGTTTTCCATCGGTTGGCTATACGGGCCGGTACGATGCCGAGCTGCTGGTCCGCGAGGTCGCCGGCAACGGCTGGCGCCGGGTCGCACTGGTCGGCTCGAACAACATGTATTACGGCCCGATCTCGCAGGCGGTCGCGGCGCTGACCAATGTCGAGCTTGTCGACATGACCGACGAGATCGACCAGATCACCGCGATCAAGAGCCCGGAGGAGATCGGCTACATTCGCCAGGCCGCCGCGGCGCAGGACAAGGTCTTCGAACTGGTCCGCGCCTATGTGAAGCCCGGCATGCGGGACTACGAGGTCATGACCTATGCGCAATATCACGGGCAGCTCATGGGCTGCGAGACCGGCTACTATCTGGGATGTTCGGCGCCGCCCGGCCAACCGGGCGGCCACCGGACGCTGCCGCAACAGGGACGGCAGATCCAGAAGGGCGACATCATGCTGTGGCAGGCGGAGACGAGCGGCCCCGGCGGCTTCTTCGTGCACATCGCGCGCATCTTCGTGTTCGGCAAGACGCCGCCCGAATTGGCCCGCATCTACCAGATCCTCGTGGACGCGCAGGAATTCACCAGGAACCTGCTGAAGCCCGGCGCCGTCGCGAGCGAGGCCTTCGCCGCGTACAATTCATACATGCGGAGTCGCGGCCTGCCGGAGGAATTGAGGTTGCACTGCCACGGCCAGGGCTACGCCAACGTCGAGCGTCCGCTGATACGCCATGACGAGACGATGCGGATCGCCGGGAACATGAATATCGGCATCCATCCGAGCTTTGCCAGCAATGAGATGTTCATCACGCTGAGCGACAATTTTCTGATCCACGCGAGCGGCGAAGCCGAACGGCTGCATAAATCTCCCAATCCCATCATCGAGCTTTAAGCGGGGTCGTCGCTCAATGTCGCGCACCGCAATCCCGATCGTCGAACGGCTCGCCCATCGTTACGTCGTGCAGGGTTGTTTTGCCGCCAGCGTGCTGCCGGTCGTGCCGCCGGTCGTGCGGCAGGATCGGGCGTTCGGCTTTGCGTTCTGCGAGTCTCTAGCCTGATGAACGGGCGTCTCGACGCTCACAACGAGAGGGAGCCGGCGGTGAAGGGTACGAACGGCAAATTCGAAGGGCTCGTGGATCCCCAGCGCGGCATTCTCGATCGCCGGCTATTCGGCGATCCGGAAATTTACCGGCTGGAGCAGGAGCGCGTCTTCGCGCGCTGCTGGCTGTTTATCGGCCATGAGTCGGAGATCCCCAATCCCGGCGATTTCGTCAGCACCTACATGGGCGAGAACCCGATCATTCTCTGCCGGGATGCCAAGGGCAAAATACAGGCATTTCTGAATATGTGCCGTCACCGCGGGAACCGCGTCTGCCGGCTGGACAAGGGCAACGCGCCGCACTTCACCTGCACCTATCATGGCTGGACTTTCAGCAACGACGGCGCCCTGGTCGGGGTGCCGATGGCGGAAAACTACCGCCAATTGGACCGTTCCGCCTGGGGCCTGGTTCGTGTGGCGCAGCTGGACTCATACAATGGCTTGATCTTCGCCACCTTCGACCCCGAAGCCCCGACGCTGCGAGAGTATCTCGGAGACGCCGCCTGGTACCTGGACATTCTGCTCGACCGGCGCGCGGGCGGGACCGAATTGGTCGGACCCCATCGTTGGGAGGCGGATGCCAATTGGAAGACCGCAGCCGAAAACTTCGGCGGCGATGGCTATCACATCGTCTCCACACATTCCTCGGGTCGCAAGGTCGGGGTCGACACCACGAACAGCTACACCCGCGGGTTGGGCAAGGCTTGGCATATGCATGCCGGGAACGGCCACATCGTCAACGCGTGGATGCAGCCGCATGAAGAGTCGGGCCCATGGTTCGCGCAGCCGATCGCCGAGGTGGGCGATTACATTCGTGAGCACAGCGCCGAGATCGAGCAGCGTCTAGGGCGCGCGCGCACCCATCTGTTCTCTCCGACCGGTGGCACGATTTTCCCCAATCTGTCGGTCCACTGGCTCACCTGCACGCTGCGTCTCTGGCTCCCTCGAGGGCCGAATAAAATGGAGGTCTGGAGCTGGGCGATCGTCGACAAAGCCGCGCCGCCCGCGATCAAGGAAACCGTTCAGCGGGCGTCGCTCTTCCGCTTCAGCCCCACCGGCGTGTTCGAGCAGGACGACATGGACAATTGGGCGCAAGTGTCCAGTACGGCGCGCAGCCTGGTCGCCCAGCGCTATCCGGCCAACTACCAGATGAACATTGAACTCCCACTGCAGCGGCACCCCGAAATACCCGGTTGGCTGGGCAGCATGTGGAGCGACTCCAACCAGCTGGATTTCCACTGGCAGCTTGCACGGTATCTGGATTCGGAAAGCTGGCGCGACGTGCGGGCGCGGCCAAGTTGGAGCGATCTCGCCCGGAAAGAGGGGGATCCGAATGGCCGATAGTTTGCGCGAAGCCGTCGAAGACTTCCTGTACCGCGAGGCCGAGTTGCTCGACGAGCGCCGCTTCCGGGACTGGTTGGATTTGTTTACCGACGACGTCATCTACTGGATGCCGGTTCGCAAGAACATGCTGACGGGTCCCGGCGATGTGGCCGCGGAACTCGAGCCGCGCGGCGGAAACTCCTATTTCGAGGACAACAAGGAGGCGCTGCGCCTCCGTGTCGAGCGGCTCTATACGGGAAGCGCGTGGGCCGAGTCGCCGCCGTCGCGCACGCGCCACCTGATCAGCAACATCCGCATCAAACGGCAGGACGGCGAGGAGCTGGAGGTCCATTCCAACTTCCTCGTCTATCGCACGCGGCTGGAGCACGACCGGGATATCTACGCCGGCGGCCGCATCGACCGGCTGCGGCGCGTCGGCAACGAGTTCAAGTTTGCCCATCGCACCATCATTCTTGACCAAGCGATCCTGGACGCGAAGAACATCAGCATCTTTCTCTAGGCCCGCCCCTTTAACGACTCGCAGCTGGAGCAATCGATGCGGTGGGACCTGGAGAACAAGACGGCTTTGGTCACCGGCGCCGGCGGCGGGCTGGGACAGGCGGTTGCGCTGTACCTCGCGCAGCAGCGTGTTGCGGTCGCGGCTTTGGATCGGGATGCGGCAGGTGCCGAACGTACAGTCGCCACGGTCGAGCAGGCCGGCAGCCGCGGCATCGCGCTTCAGGCCGATGTCAGCGATTCGCGGCAGGTGGCCGACGCAGTGGCCCGCGCGCGCGAGAAGCTCGGACCGCTCGACTACCTCGTGAACATTGCCGGCTTCTTCGAGGCCGCGCCGATTCAGGACATCACCGACGAGCAGTGGCAGCGTATGCTCGACGTCCATCTTGGCGGCACCTTCCGATGCTGTCGCGCGATCCTGCCCCAAATGATGGAGCGTCGTGCCGGCCGCATCGTCAACATCGCGTCGGTGCAGGCGTATGGGGCGGGGTTCGGTTACCTGGCACCCTCCACGCACTACGCGATGGCGAAGGCCGGCATCATCGGCCTCACCAAGTCGCTGGCGCGCGAAGTCGGCCCGCACGGTATTACCGTCAACGCAGTCGCGCCGACGGCGACCGAGACCGCATTGTGGCGGGGCAACACCGCCGAGGCGGACTTGGAGAAGCGACGGGTCGAGCGCGCCAAGGTGATCCCGCTCGGCCGCATCGCCCAGCCGGCGGACGTGGCGGAGGCAATCCTGTTTCTGCTCAGTCCCGCCAGCAGCTTCGTCACCGGGCACGTCGTGAACTTGACCGGCGGCGAGCTGATGGTTTGAGCGGCGCTGTGCGATCGCCGTCGGCGTTTCCGCGCCGACGTCCTTCCCTTGCCGCTATTATCGGTGTGCAGCGAAATCGGCGGCGAATCCTACGAACCGTTTTGTATGGATTGGAAGTTTCTTCGATGACGCATTGCGGAAACATGCAATTACGTTACCGCAAATTACGATATTTCCAGCGCGAAGCGAGGAGTGGCGGGGATGAATCTCGCAGATTGCGGGAATTCAGATGCTTTTTGAAAAAATGGTGCCGCCTGAGTGACTTGAACACTCGACCCCCGCATTACGAATGCGGTGCTCTACCAGCTGAGCTAAGGCGGCGCCGGGCTCGGTATGGCGCGGGTTTTACCCGGCTGCTCGCCCGCGGTCAACCGGTGCTACGCCCTGGTGGCCGGTCAGGTGCTGCCCGGCCAGGTGCAGGCCGGCGATATAGCCGAAGGTCAGCGCCGGGCCGAGCGTCACGCCGCCGGCCGGATACAGCCCGCCCATGATCGAGGCCATGTCGGCGCCTGCGGCATAAAGCCCGGGGATCGGCTGGCGGTTGGCGTCGAGCACGCGCGCCGCGGCGTCGGTGCGCAGCCCGGCGAAGGTGCCGACGTCGCCGGGGAACAGGCGCACGGCATAGAACGGCGCGTCGGCCAGGGGGGCAACGCAGGGGTTCGGCGTGTGGTTGGCATCGCCCATGAACCGGTTATAGGCATTGCCGCCCTTGCCGAATTCCGGATCGGCGCCGGATTCGGCGCCGATATTGAAGCGCTCGATCGTATCGGCGAACGCGGCAGCGTCGATGCCGGCGCGCTTGGCCAGATCCTGCGGCGTGGCCCCGCTGAGCAGATAGCCGGATTTAAGATGCCGGCCAAGCCGCCCGGGGAACGGGCGCACCGCGCCGATGCCGTATTTGCGGATCGCGCGATGGTCGCACACCAGGAAGATCGCGTTGTCCTTGCGCTCGAGTAGCGGCAGCATGGCGGGCACGAAATCCTGATACGACGCCGATTCGTTGACGAACCGCTTGCCGCTGCGGTCGACGGCAATGAATCCCGGCTTGGCGCGGTCGATCAGGTGCGGAAACGTGACATGCGTGCCGTCGGGTTTGGGCACGCGCGAGGCCGGCATCCACACCGCGGGGTATTCGCCGTCGGCGCGCAGCTCCGCGCCCGCCGCCTCGCCCAGATGCAGCCCGTCGCCGTCGCTCGCCCCCGGCACCAGCGTCCAATGCGGAATGCCCTTGGCCACGTGCGGCATCAGCCGCTTGCGCAGCGCGTCGCTGCGCGGAAATCCGCCGGCCGCCAGCACCACGCCGTTGCGCGCGCGCACGCGCACCGCACCGCCCGATCGTTCGATCACGGCACCGCGCACGCCGCCGCCCTCGAAGATGAGCTCGCGCGCGGGCGCCGCCAGCCACATCGGAATGCCGAGATCGAACACGCTCTTGCCGAGCCTCGCCGCCAGCGCGTTGCCGTTGGCCAGTCGCGTGCCGCGCGGATAGCGCAGCCGGTCGATCGCGTGGCGCGCCAGCAGCTTGGCGACATATCGCGCCGAGCGGAACGAGCGCGTCATATTGAACAGATGCGGCACATCTTCGCCCGCGATCATCATGCCGCCGAAGATGCTGAGTTCGTCGAGCGACGGCCGCAGTTCGGCGAAATGTTTGCCGAGCAGGCGCCCGTCGTAATTGGCGCCGCGCAGCAGCCGCCCGCCCATGGCCGCACCCTCGGTATCGGGGTGGTAATCCGGATAGGTCTTGAAGGTGACGAAGCGGACCGCGGTTTTCTCCTCGAGAAACGCCACCATGCGCGGCCCGAATTCCAGAAACGCGTCGATCATGTCGCGTTCCATCCGGTTGCCGAGCTCGAGTTCGAGAAACCGCCGCACCGCTTCGATGTTGTCGTCGATGCCCGCGCGCTTGGCCACCGGGCTGCACGGTATCCACGCCGCACCGCCCGAAACGGCGGTCGAGCCGCCGAACACCGGGGCCTTCTCGACGATCAGCGGGCTCAGCCCGTGCAGTTTTGCGGTGATCGCCGCCGCCATGCCGCCGGCGCCCGAGCCGATCACCAGCACGTCGCATTCGAAGCTCGTTTCGGCGTTCGGTCCAGCCATGCTTGCCTCACTCGGTCGGTCGCGCGCGTCAGATCGTCCCGGGCGGTCGCGGGCGCGGTGAACCGGGGATCAAGGCCGTCACGTTGCTCGGCGAATCGGCGGCGTTCGCGGCCGGGCCGGTCGCCGGGCGCGCGCTCGGCGCCGGGTTCAACTGCGGCGGCAGGATCTCGGCCTGCAATCCCGAAATCGCGGTCACGCGCGGCGGCGCGCGCCAATCCATGCGGTCGAACGCGCCGCAATGGCCGCACTTTGCCGACCATTCCCGGCTCAACGCGCCGCACTGGCCGCACACCCAGCCAGCGTCGGGCGCCGCCTCGGCCGACCGCGCCAGCCATTCGCGCGCGGCCGCGGTGTCGTTCTTCTCGCGCTCTTCCAGTTCCGCCATCAGACGGCAGTGGCGTGCGGTCGGCGTGCCGCCGTCCAGCTTCAAACGCCGTCGCGCCTCGCCCCACAATTTCGCGTCCAGCGCCGCGCGCGCCAGCGATAATTTGGTTTCCGGATGATCGGGCGCCAGCTTCTCCAGCCGTTCCAGGAACTGCAGCCGGTGCACCGCGTCGTGCGCATCGCTCGATGCGGCGTACAGCCGCGCCAGATCCGGATGCGGCTGGTGCGCCCAGGCATCCTCGATCACCGAACGCGCCTTGCGCGGCTGGCCGTCGGCAAACAGCAGCGCCGCCATGCGCAGCGTGGCCGGCAGGAATCCCGGCGCCAGCGCATGCGCGCGCCGGATCAGTTCGATCGCCGCCGCCTTGCCGTGCGCCTGCTCGGCGGCAAAGCTTTTCTGCACCAGCAGCACGGCACTGCGCCGCTTGCCGGCCGGCGCCGACAGCGCCTTGCGGTTGACCGCGTCGCGCAGAACCTTCTCCGCCTCGTCCCAGCGCCCGGCCGTCACGTGCAGGTCGAACGAGCGCAAAAGCGCCCACGAACTTGCCGGATTCAGCGCCAGCGCGCGATCGACCAGGCGTTGCGCTTCGTCGCGGTTCTGCTCCTGATCGGCGAGCGCGAGCAGGCCGCGCACGCCGAGCAGTTCGGCGTCCGGCTTTTCCAGCATGGCCTCGAAAAACTTCCGCGCGCCCTTGGTGTCGCCCTCTTGCAGCGCCGCCTGCGCGGCAATCAGCAGCGCGCCCGGCGGCCGCTTGAGAATATCGTTGGCCCGCTTGGCCCAGCGCCGCGCCTCGTCGGCGTCGCCCTCGGCCAGCGCCATCATGCCGCGCGACAGCGCCAGATAACCCTGCTGCCGCTTGCGCTCGGCGCGCACGACGCCGACCCGCCTCGGCACGCCGCGCATCATGCGCCAAATGTAGTAGACCAGCGCGGTGATCGTCGCGACGATGGCGATACCGAGCAGCAGCACGCCGACGCTGGTATCGACGCGCCAGCCGCGCCATTCGATCTCGACGATGCCTGGCGATTCCGCCAGCCAGGCGCCCAACACGCTGAACGCCGCCAGCAGCACGAACAGAACGATGACGCGGGCAATCAACATGATCGGCAGCCTGGCGCGGTGCGCGACGTCACTTTGCGGGTTCCTTCGGTGCAGCCTGCCTGGCCAGCGCCGCGACGGCGGCCTGCGACAGCTTGTCGGCGGCCTCGGCGGCGCCGACATGCGTCTTCGCCTGCGCCAGCCATTCCGCCGCCGGCTCGGCGCCCGGGCCCTTGATCGCATCGAGCGCCGCCACCGCGCCCGCCACGTCGCCCGCCTTCAGCCGCGCCTCGGCGCGGGCTACTGCGGCTTCGATCGAATCGCCGGTCACGTTCTCGCCGGTCCGGCGCACGATGACGACCGATTTCATGCGCGCCCACGCCCGGTCGACCCAGTCGCCTTCCTCGGGCATGCGCGCCGCGCGGAGGATCTTCACCGGCAACGGCTGGAACCGCGCGCGCAACTGCTCGACCGTGGCCACACCCTTCGCGGCATGCGGCTCCACTTGCGCCAGCAACGACGACAGCGCGGCGTCGTTCCCGGCCAGCGCGCGCACCGAATCGAAGGCGGCGATGAACGGCTTGCCGCTCGCGATCGCATCGCGCAATTGGCCGACGGCGACGATGAACGCGCTCGATCCCAAATTCGGATCGACGGTGGGAGCGGCCTTCTGCTTTTCCACATTGGCCAGTCGCTCGGCGAGCGTCTTCAATTCGCCGCGCAGCGTTTCGTTCTCGGTGCGCAACTGGTCGAGTGCCGCGGCATTCGGCGCCGGGGTGGTGGTCATCGTCGCCGGGCGCGCCGCCAGTTCGCTCACGCGCCGCTCCAGTTGCGCGATCTTCGCGAGGGCATCGCGCAACGCCGCCTGCGCGGCGCCGGAATCGGCGGGCGGTGCCGCCGTCAGGCGCCTGTCGAGCGCCGCCACCTGATCGCCGAGCGATTTCAGATCGGCCGCCAGTTTCGCCGTTTCGGCAGCGGCCGGTTGCCGCGGCAGGCTGTCGATGCGCGCCGTGAGTTGCGACAGGCTTTGACGCAGCTGCGCCAGTTGTTCGGCGCCGGTGCCGGCGCTCTTGATCTGGGTTTCGAGTTGCGCGATGCGTTGCTCGGCGTTCGCCAGCTGCGCAGCAACCGCCGGGTCGGCGCCCGGCGCGCGCAGCGCACCGATCAGGTAATAAACCGCAATGCCGCCGGCCGCGATGCCCAGCACGCCGGCGATGAAGGCCGGCCGGAAATACCATGCCCGCGGCCGCGGCGGCGCGATCGTCGCATCCTTCGGCGCGGATGGCGCTTCCTTCACGCCGTGCGGCGGCGTGGGTTCGATCTTCTCGGGCTGCACCTGCTCTGGCTGCACCGGTTCCGGCTCCTCTACATGTTGCGGCGGCGGCGCGGCGTTGAGGTCGATGCCGGCCTGCTGCGCCGCCGCGCGAATTTCCGTCATGCGCGCCAGCGGAATGGCGCCGCGATCCTTCCAGCCCTGTACGGTGGTGACGGCCAGGCCGAGCTTCTTCGCCATCGGGCGTATGCCGCCGAAAGCGGCGATGATGCGCTCGGCGTTGTAGTCGTCGCCCGCTGACGGATCGGTGTCGGTCGCCACGAACCTATTCCATCGTCTCTGTTACGGCGGCGATCAGCGCCGCCTGGTTGGGCTTCGCGGCGATCGCCACATGCCGCCACGCCAGCGGCGCAGCCGCTTCGGCCACCGCGGGGCTCAGGCAGAACGCCGTCAGCGCGCCGCAGGTTCCAGCCAAGCCGGCCCTGGCGACCAAATTAACAAACGCGCTTGCCGAGCGGGGGGAAAAAAACAGCGCACCGTCGACCTCGCCCGCCGCCAGAGCCGCCGCCACGGCCTGCGGCAAGGCGCTCACCGGCGCCGCGCGATACAGCACGGTGCGCGTCACATCGAACCCACGCCGCGCCAACGCGCCGGCCAAATCGCCCGCGCGGTTTTCGCCGGCCGCATGCAGAACCGTGCCGGCGGATGGTGTCAGTTTTGTGGCGATCAGCGCCGCGAGATCTTCGGCATCGCCGTCGGCGCTTTCGATCCGCGCGAAGCCCGCCTTCTCGGCCGCGCGCTTTGTCGCCTTGCCGACGGCATATATCGGAATATCGCGCCGCGCCGTGCGCGCCGCCAGCGCGTGCACGCCGTTCCGGCTGGTCACCGCGATCGCCTGCACGCCGTCGAATGCCGGCTCCGGCCCGGGCAAAAAGACGATTTCGATCACCGGTGCGACCACGGCTTCGATGCCGCGCCGCGCCAGCGCGGCTTGCGTGCGTTCGGCATCGTGAATCGGCCGCGTGATCAGCACACGCATGGCGCTACCGTGATTCCTGAAACAGCGACGCGGGGGCGGCGGCGCGCAATTCCTCGCCGGCTTCGCGGCCGAGGCGTTCGGCGTCGCGCAGCCCGCCCATGCGCTCGGCGCGGAATAGCTTGGCGCCGTCCGGCGTCGCCACCAGCGCGCGCAGATGAATCATGTCCCAGCCCAGCGCCGCGAACGCACCGATCGGCGTATGGCACGATCCGTCGACCGCCGCCAGCAGGCCGCGTTCGGCGGCGACCTGCGCTTCGGTCGGCGCGTCGGTCAGCGCGCGCAGCAGTTCGCGCATCAGCGCGTCGTCGGCGCGGCATTCGATCGCGATCACGCCCTGGCAGGGCGCCGGCAGGAATTCCTCGATCGGCATTGGTGTTGCGTACGCGGGTTCGATGCCGAGCCGCTTCAATCCGGCGGCGGCGAGAATTTCCGCGTCGAACGCGCCGCTTTCCAATTTCTGCAGGCGCGAATTGACGTTGCCGCGCAGCGGCTGGATCGAAAGATCGCCGCGCAGGTGCAGCAGCTGCGCCTGTCGCCGGATCGACGACGTGCCGACGCTGGCGCCGTTCGGCAATTGCGCGATGCGCCTGGCGGTCTTGCACAGCAGCACGTCGCGCGCGTCCTCGCGCGGCAGCACCGCGCCGATCGTCAAGCCCGGCGGCAGGTGCGTTTCCATGTCCTTCAGCGAATGCACCGCCACGTCGACGCCGCCGGTCGCCAGCGCCGTCTCGATTTCCTTGGCGAACAGGCCCTTGCCGCCGATCTCGGCGAGCGGCCGATCGAGTATCTTGTCGCCCGTGGTCTTGATCACGCAGGTCTCGGTCGCCTCGGGTGCGGCGTAGATCGGCGCCGCCTGCACCAGGCGCGCCTTGAACAGCGCCACCTGGGCCAGCGCCAAAGGGCTGCCGCGGGTGCCGATTTTCAAGGGAAAGCGCGCTTTGCGGGTGGCGTCCATCGGCCACTATCTAGCCGCCAACGGGATGGTTGCAAAGGGCGAAGCCGCGCACTTTATATAGGAGCCGCCCGCCGCCTATTGGCCAAGCTGCCTCGCACCAGGTCGAACCCGCGCCGCATGTCCCGCCGAAGCCCAACAATCTACGCCCGATCGAGCCGCGTCGATGGCTGACGAACTGATCGTGCTCGGCATCGAAACCAGCTGCGACGAAACCGCCGCGGCGGTGGTGCTGCGCGATGCGCAGGGCGGCCGCCGCGTGCTGGCCGAACGGGTGCTCTCGCAACTGAGCGAGCATCGCCCGTATGGCGGCGTGGTGCCGGAAATTGCCGCGCGCGCGCACCTCGCCCATCTCGACGGGTTGATCGCCGAAACCATGGCGGCCGCGCGGCTGCGCTTCGACGAATTGTCGGCGGTCGCCGCCACGTCCGGGCCGGGGCTGATCGGCGGCGTGATCGTCGGCTGCCTGATGGGCAAGGCGATCGCCTCGGTGCACAAGAAGCCGTTCGTCGCCGTCAATCATCTGGAAGGTCATGCGCTCAGCGTGCGGCTGGTGGACGACGTGGCGTTTCCCTATCTGCTGCTGCTGGTCTCGGGCGGGCATTGTCAGTTGCTGCTGGTCGAAGATGTCGGCGCGTATCGGCGCCTGGGCACCACGGCGGACGACGCGGCCGGCGAAGCGTTCGACAAGGTCGCGAAGCTCTTGGATCTGCCGTATCCCGGCGGCCCGTCGATCGAGCGCGCGGCGGCATCCGGCGATGCGGCGCGCTTCCCTTTGCCGAAGCCGATGTTCGGCAAGCCGGGCTGCGATTTCTCGTTCTCGGGTTTGAAGACCGCAGCGCGGCAAACGGTCGAGAAGCTCGCCGCCGCCGCGGCCGGGCCGCTCTCGGCGCAGGACGTCTCGGATGTCGCCGCCGGCCTGCAGCGCGCGATCGCCGATGTGCTGGCCGATCGCGCGGGCAACGGCATGCGCGCGTTTCGCGCGGCGCATCCGGCTGCCGCGACGCCCGTGTTCGTCGTCGCCGGCGGTGTCGCCGCAAATGCCGAGGTGCGCGCCAAGCTGGCTTCGATCGCCGCGCGCAACGGGTTCCGCTTCGTCGCACCGCCGATAAAACTATGCACCGACAACGCCGCCATGATCGCCTGGGCCGGCATCGAACGGCTGTCCCGCGGCCTGGTCGACGCGCTGGATTTCGCGCCGCGGCCGCGCTGGCCGCTGGAAGAATTGCGGAGGCCGGCATGAACCGCATCGCGGTCGTCGGCGCGGGGGCCTGGGGCACGGCGCTGGCGCTGGTCGCGCGCCGCGCCGGGCACGATGTAACGCTCTGGGCGCGCGAGCCCGAAGTCGTATCGTCGATCGCGCAGACGCGCCGCAACGCGATGTTCCTGCCGCAGGTCGAGCTCGATCCGGCGATCGTCGCCACGCTCGATCTCGCGCAGGCGCTGCACGGCGCGGAAACGATTCTGTTGGTCACGCCGGCGCAGCACACGCGCGCCGTCGCATCGTCGCTGCGCGGCGCGATGCCGAAGCCGGCCTCGGTCGTGATTTGCGCCAAGGGCATCGAACAGGGCAGCGGCGCCTTGATGAGCGAGGCGGTCGAGGCGGCGTTGCCCGGCGTGCGGTGGGCCGTGCTGTCGGGGCCGACCTTCGCCGTCGAAGTCGCCCGGGGCCTGCCGACCGCGGTCACGGTCGCGGCCGACGATCCGGCGCTGGCCGACGAGATCGTCGCCACGCTGGGCGGTGCCGCGTTCCGCCCTTATGCCTCGTCCGATCCGATCGGCGCGCAGATCGGCGGCGCGGTCAAGAACGTCATCGCCATTGCGTGCGGCATCGTGCAGGGCCGCGGCATGGGCGATAACGCGCGCGCGGCGCTGATCACGCGCGGGCTGGCCGAAATGGTGCGGCTCGGCCTGGCCAAGGGCGCCGCGGTCGAAACGCTGATGGGCCTGTCGGGCCTGGGCGATCTGACGTTGACCTGCAACGGCGCGCAGTCGCGCAACCTGTCGCTCGGCATCGGGCTCGGCCAGGGCAAATCGCTGGGCGAGGTCTTGAAGGGCCGCAACTCGGTCGCCGAAGGCGTCGCGACCGCAGCCTCGGTCGTGGCCCTCGCCCAGCGTCTGCAGGTCGACATGCCGATCGTCGGCGCCGTGCACGCGATCCTGCACCAGGGCGCCGAGATCGACCGCACGGTGGCAACGCTCCTGTCGCGGCCGTTCAAGGCGGAAACGGCACGGTAAGCACAAATCTTCGTGGCACCCTGGACCCCGGCTCTCCGCTGCGCTGCGGCCGGGGTGACAAAAGTGGGGCGTGGCATTCGACGATGTTGCTGGGACTCTCCACCGTGTCACCCCGGACCAGCCGCGCGCAGCGCGGCGCCGATCCGGGGTCCAGGATGGGAAATATTTTGCGACTCGATCGATCCTGGACCCCGGCTCTCCGCTGCGCTTCGGCCGGCGTGACAAAAGTGGGGGTGGTGCGCGCAATCTCTCGTCTGTCACCCCGGACCAGCCGCGCGCAGCGCGGCGCCGATCCGGGGTCCAGGATGGGAAATATTCTGTGACTCGATCGATCCTGGACCCCGGCTCTCCGCCCTCATCCTGAGCTTGTCGAAGGACGCTTCGGCCGGGGTGACAAGAGTGGTGCGCGCTCGATCTCGTTATCTGTCGTCCCGGACCGGGCCCGCGCCGCAGGTCGGACATGCCGGGTCGCGCTTGGTTTTGATCTTGCGGAAAACAGTGCCGAGCGCGTCGTACAACAAAAGCGAGCCCGAGAGGCTCTCGCCCAGGCCGAGCAATTCCTTCAGCACCTCGGCCGCCTGCAGCGAGCCGACGATGCCGGCCACGGCGCCGAAGATGCCGGCTTCCTCGCAGCGCGGCACGGTGCCGGGCGGCGGCGGATCGCGGAAGATGCAGCGGTAGCACGGGTGCGGCGGGCCTAAGTAGGCTTTAAACGTCGCGACCTGGCCTTCGAAGCGCAGCAATGCGCCGGCCACCAGCGGTTTTTGCGCCGCGTAGCACGCATCGTTGAGCACATAGCGCGTGGCGAAATTATCGCTGCCGTCGGCGACCAGATCGTAACCAGCGATGATCGACCTGACGTTGGACGCGTCGAGGCGCGCCTGGATGGCGTGGACCTTGATCTCCGGGTTGAGCGAAGCCACCGTCGCCCTGGCGCTGTCGACCTTGGCGTTGCCGACCTGCGCCGTGGTGTGCACCACCTGGCGCTGCAGGTTCGAGATATCGACCGCATCGTCGTCGACAATGCCTAAAGTGCCGACTCCCGCCGCGGCCAGATACATGATCAGCGGCGCGCCCAGGCCGCCGGCGCCGACCACCAGCACCTTCGATTCCAGCAGCCTGGCCTGGCCTTCCTCGCCGACCTCGTCGAGGATGATGTGGCGCGCGTAGCGATGCAGCTGGGCGTCGGATATTTCCATCGCGGCCGCTTCAGAGCCCTTCGAACAGCGCGGTCGAAAGATAGCGCTCGGCGAACGACGGGATGATCACCACGATGCGCTTGCCGATATTTTCGCCGCGCCGGCCCAGCTCGACCGCCGCCGCGAGCGCGGCGCCCGAGGAGATGCCGCCCGGCAGGCCTTCGATGCGCGCCGCCTCGCGCGCGGTGGCGAACGCGGTATCGTTGCCGACCTTGATGGTTTCGTCGATCAGGCTGACGTTGAGATTTTTCGGCACGAAGCCGGCGCCGATGCCCTGAATCTTGTGCGGCCCCGGCATGCCGCCGGAAATCACCGGGCTGTCGGACGGTTCGACCGCGATGATTTTCAGAGTCGGCAGGCGCGGCTTGAGCACTTCGCCGCAACCCGTCAGCGTCCCGCCGGTGCCGACGCCGCTGATCAGGAAATCCAGCTTGCCGCCGGTATCGCGCCAGATCTCCTCGGCGGTGGTGCGGCGGTGGATCGCCGGGTTGGCCGGGTTGGCGAATTGCTGCGGGATGATCGCATCCGGATTGTCCTTGGCGATCTGCTCGGCCTTGGCGATGGCGCCCTTCATGCCTTCGGCGGCGGGCGTCAGCACCAGCTCGGCGCCCAGATATTTCAGCATCTTGCGCCGTTCCATCGACATGCTTTCCGGCATGGTCAGGATCAGCCGATAGCCCTTGGCCGCGCACACGAACGCCAGCGCGATGCCGGTATTGCCCGAGGTCGGCTCAACGAACACCGTGTTGCGGCCGACCTTGCCGGTCGCTTCGGCGGCTTCGATCATGGCCAGGCCGATGCGGTCCTTGACCGAGGCGAGCGGGTTGAAGAACTCGCACTTGGCGAGAATTTCCGCATCGCATTTCTTGGCTTTGGCAAAACGCGACAGGCGCACCAGCGGCGTGGCGCCGATGGTTTCCACGATGCCGTCGTAGATGCGTCCGCGAAATTCGGTCGAACGGCCGGAATTGCCCGCCGTATTGTCGTTGGTCATGGCTCAGTCTCCCGCGCTCAAATGGTGAAATCGATCTTCTCGGCGGCTTCGCTCGGCAGGCCCTGCTGGCGCGCGCGCAGGCACAGATCCTCGATCGAGGTGGCGTCCAGCTTGCTCATCCATTCTTCGCGCATGGTGCGCCACAACGGCCGCACCACCGCGCGGCCGAGATCGGAACTGCCGTCCTCGCCGACCACGTCGGCCGAGGTTTCCAGCGAGCGCACCACGCGGACGATTTCGCCCAGCGTGATCGCCCGCCGCTCGCGGCCCAGCCGATAGCCGCCGCGCGGGCCGCGCACGCCGGCCAGGATGCCGCTGCGCACCAGTTGCTGCAGCACCGGCTCCAGATAGCGCGCCGGAATCCCCTGCCGCCGGCTGATCTCGCCGGATTGCACCGGCTGGCCGGCGCTGTTGTAGGCGATATCCAGCACCGCCTCGATCGCGTAGATGAGTTTCTTCGACAGCGTCAGCATGGCGCACCGGCCGACATCAGCGTTTCGCCCGCGCGGACGTCTTGCCCGGCGCTTTCGAATCTTTGCCGGCGCCGCCCGCGCCGCCACCCACGCCGCCCATGCCGCCGCCCACGCCAGTTGAGCCGAACCCGCCGGCGCCGCGCCTGGTTTCCGGCAGCTGCGACATTTCCAGCCATACCAGGCGCGAGATCGGCGCCAGAATCATCTGCGCGATGCGCATGCCGCGCGCAACCTTGAAAGCTTCTTTGCCGTGGTTGATCAGGATCACGCCGATTTCGCCGCGATAATCCGCATCGATGGTGCCGGGAGAATTTAAAAGAGTTACGCCGAATTTCAGCGCCAGGCCCGAGCGCGGCCGCACCTGCGCCTCGTGCCCGGGCGGCAGGGCGATGGTGATGCCGGTCGGAATCAGCCGCCACTCGCCGGGCGGAATCTTGATATCGGCGGCCACTGCGGCCAGCAGATCCACCCCCGCGCTAAGCTCGGTCTCGTACGCCGGCAGCGGCAGGTCGGCGGCGTGCGGCAGCCGGTGGATCATCACCGTGATGTCGGCGCGGTGCGACGGGGCGTGCGGGGGCGCGTGCGTGGCTTGCGGTGCTGCGGGGCACATGGCGCAGGCCCTACGCGGTCTGGGCGAAATAGGCCGCCACGCGCCGGGCCAGGCGCTGCGCCACCTCGTCCTTGCCCAGGGTCGGCCAGGCGTCGACGCCATGCTCGGTGACCAGATGGATGGTGTTGCGGTCGCCGCCGAACGTGCCGGTGTCGGCCGAAACGTCGTTGGCCAGGATCCAGTCGCAGCCCTTCTTGGCGCGCTTGGCCTGCGCGTTGGCGACCACGTTCTCGGTCTCGGCGGCGAAGCCGATCACCAGGCGCGGCCGCGCGTTCGACGGCGCCGACAAGGCGGCCAGAATATCCGGATTTTCCACCAATTTAAGGCTCGGCGGGCCGCCTTTGCCCTTCTTGAGCTTTTGCTCGGCCTCGTCCGCGGTGCGCCAATCGGCCACCGCCGCCGCGCAAACTGCAACGTCGGCCGGCAGGCTCTTGCGGCACGCCTCCAGCATGTCGCGTGCGGATTCGATCTTCCACATCGTCACCCCGGGCGGATCGGCCAGATGCGTCGGGCCGGACACCAATGTGGTGGTCGCCCCCAGGCGTGCCAAGGCGGCGGCGATTGCGTGGCCCTGCTTGCCGGAAGATCTATTGCCGATGAAGCGCACCGGATCGATGGCCTCGAATGTCGGCCCGCTGGTCACCAGCGCGCGCTTGCCCGCCAGCGGCGCCGAAGCGCCGAAATAAGTCTCGATCGCCGCAACAATCTCCAACGGCTCGGCCATGCGGCCGATGCCGCTTTCGTTCTCCGCCAGCGATCCCGCGTTGGGGCCGATCTGTAGAATTCCGCGCGCGGCCAGCGTTTTCACATTCGCCACGGTCGCCGGGTGCAGCCACATGCGGTGGTTCATCGCCGGCGCCACCAGGATCGGCGCGGCGCTGGCCAATAATACGGTGGTCGCCAGCTCGTCGGCGATGCCCTGCGCCATCTTGGCCAGAATGTCGGCGGTGGCCGGCGCCACCACCACGATGTCGGCCTCCTGGGAGAGCCGCAAATGCCCCATCTCGCTCTCGTCGGTCAGCGAGAACTGGTCGGTATAGACCCGGCTGTGCGAAAGCGCCGCGGCCGAGAGGGGTGTGACGAACTGCGTGCCCGCGCGCGTGATCACGCAGCGCACGCCGGCGCCGCGCTCGCGCAGGCGCCGTATGAGATCCAGCGATTTATAGGCCGCAATCCCGCCCGCGATGACGAGCAGCACGCGCTTGCCGAGCAACATCGTATTTCCCGCCTTGCCTGGCCGAAATCGGAAACCTATTTACGAAGGTTTCGTGTGATTAAGATAGAGGGGAAAGCGGGGGAGGGCAAGGGGGAGCGGCAACTCGGTTGGCGCCGCGGGGGGGGCATCAATAGTTGCGTCGAAAGTGCCTAGAAGGTCACGTACTGGCATAATCGCAATAATTGAAATCAATCAGATCACCTCACCGCGTTGGTTCATGCATGACGCCAGTGAATTCTACCGACCCCGCATTTGACCCACCGAAAAACTGGTTTAGCTGTTGGTGGGAGCCGAATCGCTTATTTCGCGCAGTGGACCTCCACCGGGAGCATGTCGAAAATGTACCGTTGTTCTCGGTTCCAAGACTTCAACGGGTGAAAGAGTTTCTCGCTGCGGCGAGTTTTGCTTGCATTCGGTCGCAGGACCAACCTTGTCAGCTCCGATTTATTGACGACATTTTTCCCGACTTTGAACTGCGCTTTCACAACCACATAGAACCGTTCGAACTGGTTGAAGCCGATCGTCCGGGTCGACGGCGCGGTGAGGAGTATAAAATGGCTGCCCAGCTGAGAGCGGAGGGCAAATCAGCGGTGACGCATGTCGATCCCGATCTCGAAGAAGACCAGGCGATACCTGCCGTCGAGGCGGCAATCAAAGCGAAAGCCGGAAAAAAGTATTCACCCGCTCCAAATTTGCTCGTTTATGTAAATTTTTCTTGGGCGACTCGAAAAAACCCATTCGCGCTGTCGCATGCACGGGCAATGGGCGAAAAATGGGAGTCGACCTTTCCCAGTCTCTGGCTCTTTTGGAAAAACAATGCGATCAGGTGCCATCCTTTGCCGGTAACAACAATAGAAAGGCGCCAATCTTCGACGTAAAAGGCAAATACTTCCGTCGACGACAATTACGTCGCCAGAAGTAAAAAGTTTGCCGCCGTAAGAAAGGCGATCATCGGCGCTGCATTCGATATGCAATTGGAGGCTTTTATGCGCTTCACTTGGAAAGATCTTGGTTGCAAGAAGTTCACGAAGAATCAGGCCAAGTTTATTTTGCACGATGCGGCCAATATTCGTGTCTTCCGGATTAACGGCGGCGGTAGGCTGACGGGCGGCTCAGGGAAAGACAGTGACCTACGAATTCAGGTGAATGGGCACACTAACTACTACAATTGTTGCGGGATTCTTACGGATCCGCCGAAGGACATGATAACCGACGGAGGCGGCATGTGGCTGCCAATGAACAAGTGGGCATGTTCAGGCGACGCGAGTTTCGAATACCTTTTGAGCTATCAGAAGATAGGGTCAATTGACGAGATAAGAGATCTAAATGCGGTCGTGGGGTCCGGATCGCTTCAATTGCGAAATTTGCGAATTCCAAGTCCCCGCAGGGACGTCGAAATTTTGAATTGGACCGCCCATGGATTTCGTCGGATTCCAGACTCTACCGGCATACAGAAGCTAATCATCCAAGTAACCAATGGAACATTTGAAGGGGAGGTGCGCTTGCAGGGATATATCCCGACTCGCCCGAATAGACGAAGAAAGATGCGCTGAAAGCTCAGACTGATCGGCTGGTCGCACGTTCCGAATCGTTCGTCATTCCTTTCCCTCAGGTCGCCGATCAACAGGCGCTACGAGTTTTTCGAAATCGATTTCGGATATAAAAGTGTGTTCGCTACCTCGCCGCCAGCACCAACACCGCCACGGCGAGCGCGGCAATCGAAATCCACACCGGCCAGATCCGCACATAAATCCGGCGCGACTGTTCGAAATCCGCTTCGGCCAGTTTTGCCAGCGCCTTTTGCGCGTTCGCCAATATGGTCGGGATGTTGTTCAGGGTTTCGCCGATCGAGCGCGCGGTTTCGATCAGTCTGGCTTCGGGGCCGCGGAAGGCGCGCATCCATTCCTCGATCATCGGGCGCGCCATGGTCCACATGTTGACGTCTGGGTTCAGGCTGCGGCCGACGCCTTCGGTCACCAGCATGGTTTTCTGCAGCAGCAGGAGCTGCGGCTGCGTTTCCATCTCGAACGTCTCGGTGGTTTGAAATAAAAGCCCCAGCAGTTTGGCGATCGAGATTTCGTGCAGCGGCTTATCCATGATCGGCTCGGCGATCGCGCGCAGCGCCTGGGTGAACGCGTCGATCGATTTGTGCGCGGGCACGAAGCCGGCGCGGAAATGCACCTCGGCCACCAGCCGGTAATCGCGCCGCAGGAAGCCGATCATCATGTCGGCCAGAAACGCGCGCGTCTGCCGGTCCAGCCGCCCCATGATGCCGAAGTCGATCGCCACGATCACGCCGTCTTTATCCACGAATGCATTGCCCGGGTGCTGGTCGGCATGAAAAAAACCGTCGCGGAACACCTGGGCGAAGAAAACTTTCGCGGCGTTGGCCAGAATCACGTTCGGGTCGTGCCCGGCCGCGATCAGCTGCTCGCACTCATCTATAGGTATCCCGTAGATGCGCTCGGAGGTGAGGACGCGCCGCCCGGTGCGCTCCCAATCGATCCTGGGGACTCTAAAAGTCGGATCGGCGGCGAAATTCTCGCCCAGCTCGGTGGCCGCCGCGGCCTCCAGGCGAAAATCCATCTCGACCGAAACCTGCTCCGCGAACGTCGCCACCACTTCGCGCGGCTTGAGCCGGCGGAAATGCGGCCGCACGCGCTCGACCCATTCGGCCGCCCAATAGAACAGATCCAGGTCGCGCGCGAACGCGGCTTCGACATCCGGCCGGCGCACCTTGACCGCCACCGGGTTGCCGCTGGTCGTGGTGGCGAAATGCACTTGGGCAATGGAGGCCGCGGCGTGCGGCGCTTCCTCGAATGCCGAAAAGAAATGCTCGAGCGGCCCGCCGAGTTCGTCTTCGACGATCTCGCGCGCCTCGGCATACGGGAACGGCGGGATATGGTCCTGCAGCGCCGACAGATCCGCCGCCACCGCTTCGCCGACCAGATCCGGCCGGGTCGACAGCATCTGGCCAAGTTTTATGAAAGTCGGCCCGAGTTTTTCCAGCGCCAGGGCGAGGCGCCGGCCCGGCCGTGCGGTTTTGTCCTTGCGCGTGCCGAATTTCAGAATCCCGAGCAGCAGCGGCGAGACGCCCAGCCCTTCGAGCGGGAACAGCGCATCGTAGCGCGCCAGGGTGCGCGCGATGGTGGTGAACCGGGCGATGCTGCGGACGGCACGGAACATGGGCGCTACAGCCGCCAGCCGGAATGCAGCGCGGCGATGCCGCCGGTCAGATTGCGGAACTGCACGCGCGCGAAGCCGGCCGCGCGCAGCATGTCGGCAAGCTCCTCCTGCGGCGGAAACTGGCGGATGCTTTCGACCAGATATTGATACGAGTCGCGGTCGCGCGCGACCAGCTCGCCGATCCGCGGCACCACGGCGAACGAGAATTTATCGTACAGCGGCCCGAGCATCGGCACCGCCACGCGGCTGAATTCCAAACACATAAATCTCCCGCCCGGCTTGAGCACGCGATACGCGTCGTTCAGCGCCTGCTGCCGGTGCGTGACGTTGCGCAGCCCGAACGCGATCGTGTAGGCGTCCACCATCATGTCGGGCAGCGGCAGATGTTCCGCGTTGCCGACCGTGTAGTCGATGTTCTTTAAAATCGCGCGGTCGACCGCGCGGTCGCGGCCGACGCGCACCATCTGCTCGTTGATGTCGCAGATCGTCGCGCGCGCTTCGGGGGCGCGTTTCAAGAATCTAAACGCGATATCGCCGGTGCCGCCGGCCACATCGAGTAAATGGTATCCGGCCGGGATGCGCGCCGGCAGCAGCCAGTCCAGCATCGCCTCCTTCCACAGGCGATGGATGCCGCCGCTCATCAGGTCGTTCATCAGATCGTAGTTGCGCGCCACGTTGTCGAACACGTCGCGCACCAGCGTCTGCTTTTCTTCGGTGCGCACGCGCCGGAAGCCGAAATCGATGCCGTCCTCGATGTCGGACTCGGTCAGCTTCGCGCGCGCCGCGCCGGCCGCCGGTGGCGGCTCCGGCGGTGCTTGGGTCGGCGCTCGGGCGTCCGGCTCCGGCGGCGCTTCGGCGCCGGGTTCGGGCGGTGGGTCGGCGGGGCGGTTCATGGCCGGACGATAGGCGAAACCCAGGCAATCCGCCAGGGGCGGCACCGAGGCAGAGCGCCGCCGACGGTGCCGGGGCGACGCGAGAGCGCGCACCAACACTCGCTTTGTCACCCCGGCCGAAGTGCAGCGGAGAGCCGGGGTCCAGGCTCGATCGCCTCGCGCGGTATTTCCCATCCTGGACCCCGGATCGGCGCCGCGCTACGCGCGCCTTGTCCGGGGTGACACGAAAGGAAATCCGGTATGCGTAATCTCCACTTTGTCACCCCGGCCGGAGAGCCGGGGTCCAGGGTCGATCGGCTTGCGCGGTATTTCCCATCCTGGACCCCGGATCGGCGTCGCGCTGTGCGCGGCTGGTCCGGGGTGACACGAGAGAGCGAGCACGCGCCAATTTATTTGTCACCCCGGCCGCAGCGTCCTTCGACAAGCTCAGGATGAGGGCGGAGAGCCGGGGTCCAGGGTCGATCGGCTTGCGCGGTATTTCCCATCCTGGACCCCGGATCGGCGTCGCGCTACGCGCGCCTTGTCCGGGGTGACACGAGAGAGCGAGCACGCGCCAATTTATATGTCACCCCGGCCGTAGAGCCGGGGTCCAGGGTCGATCGCCTCGCGCGATGTTTCCCATCCTGGACCCCGGATCGGCGCCGCGCTGCGCGCGGCTGGTCCGGGGTGACAGAGGGAGAGGGGCGGCAGCGCCTTAATCCAGTTTCAAGTTCAGCAACTGCAGCTCGGAGTAGAGATGATCGACATCGCCGGCCTGCAGCCGGCTGGTCTTGTAGAACCGCGGCACCGGCAATTTTTCCGCGCGGCCGCCGACCGGGTCGATGACGAAGCGCGCGTCGGCGGCGAGTTGCGCGCGCGCGTCGGGCAACAGCTTCGCGGCCAGCGCCTGCGCGTGGCGGCCGAGGAAATGCGCGTCGCCGGCGTACAGCACGTCGTACCAAACAACGTCCGCGCCCTTCCTGGCCACGGTGAACAGGATCAGGTGCCGCTCGCGGTCGGCGGCGGCGAGGATCGGCAGCACGTTGTACGGCGCCATGTCCTCGAGAATTTTCCGTTCGGCGCTGGAGACCGACGGCAGGATGCGCACGCGATCGGCTTCGAGCTGCAGCGCGCCCGCCGCATGCGGCGTCCCGTCGGCGCCGCGCGACCAGACGTATTTCGTATCGTCGAGCACGCGGTAGCCGAGCTTGGCGAGGATCGAGACGGTCTTGGCCGAACTGGTCATGATGTCGTAGCTCATGCCGGGATCCGACGTGGCGTCCGCCATCAGCGCGTGGCCGAGGCCGCCGCCGCGCGCTTCTTTCGCCAGATACCACGCGCAGATGTTGACCACGCGCTCGGCGGTATCGCCGCGGCCGCGGTCGACCAGGTCGCGGTCGGCATAGACCATGCCGACATAACCGCGAATCGTCCCGTTGTCGTCGACCACGCGGCCCAAATCCGGCTTATCGGCGAGCCACGGATAGGTCATCAGCCGGCGCCAGCGGTCGAGCGCGATCTTGCTGTTCATGCCGGCGTGCAGCAGCGCGCAGACCGCATCGATGTCGTTCGGCGTCGCGGGGCGGATCTTCATGCGGCGCCGGCTTCGCGTGCGTCGCCGAAAATGCCGGCGGCGGTCAGCCAGCGCGCGGCCGAATGGGATTTCAGCGTCCGCGCCAGCGCCTCGAAGAAATCCCACGCCGCATCGTCGAGCGCCAGATGATGCGTCAGCAGACCGGTCGGCTCGTCGGGGTCGCTGCGCGCTTCGCGGCGCGCCGCGAGATGCGCCACGATATCGGCCACGGCGCGCGCGGCGCCGACGAATTGCCGGTCGCGCTTCCATTTGACGATATCGATATGGCAGTTGGCCTGGATGAAGCCCTCGACCGGATATATGGCGGCGCGCGCGCCGAACGTGGACACTCCTATAAAGCCCAGGCGTGACAGTTCCGTGAACAAGGCCGGATCGATGCGGTTCCACGGCGGCGTGATGGCGGGCACGAAGCGCGGGCCGAACTGCGCATCGAGAATGTCGCGGCCGCGCTGCAGCTCGGCCAGAACCACCGGTTTCGGCTGGTGCGGGCCCAGTTCCCAGGCGCCGTTGCCGGCGCCGCGCGGCGCATGATTGATGTGCGCGTAGCCGTGCTGCAGGATCGAGGCGCGGCGCGCGGTGCGCAGCGCGTCGGACAAGGTCGGCTTGACCAGCGCCGGTATCGCGGCCAGCGCCACCGGCGCATCGTGCGCCTCGGCCAGCGCCAGCAGGCGGCGCAGCGCATAGGTATCCTCGACCGCATCGTCGTCGCGCCACCACAGCGTGGCGACCCGGCTGGCATTGCCCCAGGCATCCAGCTCGCGGATCAACGCGTCGAACGGCTCGCTCATGCGCGAACGATAGCGCGCTGCGGCGGCGGCGGCGAGGGGCGGGAGTGAGCGCCGGTTTCCACTTTGTCACCCCGGCCGCAGAGCCGGGGTCCAGGCTCGATCGGCTCGCGCGATATTTTCCATCCTGGACCCCGGATCTGCGGCGCGCTGCGCGCGCCTTGTCCGGGGTGACATAGAGAGATGGGCGTGCGCCAATTTCCATTTGTCACCCCGGCCGGAGCGGAGCGGAGAGCCGGGGTCCAGGCTCGAAAAGGCTCGCGCGATATTTCCCATCCTGGACCCCGGATCGGCGCCGCGCTGCGCGCGGCTGGTCCGGGGTGACATGGGGAGAGGGGCGTGCGCGGTGTTTCCGATCCTGGACCCCGATTCCGCGCCTCTCGCGGTGCCGGCGCGGATGCGCTACACAGGCCGCATGCCCGAGTTGCCCGAAGTCGAAACCGTGTGCCGCGGCCTGCGCCCCGTGATGGAGGGGCGGCGCATCGAGCGGCTGACCCTGCGCCGGCCGGATCTGCGGTTTCCGATACCCAAAGATTTCGCCGCGCGCGTCGGCGGGAAAATCATCTCCCGCATCGAGCGGCGCGCGAAATACATCCTCATGCATCTCGATACCGGCGACGTGGTGATCGCGCATCTCGGCATGTCCGGCCGCATGAAAACCGTGCGCGGGATTCCGAACGAAATCGAGGCGCACGATCACGTCGAATTCGCCATGCAGGGCGGGACGACGGTCACGTTCAACGATCCGCGCCGCTTCGGCATGCTGCTGCTCGAAACCGCGGCGAAGCTGGCGCAGCACAAATTGCTGCGCGACCTCGGGCCCGAGCCGCTGGGGGCTGCCTTCGACGGCGCGTATCTGGCGGCGCAGCTCAAAGGCAAGCGCACGCCGATCAAGGCCGCGCTGCTCGATCAGCACATCGTCGCCGGCCTGGGCAATATCTACGTGTCCGAGGCGCTGTTTCACGCCGGCATTTCGCCCAAGCGCAGCGCCGCCAGTATCGGCGCCGCGCGCGCCGCGCGCCTGGCCGATGCGGTCAAGATGGTGCTCGCCAGGGCGATCGAGGCCGGCGGTTCGAGCCTGCGCGATTACGTGCAGCCGTCGGGCGAGCTCGGCTATTTCCAGCACCAATGGGCGGTCTATGGCCGCGCCGGCGAGGCGTGCCCGGGCTGCGACTGCACGCTTTCGCGCACCGGCGGCATCAGGCAGATGGTGCAGTCCAACCGCTCGACTTTCTATTGTCCGCGCCGCCAGCGCTGAGCTAAGACTCGTGCATATCCATCGAAAAGGAACGCCGCCATGACCAGCTACACCTGCATCACTTTCGAAAAGCGCGGCACGGTCGCGCTGATCACGCTCAACCGGCCGCAGGCGCTGAACGCGCTGAATGCGCAGCTGGTGCGCGAACTGGGCCAGGCGCTGGACGTCGTGGAGTCCGACAAGGAGATCGGCTGCGCGGTGCTGACCGGCAGCGAGAAGGCGTTCGCCGCGGGCGCCGACATCAAGGAGATGCAGTCGAAGACCTTTTCCGACGTGTACCTGGAGGATTTCATCACCAACGGCTGGGAGCAGGTCACCAAGTGCCGCAAGCCGATCATCGCGGCGGTCGCGGGCTTCGCGCTCGGCGGCGGCTGCGAAATGGCGATGATGTGCGACTTCATATTGGCCGCGGAAACCGCGAAGTTCGGCCAGCCGGAAATCAAGCTCGGCATCATTCCGGGCGCCGGCGGCACGCAGCGGCTGACGCGCTTCGTCGGCAAATCGAAGGCGATGGAAATGAACCTGACCGGCCGCATGATGGACGCGGCCGAAGCCGAGCGCGCCGGCCTGGTCAGCCGCATCGTGCCGGCGGCCGATCTGGTCAAGGAGGCGCTCAAGGTCGCGGAGCAGATCTCCGCCCTGTCGCGCCCGGTCGTGTTCATGGCCAAGGAGTGCGTCAACCGCGCGTACGAGACGACGCTCGCGGAAGGCGTCAAGTTCGAACGGCGCGTGTTCCACTCGGCATTCGCGCTGGCCGACAAGAACGAAGGCATGGCCGCCTTCGTCGAAAAACGCGCGGCGAAGTTCCAGAACAAATGACCTATCGACTTTATTACTGGCCGACCATCCAGGGCCGCGGCGAGTTCGTCCGCCTTGCCCTGGAAGCCGCCGGCGCCAAATATGTCGACGTCGCGCGCGAGCCGCGGGCGGGCGGCGTCAAGGCGCTGACCGATCTGCTCGCCGACCGCAAACAGCTCTACCGGCCGTTCGCGCCGCCGATCCTGCAGTCCGGCAAGCTGCTGATCGCGCAGACCGCCAACATACTTTTATATCTGGGCGACAAGCACGGTCTGGCGCCGAAGACGGAGGCGGGCCGGCTGTGGGCGCATCAGTTGCAGCTCACCGTCGCCGACTTCGTCGACGAGGCGCACAACACGCACCATCCGATCGCCAGCGGGCTCTACTACGAGGACCAGAAAAAAGAAGCCAAGCGGTATGCCGGCGAATTCCTGAAGGCGCGCGTGCCGAAATTCCTCGCCTATTTCGAATCGGTGCTGGCTGCCGGTCCGTCGCGCGGCAAGCATCTGATCGGCCGGTCGCTGAGCTATCCGGATCTGTCCGTGTTCCAGATCACCGCCGGCCTGCGCTACGCCTTCCCGAACGCGATGAAGCCGCTCGCGGCCAAGTACCCGCTGGTCGCGGCCCTGCACGACCGGGTCGCCGCGTACCCGCCGATCCGCGCGTATCTGGCCTCGCCGCGCCGCATCCCGTTCAATAATCAGGGCATCTACCGGCACTACCCGGAGCTCGATGTCTGATTCCGGGCCGCGCGGCGGCCGCGCCGGCCGGCCGGCTTGACGTTGCGGGGTCAAGCGGCTATAAGCGCCCGCTTTCCAGGGCTTCCGCCCTTTCCAGGAACCTCACCGCTATGCCTCAACATAAATCCGCCGAAACCCGCGTTCGCCGCAATGCCCGCCGCACCGTGATCAACCGCAACCGGTTCAGCCGCGTGCGCAGTGCCGTGGTCGCGGTCGAAGACGCGATCGCCAAGGGCGACAAGAAGGCCGCGGCCGAAGCCCTGCGCAAGGCGCAGCCGGAACTGGCGCGCGGCGCCCAGAAGGACCTGCTGCACAAGAAGAACGCCTCGCGCAAAGTGTCGCGCCTGAGCGCGCGCATCAAGGCGATGGCCTAAGCGAATTCAGCGTTCGGTTTCGTGCCTGCAGCGCCCATCCCTCGGATGGGCGTTTTCGTTTTCGGCTAAAGGATTTTCAGCACGTTCTCCGGCGGCCGGCCGAGCGCCGCCTTGCCGCCGCTGAGCACGATGGGCCGCTCGATCAGGATCGGGTTTCCGACCATCGCGTCGATCAGCTGCTTTTCCGTCAGCTTCGGATTGTCCAGCTTGCGCGCTTTATACTCCGCTTCCTTGGTGCGCATGAGGTCGCGCGCGCCGATGCCAAGCTTTTTCAGGATCGCGGCAAGCTCGGCGGAATTGGGCGGCGATTTCAGATATTCGACGATCGTGGGTTCGATCTTCCGGCCGCGGATCAATTCGAGCGCGGCGCGGGATTTGCCGCAGCGCGGGTTGTGATAGATCGTCACCGGCATCGCTTTCGCCCTCGCGTCAGAACCATTTCTTACGCCAGCCGATATACCACAGCGCCACCGCCACGACGACGAAACAGCTGACGATGAAGGGAAACGCCCATGGCGTCTCCTTGCCGGGAATCCCGGCCACGTTCATGCCGAAGATGCCGGCGATCAGGTTCAGCGGCACGAGGATGGCGGCGAAGCCGGTCAGGAAATAAGCCTTGCGGTTCAATTGGCGGGTCAGTTCGACCGCGACTTCTTCCTGCAGCACGTGACCGCGATCGCGGATCGATTCCAACTCTTCGACCAGACGCGTCATGCGGTCGGCGGTCTCGCGCAGGCGCGCGCGGTTGACGTCGTCGAACCAAGGCGCCTTCTCGTGCAGCAGCCGCAACAGCGCGTCGCGCTGCGGACCCACGAACCGGCGCAAATGGATGACCTGCCGGCGGACGTCCGAAAGGTCGAGCTCCTCGTCGGCCACCTTGGGGTCGATGATGGCGTCTTCCAGCCGGTCCATCTGCTCGCGCAGATCGTCGATCACCGGGATCAGGCGTTCGACCAGCGCGTCGATCACGCATTCGAGGAAGTCGCCCGCGGTGCGCGGCCCGGAGCCCATTTGAATTGCCTGGCGCACGTCGTCGATCGATTTCAGCGGCCGGCGCACGACGGTGATCACGCGCCTTGCGTCGATCAGCATGCGCAGCGAGATCATGTCGTCCGGATCGGCGCCCGGGTTGAGGTTCACGCCGCGCAGGAAGACCATCGTTTCGCCGTTGATGGTGACACTGCGCGGCCGCGTGTTGTCCTCCAGTATGGCGCCGGAAATGTCTTCGCTGACGCCGCACTGCTCGGTCAGCCATTTGGAATCGAGCGCATCCTTCCAATCCAGATGCAGCCAATAGAAATCGTCGCCGGCTTGCCGCGCCGCCTCGTGCCAGTCGATCGCGCGGCCGCAGCCTTTGCCGTCCAGCGCGAAAGCGAAACTGTTGGTGCTAATCATGGTCGGGCCGGGCGATCGCTTTTTCCAATTCATCGATATTTAGCGCGCCGATCACGCGCCGCGCGACATCGAAATCGAACCCGGCGCGGGCCAGCGCGGCCAGGTCCTTGTCGCGTCGTCCGGCCCGTTCGTCGGCCGGCCGATACGGGCCCAGCCGCCGGCGCCGAGCGTACGCCGCGGCGGCGGCCAGATCGGCTTCGCGCGGACCGACGTGGCCTTCGTGGGCGTGGGCGATGCCGGCCTCGATATGCTCGCGCGCGACGCCTTTCTGGGCCAGGGCCTGGGCGATATGCCGGCGCGATGTGCCCCGGCGGGCCAGACTGGCCGCGCGGCCTTCGGCAAAACGCTTGTCGTCCAGCAAGCCGCTGCGCTGCAATTGGGCGACGATGGCGTCGATCCAGGCTTGCGCCTCGGCCGGGTCGCTGCCGTTGGCCCGCGCTGCGCGCAGCGCCCGCCGCTGCAACACCCGGCGCAGCTGCATCGCCGAGGCGGCGAAGCGTTCCAGATACGACAATGCCGCCGCCTGCAGATTGTCGCGGGTCGCCGGTGCGATTCGCTTGCCGCGCGGGTCAGGCATGGATGCGTCGCTCCGGGGTGCGGTTGACCGCGCCCATTGTGCCGTATAATGGGCGAGCCTGGATGATCGCTTTGCTTTGAGGAACTTGCATGCCTGCGCCTCCGCCCATCATGCCGCCCCTTGTGCCACCCGTCATGCCGCCCGCCATTCCATCCGCCGATCTCGCTTATAGCGCGCCGCGCGCCATCGGTGCGGTGAATTGGACCGGTCTGTGGACGCTCTACGCCAAGGAGGTGCGCCGCTTCGCCAAGGTCTGGGCGCAGACCTTGTTCGCGCCGCTGGTCACCACGCTGATGTTCCTCGGCATCTTCGTGCTTGCGGTCGGCGGCGCGGTCAATCAGGTCGGCGGCGTCGGCTTCGGCGAATTCCTGGCGCCCGGCCTGACCATGATGGCGATGATCCAGAACGCGTTCACGAATACCTCGTCGTCGATCGTGATCTCGAAGGTCCAGGGCAACATCGTCGATGTGCTGATGCCGCCCTTGTCGCCGGCCGAGCTGACGCTCGCCTATGTCGGCGCGGGGATCACCCGCGGGGTCATGGTCGGCGCGCTGAATATGCTGGCGCTCTCCCCGTTCGTCTCGGTTCAGATTCACGATTTTGGCCTGATCGCGTTCCATGCGGTGGCCGCGTCCTCGCTGCTCGCCATGCTCGGCCTCATGGGCGGCATCTGGGCCGACAAGTTCGACCACCTCGCGGCGGTCGGCAATTTCGTCATTACGCCGCTGTCGTTCCTGTCCGGCACGTTCTATTCGATCGAACGCCTGCCCGGGATCTGGCTCGACATCGCCCATGTTAACCCGTTCTTTTTCATGATCGATGGGTTCCGCGCCGGCTTTATCGGCCATGCCGACGGTTCGCTGTGGCTGGGGATTGTCGTCATGCTCGGCCTGAATGCCGTATTCGCGGCAATTTGCCTTTGGATGTTCCGGTCCGGGTACAAGTTAAAGTCGTAACGCCGCCCATTTACGATATTATGTTGCTATGCAGCATTTGCATTCGTCCCACGGCTAAAACCCGACGACTCCTCGCACCGTTGTGACGCACGCGTGACCCTGCGCGCGCGTATAAGACCACGACATCGGGCCGAACCCCGGCAATTCCATGTTCTTGAACCGCACGGGGTGCGCGACCATGTCGGGGTCCGCCATGAAACAATTTCCCGGAACGACTCAATCGGCACCGCTCGCCGGGCGCGGGCGCGATGTGCGCATCGACGCCTTCCGCGGCCTGGCTCTGGCGATGATTTTCGTCAATCACACGCCCGGTAATTGGCTGTCCGGGTTGACGCTGCGCCAGTTCGGCTTCTCGGATGCCGCAGAACTGTTCGTGCTGATTTCCGGCTTCACCTGCGCCGCAGTGTTCGGCCGCGCGTTCGATCGCGAAGGCTGGCGCGCCGGCGGCCTGCGCGTCGCCAAGCGCGTGCGCACGCTCTACCTGCGCCATGTCGCCTTGATCCTCGGCCTGGCCGGGGTCGTCGTACTGGCCGCCCGCTGGCTGGAAAACCCGGCCTATTTCGAAATGTTCAATCTCGCGCCGCTGGCCAGCGATACGCTCGGCGCCCTCGGCCAGATGCTGCTGCTCAGCTACCAGCTGCCGTATTTGAACATCCTGCCGCTGTACATCGTTCTGCTTGCCATGTTCCCCCTCATGTACGCGCTGCTGCGGGTCGGCCGCTGGGCCGCGCTGGCGGCCTCGGCCGCGCTGTATGTCGCGGCGCACGTCTTCGGCTGGAACCTGGTCGAATATCCCGGCGGCAACGGCTGGTTCTTCAATCCGTTCGCCTGGCAGCTGCTGTTCACGATCGGCGCCGCGGTTGGCCTGGATCGTCCGTTACCGCGGTTTAGTGCCCGGGCGCATCTGGTGCTGAGCGGCATGGCCGGAACCTATCTGGCCGTCGGCATTCTGGTGGCGGCCCCCTGGACCGCCTTGCCCGGCCTGGAAGCCTCCCGCCTGGTCGATTGGAACCAGGTTCCGCCGATGAGCAAGAGCCTGCTGTCGCCGTGGCGTCTTGCGCATATCCTGGCGTTCGTCTATCTGGCGGTCCGGCTGGTGCCCGATTCGGTCTATCGAAGCCTGGCCGGCCGGGCGGCCGTTCTGCTCGGCAAGCACTCGCTCGACATTTTTTGCCTCGGCACGGTATTATCTTTCCTGGGGATGTTCATTTTCGTCGAGTTGGGTCGCGACTGGCCAACCCAGTTGGCGGTCAATCTCGGCGGGATGGCAATGATGATAATTTACGCCAAGCGGGCCGAACGGCGCAAAACCGCGTCCCGGAAACCCGCCGAAAACGCGGCGACTCGTGCAATGTCAGTACCAGCGTCGCGGTAAGGAAACGGCAGTTGATGTTCCGGGGAGTCTTGGTGGCGGCCGCCGCAGCCGTGCTGCTGTTCGCAACGGCCGCGCAAGCCAACGATCGGGCGATGCGATGCCGCGTCGGCCCGGAACATGTGCATTTCCGAGCCCCGCTCGACAATTTCATTTCCGAGGTCAAACGTAACCAGATCGTGCGGATCGTGGCACTCGGCTCGTCCAGCACGGCGGGCAGCGGCGCCTCGAACCCGCAATCGACCTACCCTGCGCGCCTCGATCTGGAACTCGACCGCCGCTTCCCGTGGCGCGATTTCGTCGTCATCAACCGCGGCATCGGCGGCGAAACCGCGCGCCAGATGTATGCGCGCATCGACCACGATGTGCTGCCCGACCATCCTTCGCTGGTGATTTGGCAAACCGGCGTGAACGATGCCATTCAGGCGGTCCCGGTCGCCGAGTTCCGCGATACGCTGCGCGCCGGCATCGAGAAACTGCGCGCCGAGCGGATCGATGTCGTGCTGGTCGACCTGCAGTTCTATCCGAAGGCGGAACGGCTGCCGGGCTACACGGATTATCTGCGGGCGATGCGCGACGTGGCGCGCGAAACCAACGCGGCATATTTCAACCGCTTCAAGATCATGAAACACCTGGTCCAGACCGGCCGATTTACCGCCGCCGAGCTGCTCTCGCAGGATCAGTTTCATATGAACGATCTCAGTTACGGCTGCCTGGCCCTGCAACTGGCCGACGGGCTGGCCGAGAAAATGTACGACTCGGTCCCGCCGTCGTTCAACGCGACGGTCCTGCCGTACTGATCCGGCCGCGGCCGCTTTTTCTGTCGACAAGCCGAACGCATCTCGCCATATTTCGCGCCGTCCCGCCGCAGTCGGGGATCGATCCGGCCGGCGATATCGAGTTGCGAAAACCATGAACGTCGCGCACATCAGAACCGCTTTCGGCTTTGCCGGTGCCCCGATCCGCTCGGGTGCCGCGGTCGGCGCGCGCCGACTCCGACGACGCTAGATCTGTCCGGCGGGCTTCGGCCCGGCCTCGGTCCGCGGCGTAAAACCCTCTAGATTCAATCGGTTGACATAGGGGAAGCCGCGGTCGATACACGGCCGCTTCCGTACCGGTTCAGCCGTTTCAACCTGCGTCCACGATCGGCGCGGGACCGGCGAGACTGATGCGATGCGGTAGTTCGGCAATCGGGCGGCCCGGCGCAGGATGCGTCGCCGCCCCGACACGTTGGAGAGACCATTGTTCCCCGCAGTTCTTCCGACCTACAACCGGAGCACCATCGCATTCGAAAAGGGCGAAGGCGCCTATCTGTTCGCCACCGACGGCAAGCGGTATCTCGATTTCGCCAGCGGCATCGCGGTCACCGCGCTTGGTCACAGCCATCCGCATCTGGTCAAGGCGCTCGTCGAGCAGGGCCAGAAGCTCTGGCATTGCTCCAATATCTTCACCATTCCCGGCCAGGAGCGCATGGCGCAGCGCCTGGTTGCGGCCAGCTTCGCCGACACGGTGTTCTTCTGCAATTCGGGCGCCGAGGCCGTCGAGTGCGCGATCAAGATCGCGCGCAAGTACCAGCACGAGGCGGGCCATCCGGAAAAGTACCGCATCATCTGCATGAACAACGCGTTTCACGGCCGAACGCTGACGACCATCTTCGCCGGCGGCCAGGAAAAGCACATCAAGGGCTTCGGCCCCGAAGTGCCGGGCTTCGATCACGTGCCGTTCGGCAACATGAACGAGCTGCGCGCCAGGATCACGCCCGAGACCGGCGGCATCATGGTCGAGCCGATCCAGGGCGAAGGCGGCATCGCCGCGGCGTCGACCGAGTACATGCGCGCGTTGCGCCAGGTTGCCGACGAATACGGCTTGGTGCTGATCTTCGACGAAGTGCAATGCGGCATGGGCCGCACCGGCAAGCTGTTCGCCCATGAATGGTCCGGCGTCACGCCCGACGTCTGCGCCACCGCCAAGGGCATCGGCGGCGGGTTCCCGCTCGGCGCGTGCCTGGCCACCGAAAAGGCCGCCAAGGGCATGGTCGCCGGGACGCATGGGTCGACCTATGGCGGCAATCCGCTCGCGATGGCGGTCGGCAACGCCGTGCTCGACGTCATTCTGGCGCCCGGCTTTTTCGACAACGTGATCAAGATGGGCGCCTATCTGCGGCAGCGCATGGACAAGCTGATTGCCGCGCGCGGCAACGTTTTCGTCGAGCCGCGCGGCCAGGGGCTGCTCACCGGCCTGCGCTGCGCCGATAAGGTCAACAGCGTCGACATGGTGGCACGCCTGCGCGAAGCCGGCCTGCTTACGGTCGGCGCCGGACAGAACGTCGTGCGCCTGGCACCGCCGTTGATCGTCACCGAAAAACATATCGACGAGGCGATGGTCATCCTCGATCAGGTCGCGGCCACCTGGAAGATGGCCGCCGAATAACGGATCCGATCATGGCCCAAAGCAAGACCGCGTCCCGCGGCGCGCCGCGTCATTTCCTCGATCTCGACAAGCTCGAGACGACAACGCTGCGCCACATCCTGGCGCTCAGCGCGAAATACAAGAAGAACGCGAAGGCGGGCGAGGGCGTGCTGCGCGGCAAGTCGCTCGCGATGATTTTCGAAAAGCCGTCGACGCGCACGCGCGTGTCGTTCGAGCTCGCCATGCAGCAGCTCGGCGGGCGCGCCGTCGTGCTTGAACGCGAAAGCAGCCAGCTCGGGCGCGGCGAAACGGTCGCCGATACGGCGCGCGTGCTGTCGCGCTATGTCGATGCCATCATGCTGCGCACGACCAGGGAAGAGAAGCTGCGCGAACTGGCGCAATACGCCACCGTGCCGGTCATCAATGGGCTGACCGACCGTACGCATCCGTGCCAGCTGATGGCCGACGTCTTGACGTTCGAGGAGCATTGCGGGCCGATCGAAGGCAAGATCGTCGCCTGGAGCGGCGACGGCAACAACATGGCGACATCGTGGATTCACGCCGCCGTGCGCTTCGGCTTCGAGCTGCGCCTGGCGTGTCCGAAGCAATTGCCGCCGCCGGCCGACGTCCTCGCCTGGGCCAAGCGCCAGGGCGCGCGCGTGACGGTGACCGCCGACGCCGCCGACGCGGTGGCGGGCGCGCACTGCGTCGTCACCGACGTATGGGTTTCGATGGGCGACAAGAACTCGTCGTACCATCACAAACACCTGCGTCCGTACCAGGTGAACGACGCGGTGATGAAGCGCGCGCGCAAGGATGCGATTTTCATGCATTGCCTGCCGGCGCACCGCGGCGAAGAAGTCACCGCCTCGGTGATCGACGGCAAGCAGTCCGTCGTTTGGGACGAGGCGGAAAACCGGCTGCACGCACAGAAGGGCATTCTCGCCTGGTGCTTCGGAAAATGACCGAAGCGGCCGTGCCTGCGCGCGACGACAATATCGTCGTGCCGTTTCAATTGGAGTCGCAGCGGGTACGCGGGCGGCTCGTGCGTCTGGGCTCGGTCGCCGACGATATCCTGAAACGGCACGATTATCCGGCGCCGGTCGGCGAACTGCTCGGCGAAACGCTGGCGCTGACCACCTTGCTGGCCAGTGCGCTCAAGTACGACGGCATCTTCACCCTGCAGACCAAAAGCGACGGGCCGGTGCGCCTGCTGGTCGCGGACGTGACCTCCGACGGAAACCTGCGCGGCTATGCCCAGGTCGATCGCGAACGCATCGCGCAGATCATGTCCGGTCCGCCGGAAAGCCCGGTCGCGCGCCTGTTGGGCGCCGGCTATCTCGCCTTCACGGTCGATCAGGGCCAGCACGCCGAGCGCTATCAGGGCATCGTCGAGCTGATCGGCGCACGTCTGGCGGATTGCGCGGCGCATTATTTCCGCCAGTCCGAGCAGCTTGAAACCAGCATCGTGCTGGCGGCCGGCCGGACATCGGACGGCGCGCCGGGCGCCGGCGGTGTGTGGCGCGCGTCGGGCTTGATGCTTCAGCGCATGCCCAAGGCGCAGAACGATTTCGATGCCGGCTGGGATATCGACGCCGACAAGGACGAGGACGATTGGCGCCGCGCCAATGCGTTCCTGGCGTCCGTGCGCGGATCGGAACTGCTCGATGCGAACCTGTCGGCCGACCGGCTGCTGTTCCGCCTGTTCCACGAGGACGGCGTGCGCGTGTTCGAGCGCCGACCGGTCGTCGACCGCTGCCGCTGCTCGCGCGATCGCGCGGAGGGCGCATTGCGCATGCTGACCGCGCAAGAACTGGTCGAGATGACGATCGACGACAAAATCGTCGTGACCTGCCAGTTTTGCAGCCGGGATCAGGTCTTCGACGAAGCGGATCTGAAGGCGATCGAAGCGTCGCGGGCGAAGAATTAGTTATCCGGGCGCCGGTCGTGCCAGTGGCCCATCCCCTCATCCTGAGCTTGTCGAAGGACGATACGCGCGCAAGGGCGCGCTACTCAGGATGAGGTTTGTTTTATAAGCGCCGCGCGCTCATCATCTCATCCTGAGTAGCGCGAACGGAGCGACGCGACGGGCGCGCGTATCGTCCTTCGACAAGCTCAGGATGAGGAGATGGACCGCAAGCGAGACGCGCGTCTCGGCGGAATGCTTACGGCAGCGTCTTCGCTTCGTCGCTGGTCACCCACGCGAACAGCTTGCGCATGAACTCCTGACCTTTGTCGACTTGCTCGAGCGCGATGAACTCGTTGGGCTGATGCGCCTGGGCGATGCTGCCGGGACCGCAGACGATGGCCGGAATGCCGTATTGCTGGAACACCGCCGCTTCGGTGCCGAACGCGACCGTGGTCGATTGATTGGCTCCGGTCAGCCTGCGCGCCAGCGCCTCGGCCGGCGAATTCGGATCGGGCGCGAAGGCCGGCGTCTTGGCGAAGGTATCGGTCGAAACGCCGCCGTCCGGATACGCCGCCTTGATCTTGGGAACGACTTCCCGCTCGATGAAGCCCTGCACTTGGGCGATCACGCGATCCGGATCGACGCCCGGTATCGGCCGAAACTCCCATACGAAGCTGCATTGCTTGGGCACGATGTTGACCGCCGTGCCGCCGACGATCTCGCCGACGTTGAAGGTCACGTAAGGCGGGTCGAAGATATCCAGCCGCGGCGCCTTGCGATACTCCTCGGCCAGTTTCTGGATGAAGCCGATGATGTCGACGGCGTGAAAGATCGCACTCACCGCATACGGAATGCGGCTCGAATGGGCCTCGAGCCCGGTCACGGTGGTACGAAAGCCGCAAATGCCCTTGTGCGCGTTGACGACGCGCATTTCCGTGGGCTCGCCGATGATGGCGAGCGCCGGTTTGGGCAGTTCCCTGGCCAGCTTGGCGACCAGCGACGGCACGCCGATGCAGCCGACCTCTTCGTCGTACGACAGGCAGTAATGCACCGGCCGGCGCAACGTCGCGGCGGCGAAATCCGGCGCCATGGCCAGGGCCAGCGCGATGAACCCCTTCATGTCGCAGCTGCCGCGGCCGAACAGGGCGCCGTTCTTCTCGGTCAGCTTCCAGGGATCGGTGTCCCAGGCCTGGCCGGTTACGGGGACCACGTCCGTGTGGCCGGACAGCACGATGCCGCCGTCGCTCGCGGGTCCGATGGTCGCAAACAGATTGGCTTTCGTGCCTTCCGTGTTCGGCACCAGATGACTGTCGATGCCGTGGCCGGCCAGATAATCCCGCACCCACTCGATCAGCGCCAAGTTCGATTTCGCCGACGTGGTGTCGAACGCCACCAGGCGGCGCAGCATCTCGACGGGCGACAAGCGAAGTGCAGAAGCCATGGGGCGATGCCTGATGGTAGCGTTTGCAGCGCCCTTCGGCCGAAGCGCGCGTTCAGACGTTCGGCAGTTGCTGCGACGGGTTGCCGATCATGGCCAGGAACTCGCGGCGGGTCGACGGGTCGTTGCGGAACGCGCCCAGCATGCGGCTGGTCACCATCGTCGCGCCCGGCTTGTGGATGCCGCGCGTGGTCATGCACTGGTGCGCGCCTTCCAACACCACGGCCACGCCCTTCGGCTGCAGGATTTTGTCGATCGTGTTGGCGATCTGTGCGGTCAGCTTCTCCTGGATCTGCATGCGCTTGCTGTAGACTTGTATGAGTCGCGCAAGTTTGCTGATACCGACCACGCGCCGGTTGGGCAGGTACGCGACATGCGCCTTGCCGATGATCGGCGCCAAGTGATGTTCGCAGTGCGATTCGAAGCGGATGTCGCGCAACACCACCATTTCGTCGTAGCCTTCGGTTTCGCTGAACGTCCGCTGCAGCAGATCTTCCGGATCTTCGGCATAGCCGGAGAAGAATTCCTCGTAGGATTTGGCGACGCGTTTCGGCGTGTCCAACAGGCCTTCGCGGTTCGGGTCTTCGCCGGCCCACCGAATCAGAATGCGCACGGCCTCTTCCGCCTCGTCGCGCGACGGTTTTGCCGGCGCCGCCGGCGCCATCTCGAGCTTGCTGATCTTCGACTTCACGGCTTTCTCATCCCCATGCTGCTTCAATGCACTTCTTACGGCCGATCGGCGGCCCCGGACCAGTGCAGCCGGCAAGATGGGGTCATGCGCTACACGAGTCAATGCGCCCGGGCTAGTGGACGCGGGATGGCTGATGCGGGCTGTCCAGCGAGAACATCGGGATACGCACGTCGAACCGTTCGCCCGTGCGCGTCACCATTTCGTAGGTGCCGACCATGAAGCCGGACGGCGTCGGCAGGGGGGTGCCGCTGGTGTACTCGAAGGCTTGGCCCGGCGCCAGCACCGGCTGCTCGCCGATCACGCCCGGGCCCCGCACCTCTTGAGTCTTGCCGTGGGCATCGGTGATGCGCCAGTGGCGGTTCAGCAATTGGACCACGTCGCCGCCCTCGTTTTCGATCCGGACATGATAGGCCCAGACGAAATGGCCCTCGTCCGGCGACGACTGATCGTCCAGGTAAACCGGCTTGACCGTGACGCGGATCGATCGGGTGATCTCGGAAAACATGCGGCCGCGATCTCCGGCGTCGCAAACAAAAAACCATGGCAAGGATACTGTCGGCGGCGACGCCCGCGCCAATATTAGGACCGGGCGACGTTTTGTCCAAGCGCTCAAGCGAACGGCCCGCCTGGCGGGGCGGGCCGCTGCGATCGGATATTCTTGCCGCATGTCGCCTAGCGAATGACGATTTCGGTACGCCGGTTTTCCTGGTTGCGGATCTGATCGCCGGTCGGCACGCGCGGCTGGCGCTTGCCGAAATACAATATACGGATTTGATCGGCGCCGACGCCGAGGCGTTGCATATCCTTGGCGATGACGTCGGCGCGGCGGAACGACAGCCGCATGTTGTAATCGTCCGAACCCATCGTGTCGGTGTGGCCGACCACCGAGACGCTGGCTTGCGGCTTGGCCTGCGCGGCGCGCGAGGCGTCGGTGATTTTTTGCACTTCGCTGGGCCGTATGTTGAAGCGGTCGAAATCGAAATAGATGATGTACTCGTCGGCCGACGCGGCGGGCGTGCCTTCGAGCTGTTGCAGCGCCGCCAGGAATTCGTTCTTGCAGCGCTCGATGAATTCGGCGCCGGCGCGTTCCGACGTGCGCTCGACCCAGCAATCGAAGCGCACCTGCGCGACCGCCGCCACTTGCGGCAGCCGCTCGCGGCCGCCGGCGTTCAGCGCATTGATCAGGCGCCGCCGCCATTCGACGAAGATCGGCACTTCGGTTTCGGCCAGCAGGTTCCAGCGGGCGAGCGGTTCGGGCAGCACGACGTCGATGGCGCTGGCGCGCGCGGACCGCAGCCCCTTGCGCGCGAAGTGGCGCGAGTCGATGTAATCCTTCTGGTCCTTCGATTCGAAATCCGCATAGGCGTAATATTCGCGCGACAGGTTGCGCGTGAATTCGAAACTGCCGGGCGCCGGGTTGACTGCCTCGTCCAGCCAGCGCATGGCCGAGCGGAAATCCTGTTCGCACTGCTTGACGTCTTCAGATTTGATGTCGTTGGCGACACGCGACACCCAGCAATCGTATTTGACCTGCGCCTTGGCGGCCAAGGCCGGGAATCGTTCGCGCGTCGTGCCGTCGAGCGCGGCGACCAGGCGCGCGCGGGCTTCGTCGAGCGGCGCGCGGATATCGCCCTTGATGTTGTAACGGGCCGGATCTTCCGGCAGGACGACCACGCCTTTCTCGGCGTCGTCGGCCTTGGCGGTGAAATACTTGGCGTTGAAGTCGCTGGAGTACCAGAGGCGGCGATAGCGCTCCCGGTCCTGCTCGATGAAGCGGCGATACTCGGCCGCGGTGGCTTGCGCGAAGGTCACGCCGCCGGTCGGCTGCGCGGTGGTGCTGACCACGGTGGGCTGCGGCGCTTGGGCGACGGCCGTGCCGGCGGTCGCCAATGCCACGGCGGTCGCGAGCGCCAGTCCCAAGCGGCGGATTACGGTAAGTGCAGTCACGGTCGACCCCCAAATCGTCGAACAGCCTTGCTAATCCCGGTCTCGGCGTTCAGTCCCGGCGGATCGCTGCAAAGCCGGTACAGCCCGCTTTGACTCGCCTAGGTCGCGTTGCCGGATCGGCCGCGCCGGGCGGTATCGCCCAGCCAAATGTTAATCTTTTCAATCGATAATTTAAGATAATTTTACCGGATTTGCACCCGCATTTTTGCGTTAAAGCGAGGAAATGCGCGCCCCTCAAAGTATATAGTTAATTAGCGCTATTATACGTAATATATGCTTGAAAGTTTCAGCCGCGACTAGGCGTGGCCAGTCGCCGTATCGGCGGCAGGCATGGCACCCGCCATCGGCCAAGCGGTCGCGACGGGCGACAGGCGGCGGCCGCGCGTCGCGGCTTCAGCCGGCGGCAGAAAATCCACCGCCGGCCACAGGCCGGTCTCGAGCGTTGCGGCATAGGTCGTCGGCAGGCCGCGCGCGCGCATCTTGGCCGCCGCGGTGCCGTGATCGTACACCAGCGGCACATGTTCGATACGAACCCGTCCAGCGTCGGGCGTCAGCACGCTGAACCAGCCGCGCGGCGTACCGTCGTTGGCCGGCATGCCGATGACCCCGGCGTTGTGCCACAGCGCACCGTCAATCTCTTGGGTGAAAGGCAGGCCGCAATGGCCGGCGACGATGCCGTCGCAGCCGACGGTGTCGATTTCGCCGCGCTTATGCGCGGCCGGGGTCGAAGCGAAAATGAACCGGTTGATCTGGCGCACGCCGCCGTGGATGACCGCCAGCCGCCGCCCGGCCATTTGGAACTCGATGCGCCGCGGCAGGCCGCGCATCCACGCGCGCGCGGCGGGGCCGATGCGCCGGTTGGCGTACTCGTACCATTCGACCGCCAGCACGTCGCACGGGCTGCCCTCGGTGAAGCCGCAGCCGCAATCGTCGCGCTCGGCCCCGAGCGATTCTTCGACGTTGCCCATCACCACATGCATGGCGCTGCGCCGGACTTCGTCCACCGTCGCGATCGGATCGGCGCAATAGGCGACGACGTCGCCGGTACAAATAATGCGATCGGCGGTGAAGCCGCGTTGCGCCGCGGCCGCGAGCAGCGCCACGGTGGCCTCGAGATTGCCGTACGGCCCGCCGCACAACAGCAGCGGCCGGTCGATCTCGCCCAGATCCAGGCATTCGGCCATGCGGCGCTCCGTCCTCGGCGCTCAGGTCACGCGCTGCAGCTGCCGCCGCCCAGGACGCAAAAGCGCGCGCAATGCGGATGGTTCAGCTTCACCGGGGTTTGCGCGTCGGCCAAGCTCGATCCCATGTCGAACTGCCGGTCGTACGGCAGCAGCGTGCACGGCATCACGCTCGGCCGCGCGTCGCCCCTGCGTTTGACGATCATGCGCTGGGACGCGCACATCATGCTGTCCGGATCCACTTTCAGGATATCCCAGCAGGCGGTGGTGATCTCAGGCACATCGAGGCTCGCATCCATTTCCGGAAACAGCACCAGTCGGTTCGGATCTTCGACGTCGATTTCGATCGCATGCTCCGCAAACAGCCGCCGGTATCCGGCGCGCAACTGCGCCTCGCCCTCGCTCCAGCAGGTGCGGCCCGCGGCGGCGACGTTGAATCCGTTGTCGGCGAGGAATTTCAGCCCCGCCAGCATCGGCGCCCAGCTGCGGGCGCCGCGCTCCATCTCGTGCCAGGCCGGCGTGTAGTGATCGACCGAGACGCGCAACTTCAGGCGCGCGCCGAATTTCTCGCGCAGGCGCAGGAGTTCGCTCTGCCGGTGCTGCATCGGCTTCATGGCGTTGGTCAGCACCAGCACCTCGAAGCCGCGCGTCAACGCGTCATCCAGCATGGCGCACAGATCGGGGTTCATGAACGGCTCGCCGCCGGTGAAGCCGATCTCGCGCGTGCCGAGGTGGAGCGCCGCGATTTCGTCCAGATATGATGCCACTTCGGCGGCGCCGATATAGACCAGACGGTCGTTTGTCGGGCTCGATTCCATGTAGCAGTTCGTGCAGGTCAAATTGCACAGCGTGCCGGTATTGATCCACAGCGTCGCCAAGTTCCGCAGCGCGACTTCCGCGCGCCGCTCGCCCTTCGCCGTAACGTCGGGATGCTGGAATTTACGCCGGTCCAACCCGGGCGTCTTGGCGCGCAACGCTTCGATCGCCATATTCATGCAAGAATCTCCGTTGTCCCGCCCGTTGTCGCGCCGCGAAGGGCCAAGCCGGCCCGAAATCCGCCAGACCTCAGGCAAATCTAGGCTGCAAGCCGCTTCGGGCGAATCACTTTACTGTTATTCGGCGCGGCTTGTCGGTGATTTGCGCGCGCCCGCGGCCCAGGCCCCGGGCCTTGCGCCGGGCGGCGGCGGCAGGTAATCATCGGAACGCCGAACGGCCCGGCATGCGGGTGTAGCTCAATGGCAGAGCAGAAGCTTCCCAAGCTTACGACGAGGGTTCGATTCCCTTCACCCGCTCCAGCCGCGCTGTACAGGCCGCGCCGATTCACGGTTAACTCGTTACGCCGCCGTCCAGTCCGGTAATGCGGATGCCTGTGCCGGCGGATTTGTAGTGCCGGTTCATGAAGAGCAAGACAGATGTCAGCGCTTCGGCGGCGACAGCGTTGATCAGCGGGCCGGCATGGCAGGCGCGCATGCTGGCATCCTGCGCCAGTCGGACGACGGTCTCGCGCGCATCTTTGTCGTCGCCGCACACCAGCACATCGCAGTCCACAACGTGCTCAATCGCCGCCAACTGATGCGCCGACACGTTCTGAAACGCCGCCACGACTCGCGTTGTGGACCCAAGCAGCGTTTGCGCCGCGACAACCGCCGATTGTTCGGGCGGCAGATGAACGCGGCTGATCTTGGGCGGCACCAACGGTACGGTGACATCGACCAGAATCTTGCCTGCCAAGTGCGGGCGTACCCGCTCGAGAGTAGCCAGTTGCGCGGCGAACGGCACGGCCAGGATTACGATCGCGCCCAATGAAGCAGCCGTTTCGTTGGTTCCACCGCGCGCGAATCGCGTGCCGAGCCGCCGGTTGATGGCGTCAGCCGCGTCGGCCGCGCGGATCGCATCGCGCGAACCGATCACCACGGGATATCCGGCGGCGGCAAAGCGCAGCGCCAACCCGCCGCCTTCGCTGCCGGTGCCACCGAGAACGGCCAACGTGGCGCGCGTTGTCATAGTGCCGGCTCTCGCGTCAGAACGGCATCTTGCAGGTATGGTAATAGCTGTCCTTACGCGCCGTGAAGATGATTCCTTGTGTCTTGATGTCCGGCTTGCCGTCCGTCAACACGACGGTCTGCTTGTACCAATTCTGAATCGGGATCTGATTGGTGTTGAAGATCACGGCGCCACGTGTCCATTCCGTCTTGAGCGCGCGCGTGGCCAGGATCATTTCTTTAGTTTTGCGCAGATCGCCGTTGACTGCCTTGATCGCGTGATCGAGCACGATCGTCGCGTCATACGTAGGCGCCGCGTAGTGCGACGGCGTGCGCTTGTACTTGGCAACGAAATCGCGCACGAACCGGACCGCCACCGGATTCTTTCCTTCATGATCGAACGGCGTTGGGAAGAACGTGCCGGCGGCGCCGTCGCCGATACCGCCTAGGGTGACGAAATCCACGGTCGAAACCGAGTAGAGCTTGACGTCTTTGCTGATGCCCGACGCGGCCCATTGCTTGAAGAAGGACACGCCCATACCGCCCGGCCCGAAAAAGAACACTGCCTGCGGCTTGGCCGCGCGCACTTCGGATAGCTCGGCTTGAAAATCGGTGTTGTTGAGCTTGAAAAAAATCTCACCGACAACCTGGCCTTTGAATGTGCGGGCGAAGCCCGTGCGCATGTCCTTGCCGGCCTGATAGTTGGGCGCCAGGAAGAAAACTTTCTGGATGCCGTCCACATTGGCCATTTCGCCAGCCGCCTCCGACCACGATTCCGCGTTCCATGAGGTGGAAAAATGATTTGGGCTGCATTTAGTCGACGACATCGGCGTGGCCCCGGCTATCGGATTGATGATGATCTTGCCGGCTCGAATAATTGGATCCTTGATGGCCATCAGCACGTTCGACCAAATCGGGCCGACCACGAAATCGACCTTGTCCTGGTTCAGCCATTTGTCGATCACGCTGATTCCGACTTCGGATTTGGTCTGGTCATCGCCCACCAACACGGTCGGCGTCAGCCCGCCCAGTTTGCCGCCCAGGTGCTCGATGCCCAGATCCCAGGCGTTTTTCATGTCCTGGCCGATAGCCGCCGGCGGGCCGGAAAACGTGCTCAAAAAGCCGATCTTCACCTCTTGCGATTGCGCGATGGACGCAATCATCAGGGGCACAAAACCGATCATTGATGTGATACCGCGCATCGATGCGACTCCTTCTTTGTTCGTTTCGGATCAAGCACGCATGGAAAGCGCGCGTAGGTGCGCGCGCAGAATCTTGCCGTTTATGGTTTTCGGCAATTGCGGCACGAATTCGATTTCGCGCGGATACTTGTAGGGCGCCGCCGAGCGTTTGAAGTATGCTTGCAGATCTAGCTTCAACGCCTCGGACGGCGCGGCCTCCGGCACCAGCACGACGAAAGCCTTAACGATGTGCGGTCGCTCGCCGATCGGGTCGGGTGCCGCGATGCAGGCGCATTCGCACACGGCCGGATGCTCCAGCAGTACCTGCTCGACTTCGACCGGAGAAATCGAATGGCCGGCCGAAACGATCATCTCGTCGGCGCGGCCGACGTGGTGAATGTATCCGTCGTGATCGGCAAAACAGAGATCCTGGAAGATCGACCAGCCGTCGCGCACCGCACCCGCCTGCGCGTTCGGGTTGTTGAGATACTGCGTGCCCGTAGGCCCGCGCGCGCACAAAATGCCGTTCTCGCCGGGCGCGACCTCTCTGAAGCTGGCCGGATCGCGCAAGGTCACCTCATAGCCAGGTATCGCGCGGCCGATGGCGCCTCGGCGCGGCCGGTCGATGCCCTCGCGCAGACCGATGAATGCGTGCAACAGCTCGGTGGTCCCGAGCACCTGTTCGAGCGGCAATCCACTCGCCTGCTGCCACGCGGTTTCGATACGCTCGGGCAGCGGCTCGCCTGCGCATATACATTTGCGCAGCGCAGGCAGCTTGGTTCCGCGTTCGCGTAACACGCGGCTCAGCCGATTATAATATGTTGATACGCCGAAAATGATCGAAACGTCGTGCGCACTGGCGGCGTCGAGCAGCGCTTCGGCTGATTTGTCCGCCAGCAACACGGCGGTCGCACCCAGACGGAGCGGATAGAGTACGAATGCGCCGAAGCCGAGCGCGAACGGGATCGCGGCCGGCGAGGCCAGGACGTCGCCGGGGGCTGGGCTCAGGCAATATCGGAAGAAGCTGTCGCATATGGCAAGCAGGTCGGCATGGCTATGCAACGTGCCTTTGGGTTTTCCGCTGCTGCCCGACGTATAAAGAATTAAGGCGACGCGATCCTTCTCCGTCGTCGCAAACTCGATATCCGATTCGTCACTCGGCAGCAGGTCGCACAACGCTTGAAATTGCGCATGCGAATCCCTTTGCGTGCAGATCAACTGGCGCAGACTGGGACACGCTTCGACGACCGGACGGATTTCGTCGATCAAGTCGCTGGCGACGATGACGGCAGTGATGGCGGCATCGTTCACCCGGTAAATCAGATCGGCCGCGCGCAGTTGCGTATAGGTCGGCACTACCACCGCGCCGATCGCGATCACTGCAAGGATCGCGAAGACGAGTTCCGGTCCATCATCCAGGCGCAGCAACACATGGTCGCCCTCGGCGATACCGCCGCGCCGAATTGCATGCGCGTAGAGTCGGACTTCGCGCTGTACGTCGCTGGCGGTAATCGGCTTTCCGTTATGAAAGAACACCGGCCGCGCCGGCCCGAAGCTCCGTGCTGAGTCGAGCAGTGCTCGGGTGGCGTTGAGCGATTGCGGATAATGCAGTTCCGGCAGCGCGTAAAACACGGTCGGATCGTGCGCCGTGCCGGAGGGCTTGTATTTCTTCAAGAACGTCATCGTATCATGCCACCGTGTGTTGCGAAGCTGCGCGCAGCAGCGGCAGCACTTTCTCCGCGATTAGCTTCATCTGGCCAAACTGGTCCGGCGAACCGATGACCAACTGGAATATCCGTACGCCGACGTCGATGAACTGCTGCAGCCGCGCGGCCACCAGGGCGGCTGGGCCGGCGATCGCCCAGCGCTCGACCACGTCGTCCCAGATCGGCGGCCCGTGAAAATCGCCAAGATGCTTTTTTACCATTTCGCGCGCTGCAGCTGGATCGTCGTCGACGTAGACGAAGCAGTTGAAGGCCTTGACGATCGATTTGCCGGGTACGACGACGTCGGCATGATCCTGGATCTGCCGCCAGAACATTTCATACTCCGCCGGCGTCACGTGCGGCGTGATCCAGCCGTCGCCCAATTCTGCGACGCGCTTGTATGGCCCGGGCATGAACTTGCCGGCGTTCTTTTCCTGCCAGCCGTGATGAACCGGTGCACCCGGCTGCTTCGGGAAATAATTTCCGGCGCCGACAATGATCGGCGGCATGCTGCGCGGCCGCGCGTGACCCAGCGAAACGTCGTCGAAGCGGTAGAATTCGCCTTGGAACGAAACCTTGTCCTCGGCCCAAAGTTTACGGAGAACCGCCAGGCATTCAGCGAACAGCGGGCCGCGCCGTTGATACAGACGTTCGGGATCGAGTGTTGTGCCATGGCGCAGCGCTGCGACCGCTGTATACGCGCGCTGTTGCAGCCGTGGCGTGCCGGCGCCGCTACCCACACCCATGATCGCGCGGCCCTCGGCCAGTTCGAACAGCGACGCCCATTGCAGCGCGAGCGAAACCGGATTGCGGAACTGCGGCACGATGATACCGGTGCATAGCTGGATCCGTTTGGTCCGGCCAGCGATCATAGCCAGCACTGTCACCGGGTCGAACGCCGCCAGCGTACGCCGGCCGAACGGCGCGTCGTGCACCCAGACGGCGTCGAAGCCCATCTGCTCGGCTTCGTATGCCGCGCGCAACAGATCAGGCAGTTCGTAACCATGATCGGTGATGCCGGTGGCGTTATTGACCGAGATACCGACGATCAACTGCCCGCCGAAGCCAGCCACCGGCAGGCGCTCGGCGGAAATGTCTTGGTCTGCGGCGGTGCTGTCGGAAAGATCGCGCGCGCTCATCAGTGCAGTAAATGTCGCGTGCTAGTCCGCGATCAATCCGCTTCCCGCACGGATCAGCCAATTTTCGCGTGATTTACCGAACGGTCAATTGCCGTCACGGTCGTCGATCGATGTGCGTCGGATGGTCTGTGACGGCGTTTCGCCGAACCGCGCACGATAGGCTTTGGCAAAGCGTCCCAGATGCATGAAGCCGCATTCGGTAGCGACGTCGGTAACCTTTGTTTCGCGCCGGCACGATACGGCCAATTCGCGTCGCGCGTTATCCAGCCGCACATCGCGCAAGTACGCCATCGGCGTGGTCCGGCAAAACCGCCGGAAGCCCTGGTGCAACGCGCGCGCGCTGACGCCGGATGCGCGCACCAATGCCGCCAGATCGAGCGGCTCCCTTGCATGTTGTGCGATGAATTGTTTTGCGCGCCGCACGAAGAACGGCGCTGCGCCCGAGTCCGCGCTCTGCAACAGCCGGCTGCCGCTGTGCGGCAAGGAATTCAGCAGCAGCGCGGCCAGCCCGCCGACGATCTGGCGTTTGACGCACGGGTTGCGCAGTTGAGTCTCGTCAGCATTTAACTCGCTGCAGATCATGTGGATGAACCGGGTCAGGCTCGGCGCATGCTGAGCGGCATCGACGGACACGAACTCGAAATCGATTGACGTAGGCGCACCGAGGTCGGCGTCGAGCATGAAATGCCGTTCCAGGAACGCGCGATCGACGCGCAGAATCAATTGATTGGAATCCACCAGCCAAACTTTCCGGAAAGACATTGTCGGATTCATCACCACAAGTTGGCCCGGTGCCACGACGATGGATTTCCGTTCCTGGGAAATCTCGCAGGCGCCGGCCAATGTCAGATGCAACAGATAACAGCGTTCCAGCGGCGGTACATTGACGGTCACGCGGCTGCCGTACTGCAACCGGTGGAAAGAAGCCGCCCCCAGATCGGCGCCGCGGTGTTCAAATTGCAACCTGGCGTGGCTGCGTTCGATGTTGAGACTGTGGGTCGGGAATGCTCGCGCCAGATAGTCGCGTGCGCGGCCGGAGTCGTCGGTCTTGAACGCGAGCCGGCGCGACAGCAGGTCGTCCAGGGTGGACACGGGAACCGGCTTGGCGGCGTCGGATGAAATATTCATGACATACCGATGGAATAGGCGGAAACATTAGCCTGCATGGACGCCGGTCACAAAGGTCAAACGAGCCCCGGCGACGACCCTTGCGCCCAGCCGCTGCGGCGGGTAATCATCGTTTTGCCGGACCACCCGGGCATGCGGGTGTAGCTCAATGGCAGAGCAGAAGCTTCCCAAGCTTACGACGAGGGTTCGATTCCCTTCACCCGCTCCAGCCGCGCTGTACAGGCCGCGCCGTCCGCCGCAATCGACCTGCCGATAAAACCGCCTACCGATCTCGGGCTCGGCCGCATGTCGAGCCTTTCAAGACAAGCAGGGTTTCATGAAGGCAAATGACGACCGGCCATTGGCCGAGATCGCCGCCGGGCTGCGCGATGGCACGATCGCAGCGCGCGACTTGATCGAACGGGCAATCGCGAATTACGCGCGCACCGGCGAAAGTCTGGGTGCCTACAAGATTTGGGATTCGGCCGCGGGCCGCAAGGCGGCCGAGCTCGCCGACCGGGCGTTTGCCGCGCACTATGATTTGGGACCGCTGCAGGGCATTCCGGTTTCGGTCAAAGATCTTTTCGGCCTGACCGGCTGGCCGATCTTTGCCGGCTCGCCGACTCGTCTGCCGACAAAATGGGAACGCGACGGACGGCTGGTCCAAACCTTGCGCCGGCAATTGGCAGTCGTCGCCGGCAAGACTCACACGGTCGAATTCGCCTACGGCGCTGTCGGCGTCAACCCGCACTGGGAAACGCCGATCAATCCGTGGGGCGCGGACGCGCCGCGCGTGCCGGGCGGATCGTCCAGCGGCGCCGGCGTAAGTCTGGCGACCGGCACCGCCTTCGTGGCGCTCGGCACCGATACGGCCGGCTCGGTCCGTATCCCGGCAAGCATGACCGGCACGGTCGGTTTGAAAACCACGTTCGGCCGCTGGCCGACCGACGGCGTGCTGCCGATCAGCCCGTCGCTCGATACGACCGGCATTCTGACGCGCACCGTGGCCGATGCGGCTTACGCGTTCCGCGCGCTCGATCCGATGCATGTGAACAACGCGAGCCCCGCCGCCGGCACGCAGCCTGCCGATCCGGCGTATTTGCGCATCGGCGTACCCGAAGGCGCCATTTGGGATGGTTGCTCGCCAGGCATTGCCGAAGGCGTGCGCACTGCCCTCGACGAATTCAGTCGCGCGGGCGCCAGGCTGGTGCCTTTCGCGTTTCCCGAATTCGATCGCATCGCGCCGATGTTTTTGAAAGGCGGCCTGACACCGCCGGAGTTCTACGAATTTCTCTCGGCCGAACTGCCCGACTGGTTGCCCAAGCTCGATCCGGTCATCCGCCAGCGCATGAACGACGCGGTCAATCTGCCGGCACACGAGTATCTGGCGCGCAAGCGCGTCATTCGCGAAGCCGCGGCGAGCATCGACGCGCGCCTCGGGACCATCGACGTCGTTGCATTCCCGTCCGTGGTCGTAACGCCGCCCGCCATCGATGCCATGTCCAAAGTGGAAAACTATCGACCGGCGCATCTCGGCGCCGCGCGCAACAATGCCTTCGCCAGCTATCTGGGCCTGTGCGCGATCAGCATGCCGGTCGCCCTCGATGCCGCCGCCATGCCGGTCGGGCTGCAATTGATGGCGCGAGGCCACCACGAGGATGCATTGCTGGGCGCGGCCCTGGCGGCCGAGAAAATTCTCGGCACTGCCCGGCAACGTCTCGGCGTCCCGCCGCGCGGCATCTGACGCCGACCCGGCCCAGGCCGTTGCAGCGGCGCGTCAAATAAGTCGTGTTCCGGTTAGGCGGGGCGCGGCCGGGTACTGGAACGCTCATGGCGCTCGTATAAACGATATGGCGCTGCGCCGGGGCGGCGGCGATGCCGCGCCGCACTCAAATGTGCCGCCCATGAAGCTTATCCGGGAGCGGTTTCGAAATGTCGAACAGTCCAGCCTTTGAGGCGTCTCGGGTGCGGCGATTCGCGGGCCGGCGGAGCCCGATTTGCGCATGGTTTCCGCCGCTTCAGCCGCAACAAACTGTTACCAAATCGGGCTTCTTCCGGAACAGACGCGAGCCTAGTGTGTTGCGGCGAGGTTCGCTCGCACGCGCCGGCGCACACGCCCCTGTTTCGACGTTCGCCGAGTCTTCCATATTGCACGGTCCGTCATGAAACGTTCGCGCCGCTTGCTTGTCATCGGTTCCGCCATCCTGGTCACGACCACCGTGGTCGCGGCCGCCGTCGTCTGGCAACAGCCGCAAACCCCGGCGCAACGGCCAAGCTTCCGACAGGTCTCGCCCGACGAGGTGGTGCCGATCCTGATCGCCACCGCCCGGCACGCGGACGTGCCGGTCTATCTGGACGGCGTCGGCACCGCGAAGGCGCTCAATACGGTGACGGTGCGCTCGCAGGTCGACGGCAAGCTGATGAAGATCGCCTTCAACGAAGGCGACGACGTCAAGCAGGGCGATATCCTGTTCGAACTGGATCCGACTCTTTACAAGGCGCAACTCGATCAGGCGATCGCCAAGAAGGCGCAGGACGAGTCCCTGTTGGCCAACGCGCGGCTGGATCTCGAACGCTTCGAGACGCTCGCGCGCAGCAGCGCGGTGCCGCGCCAGCAACTCGACGCGCAACGCGCGCTGGTCCAGCAGCGCATCGCGCAGGTTCAGCTCGACGATGCGGCGATCGACAGCGCCAAGGCGTACGTTGCGTATAGCACGATCCGCGCGCCGATTTCGGGCCGCATCGGCATCCGCAAGGTCGACGAAGGCAATATCGTCAAATCGTCCGACGCGACCGGCCTGGTGGTGATCACCCAGCTCAAGCCGATCTCGGTGTTCTACACCATCCCGCAACAGCAATTGTCGCAAGTCACCGCCGCGATGGCCAAGGCGAAGCTGAGCAACGAGGCGATGGCGCCGGATGGCAAGACGGTGGTCGACCGCGGCGTGTTGCAGGCAGTCGACAACCAAGTCGATCCGACCACCGGCACGGTGCTGCTCAAGGCCGAGTTTCCGAACGCCGATCTGCGCCTGTGGCCGGGGCAGTTCATCAACGTGCGCCTGCTGGTCGATACGCTTCAGCAGGTCGTCGTGGTGCCGACGGCGGCCGTGCAGCGCGGGCCGCGCGGCTCGTTCGTCTATCTGGTCAAGGACGACAATACGGTCACGGTCCGTCTGATCACGGTCGGCCAGCAGAACGACGTGCAGGCGGTGATCGCCAAGGGCGTGGCGGCTAACGATAAGGTCGTCACCAGCGGCTTCGCGCGCCTGATGGAGGGCAGCAAGGTGCGCATCACGCCGTCCGGCACGGCGCCGATGGGCGTAACGCCGCCGGGCACGCCGCCGACCGGCACGACGCCATCGGGCGACGATCAGCGCCGCCGGCGGCCGAGCAATGCCACCCAGCAGACCGACGATGGACGGAGCACGCCGCCGCGGACGCGGCCCGATGCGGAACGCCGCAACACGCAATGAACGTCTCGGCACCCTTCATCCGGCGGCCGATCGCCACCACGCTGTTGGGCGTGGCGGTGCTGCTGGCCGGGTTGCTTGGGTACCGCGCGCTGCCGGTGTCGTCTCTGCCGCAGGTCGATTTCCCGACCATCCAGGTGACCACGCAGATTCCCGGCGCCAGCCCGGAAACCGTGGCCGCACTCGTCACCGGTCCGCTCGAGCGCCAGTTCGGCCAGATCCCCGCGCTGACCGCGATGACCTCGTCGAGCTCGTTCGGCATCAGCCAGATCACGCTGCAATTCGATCTCGGCCGCGACATCGACGGCGCCGCGCAGGACGTCCAGGCGGCGATCAATGCGGCGGGTTCGGTGCTGCCGCGGACCTTGTCCTATCCGCCGTCCTATTCGAAGGTGAATCCGGCCGATGCGCCGGTCGTCACGCTGGCGCTGACCTCCGATACGCTGCCGATCCGCCAGCTCAGCGATCTGGCCGATACGCTGATGTCGCAGCGGCTGGCCGAAGTCTCGGGCGTCGGTCGGGTGTCGATCGACGGCGGCATCAAGCCGGCGATCCGCGTGCAGGTCGATCTGACGCGCCTGGCCTCGTACGGCATTTCGATGGAGGACATCCGCACCGCGATCGTCGCCTCCAACGTCGCCGGCCCCAAGGGGTCGCTCGACGGCACCTATCAGTCCTACACCATCGCGTCGAACGACCAGTTGACGACGTCCGACGCCTACGGGCAGGTCATCATCGCCTATCGCAACGGCGCGCCGGTGCTGCTGCGCGACGTCGCCGACATCGTCGACGGGCTCGAAAACAATAAGGTGTTCGGCTGGTTCCAGGGCCGGCCGGCGGTGATCGTCAACGTGCAGCGGCAGCCCGGCGCCAACGTCATCGAAACGGTCGAGAAAGTGCTCGCCACCTTGCCCGGGCTGCGCAAGGCGATGCCGACCGGCGTGTCGCTGACCGTGGTGCAGGACCGTACCTCGACCATCCGAGCCTCGATCCACGACGTTCAGTTCACGCTCATGCTGGCGGTCGGCCTCGTGGTGCTCGTCGTGCTGCTGTTCCTGCGCACGCTGCGCGCCACGATGATCGCCGGCGTGGCCCTGCCGTTGTCGCTGATCGCCACGTTCGGCGTCATGTGGTTCTGCGGCTTCAGCCTCGACAATCTGTCCCTGATGGCGCTGACCATCGGCACCGGATTCGTGGTCGACGATGCGATCGTGATGATCGAGAACATCGTCCGACATATGGAGAAGGGCGAAACCGCGATGGAGGCCTCGGAACGGGGCTCGCGCGAGATCGGCTTCACGATCATTTCGCTGACCGTCTCGCTGATCGCCGTTTTCATCCCGCTGCTGTTCATGACCGGACTTGTGGGGCGCATGTTCCGCGAGTTCGCGTTGACGCTGACCATCGCCGTCGTGGTTTCCGCGATCGTCTCGCTGACCCTGACGCCGATGATGTGCAGCCGCATGCTGCGCCATAAGCGGGAGAAGAAAGCGCAAGGCGCCGCGGCACTGCGGGTGCAGGCGGCGATGGACGCGGTCGATCGGTACTATGCTTCGACCCTGCAATGGGTGCTGCGGCGCGAGAAACTCACGCTGCTGGTCACCGCCGGCACGCTGGCCGTCACGATCCTGCTCTACGTGGCGGTGCCAAAGGGCTTTCTGCCGCTGCAGGACACCAGCCTGATCGGCGCGGTGGTCGAGGGCGGGCCGGAAATCTCGTTCGAAGAGACGCAGAAGATGCAGGCCCGCGTGGTCGACGAACTGCGCAAGGATCCGGCGGTCCTCGGCGTCGTCGCCGTGGTCGGCGTGAGTACGTCGAATCCGGCGCCCAATACCAGCCGTCTGACGATCGTGCTCAAATCGCGCAGCGAGCGCAGCGAGTTCGTCGACGCGATCGTCGAGCGGTTGAAAAAGCGCGCCGATACCGTGCCCGGCGCGCTGGCGTTCTTCCAGCCGGTGCAGGATATCCAGATCAGTACGCGCGTCGCGCGCGGCCAGTACCAATATACCCTGACCGGCACCGACTCGGCCGAAGTGGTCGATTGGGCCAAGCGCCTGGCCGATCGGCTGCGCAGCAATCCGCTGCTGCGCGATGTCGTCGAGGAATCGCAGCAGGGTGGGCCGCGCGCAATTATAAAGGTCGATCGCGAGATCGCCGGCCGCGTCGGCGTGTCCATGCAGTCGGTCACCGACGCGCTGAACAACGCCTTCGGCCAGCGCCAGATTTCGACCATTTTCGGCCAGGCCAATCAGTACCGCGTGGTACTCGAGGCGCTGCCGCGCTATCAGCTCGATACGTCGTCGCTGGGCAGGCTCTACGTGCCCTCGACCACCGGCACGCAGGTGCCGCTGTCGCAGATCGCCACCATCGAATACGGCAGCGGCCCGTTGGCGATCGCGCATCAGGAACAATTCCCGTCGGTCACCATCAGCTTCAACCTGCCGCCGCACGCCTCGCTCGGCGATGCGGTCACGCAGATTGCCCGCGCCCAGCGCGCGCTCGAGATTCCGTCCGCCATTACCGGCAGCTATTCGGGCGATGCGTCCGAATTCTCCAAGTCGCTCGAAGGCCAGCCATGGCTGATCCTCGCGGCCGTGATCGCGATCTATATCGTGCTCGGCGTGCTGTACGAGAGCTACGTCCACCCGATCACGATCCTGTCCACCTTGCCGTCGGCCGGCGTCGGCGCGCTGCTGGCGCTGTTCGTGTGCGGCGAAGATCTTTCCGTGGTGGCGCTGATCGGGATCGTGCTGCTGATGGGGATCGTCAAGAAGAACGCCATCATGATGATCGATTTCGCGCTCGAGGCGGAGCGGGTCGACAAGCTGTCGCCGCGTGATGCCATCGTGCGTGCCTGCGCGCTGCGCTTCCGGCCGATCATGATGACCACGCTGGCCGCCTTGTTTGGCGCGCTGCCGCTGGCGCTCGAAAACGGCACCGGCGCCGAGCTGCGGTTCCCGCTCGGCATTACCATCGTCGGCGGCCTGCTGCTCAGCCAGTTGCTGACGCTGTATACGACGCCGGTGATCTACCTCGCCGTCGAACGCTTGCGCCAACGCTGGTTCGGCGACAAGCGGCCGTTCTCGCTCGCGCTCGACGCTGCCGTGCCGCCGCCCGTCTCGCGCCCGGCCGAGTAGGCGCCGGCGATGAATTTCTCCTACCCGTTCATCCTGCGGCCGGTGGCGACCACGCTGCTCGCGGTCGGTTTGTTCCTGGTCGGCGCGGTCGCCTACAATTTCCTGCCGGTCGCCAGCCTGCCGAGCGTCGACTTCCCGACCATCCGCATTTCGGCCAGCCGGCCCGGCGCCGATCCGGCCACCATGGCCTCGACCGTCGCAGCACCGCTCGAACGGCGCCTGGGCGAAATCGCCGGCGTCACCGAGATCAGCTCGTATAGCTCGCTCGGCTCGACCAGCATCACGGTGCAGTTTGATCTCGACCGCAACATCGACAAGGCCGCGCGCGACGTGCAGGCGGCGATCAACGCGTCGCTCGCCGATCTGCCCAGCGATCTCGGCTCGGCGCCGTCGTTCCGGAAGGCGAATCCGGCGGCCTCGCCGGTGCTGATCCTGGCGCTGACCTCGACGACGATCTTGCCGAGCGCCATCTACGACGCGGCCGACAGCGTCATCGCCCAGCGCATCGCCCAGATCGAGGGTGTCGGCGACGTATCGGTCAGCGGCGCCGAGCAGCCGGCCATCCGCGTGCGCGTCAACCCGGCCAAGCTGGCTGCCATGGGCGTCTCGCTCGAGGACGTGCGCACCGCAATCGCGCGCGCCAATTCGGTCGGCCCGGTCGGCGTCATCGACGGGCCCGGCCTCGGCTTCACCATCGCCACCAACGATCAGCTGCGCACGCCGCGCGAATACGACGATCTCGTGGTCAAGGTCGGCGCCGACGGCAAGGTGGTGCGCCTGGCGGATCTGGCCGGCATCGACCAGGGCGTGCGCACCAGCCGCTCGGCCGCGTTCTTCAACCGCGATCCCGCGGTGCTGCTGATTATCACCAAGCAGGCCAACGCCAATGTGATCGAAACCGTCGATCGCGTGCGCGAGCTGTTGCCCGAACTGCAGCGGTGGATTCCGCCGGGCATCAAGATCTCGATTTTGACCGACCGGACCAGCACAATTCGCGCCAGCGTGCGCGACATGCAGTTTACGCTGCTGGCCAGCGTGTTCCTGGTCATGCTGGTCGTGTTCGCGTTCCTGCGCCGCGGCATTCTCACGCTGGCCGCCGGCGTTACCGTGCCGCTCACGCTCGCCGGCACCTGCGGCGCCATGTGGCTGTCCGGGTTCTCGATCGACAATCTGTCGCTCATGGCGCTCGCGGTCTCGGTCGGCTTCGTGGTCGACGATGCGATCGTCATGATCGAGAATTTCCACCGCAAGCTCGAGCAAGGCTTGCCGCCGGCGCAGGCCGCGCTGGTCGGCGCGCGCGAAATCGGCTTCACGGTGATCTCGATCAGCCTGTCCCTGATCGCGGCGTTCATTCCGTTGCTGTTCATGGGCGGCATCGTCGGCCGCCTGTTCCAGGAATTCTCGCTGACGTTGACCTTCGCCATCGTCATTTCGACCGTCGTTTCGCTGTCGGTCACGCCGATGATCTGCGCGCATTATGTGCGCAAGCCGGCGCCGCGCCGATCGACGCGCCTGCACCGCGCGGCCGACCGGCTCAGCCGCGGCATCATGCTGGCCTATGCGAAAAGCCTGCGCGTCGTCCTGCGCCACCAGATCGCCACGCTGATCGTGCTGCTCGGCACCATCGTGCTGACCGTGCACTATTACGCCATCACGCCGAAGGGCTTCTTTCCGCAGGACGATACCGGGCTGGTGTTCGGCGGCACGCGCGCGTCGCCGGAAATCTCCTATCAAGCCATGGTCGAGCTGCAGCAGCGCGCCGCCGAGATCATCATGGCCGATCCGGCGGTCGCCTCGGTCGGCTCGTCGGTCGGCGGCTCCGGCTGGGGCGCGGTGAATTTCGGGCGGTTCTTCATCAGCCTGAAGCCGATGGCCGAACGCGGCGGGCTGACCACCGCGCGGGTGGTCGCGCGCCTGCGCACCAAGCTGGCGGTCGTCGAGGGCGTGCGGGTGTTCCTCACGCCGTCGCAGGATTTGCGCGTCGGCGGCCGGCAGACGCAATCCCAGTACCAGTTCACGCTGTACGGCACCGATCTCGACCAGTTGCAGCAGGCGGCCCCCCGGGTGCTGGAGAAAGTCCGGCGCCTGCCGGGCCTGGTCGACGTCACCATCGACCGCGAGCAGGGCGGCTTGCAGGTCGCGATCAAGATCGACCGCACCACCGCCTCGCGGCTCGGCGTGCGCATCCAGGACATCAACGATGCGCTCAACAACGCGTTCGCCGAGCGCCAGATTTCGACCATCTACACGCAGCGCAACCAGTATCGCATCATCCTCGAGGTCGAGCCGCAGTTCCGCCGCGATCCGACCGACCTGTCGCGCATCTACGTACGCGGCGCCAACAACGTTCAGGTGCCGCTGACCAGTCTGGTGACGATCGAGAAGGGCCTCTCGCCGCTCGTCGTCAATCATCGCAGCCAGTTCCCGGCGGTCACCGTCAGCTACAATCTGTCGCCCGGCATGACGCTCGACGAAGCCGCCAGGTCGGTTTCCACCGCGGTCGCCGAGCTGCACCTGCCCGAATCGATCCGCACCGAATTCGCCGGCGACGCCGCGGCGGCGCGCGGCAGTACGCAGTCGCAGCCGCTCTTGATCCTGGCGGCACTCGTTGTCGTCTACATCGTGCTTGGCATCCTGTACGAAAGCCTGGCGCACCCGCTGACCATCATCTCGACCTTGCCGGCGGCCGGCCTCGGCGCCCTGCTGGCGTTGCGCGTGTTCAACGCCGAGCTGACGGTGATCGCGCTGATCGGCATCATTCTGCTGATCGGCATCGTCAAGAAGAATGGCATTATGCTGGTCGATTTCGCGCTCGAGCGCGAACGCAGGGAAGGCCTGTCGGCGAATCGCGCCATTTACGAGGCCTGTCTGGTGCGCTTCCGGCCGATCATGATGACCACGATGACCGCGCTGCTGGGCGCGGTGCCGCTGGTCATCGCCGAAGGCCCGGGCGCCGAGCTGCGCCGGCCGCTCGGCATTACCATCATCGGCGGGCTGATCGTCTCGCAAATCCTGACGCTCTACACCACGCCAGTGGTCTACCTGTTGTTGGATCGCATGGGGAAGCGGCTGGGCGGCGCGCGCAGCCGCCTGCCGAAGCGGCTGGCGCCGATAGCGCCCGCCAGACCGGCGTCGAATGCGGTAGACTAGCCGGCAGCTTACCGCCCGCCGCCCGTCCGTCATTGAAGCGCTATGCCAAACGTTATCGTCAAGCATCCGACAATGCCGCCGAAACCGTCGCTGAGTGCGGCGCTGCGCGCTTTCAACCGCAACGCATTCGACCAAGCCGCCACCTTGTGCCGCGATTACCTCGCCGTGCGGCCCACCGATGCCGACGCGTTGCACATTCTCGGGGTCAGCGAATTCAGGCGCGGCGCGTACGAGTCGGCCGTCGAATGGATCGGACGCGCGCTCGAAGCACGCCCGGGCGACGCATCGATGCGCACGAACTATGCCAGCGCGTTGATGGAAGCCGACCGATTGGATTAGGCGGTGGCGCAATTCCGCCTGGCGATCGCGCTCGATGCGCGCGCGGCCGATGCGCATTGCAATCTCGGCAACGCGCTGAAGCGGCTCGGCAGATGGGACGAATCGCGACATGCCTATCGCGAAGCCATCGCCGTCGATCCGCAGCATGTCTCCGCGCATTGGAACGAAAGCATGGCGCTGCTGCTGCGCGGCGATTACGCCAACGGCTTCGTCGCCTACGAATGGCGTTTCAGCCGTCCCGCCTCCCCGCTCAAGCCAGTCGGCAAGCCGTTGTGGAACGGCAGCGCGCTGCCGAACGGAACCCTGTTCTTGCACGCCGAGCAGGGCGTCGGCGACATGCTGCAGTTCGCGCGTTTCCTGCCGGCCGCGCAGCGCCTAGCCAAGAATGTCGTGCTCGAAGTGCAGGCCGCGCTGGTCGACTTGTTCGCCGCGAATTTCCCGGGCGTGCGCGTGGTCGCGCGCGGCGGCGCGGTTCCCTCGTGCGACGTGCATTTGCCGGTCATGAGTCTGGCGCGCGTATTCCACACCACGCTGGAGAATCTACCGTGCAGCGTGCCGTACCTGGCGCCGCCGCCGGATCGCGCGGTGGCCTGGCGTGTGCGCGCGGCGGAAACCGGCCGCCGGCGTATCGGTTTGGTCTGGGCCGGCAATATGAAGCACAATAACGACCGCTACCGCTCGGTCGCATTCGCCGCGCTGGCGCCGCTGTTCGAACTGCCGAACATCGACTGGTACGGCTTGCAGGTCGGCACCGCCGCGGTGGACGTGCGCGATCTCTCGGCTCGCGCGAACTGGACCGACCTGTCGCCGCATCTGCGCGATTTCGCCGACACCGCGGCGGCGATCGCCGCGCTCGATCGCGTCGTCGCCGTCGATACGGCGGTTGCGCATCTGGCCGGCGCGATGGGCCTGCCGGTCGATATCCTGCTGCCGTTCGCGCCCGATTGGCGCTGGCTGACCGATCGCGCCGACAGCCCGTGGTACCCGACCGCGCGCCTGTTCCGCCAACCGCGGCCGGGCGATTGGGCCGGAGCAATCGACGCGTTGGCGCGGACGTTTGCGCCTTGAACGATCTGCCGCCGGCTTACGCCGCCTTGATCCCCTTGCGGCCCTCGTAAAGATCGCGCCCGGCGACCAAAGCTCTGATTTTCGCGTCCGCTATTGGCCGCTTCAGCATCCAGAAGCCGCAATCCGGATGGATGTATCTGATCCGCCCGGCGCCCATGGATTTTTCCGCGCGCTCGATCGCGCGGGCGATCGCGTCGGCGGATTCGATCTCGGTGCGCTTGATGTCGACCACGCCGAGACCCATGCCGATCTCAGGCCGCAGGTCGCGGAACGCCGCAAGCTCGTCGAGCGGCCGGTGCGCGTTCTCCATCACGATGTGATCGACATGCAGCGCGTTCAGGTAATCGATCAGCTTGGTCCAGCTGCCCTGCTGGATGCTCTGTCCGCCGTAATTGCCGAAGCATAGATGCACCGCGGCTTTGGTTTTGACCGAATCGAGCACGCGGTTGATGGCGGCGGCGGCCCATTTCCATTCGTCCGGGCTGCCCGGCAGATTGGCTTCGTCGAGTTGGATCACTTCCGCGTCGCAATGCGCGATCTGGGCCGCCAGTGCGTCGGCGATCGCATCGGCCAGTTTGGCGACGCTGCCGTAGTGCCTGTCGACCAACGTTTTCGCCAGCATGTGCGGGCCGGTCACGGTGAATTTCAGCGGCTTGGTCGCCAGGCGTTTCGCGCGTGCGCAGGCGACCGGCAGATCGAGCGTGCCGGAGCCGACCGGCCCATCGACGACGCCCGGCGGGCGCGTGCGGAATTTCATGCCGTGCTGCTGGCGGTAGGCGACCGCTTCTTCGAACGTGATCAGCGTGCGGATGCCCGACAGCGGGCGCACGAAGTACTCGATCATGCCGTTGGTTTCGGGATGATTGACGTCGAAGCGGTACAGTTCGCCGTCGCACACCAGATCGATACCGGCCAATTCCTGGGTCGCCAGCACCACGCGCGTGGCATCGATCAGCGCCTGCTCGGAGGGCAGGGCGGTCAGCCAGTCGGGCACCGGATACGAGCCGACGACGGTGGTTTGAATGCGCGCTTGCGCCATGCTGGGCCTCCCGATATGGCCGTGCCCCGACTCGCTTCGCCCCGATTCGATTCGGCTGGTTTTGCTTCGGCAGGGGCTCGTGCTAGGTTTCTTGGTGCCTAAGTATCTAACTGGTTACTTATAGCGCGCCTGCGGTCCGGGCGCCAGAGCAACGGAGTCGCCGCGCATGAATTGGCCCGACAAGTTCCGCGACGAAGCGCATCTCGAAGATATCATGACCGAGCCCACGCCGGAGTTGGCCGGCGATCTGGCTAAGGCGCCGGGCGATATCGTCGTACTCGGCGTCGGCGGCAAGATGGGGCCGACGCTGGCGCGCATGGCCAAGCGCGCCGATCCGAAGCGCCGCGTGATCGGGGTGGCGCGCTTCTCCGAAGCGGGCTTGCGCGAAAAATTGAAGTCCTGGGGCATCGAGTGCATCGAAGCGGATCTGCTCGATCGTGCCGCGATCGCCAGGCTGCCGAAATCGCCCAACGTGATCTTCATGGCCGGCCGCAAATTCGGCACCACCGGCCGCGAGGACCTCACCTGGGCGATGAACGCGATGGTCCCGGCGATGGTCGCGGAACATTATGTGGGTTCGCGCATCGTCGCGTTCTCGACCGGCAACGTTTACCCGTTCGTGCGCGTGGCCGAGGGCGGCGCCACCGAAGAGACGCCGGCCACGCCGCCGTCCAGCACCTACGCCAATTCGTGCGTGGCGCGCGAACGGCTGTTCGAATATTTCTCGCTGCAGACGAAAACGCCCGGCCGTCTGATCAGGCTCAATTACGCGATCGACATGCGCTACGGCGTGCTGTTCGACGTCGCCACCAAGGTGAAAGCCGGCCGCGCGATCGATCTCACCATGGGCCACGTCAACGTGATCTGGCAGGGCGATGCGAACGCCATGGTGCTGCGCTCGCTCGCGCACAGCACCACCCCGACCAGTCCCAATAATATCAGCGGCCCCGAAACGGTTTCGGTACGCCAGCATGCCCACCAGTTCGGGCGGCGCTTCGGCAAGGCACCGGTGCTGGAGGGCCGCGAGGCGGAAATGACCTGGCTGGTGAACACGCAGAGGGCGATGGCGCTGTTCGGCTATCCGCACGTGTCCCTGGATCGCATGATCGATTGGGTCGCCGACTGGGTCGCGCGCGACATGCCGAGCCTGGACAAACCCACGCATTACGACCAGCAAGACGGCAAGTTTTGACCTCGCGCCTCGACCCGGAGAAATTGCGCCCGCTCGATCTGTCGCCGGCGCAGATCGACGCGGCCGGTGCGCTGGCGAAGCAGGCGCATTGGAACCAGATCGCCGCCGATTGGCGCCTGATGCTCTCGATCGGCCGCGGTTTCGGGCTCAGCGCGCCAGGCGAAAAACTGGTCGCGACCGGGATCACGCTGCCGTTCACCGGCGGCGGGTTCGGCTGGATCAGCATGATCCTGGTCGACGAAACCTGCCGCCGGCTCGGGCTCGGCAAGCGCATGATGCAATTCTGCCTGGATGAACTGGCCGCGCGCCGGCTGACGCCGATGCTGGATGCAACACCGGCCGGGCGCGAATTATACCTGACGCTCGGCTTCGTCGATCTGTGGCGATTGACACGACTCACGCGGCGCGATGCCGGGCGAGTTGCGTTCGCGGCACCGCCCGATTCCGGCATTCGCATCGCTCCGTTCGGCGACGCCGACTGGTCGGATGCGCTGGCGCTCGATCGGCAGGCGTTCGGCGCCGATCGCGCGCCGATCCTGCGCGATCTCGCGCGGCGCCGACCGAACCTGGCGCTGGCGGCGCGGCGCGGCGGCAGGCTGACGGGATTTTCACTTGCGCGCGACGGACGCGTGGCGACGCATCTCGGCCCGATCGTGGCGACCGATGCGGCAACCGCGGATGCGTTGCTTGCCGTCGCGTTCGCCCGGCAGGATGCGCCGTTCTATATCGACGTGCCCGATGCCGCCGCCGCGTTGCAGGAAAAATTGGCGGCTTCGGGGTTTGTCGCCGAACGTCCGTTCATCCGCATGGCGTGCGGCACCTCGAAGGCACCCGGCGATGCCTCGCTGCTGTACGCGGTCGCGGGTCCGGAATTGGGGTAGGGCGAGACGCTGCTCGGAATGACCGGATCGAGCCGCACCTTCGAGGCTCATGCTTCGACTAGCTCAGCACGTGGAGTCCTAATACAGGCCTCATCTTGCGCTGATGGACGCATGAGCCGTTGCCGCGTTCGGCGTCCGCAAAAAGAATTCAGATTCGTGTGCGCCGCAAAAAAGCGCCGCGTTCGATGCGAACGCGGCGCCTGAAACCGACGCGGAAATAAATCCGCGCTACTTCTTCATCTTGATCGATTTGTCGAGGAACTCGTTGTTGTATGTCGTCTTGACATCGAAGTCCTTGTCGACGCCGATATATTCCTTGACCAGCTTGTAATCGTCGTCCATCCGCTTCGGGTCGTGCCAGCCGAGCGCCACTTCGCGCGAGAACTTGTCGCTCATCAGCACTTCGACCAGCGCCCAGTTCTGCAGTTCGTTGTCGAGCTTGAGCGCGCCGTTGGCGTCGATCAGCGCCTGCACGCACGGCTTCGGCTCCGCCACGCAAGCCGCGAACGCCTTCTGCGTTACGTTCACGAACTTGCCGATCAAGGCCTTGTTCTTGGCCATGAAGTCGCCGTTGACGATGATCGAATTGCCGTACGGGTTGAGGCCCACGTCGCGCCACGCGACGAAGCCGAGATCCGCGCCCAGCTCGCGCTGGAACACGTGGTGGATGTTGTAGAACGACGTCGTGGCGTCGATCGATTTCGATTTCAGCGCCGCTAGCTTGGCGTTGGCGTCGATGTTCACCCAGGTGACGCTCTTCGGGTCAAGGCCGTTGGCCTTGGCCAGAGCCGGCCACATGATGCGCGCGCCGTCGCCGGGCGGGTTGCCGATCTTCTTGCCGGCGAGATCCTTGACGCCCTTGATGCCGGAGCTCTTCAGCCAGTACAGGCCCTGCGGCGAGTTCGCATAAACGTTGTAGACCGCGACCAGCTTGGCGCCCTTGCCGATGCCGACCAGCACGCCCGCCATGTCGGCCAGCCCGACCGGGTTGGCGCCGGCGCCGGTCTTCTGGATCGCCAGGCCCGAGCCTTTGCCCTGCTCGATGTTGAGATCGATGCCGGCCTTTTCGTACCAGCCGAGCTTCTTAGCGTAGTAGTACGGCGCGTGATCGCCGCCGGCGATCCAGTTGAGAATGAAATCGAGCTTCTCGGTCTTCTGCTGCGCCGCCGCCGGCATGGCGGCAACGCCCAGCACCGTTGCGGCGAGCGCCGCAGTGCGTACTATCGTCTTCATCGTGTCCTCCCTTGTCCCTGATGTCCCGTGTCGCGGACAGTCTTCGTTTCTTCAGCCAGTCCCGTTGCGCAAATCTAGCACGTTCGGGGCGCCCGGTTCGGGCGCGTTGACCGGCCCCGCGAAATGCGGTTTCGTGCGTGATAACCAACCGGTTACAAAACGATAAAGAGAGCCTATGCCGACTGTCAATCCGCGCAAAGCGGACAAATCCGCAAGGAACGCGGCGCCCGTGGCCAAGCAAGCCAAGCGTCAGCCGGCGCGGACGCGCGGCAACATCCTGGCCGCCGCCACGGCCGAGTTCGCGGCCCACGGCCTGGCCGGCGCCCGCGTCGACGAGATTGCGGCGCGCGCCGGCGCCAACAAGCGCATGATCTACCAGTATTTCGGCAACAAGGAGGCGCTCTGGCTGACCGTGCTCGAGCGCGTCTACGCCACCATGCGCGAAGAGGAGCGGACGCTGACCGTGGCCGACATGAAGCCGGTCGACGGCATGCGCTGGCTGATGGAATTCAACATCCGCTTCTGCGGCACGCATCCGGAATTCATCGCCCTACTCGCCGGCGAAAACCTCAACCGCGCCAAATATCTGCGACGCTCGGCCTCGGTGCCGAAGCTTTACTCGCCGCTGCTCGCCATGATCGACGATCTGCTGCGCCGCGGCGAGCGCGAAGGCGTGTTCCGCAAGGGCGTCGACGCCGTCGATCTATACATCACCATCGCGTCGCTGGGCTATTTCTACTATTCGAACATCCACACCCTGTCGGCGATCTTCGACCGAGATCTGTCGGCGCCGGTCGCGCGCGCCGCGCGCGAGCGCCACGTCGTCGACGTGCTGCTCGGCTATCTGCGGCCGGCGTGAGCGTGCGGACGTCGTGAGCGTGCAAACGGCGCGCGCGGTTGACACGCGCGGAGGCTTTAGGTAACCACTTGGTTACTTGGGAGGAAGCATGGCGCAGAGCTGGCACAACTGGCCGCGCGAAATATTGCAGATCGTGCGCGACGGCGCGGTCATCCCGGCGCATCCGCTGGCGCTCGACGCCGCGCGGCAACTCGATGCGCGCCGCCAGCGTGCGCTGACGCGCTATTATATCGACGCCGGATCGGGCGGGCTCGCCGTCGGCGTGCACACGACGCAATTCGCGATCAGGGAGCGTGGCCTGTACGAGCCGGTGCTCAAGCTGGCAATGCAGACCGCGCAGGATTGGACAAGGCGGCCGCTCGCCATGATCGCCGGCCTGGTCGGTCCCACCGCGCAAGCCGTCGCCGAAGCGCACATCGCGCGCGGCCTCGGCTATCACGCCGGCCTGCTCAGCCTGGCGGCGCACAAGGGCGCATCCGAAGACGAGCTGATCGCCCATTGCCACGCCGTGGCGAAGGAATTTCCCGTGGTCGGGTTCTATTTGCAGCCGGCAGTCGGCGGCATTCATTTGCCGGAGCGCTTCTGGCGGCGCTTCTGCGAGATCGACAACGTCGTCGCGGTCAAGGTGGCGCCGTTCAACCGCTACCGCACCCACGACGTGATTCGCGGCCTGGTCGCCGCGCGCGCGGAAGATCGGGTGACGCTTTACACCGGCAACGACGATCATATCGTGCTCGACCTCGCTGTGCCCTTTTCGGTCCGGCGCGACGGCGAGGACGTCGTCGTGCGCTTCAAGGGCGGCCTGCTGGGCCATTGGAGCGTCTGGACCAGGCGCGCGGTCGAACTGCTCGAGCGGATTCATGCCGCCGTCGCGGCGGGGCGGGTCGGCGACGATATTCTGGCGCTCGATGCGCAAGTGTCGGATTGCAACGGCGCCGTATTCGACGTCGCCAACAATTTTCACGGCTGCATCGCCGGCTGCCACGAAATATTGCGCCGGCAGGGATTGCTCGAGGGCATCTGGTGCCTCGATCCGCACGAGGGGCTCAGCCCCGGGCAGTCGCAGGAACTCGATCGGGTAATCGCCGCCTACCCGCATCTGATCGACGACGAATTCATAGCCGCCAACCGCGAACGGTGGCTGGCATGACGGCGGCGGTGCGCCAAGCCGCTAGGAGCCGCCGTGCGCGTGCCCTACCATCTGCGCGCGCGCAGAGCGCGGCGCGGGCGGGGAGCCAGTCATGACCGATCGCAACGACAAGATTCGCCAGTTCGGTCTGGCCATGCTGGTCCATCTGCTGCTGATTGCGGCGTGGCACTTCTTCGTCGTATACGGCAAGGTGCCGAAATTCGTCATGCCGTCGCCGGAAGATACGCTCGCGTCCCTGTTCAACGGCGACTACGCCTGGTGGCGTAACATCGGCGTCACCGCCGGAGAGATTTTCGGCGGTTATGCGCTGGCGGTCGTCCTCGGCGTTATCACGGCTCTGCAGTTCTCCTGGTCGCGCCTGCTGGAACAAATCTTCCAGCCGCTGCTGGTAAGTCTGAACATGATACCGAAAGTGGCGCTGGGCCCGCTGATTATTGTCTGGTTCTCCTACGGCATGCTGCCGAATACATTGATCGCGTTCTCGATCGCATTTTTCCCCATCGTGTTGACCACGGCGCGCGGATTGCGCGAAGTCGAACCCGATCTTTTGGATCTCGTGCGCGCGCTGCGCGGCTCGCGCTGGCAGATCTTCACCAAGATCCAACTGCCGGGCTCGCTGCCTTATATCTTCTCCGGCATGAAGGTGGCGGCGGTGCTTGCCGTGGCCGGCGCCATCGTCGGCGAATTCCTGGGCTCGGAAAAGGGTCTCGGCTATCTCATGCTGCAGGTTCAGGTGACGCTCGATACGGCCGCCATGTTCATGGCCGTCATTCTGATCACGCTGATCGGCGTGATCTTGTACGGCATGGTGCTGGGGTTGGAACGCTTGCTCGTGGTGCGCGATGCCCGCGTCAAGTAATCGCCCGTTCATCCGCCTCAAGAATGTGCGCAAGGTCTACCGCACTCGCGGGCAGGAATTTCTCGCCGTCTCCGACGTGTCGTTCGATGTGCGCGCGGGCGAGCTGGTTTCCCTCGTCGGGCCGTCCGGCTGCGGCAAGACGACGGTGCTGAAGATCCTGGCCGGTCTGCACAATTTCGATGGGGGCACGGTCGAGATCGGCACGGCGGAGGAGAAGTTCGATCCCAGCCGCGACATCGGCATGGTGTTCCAGCAGGCGCTGCTGTTGAAGTGGCGCCGCATCATCGACAATGTCCTGTTGCCGGCGGAAATTCTCGGCCTGCCCATGGCGGCGGCGCGCACGCGCGCGCGCGATCTGTTGGCCATGGTCGGCCTCAAGGGCAACGAGGACAAATATCCGTACGAGCTCTCCGGCGGCATGCAGCAGCGCGCGGCGATCGCGCGCGCGCTGGTTCACGATCCGAAACTGGTGCTGATGGACGAGCCGTTCGGCGCGCTCGATGCGCTCACGCGCGAAAAGATGAATCTCGAACTGTTGCGCATCTGGGCCGAAAGCAAGAAAACGATCATCTTCGTCACGCACGGCATTCAGGAAGCGGTTTTTTTGGGTACGCAGGTGGCGGTTCTGACCGCCGGGCCGGCGCGCATGGCGGATCATTTCAGCGTCGAGCTGCCGGTTCCGCGCACCCTCGATATGAAAACCAGCGAACGCTTCGGCGAGTATACCCGGCGCATCTATCGTCTCTTGGGCATGGAGTAAGCCATGGAACGTCTCGGCATCATCATGAACGGCGTCACCGGCCGCATGGGCATGAACCAGCATCTGCTGCGCTCGATCGCGGCGATCCGCGCCGAGGGCGGCCTGCGCCTGGCGAACGGCAAGAACGTCATGCCGGATCCGATCCTGGTCGGGCGCGATGCCGCCAAGCTCGCCAAGCTGGCCAAGCAGGCGGGCGTTGCGCGTTTCACCACCGATCTCGACAAGGCGCTCGCCAATAAGGACGACGTAGTCTTTTTCGACGCCGCCACCACGCAAATGCGCGCCGAACTGCTGCGCAAGGCGATCAAGGCCGGCAAGCACATCTATTGCGAGAAGCCGGTCGCCGAAAACCTCAAGGATGCGCTGGATGTCGCGCGGCTGGCGAAGAAAGCCGGCATCAAGAGCGGCGTGGTGCAGGACAAATTGTTCCTGCCCGGCCTGCGCAAGATGAAGATGCTGGTCGATAGCGGCTTTTTCGGGCGCCTGCTATCGGTGCGCGGCGAGTTCGGCTACTGGGTGTTCGAGGGCGATCTGCAGCCGGCGCAGCGTCCGTCGTGGAACTACCGCAAGAAGGACGGCGGCGGGATCATTCTCGACATGCTGTGCCATTGGCGCTACGTGCTCGACGGCACGTTCGGCGCGGTGAAAAGCGTGTCCTGCCTGGGTGCCACGCACATCCCGAAGCGCTGGGACGAAAGCGGAAAATCGTATAAGGCCGACGCCGACGACGCGGCCTACGCCACGTTCGAACTCGAAGGCGGCGTCGTGGCGCAGATCAATTCGTCCTGGTGCACGCGCGTCAAACGCGACGATCTGGTGACGTTCCACGCCGACGGCACCCACGGTTCGGCCGTGTGCGGGCTCACGCGCTGCTGGAGCCAGTCGCGCGTCAACACGCCGAAGCCGGTGTGGAATCCGGACCTGCCGCAATCGATGAAGTTCAATGAGCAATGGCAGGAAGTGCCCGATTCGCAGGATTATCCGAACGGCTTCCGACTGCAGTGGGAACAGTTCATCCGCCATGTTTGCGAGGACGCGCCGTTCCGCTGGTCGCTGGTCGAGGGTGCGAAGGGCGTGCAACTGGCCGAGGCCGGCTTGAAAAGCTGGGCCGAGCGGCGCTGGATCGATCTGCCCGACCTGAAGATCTGAGGAGGACGGCATGGGCATCACGCTGAAGACGCTCAACCTGCCGACCGCCCAGCGCAAGCTCAGCCCCTACGCGCTGCGCGCGTCGCGCGCGTTTCCGGCGGCCAAGCCGCCGTTCAACCGCGTGGCGTTCGCCGCCGCGCACGTGGTCGCCGATCCTTTGGCCGAGCATGATCCATGGCTGGAGCCGGCGATCGATTGGGAACGCACGATCGCGTTCCGGCAGCATCTGTGGTCGCTCGGCTTCGGCGTCGCCGAGGCGATGGATACGGCGCAGCGCGGCATGGGTCTGGATTGGTCGAACTCGCTGGAGTTGATTCGCCGCTCGGTCGAGGCCGCGCGCGCAACGCCGGATGCCGTGGTGTTCAGCGGTGCGGGCACGGATCATCTGGCGCCGTCCGCCGCACTTGATGTGGATGAGGTGATCCGCGCGTACGAACAGCAGATCGCCGCGATCGAAAAGATCGGCGGCAGGATCATCCTGATGGCCAGCCGCGCACTCGCCGCCGCGGCTAAGTCGCCGGACGATTACGCCAATGTCTATGGCCGCATCCTCGGCCAGGTGCGCGAGAAGGTCATCATCCACTGGCTCGGCGACATGTTCGATCCGGCGCTGGCCGGCTATTGGGGCCACAAGGATGCCGGCAAGGCGATGGATGTCGCGGTCGAGATCATCGGCGCGAATGCCGCCAGGATCGACGGCGTGAAGATCTCGCTGCTCGACAAGGACAAGGAAATCGCCATGCGCCGGCGATTGCCCAAGAATGTGCGCATGTATACCGGCGATGATTTCAACTATGCCGAACTGATCGACGGCGACGCGCAAGGCCATTCCGATGCGCTGCTCGGCATTTTCGATGCCATTGCGCCGGCGGCCAGTGCGGCGCTCGGCGCGCTGGCCAAGGGTGACAAGAAAGCCTTCCACGCGATATTGGCGCCCACCGTGCCGCTCTCGCGGCACATTTTTAAAGCGCCGACGCGCTTCTACAAAACCGGCATCGTGTTCATGGCCTATCTGAACGGCCACCAGGATCATTTCACCATGGTCGGCGGCCAGCAGAGCACGCGCTCGGCGCTGCATCTGGCCGAACTTTTCCGCCTCGCGGATGCCGCCGGGCTGCTGCGCGATCCCGACCTTGCGGCGGCGCGCATGCGCGCGACCATGGCGCTGCACGGGATTGCGGCCTAGGCCATGGGCGCACCGGCACCGCTGTCGCTCAATACGATCACGGTCAAGGCGCAATGGACACTGCGCCAGTGCATCGAAGCCTGCCGGCGCCACGGCATTACCGGCATTTCGCCGTGGCGCGACAAACTGCAGGAATGCGGCGTCGCCGAGGCCGCTAAGCTGATCCGCGCGGCCAATCTAACGGTCACCGGCCTGTGTCGCGGTGGCATGTTTCCGGCCGCCGATGCCGCCGGACGCAAGGCCAACGTCGAGGAAAACTTTCGTGCGGTCGACGAAGCGGCCGCGATCGGCGCGCAATGCCTCGTGCTCGTGGTCGGCGGCCTGCCGCCGGGCTCGCGCGATCTGCCGGGCGCCCACCAACAAGTCGAAGACGGGATTGCGGCGCTGCTGGAATATTCGCGCCAGCGGAACGTTCCGTTGGCGATCGAACCCTTGCATCCGATGTTCGCCGCCGACCGTGCGTGCGTAAACACGCTTGGCCATGCGCTCGACATGTGCGATCGGCTCGGCGCCGGCGTGGGCGTCGCGGTCGACGTCTATCACGTGTGGTGGGATCCGGAGCTTGCCAAGCAGATTGCGCGCGCCGGCAAACGCGTGCTGGCGTTCCACATCTGCGACTGGCTGGTGCCGACCGAGGACTTGCTGACCGACCGCGGCATGATGGGCGACGGGGTGATCGACATTCCCGCGATTCGCGCCATGGTCGAAGCCGCCGGCTATCGCGGCCTGTGCGAGGTCGAGATCATGTCGTCGAAGAACTGGTGGCGGCGCGACGGCGACGAGGTGCTGCGCGTATGCAAGGAGCGGCACGCGAACTGCGTTTGAATGATCGGTGACGCACTGGATTTGATGTGACGGTTGAACTGGCATTGTTGGTCTCCGCCATCGCATTCGGCGCCGCCATCGTCTCGGGCTTGGCAGGTTTCGCCTTCGCGTTGGTTGCGGCCGGCGCATTCCTGCAGTTCTTGCCGCCGGTGACGGCCGTTGCGCTGACGCTGTTCTGCAGCCTGCTCGCGCAGATCGTCTCGCTGGTGCGCCTGCACGGCAGCTTCGCCTGGCGCCGCGCTTTGCCGATGATTGTCGGCGGCGTCATCGCAACGCCGCTCGGCACCTGGCTATTGACCGTTCTGCCGGGCCCCGCGTTTCGTCTTGCCATCGGCGTGTTTCTGGTCGTCTACAGTCTGTGGTTGCTGCTGTCGCTGCCGCTCGGGTCGATCAGAACGCAGCATTGGGCGGCCAGCTTTGCCACCGGCACCGTCGGCGGCGCAATGGGCGGCATCGCCGGTCTGTCGGGTCCGGCGCCGATCCTGTGGTGCCAGTTGCACGGCTGGAGCAAGGACGAAAGCCGCGCGATCTATCAGCCGTTCATCACGGTCATGCAAACGGTGTCGTTCGCTGCCTTGGCGCTGAGCGGCGGCGTGCACCGGACCGATTGGCCGCTCATCGCGATCGCCTCGCCGCTGGTGATTGTCGGCAGCCTGATCGGTCTTGCGCTCTACAAGCGCGTCGACGAAGCACAGTTTCGCCGCATCGTCCTGATTTTATTATTGGCGTCCGGCCTGTCGCTGCTGATTCAGCGATTCGTCTAGGCCGGCGCGCGCCGCTTCACTCCGCCATGCGCAAGGCGCCCAGCATCAGCAGGCGGAACGCGTGCACGATTTCCGGCGGGCGCAGTTCCAGGCCGCGGCGGTGCCATTCCAGGAACGTGCCGTCGTGGGCGGCGATAATGTATGAGGCGATCTGGCGCGGATTGATGTCGCCGCGAAATTCCTTGCGCGCCTGTCCGAGCGTCACGATGTCCTCGATGATCGCGTACAGGCGGCGATAGATGCCCATGATGCGCTCCTGAAACGGCCCCTCGACGCGCGCGAACGCGGACGAAGTCTGAATCGCCAGGATCGCCAGCATGGTCTGGCTGCGGCCCAGTTCGGACTGCTGATGCGTGAACACGACGAACTTGTCGCGCGCACTCGGGCCCGCCGCGCGCACGCGGCGGTCGACCGGATCGACCACCGTCTGCTCGACGCGGTCGAGCAGCGCCAGCAGCACGCCGGCCTTGCTGTGAAAGTGGAAATAGACCGCGCCCTTGGTCAGCGACGCGGCCTTGGCGATATCGTCGATCGAGGTCGCCTCGTAGCCGCGCGTGACGATCAGCTCGAGCGCGGCGTCGAGCACTTTCTCGCGCGTTTCGTCGCGCTGGCGGGTTCGTGGGGATGGCAGGGCGGTCATGGTGATCTAGTCCAAATCCAGGTTTTTCGGGCGAGTCCATCCGGCTAAACGGCAGCGCTTGACAAGCATTCGCATTGCCCCTTATTTATCACATACCTTCAAGTATGCGATACGATAATTACGGGTATGTTTAAGCATACTCTACAGTTTGTCGGCGAAGCGCCGCCGGTTGTCAAAACCGGGTTCGCGAACAGGCGCGGCCATAGCGAGAAATGGGAGAAACGACCATGTCGAGTGCCGCGGCGGCTGCCGACTCTTTTGTGCGCATCGATCGCGAACGCGGGCTGTTCAAGGTCCGCCGCGACGCCTTCTGGCGCCAGGACGTTCTCGAGCGCGAACGCGACCTCATCTTCAGCAAATGCTGGATCTACGCCGGCCATGAATCGGAAATCGTCAAGCCCGGCGATTTCGTCACACGGCCGGTCGGCGGCCGCAATCTGATCTTCAATCGCGACAAGGCGGGCAAGGTCCGCGCGTTTCTGAATACCTGCCCGCATCGGGGCTCCACAGTGTGCCGCGAGAAGCGCGGCAACGCCAAAACATTCCAGTGTTTCTATCACGGCTGGGTGTTCCGCAACACGGGCGAACTGGCCGACCAGCCGGGCAGCGCCACGGGCTATTCGCCGCAGTTCAACGCCGACGGCTCGGCCAACCTGATGGAAGTGCCGCATCTCGATTCGTATCGCGGCTTCTATTTCGTCAACTACGACGCGTCGCCGGTCGCACTGGCCGACTATCTGGGCAACGCGCGCGAATATTTGGATCTCATCGTCGATCAGTCGGAAATCGGGATGGAAGTGGTCGGCGGTACGCAGGAATACAGCGTGCGCGCCAACTGGAAGCTGTTGTCGGAAAACAGCATCGACGGCTATCACGCTTCGACCACCCATGCGACGTACATCGATTATCTGATGTCGGCCGACGGCGGTCTGAACAAGGTGGCGCTGGTCGGCCCCGGCAAGGATTTGGGCAACGGCCATGCGGTCATGGAGTATACGGCGCCGTGGGGCCGGCCGATCGCCCAGTGGGTGCCGATCTGGGGCGAACAGGGCAGGCGCGACATCGAAGCGATTCGCGCCAAGCTGGAGCAACGCTTCGGCAAGGAACGCGCCGAGCGCATCGCCACCACCAATCGCAACCTGCTGATCTTCCCGAACCTTATCGTCAACGACATCATGGCGATCACCATCCGCACCTATTACCCGCAGCAGCCGGACTACATGTTCGTCAATGCCTGGACGCTGGCGCCGCGCGAGGAAGACAGCAAATTCCGCGAGCGCCGCCTAGCCAGCTTCCTCGAGTTTCTTGGGCCGGGCGGCTTTGCCACGCCGGACGATGTCGAGGCGCTGGAGAATTGTCAGACCGGCTACAAGAACAGCCGCGAGGCGAGCTGGAACGACATTTCCAAGGGTATGCTCAAGCCGACCCCGGCGATGGACGACGAAATTCAGATGCGCGCCTTCTGGACGCAATGGAACCGCATCATCGCGCAACCCGCCTTCGCGCAAGCGGCGGAATAGGAGGCTGACATGACCGATATGGCAACGCGCCCCGGCCTCAACGCCATCGTCTCGCGCGAAGCGATCGAGGACTTCCTGTTCGAGGAGGCGGCGATGCTCGACGAATGGCGCCTGGACGATTGGGTGGCGCTGTTCACCGCCGACGCCACCTATCAGGTTCCCGCAACCGACGCGCCGGCCGACGCGCGGCCGGATACGCATCTGTTCTATATCGCCGACGATCGCTATCGCATCCAGCAGCGCGCCGAGCGCCTCAAGAAGAAAACCGCGCACAGCGAATTTCCGCGCTCCAAGACGCGCCGGATGATCGCCAACGTGCGTGTGCGCGGGGTCGAAGGCGACAAGGTAAAAGTCACCAGCAATTTCGTCACCTACCGCTCGAAAAACGGCGTCACCGACACGTATATCGGCCATCACGAGCATTCCCTGGTGCGCGACGGGAACGGGTTCCGGATCGCCGCCAAGCGCACTGTGCTGGATCAGGAAGCGCTGCGGCCGCACGGCCGCATCAGCCTCATCCTCTAGCCGAAGCCGCATGCCATGACCGCTCCCGTGCGTTACCGCAAGCTCGGTTACGTCGCGCTCAACGTCACCGACATCGAGCGCTCCGTAGAATTTTATAAGACCATCGTCGGTCTCGATCTGTACGGCATGGGCGCCCAGGGCCAGGCGTTCTTGCGCTGCTCCGACGATCATCACAACGTGGTGCTGTACCCGGCGGCAAAGGCCGGGCTGAAGCGCATCGGCTGGGTCATGGAGAGCGAGCGCGAACTCGATTCGCTGGCGCGCGCGCTGCGCGACGCCGGCATTTCGGTCGAGACCGTCTCCGCCGCCGAATGCCAGGATCTGCGCCAGGGCCCGAGTTTGCGCGCGCGCGAGCCCAATTCCGGCCTATGCTTCGAGTTCTACACCAGCGTCATGCAGCTTGCGGCGCCGTTCGCGCCGCGCCACGCCAAGATCGCGCGGCTGGGCCATATCGTCATCGTGGCGCAGGATTTCGACGGCGTCGCCGCGTTCATGACCGGCACGATGAATTTCAAGGTCTCGGACTACGTGCCGGATTTCTTCGCCTTCATGCGCGCCTGGCCGAACGTGTTCCACCATTCGTTCGCGGTATCCAAGGGCAACGAGAACCGCCTCAACCATGTCAACTTCATGGTGCGCGACATCGACGATATCGGCATGGCGCTCAACCGTATGCGCGCGAACAATGTGCCGGTCGTATTCGGGCCGGGGCGGCACAAACCGTCCGACAGCATCTTCATTTATTTCCTCGATCCCGACGGCATGACGCTGGAATACAGCTTCGGCATGGAGGAATTCCCGGAACAGCATGCGCGGCAGGCGCGCATGCTCGAACGGGTGCCGGCCACGCTGGATACCTGGGGCGGTGTGCCGACCGAACGATTCGGCGCGTTCGGGCCGATCGAAGCGCCGGTCGCGGTAAACGCCGCAGGGGCCGCAAAAGGGAGCGAAGCCGCATGAGCAAGAAATTGCAGGATCAGGTCGCCATCGTCACCGGCTGCGCGCGCGGCATCGGCAAGGCGATCGCCGAACGCCTGGCCGACGACGGCGCCCGCCTGATGGTGTGCGACATCAACAAGGCGGAGCTCGAAAACACCGCCGGCGAACTGCGCGGCCGCGGCGCCAAGGTAATCTCGCTCGCCGGCGATCTCAGCCGCGCGGAAATTATCCAGGACGTCGTCGATGCGACGGTCAAGGAATGGGGCCGCATCGACATTCTGGTCAACAATGTCGGCGGCGGCGTGATCCTGCCGTTCCTGCAGCACACGCCGGAAACGCTCAAGACCACGATCGACCGTAATCTCTGGTCGACCATCTGGGCCTGCCATAAGACGCTGCCGCACATGGTCAAACAGAATTACGGCCGCATCGTCAATATCGGCGCCGATTCGGTGCGCAGCGGCCTGTGGGATCACGCGGCCTACAACGCGGCCAAGGGCGGCGTGCACGGCATGACGACCGGCCTGGCGCGCGAATTCGCGCGCAACGGCATAACGGTCAATACGGTGGCGCCGCCGGCCACGGCGACGCCGCAGTTGAACGAGATGTTGAAAGCCGACCCCTCGCTGGTCGACAAGTTCGTCAGCATCATCCCGGTCGGCCGGCCGTGCGAGATGAGCGAAATCGCGTCGATGGTCTCGTATCTCGCGTCGCGCGAAGCGTCGTTCGTCACCGGCCAGGTGATCAGCGTCAACGGCGGCAGCACGATGCTATGAGCGAGGCGGCGCTGACGTCCGATCTGGTGCGCCTGTGCTCGGCCGGCGAGGTCGAGGCGGGCGGCATGCGCAAGGTCGACGTGCCGGGCCATGCGCCGCTGGCGATCTACAATATCGACGGGCAGTTCTACGTCACCGAGGATACCTGCACCCACGGCCAATCGTCGCTGGCCGAGGACGGCACGCTCGACGGGTTCACCATCGAATGCTCGTTCCATTACGGTTCGTTCGACGTTCGCACCGGAAAAGTTATCGCCTCGCCGTGCCGCGATCCGATTAAAACCTATACGGTCGTGATCAAGGACGGTGCCGTGTTCGCAGATCTGACGTCGGCCGCATAAAAGCATCACCCAAGGAGAGCAAAGTGAGCAATCCCGAGATCGGCAAAACGGTCAACGCGGCGGGCTTCGCGACCAACTACCTGGAGCAGGGCAGCGGCGCGCCGGTCGTGCTGATCCACGGCTCCGGCCCGGGCGTTACGGCCTATGCCAACTGGCGCCTGACGATTCCGGAACTGGCCAAGAAATTCCGCGTGCTCGCGCCCGACATCGTCGGCTTCGGCCATACCGAGCGCAAAGCCGATATCCGCTACACGATGGATCTGTGGCTGAACCATATTGTCGGCTTTCTCGATGCGGTCGGGCTGGCGCGCGTCAATCTGGTCGGCAATTCGTTCGGCGGCGCGCTCGGTCTGGCGCTGACCGCGCGTCACCCGGACCGCGTCAACCGCCTGGTGCTGATGGGCGCCGCCGGCGGCAACTTCAAGCTGACGGCGGGGCTCGATTACGCCTGGGGCTTCCAGCCGTCGATCGAGAACATGCGCAGGCTGGTCAGTCTATTTGCCTACAACAAGGCGATCGTGACCGACGATCTGGTGCGCTCGCGTCACGAGGCCAGTATCCGCCCCGGCTATCAAGAAACCTATTCGCAGATGTTCCCGGCGCCGCGCCAAGCGGGCATCGAGATGCTGGCGACGCCGGACGAGCAGTTGCGCGGGATCGACAAGGAGGTCCTGATCGTGCACGGGCGCGAGGACCAGATCATTCCGCTCGAAAGCAGTCTGCGCTTGAACCAATTGCTCGACCGTTCGCAGCTTCACGTGTTCGGCCGCTGCGGCCACTGGACCCAGGTCGAGCATGCCGCGCGGTTCTCGACCCTGGTCGCCAATTTCCTCGCCGAAGCGGCCTGACGTCCGGCGTCTTCCGGCATCCGACGAGCGAACGGATTGCGCGCAGGACGATGCGCGCGTGCGCATGGACGCGCGCCTTCCCGCTCTCCTATAGTGCGCGGCCGACCCCGGCGCCGCGTTCGCGGCGCCCGCGCCCACCCCAAAGTCGTCCGCCTTAACCAGGGATTTCCATGTCGCTGCATCCGCTGCTGAAAGACCGCTTGCGCCTGCCGATCATCGGCTCGCCGCTGTTCATCGTCTCCGTGCCGAAATTGGTCATCGCCCAGTGCAAGGCCGGCATCGTCGGCTCGTTCCCCGCGCTCAACGCCCGGCCCAAGGAACTGCTCGAACAGTGGATCGTCGAGATCAAGACCGAGTTGGCGGCGTATCAGAAGGCGCACCCCGAAAAGAAGGTTGCGCCATTCGCGGTCAACCAGATCGTCCACGCCTCGAACGACCGGCTCGAGCACGACGTCGAGATGTGCATCAAGCATCAGGTGCCGATCATCATCACCTCGCTGCGGCCGCCGGGCGACGTGGTCAAGGCCGTGCATTCCTACGGCGGCATCGTGCTGCACGACGTCATCAACGTGCGCCACGCCAAGAAGGCGCTCGGCGAAGGCGTGGATGGATTGATTTTGGTGAGCGCCGGTGCCGGCGGGCACGCCGGCACGTTCAACCCGTTCGCACTGGTGCACGAGGTGCGGCAGTTTTTCGACGGCACGCTGGTGCTGGCCGGTGCGATCTCGACCGGCGATACCGTGCTGGCCGCGCAGGCGATCGGCGCCGATCTCGCGTACATGGGCACGCGGTTCATCGCCAGCCAGGAAGCCAACGCGCCCGACGCCTACAAGCAGATGATCGTCGACACCAATGCGGACGATATCGTCTACACGCCGGTATTTTCCGGCGTGAACGCCAATTACCTGAAACCGAGCGTGCGCAACGCGGGCCTCGATCCCGACAAGCTCGATCCCAGCCAGAAGCATGATATGAAATACGGCAGCGAGGGCAGCTCAAAATCGAAAGCCTGGCGCGACATCTGGAGTGCCGGGCACGGCGTGGGGTCGATCCACAGCGCGCCGTCCGTGGCCGAAATCGTCGATCAGTTCGAACGGGAATACCGCGCGGCACAGCACAAGATCGCGACGCTGGCGGGGTAGACGGTTACTTCGCGCCGGACGCAACCAGCAAGGCCTTGATCGCGCGATAGCCCCGCCTGCGGGCATGGGCCAGCGGCGTCACGCCATCCTTGTCGGCGAGGTTCGCGTCGGCGCCATGCGCCAGCAGCAGCCGCACGATTTCCACATGGCGCGGCCCGCCGTCGCTCAGGATGATGGCTTCCAGCAGGGCCGTCCAACCCAGCCGGTTGACGTGATTGACGTTGATCTTGGTGGTCGCGAGCATTTCGCGCACGACCTCGACGTGCCCGCGTTCGGCGGCCGGAATGATGCAGTTGCCGCCGAACTGGTTCGAGGCGTCGACGTTGGCGCCGGCTTTGACCAGCAGCCGCACCAGCTCCACGTTGCCGCGCACGCAGGCGATCATCAAGGCGCCTTGCGGCGTACGATCCTCCGCATCGATTTCGGCGCCGGCGGCGACGAGAAGCCGCGCGATCCCGTTGTGGCCGCCATAGGCGGCGGCGATCAGCGCCGTGACGCTATCGGCACCTCGCACTTTCGGATTTGCGCCTGCCCGAAGCAGCGCATCCGCCTGCGCAGCATCGCCGGAACGCGCCGCATCGATCAAGGCGAGGTCGGGGTTCCGGTTCTGCGCCGCGGCGGCGGCGGCCAGGGTCAGGAACGGCAGCAGCAAAATCCAAACCCGCATGTCGAATGTCCCGTAGCGAATGCTCCAAACGAGAACGGCTGCCGGGCGGTTCCGGCAGCCGTTTATAGCGCAATCGGCGGCGGAAGTTACTTCGGCGCCGACTTCTTGTCGTAGCGCTTGGTCCATTCCGCCAGGATGCGTTCGCGCTCGGATGCCGCCTTGGCCAGGTCGACCTTGACCATCGCCTTTTCGGCATCGGCCGGATAGTTCGGCGGCGTCGCGTTCACGCCCGGATAGGCGACGATCGCGTAGAACTTGCCGTAGGCCTCGTTGGCCTTCTTGGTCACCGACCAATCGACCAGCTTCTTCGCGGCGGCCAGGTTCTTGGTGCCCTTGACGATGGCGGTGGCTTCCATTTCCCAGCCGGCGCCTTCCTTGGGCAGGATCACGTCGATCGGCGCGCCCTCGGTCTTCAGCTTGGCGCCGCGCATGTCGAGCCCGATGCCGATCATGCGTTCGCCCTTGGCCGCCTGCACGCACGGAGCCGAACCCGAATGCGTGTACAGCCCGATGTTTTCATGCAGCGCGTCCATGAATTTCCACGCCTCGGCCTCGCCCATCAGGTTGATCCACGCCACCACGGTCAGGTAACCGGTACCCGACGAGGCGGGATTCGGCATCACGATCTTGCCCTTGTAGGCCGGCTTCAGCAGGTCCTTCCACGATTCCGGCTTCGGCGTCTTGTCTTTCGCCGCTTCCGCCGTGTTGAAGCAGATCAGCGACAGATACGCGTCCATGCCGGTCCAGGTTTCCGGTTTCTTCGGGCTGCGGAACGCGGGCTTGAGCGCCTCGACGCCCTTGGGCGCATAGGCTTCGATCATGCCCTGCTGGTCGAACAGCACGATCGAACTGGCGGCCAGGCCCCACACCACGTCGGCCTTGGGGTTGCTCTTTTCGGCCAGCAGGCGTGCCGTGATGATGCCGGTCGAATCGCGGATCCATTGGATCTCGACGTCCGGCGTATCCGCCTCGAACGCCTTCTTCAAGACGCCCAACTGATCGTTTTCCAGCGCGGTATAGACGGTCAGCTTGGTCTTGGTCTGCGCCGACGCATCCTGGCCTGAAACGCCCAACCCGAGCGCGAGCGCCGCAGCGCCGGCGAGCAGAAATCGCATCCCCTTGAACATGCCTGGTACCCCTGTTTTTGAAACCGATTGCGCAAGTCGGCCAGCCACCGTCGGGCCGGCTTTGTCCCCGCGCAAACGCTAGCACAACCCGGGCGGCACGAAAAACCGCCTCGCGACGGGCCGGACAATATCGCCGAACGGTTACACTTTCATGGCACGGCCGAGCGATGCGCGATGTCGCGAAACAAATCGGCCCGGGGTTGGCCCGGGCCGATGCAGCGCATGGCGTCGGTCGTTCGACTACTTGTAGCCGAACTTCCACGACGCGCCGAAGAAGAACCCGTGCAAGCCCAGCTTGTCCGTCGAGCCCTCGCCGCCGCCCAAGCCGAAGCGATAGTCGATGCGATAGCCAAGCTTGACGCCGAGGGTACCGCCGTCGGTCATCGCGTAATTCCAGGCGACACCAAGCGCCGAGTCGAAACCCGGGAAGACGTCGGTTTGCCAATTCGAGTTGGTGGTGAACAGCGGGCCCGGGCAGCATTCGCTTTCCGTGCGCGTTCTGGCCTGTCCGACCGGGATCGAGCCGGCGAAATGGCCGAACAACGAAAAGCCGGCGCCGACATCCTTGCCGACCGCCAGACCCACGCGTGGACCGATACCCCACGCCTCGGTTCTGGTCGAAAATCGACTGGCGTTCGGGCCGCCGGTATCCGCGAAGTCGGACCGCTCCACGGTCCGCAGGAAGCGCAGGCCGCCGTGCAGGCGGAAGCGGAAATGGTCTCCGGCCAGGAAATTGTAGCCCGCCTCGAAATCGACCGTGTCGTAATCCAGCTTGTATCTGCCCGTTTCGGTTTCGTCGTACCCGCCGTTATAGGGAACGTAGTGCGTATCCGATTTCTTCGTCGTTCCGGTGAAATGCGTCCAGGCAAGATTGATGTCGATCCCATTGCCGAAATTATACAGCGCGCCGACGCGGAACGCAGGATCGAACCCGGGATTGAGGAAAAGATTCTCGCGATTATTGATGGTCGGAATGGACGCAAACTGCTGGCTGCGGATCGGCGCCAGATAAAGAAACTCCGCCATGACCTTGAAATGCGAATTTTCGTGCAGCGTCTTGAACACGGAATTGCTCGGCGCCGTGCCCAATTCGGCGCGCGCCTTGTCCACTTCGGCCTGTGCGGTGGTCACCGCCTTCTGATTGGCGATTACCGCCTGATTGGTGCGGGACAGCTCCTGTTCGGTGCGAGTCAACTGCGCTTTGGTTTTTAGCTCTTCGGACTTGCGCAGGCTCAGTTCTTGCTCTGCGCGCGCGGCGCGCTTCTGCAGCTGATCGATCTGCACCTGCTGCGTTTCCAGGCGCTTGTCCTGTTCCTGGATGCGCTTCTGCTGCGCCTGCAGCATGCGGTACATTTCCTGCACGCTCGGCAGTGGCTCGTCCGCCCAGCTTTGCGCGGCGCAGATCGTGATGGCCATGCTGGCGACACCCGCAAGCAGGACGGACCTATACGTTTTCAATTGCATGGATTCCCCCCTCGACGACGTGACGAACAGGATTTCTCTTATACCAAGAATGCACATAATGACCAAGGCCGTGTCCTGATCGGCCCCGGTTTGGTCGGAAAGCGAACCTTCAAATGAAAATTAACGATGACGAGCGCGTCTCAATGAACGCGCGTAACCTACGTCAGCAGTTGGGATAGCGCGGCGCGCCGGCGTCGGTGGCGGACTCGCCCCAGTAAACGCGCGCGATATTGGCCCAATAGGCCGCGGTTTCGCACATCGGGCACGGTTTCGAGGTCACGTACAATTCGGCGCCCGACAGGTCGCGCGTGCCAAGCCGGCGGGCGGCATCGCGGATCGCTTCGATGTCCGCATGCGCAGTCGGGTCATGGCGCACGATCACTGCGGACGCCGCCTGGCCGACGATGCGCCCATGCAGGACGACCACGCCGCCGAACGCCTGATCGCCGCTGCGCGATGCGAGCTCGCGCATCTCGAACGCGCGGTGCATGAACGAAGCGCGCGTCGTTTCGTTGGGTTGTGGGATCGGCGGAAGCGCGTTTTGCGCCGCCACCGGGCGGAATTGGCCGATTGTCGCGCCGCCGCCCAGCACGCCCGCTAGACCGAGCAGGATATGCCGCCTGCCGTACGACGTCGCCGCGGCCGGCCGGTGAGGAAGCTTCATCGCCTGCGCCTTTCGATACGCATTAAGTCTACCGCCACAGATTGCATGCCGGCGTCGTTCCGGTAAAGTCGCGCCGGAACCGTTTGGGGGAGCCGATGAACGCCGCCGCAACAAAGCCGAAAGTCCTGGTAACGCGCCTGGTGCCGCCCGCCATCGCGGCGCGGCTCGCGCGCGATTTCGAAGCCACGCTCAATCAGGACGATCGCCTATATGCGACCGACGAGTTGATTGCCAAGGCGAACGGCTACGACGCGCTGCTGCTGACGCCGTCGGAAAAAATGAGCGCCGAAATCATCGCGCGCCTGCCGGGCACCATTAAAGTAATCGCCACCGTCTCGGTCGGTTTCGAGCATATCGACGTTGCCGCGGCCAAGGCGCGCGGCATCGTCGCCACCAACACGCCCGACGTGCTGACCGACGCCACCGCGGATATCGCCCTGCTGCTGATGCTCGGCGCCGCGCGCCGCGCGCACGAAGGCGAAGCGCTGATCCGCGCCGGGCAATGGAAATCCTGGAACATGATGTTCCTGCTCGGCACCCATGTATCCGGCAAACGGCTCGGCATCGTCGGCATGGGTCGCATCGGCCGCGCCGTGGCGCGGCGCGCGCGCGGCTTCGGCATGGAAATTCACTATTACAACCGCACGCGGCTTGCCGCCGAACTCGAAGCCGGTGCGGCCTTCCACGCCGATGTCGACGCGCTGATGCCGCACTGCGACTTTCTGTCGATGCATTGCCCGTCCACGCCCGAAACACGGAATCTGCTCGATGCGCGGCGCATCGCGCTGCTGCCCAAGGGGGCCATCGTGGTGAACACCGCGCGCGGCGACGTGGTCGACGACGAGGCGCTGATCGCCGCGCTCAAATCCGGCCACGTGGCGGCGGCCGGGTTGGACGTCTATCGCGGCGAGCCCCGCATGCATCCCGAATACCCGAAGCTGCCGAACACCTTTCTGCTGCCGCACCTGGGCAGCGCCACGGTCGAAACCCGCGACGCCATGGGCAATCTGGCACTCGACAATATCGCCGCCGTCATGACCGGCAGGAAACCGCTGACGCCGCTCTAGGCGGCGCAAGCCAGGCGCGCATCGGCGTCGGCACGCGGCCGCGACGCCGGGTCGAGAATACTCCGCCTGGCTTGCCGTCATGCCGCGCTCGGGCGTCCTATCCGAGATTCCGGTCGGCGAATTCCCAGTTGATCAGCTTGTCGATCACCGCATTGACGTAATCGGTGCGGCGATTCTGGTAATCGAGATAATAGGCGTGCTCCCATACGTCGATGGTCAGCAGCGGCTTGACGCCCTGAACGTACACCGGCGTGTCAGCGTTGCCGGTGCGGCGCAACGTCAGCTTTCCGCCTTCTCTGCACAGCCAGCCCCAGCCGCTGGCGAATTGGCCGATCGTCAGTGCGGCGAACGCGGCTTTGAACTTGTCGAAATCGCCGAACGACGCTTCGATCATGCCGGCCAGCCGGCCCGAAGGCTTGCCGCCGCCGTTCGGCCGCAGGCTGTTCCAGTAGAACGTATGGTTCCACACTTGCGCCGCCGCGTTGAACAAGGCGGCCTTGCCGGGATTGCCGACGGTCGACTTGATGATCTCGATCAGCGGTTGGTCGTGCAGCGCATCGGTTTCCAGCATGCGGTTGGCCGCGTCGGCATAACCGATATGGTGCTTGCCGTAATGGAAGCCGATCGTTTGCGCGGAGATCACCGGCGCCAGCGCATTGTCCGCGTACGGCAGTTTCGGCACGACGAGCTTGCCGGCCGGCTGGGCCCGCGCGACGAACGGCATGGCGGATCCGCCGATCGCGACAAGGCCGGCCGTCGCCGCGGAAACCGCCAGGAAACGTCGACGCGACGCCGGATGGGTTTTGGCTGCCATCGTTCTCTCCATCGTTATCCGGCGCCTCAGGCGGGAGCGGTTCCCGCGGGCGGATGTGACGCAAACGCCGCGCGCCCGGGCGCGATTATGATCCGCGCCGCACCGTGAGACAATTGCGCGCCGGCCTTGTACGCTATGATTGCCAGGACGGCGCGCTGTGTCGTCGCGGCGTCGGGCCGCAAGCGGGGAGCCGGGCGGGATGAGCGACATTCAAGACGTCGACGTATGCGTGATCGGCGGCGGATCCGGCGGATTGTCGATCGCGGCCGGTGCGGCGCAACTCGGCGCCAGAACGGTTTTGGTCGAACGCCACAAGATGGGCGGCGATTGTCTCAATTACGGCTGCGTGCCGTCGAAGGCGCTGCTGGCCGCCGGTCGCGCCGCGCACGCGCTCGGCCGTGGTGCGCCGTTCGGGGTGGCGCCGGCGCCCGCCGCGGTCGATTTTGCGCGCGTCCATGCCCACGTTCAGGGCGTGATCGCCGAAATCGCGCCGGTCGATTCGGTCGAGCGGTATCGCGCGCTCGGCGTCGAGGTCGTATCGGCGTCGGCCAAATTCGTCGGGCGGCGCGAGATCGAAGCCGGCGGGCGGCGCATCCGCGCCAAATGGTTTGCCGTGGCAACCGGCTCGCGCGCCGGCGTGCCCCCGATTCCTGGCCTGGCCGACGTGCCGCACCTGACCAACGAAACGATCTTCGATCTCGCGGCGCTCCCACGGCATCTGATCGTCATCGGCGGCGGCCCGATCGGTTGCGAAATGGCGCAGGCGTTCAGGCAATTGGGCGTGCGCGTCAGCGTGCTCGAAGTCATGACGCTGCTCGGCAAGGACGATCCGGAAGCGGCAGAGATCGTTCGCCGCCGGCTGCGCCGCGACGGCGTCGAGATTCGCGAAGGCATCAGGATCGCGCGCATCGACCAGTCTCCCGGCGGCATCGACGTGCGCATCGAGCACGGCGGCAAGGCCGAAACCGTTTCCGGCTCGCACGTCTTGGTCGCGGCCGGGCGTATTCCCAACGTCGAGGGGCTCGGTCTGGAGCAGGCCGGAATCATCTACAGCAAGAAAGGCATTCAGGTCGATGCGCGCCTGCGCTCCAGCAACAAGCGCGTGTTCGCGGTCGGCGACGTGGCGGGCGGCTATCAGTTCACCCACATTGCCGGCTATCACGCCGGCATCGTGATTCGGAATGCGCTGTTCCGCCTGCCGGCGAAAGTCGATTACCGCGCCGTGCCGTGGGTCACCTACACCGACCCGCAGCTGGCGCAAGTCGGCCTCAACGAAAGCGACGCCAAAACGCAGCACGGGGAGATTTCCGTGCTGCGCTGGCCGTATCGCGAAAACGACCGCGCCCAGGCCGAACGCACGACCGACGGCTTCGTCAAGGTGCTGACGACCCGGCGCGGGCACATCCTGGGCGCCACCATCGTCGGCGCCGATGCCGGCGATCTGCTGCTGCCGTGGGCGCTGGCGATCCAGAACAAGCTCAAGATCGGCGCCATGGCCGGCGTGATCGCGCCGTACCCGACCTTGTCGGAAATTTCCAAACGCGCCGCCGGCACCTATTTCATGCCCAAGCTGTTCACCGAGCGCACGCGCAAGATCGTACGCTTCCTGATGAAGCTCGCGTAGCGGCCGGCGTTCGAATACTCGGCGCGGCTAGATTTGCTCGGGCGCCACGCGCACCAATTGTTTTCCGAAATTCTCGCCCTTGAACAGGCGCAGCAGCGCGCGCGGCGCGTGCTCGAACCCGTCGATGATGTCTTCCTTGTATTTCAGCTTGCCCTGCTTGATCCATTCGGCCATCTGGCGCATCCCTTCCGGATAGCGTTTGGCAAAGTCGAACACGATGAAGCCTTCGATGCGCGCGCGGTTGATCAGCAGATGCGGCGTCGGCCGCGGCGCCAGTTCGGGCTTCTCCAGATTGTACTCGGCGATCATGCCGCAGATCGCGATGCGCGCGCGCAGATTGATCCGGCTGATCACGGCGTCGAAGATCGATCCGCCGACATTGTCGAAAAAGACATCGACGCCGTCGGGACAGGCCGCCTTCAGGTCGGCGCGCAGATCCTTGGTGCCGCGATAGTCGATCACCGCGTCCGCGCCCAGCTCGGTCTTGACGTAGTCGCATTTGGCCTTGCCGCCGGCGATGCCGACCATCCGGCAGCCGACGATCTTGCCGATCTGCATGACCAGCGCGCCCACGGCACCCGATGCGGCGGTGACCACGAAGGTTTCGCCGGCCTTCGGCTGCGCCACGTCGAACGTGCCGAAATATGCCGTCATCCCCGGCATGCCGAGCACGCCGAGCGCGGTCGAGATCGGCGCGAGGCCGGGATCGATCACGCGCACGCCCTTGCCGTCGCTGACCGCGTATTCCTGCCAGCCGATGCGGCTTTCCACGTAGTCGCCGGGCTTGAAGCCGGGGTTGCGGCTCTCCATCACCTGGCCGACCACGCCGCCCTCCATGACCGCACCCAGCGCCACCGGCGGGACGTACGATTTTCCCTCGCGCATGCGTCCGCGCATATAAGGGTCGAGCGAAAGGTACACGGCGCGGATCAGGATCTCGCCGTCGCCCGGCTTCGGGATCGGCTGCTCGACCAGCTTGAAATTGGATACTTGCGGCTCGGCCGGCGGCCGCGCCGCCAGAATCCATTGCCGGTTGATCTTGCCCGCCATCGCCGCCTCCTCGCGTTAATGCGGCGTGCAGGGTCGCCTTTTGCGGCGGCCTGCGCAAGCAGCACGGCGCCGGGAGGCGCGGCTCAGACTCGCTCCGACGCCACGCGCAGCAGCTGCGATATTGCCGCACACGATCAGCCGCGCCTTCATGTTGATCAGCGACAGCACGGTATCGAAGATCGTGCCGCCGACATTGTCGAAGAACACATCGACGCCGTTCGGGCACGCGGCGCGCAGGTTCGGCTCGGCCTTGTAGTCGACCGCCGCGTCGGCGCTGAGTGTGTCTTTCACACAGGCGCAATTTTCCGGAGCGCCGCCAGGAACCATTGCCGGTTCGCGCTGCCCGCCACGCCAGCCTCGTTTTATATGCAATCAGGGGTTCTTTTCCCTGTGAGCCCTTACCTGAGCCGCAGCGGCGTTACGCAACAAGCTCATCTCAGTGCCAGCAATGATCAAATTGTATCCACGATCGAACATCTGCTGCGGCGTGGCGCCGCCGAACAGGACCGATCCGAGCAGCTTGCCGGTGGCCAGGATGCGCTTTTCCGCAGCCGCGATCGTCTCCGCGATGACCCCCACCTGGGTGCCGGGGCGACCGCCCATGTTGACGGTCAGGTCGGTCGGGCCGATCAGCAGCATGTCGATGCCGTCGACCGCGGCGATGTCCTCGATCGCGGCGACGCCCTTGGGCGTCTCGATCTGCGCGATGACCAGTAGGTTGTCGTTGACCTGGTCGAAATACTCCAGCGCGTCGGCCCCGTACATGGTCGCCCGAATCGCACCCGTGGCGCAGCCGCGCGTGCCTTTCGGCGGATAGAAGCAGGCGTCGACCAGCTGCTTGGCCTGCGCCGCGCTCTCGATCATCGGCGACATGATGCCCTCGAGCCCGGTATCGAGGGCGCGTTTGATGTAGACCGGATCGTTCCACGGCACGCGCGCCAGTGTGGTCGGCCCGCTGGCGCCGATCGCGGCAAGCTGGTGCGCCAGGCCGACGAAGTCGCCCGGCCCGTGCTCGTGATCGGCGATCAGGCAATCGTAGCCGCAGTGCGCCAGCACTTCGGCCGCCAGCGCGTTGTTCGACATCAGCCAACAGCCGATCGATTTCTTGCCCCCGCGCAGGCGTTGTTTCAGCGCATTCTTGCGAACCATGTCACTTCCGTGGAAAGGAGAATTCCGGGCGGGCCGGCATTATGCGCAGCGTCCGTGCGTGCGTCATCCGGTTTCGAGCCGAAAAAAAGCCGCCCGCGAGAGGGATCGCGGGCGGCTCTGGAATCCGGCCCCGGTGCTTTGGGGAGCGGAGGGGCGGGGCCGGCAACGATGCCGCCGGCGGGGGCGGGCGCATCGCGGTTCGAGGAGGTCATATATGCTACGCGCCCACGGGGCGATCGGATCAGCAGGCCGCAAAGCCAGGCGTCGCGCGGGCTTCGGCCGGTGCCGCGGTCACCGCTTGCGGCGAAACGTGACCGCGTCGCCGTCGTTTTTGAACTGGAACTGCAACAGCTCGCCGTCCGGCGCGAACCAGAGATCGCGCTGAAAATCGCCGGTCACGCGATAATGCACCGCGGGCACCGCGCTGCCGTCCAGGGTCAAGCTCGTCGTCGCCACCAGGGCGATCCGCACGTTGTTCAGCTCGCCCGAACCGGTGCCCATCAGCAGCTTGTGCTTGGCGATCTCGGGCGACCACGGATAGGTCGTACGGATCGAAGCCGGCGCCTCGATACGCTGTCCCGTCTTGGTCACGATGACGAATTTGTCGCCGTCGGCGCGGCCGCTGACCGTGGCGCGCCGGCTGTTCTCGACGTCCAATGCGTCGAACGACATCAGCCGCCCGTTCCGCCACACTTCTTTTTGAGTCTGCTCCTGCCGGTGAACCACCACACCCAGCACGCGCACCACGATGTTGAGACGCACGTCGACGACGGTTCGATCGCCGTCGCGCTCGATGCGCAGCGTCTGCGTGCCGATCTCGCCTTGCGATTGGTGATGAATGGCGAATGTCGCAACCGACACGCGCCCGGCGGCCAGCGCCGGCGCGCACGCCGCAGACACCGATAAAAGCGTGGCCGCGGCGAGGACCGCCGTTCGCGCGCGCCAGAATCGGGATAATGTATTGGCGTGTCGCATCTGTCGTCGCTCCGGCGCGGGCCGTCTCGGCCCGTTGCTAACGCGCCGGGGCGGCGCCATGCGGCCCGTCATACGCGTGTCATATCTACGTGGCATCACTGGTGCCGCGCCTCAAGAGGAAATTCCGTGACCGACCGATCCCCGCCGACCGACCGCGCCGCCGAACCAGGCCCGCATTTCAACGAGGTCTTGGACCGACGCCTGGGCCGGCGCGGCGCGCTCAAATTGATCGGCGGCGTCGCCGCGAGCGCCGCTGCGCTGCCGTGGCTGCGCGTCGGCGATGCGTTCGCGTCTGGCGCCGGCTTTA
>JBFWYO010000002.1:0-128912 GCA_050186335.1 Alphaproteobacteria bacterium | reverse complement strand
ATGGTGTCGTACGAAGTCTCGATCGGCTTCGTGATCATCACGGTGCTGTTGTGCGCGGGTTCGCTGAACCTGTCCAAGATCGTGCTCGCGCAGCAGGGCGGCTTCTGGCACTGGTACTTCCTGCCGTTGTTTCCGATGTTCGTGGTCTTCTTCATTTCGGCGCTGGCCGAGACCAACCGCGCGCCGTTCGATCTGCCCGAAGCGGAAGCCGAGTTGGTCGCCGGCTTCAACGTCGAATACTCGTCATTCACCTTCGCGCTGTTCTTCCTCGGCGAATACGCGAACATGATCCTGATGAGCGCGATGACGACCATCCTGTTCCTGGGCGGTTGGCTGGCGCCGCTGAACGTCTCGTGGTTGACCTGGATTCCGGGGCCGATCTGGTTCGCGCTGAAGATTTCCGCCTGTCTGTTCGTGTTCCTGTGGGTGCGGGCGACCGTGCCGCGCTACCGCTACGACCAATTGATGCGCCTGGGCTGGAAAGTGTTCCTGCCGTTTTCGCTGCTCTGGGTCGTGCTGGTGGCGGGTGCCTTGGTGACCTTCGGCTGGTTGCCGAAATGATCGAATTCCGTTTGGAGGCTAGTCATGGCCTGGATTGATCGCGGTGCGCGCACGATGCTGCTGTCCGAGCTCGTCTCGGGCATGGCGATGACGCTGAAGTATTTCTTCAAGCCGTCGGTGACGCTCAACTACCCATACGAAAAGGGCCCGATCTCCCCGCGCTTTCGGGGCGAACACGCGCTGCGGCGCTACCCCAACGGCGAAGAACGCTGCATCGCGTGCAAATTGTGCGAGGCGATCTGCCCCGCCCAGGCGATCACCATCGAGGCCGAGCCGCGCGACGACGGCAGCCGCCGCACCACGCGCTACGACATCGACATGACCAAGTGCATCTATTGCGGTTTCTGCCAGGAAGCCTGCCCGGTCGATGCCATCGTCGAGGGGCCGAATTTCGAGTTCGCCGCGGAGACGCGCGAGGAACTGATGTACGACAAGCGCAAGCTGCTCGATAACGGCGACCGCTGGGAAACCGAGATCGCCGCCAACCTCGAAAACGACGCGCCGTACCGGTGAACGGAAGCAGCGGGCACGGAGCGCAACACTCATGATCATCCAGACCTTGGCATTCTACTTGTTCGCGCTGGTCACCATCGCCTCGGCGGTGATGGTGATTTCCGCGCGCAATCCGGTGCACTCGGTATTGTTCCTGATCCTCGCATTCTTCAATTCGGCCGGTTTGTTCGTGCTGATGGGCGCCGAGTTCCTGGCCATGATCCTGGTCGTCGTCTATGTCGGCGCGGTCGCGGTGCTGTTCCTGTTCGTGGTCATGATGCTCGACATCAACTTCACCGAACTGCGCCAGGGCTTTCTGCAGTATTTGCCGGTCGGCGGGCTGATCGGGCTGATTCTACTAGTAGAATTGCTGGTCGTGGCCGGCAGTTGGGTGCTTGGGCCGAACGTGGCGGCCAACGCCGAGGCGCCGAACGCGGCGCAGCCGGGCCTGAGCAACACCGAAATGCTCGGCATGCTGCTGTACACCAAATACATCTACCTGTTCCAAGCCGCAGGCGTCGTCCTGCTGGTCGCGATGATCGGCGCCATCGTGCTGACCCTGCGCTCGCGCGAAGGCGTCAGGCGCCAGAGCGTCGCGCGCCAGCTGGCCCGGACGCGCGCGAGCGTCGAGCTCAAGGACATCAAGCCGGGGGAGGGCGCGTAATGCTGCAGATCGGTCTTGCTCATTACTTGTCCGTCGCCGCCATCCTTTTCACCATCGGCATTTTCGGCATTTTCCTGAACCGCAAGAACGTGATCATCATTTTGATGTCGGTCGAGCTGATGCTGCTCGCCGTGAACATCAATCTGGTTGCGTTCTCGTGGCAGCTCAAGGATCTGGTCGGCCAGGTGTTCGCCATGTTCGTGCTCACCGTGGCGGCCGCGGAAGCCGCCATCGGCCTGGCCATCCTGGTCATCTATTTCCGTAACCGCGGCTCGATTGCGGTCGAAGACATCAACGTGATGAAAGGCTAGCGATGTACTCCGCCGCCATCTTCCTACCGCTGATCGGCGCGATCGCGGCCGGCCTGTTCGGCCGGCTGATGGGCGCGCGGGCGTCGCAGATCCTCACCACGCTGCTGCTGTTCGTGTCCGCGGCGCTCTCGGTCTTCATCCTCTACACGGTTGCGCTCGGCCCGAAGGCGGGCCCGGTGCTCGTGCCGGTGCTGGATTGGATCAATTCGGGCAGCCTGAACGTGCGCTGGGCGTTGAAGATCGACACGCTCTCGGCGGTGATGATCTTCGTCGTGACCGTGGTTTCGGCGATCGTGCATTTGTACTCGATCGGCTACATGAGCCACGATCCGCATACGCCGCGGTTCTTCGCCTATCTCAGCCTGTTCACCTTCGCCATGCTGATGCTGGTGACGGCCGACAATCTGGTGCAGATGTTCTTCGGTTGGGAAGGGGTCGGCGTGTGCTCCTACCTGCTGATCGGCTTCTGGTATCAGCGCGAATCCGCCAACGCCGCCGCGATCAAGGCGTTCCTGGTCAACCGGGTCGGCGATTTCGGCTTCGCACTCGGCATTTTCGGCGTGTTCGTGCTGTTCGATTCGGTGCAGCTCGATACGATTCTGCCGGGCGCCGCCGCGAAGGCGGCGCTGACGTGGAATTTCCTCGGCATGGAGCTCAACGCGCTGACCACGTGCTGCATACTCTTGTTCATCGGCGCGATGGGCAAGTCGGCCCAGCTCGGCCTGCACACCTGGCTCCCGGACGCGATGGAAGGTCCGACGCCGGTTTCGGCACTCATTCATGCCGCGACCATGGTCACCGCCGGCGTGTTCATGGTCTGCCGCCTGTCGCCGCTGTTCGAGTATTCGCCGACGGCACTCGCCATGGTCACCATCGTGGGCGCGGCGACGGCGTTCTTCGCCGCCAGCGTCGGGCTGGTGCAGAACGACATCAAGCGCGTGATTGCGTATTCGACGTGCAGCCAGCTCGGCTACATGTTCTTCGCCATCGGCGTCTCGGCCTATCCGGCCGCGATCTTCCACCTGATGACGCATGCCTTCTTCAAGGCATTGCTGTTCTTGGGCGCGGGCTCGGTGATCCACGGCATGTCCGACGAGCAGGACATGCGCAAGATGGGCGGGCTGTGGCGCCACATGAAGGTCACCTACGTGATGATGTGGATCGGCAGCCTGGCGCTGGCCGGGATTCCGCTGTTCGCCGGCTACTACTCCAAGGACCTGATCCTGGAATCTGCGTTCGCCGCCCACACCGGCCTCGGCACGTTCGCGTTCTGGATGGGCATCGTCGCGGCACTGATGACGGCGTTTTACTCGTGGCGGCTGATCTTCATGACCTTCCATGGCAAGCCGCGCGCGTCCGAGGAAGTCATGGAGCATGTCCACGAATCGCCCGCGATCATCCTGATCCCGCTCATTTTGTTGGCCATCGGGGCGGTGTCCGCGGGCTACATCGCGCACGACGTGATGACTGGCGAGCATTGGAAGGATTTCTGGCGTGACTCGATCCTGATCCTGCCGACGCACCAGGCGATGGAACACGCCCATCACGTTCCGCTGTGGGTCAAGCTTTCGGCGATCGTAGTCGCCGTCATCGGCATCGCCACGGCCTATGTCTTCTACATCCGGAAAACCGAACTGCCCGGTCTAGTCGCGGCCAAGGCGCGCGGTCCGTACCTGTTCCTGCTGAACAAGTGGTATTTCGACGAATTGTACGACCGCATGTTCGTGCGCCCGGCCTTGTGGCTCGGCCGCGGCCTCTGGAAGGGCGGCGACGGTGCGGTGATCGACGGCCTGGGCCCGGACGGTGTGGCGGCGACGACCCGCCAGTTCGCCAAGCGGTTCGCCGCGCTGCAAACCGGCTATGTCTATCACTACGCGTTCGCGATCCTGATCGGCGTTGCGATCTTCGTATCGCTCTACTTGTTCGGCCGGCTGAGGTAATCACGAATGTCCTGGCCTATCCTCAGCCTGATTACGTTCCTGCCGCTGGTCGGCGTGCTGTTCATCGTGTTCGTGCGCGGCGACGCGGCGACGATCGCGCGCAACGCGCGCATGGTCGCGCTGTGGACGTCGCTGATCACGTTCGTCATATCGCTGCTGATCTGGGTCAATTTCGACAAATCGACCGCGAACTTCCAGTTCGAGGAAAAAGCCGCCTGGTTCTCGTTCCCGGGCGGCTACACATTGACCTATCACATGGGCGTCGACGGCATTTCGATGCTGTTCGTCATACTTTCCACGTTGCTGACGCCGATCTGCGTGCTGGCCAGCTGGGACGCGATCAGAGATCGCGTGCGCGAATACATGATCGCGTTCCTGGTGCTCGAAACCTTCATGATCGGCACGTTCTGCGCGCTCGATCTGTTCATGTTCTACATCTTCTTCGAAGGCGTGCTGATCCCGATGTTCCTGATCATCGGCGTCTGGGGCGGCAAACGGCGCGTCTATTCGGCGTTCAAGTTCTTCCTCTACACGCTGGCGGGCTCGGTTTTGATGCTGCTCGCCATGTTCGCGATCTATTACGAAACCGCGGCGAGCGGCAAGTTCGGCGCCGGCATCGGCACCACCGATATTCCGGCCCTGATGAAGTTCGCCAAGGAAGCCGGTTTCGGCAAGGACATCCAGATTTGGCTGTGGCTGGCCTTCTTCGCGTCGTTCGCGGTCAAGGTGCCGATGTGGCCGGTGCACACCTGGTTGCCGGATGCGCACGTCGAGGCGCCGACCGCCGGGTCGGTCATCCTCGCGGGCGTGCTGCTGAAAATGGGCGGGTACGGGTTCCTGCGGTTTTCGATTCCGATGTTCCCCGACGCGTCGGTGTTCTTCACGCCGTTGATCTACACGCTGTCGATCGTAGCGATCATATACACGTCGCTGGTCGCCCTCGTGCAGGAGGATATGAAGAAACTGATCGCCTATTCGTCGGTTGCGCATATGGGCTACGTGACGCTCGGTATCTTCACCGCCACGCAGCAGGGCATCGAAGGCGCGATGATTCAGATGCTCTCGCACGGCATCGTTTCGGCCGCGCTCTTTCTGATCGTCGGCGTGGTCTACGACCGGCTGCACACGCGCGAGATCGCGCGCTACGGCGGCCTGGTCGAGCGCATGCCGATCTATGCGTTCACGTTCATGGTGATGATGCTGGCGTCGGTCGGCCTGCCGGGCACGTCGGGGTTCGTCGGCGAATTCCTGATTCTGATGGGCGCGTTCAAGGCCAATACCTGGGTTGCGGCGCTTGCGACGACCGGCGTGATCCTCGGCTGCACCTATATGCTGTGGCTTTACCGCCGCATCGTCTTCGGCAAGCTGGTGAAGGTAGATCTCAAATCGATGGCCGATCTGAGCCTCCGCGAGATCGCCATTTTCGCGCCGCTGGTCGTGATCGTATTCTGGATGGGCATCTATCCGTCCTCGTTCCTCGACGTGATCGCGGTTTCGGTGAAGTCGCTCATCGCCAATTACAAGACGGCGCTCGGGCCGTTCGATCCGGCCGCCTTCGCGGCGCTCGGTCAATAGGGGGCGCGGGATGAAATCCGAGATGGCATCGGTGCTTTACGCGCTGCCCGAGATCTACATGGTCTGCGCCGCGATGGCGCTGCTGATGGTCGGAGTGTTCAAAGGCGAGGGCTCGACCCGCCTCGTCTCGTGGCTCTCGGTCGCCGCGTTGATCGGCGGCATGGCGCTGGTGGTGCTGTATTCGCCGGGCGACAAGCGCGTGCTGCTGTTCGCCGATATGTTCATCACCGATCGCTTCGCGGTGTTCGTCAAGGTCGCGATCCTGGCCGCGTCCGCCGTATGCATCATCATGTCGATGGGCGACAACGAGCGCGAGAAGATCGGCCGTTTCGAGTTTCCGGTGCTCATTCTGCTCGCCACCGTCGGCATGATGATGATGGTATCCGCCAACGACCTGATCTCGCTGTATATCGGGCTCGAGCTGCAAAGCCTGGCGCTCTATGTCGTCGCAGCGTTCAAGCGCGATTCGATCCGCTCGACCGAGGCCGGCCTGAAGTATTTCGTCCTCGGCGCGCTGTCGTCGGGCATGCTGCTGTACGGCGCTTCGCTGGTCTACGGCTTCGCAGGCACGACCAGCTTCGGCGACCTGGCCGCGCATTTCGCGAAATCTGGCACGCCGAGCGTCGGCGTCGTCGTCGGCATGGTGTTCGTCATCGTCGGCTTGGCGTTCAAGGTGTCCGCCGTGCCGTTCCATATGTGGACGCCGGACGTCTACGAGGGCGCGCCGACGCCGGTGACCGCGTTCTTTGCCGCCGTGCCGAAATTGGCGGCAACCGCGTTGTTCGTCCGCGTCATGATCGGGCCGTTCGGGCCGCTGGTCGGCCAGTGGAAGCAGGTCCTGATGCTGATTGCGATCGGCTCGATGCTATGGGGCTCGTTTGCCGCGATCAGCCAGAACAACATCAAGCGCCTGATGGCCTACAGCTCGATCGGCAACATCGGCTACGCGCTGATCGGCCTGGTCGCCGCCAACGAAGAGGGCGTGCGCAGCGTGTTGGTTTACATGGCGATTTACGTTGTCACCGTGATCGGCACGTTCGGCTGCATCCTGTTCATGCGCCGCAGCGGGCAAGCCGTCGAGCAGATTTCCGACCTGTCGGGCCTCTCCAAAACCCAGCCCGCCATGGCGGCATTGTTGGCCATTTTCATGTTCTCGCTGGCCGGGATTCCGCCACTGGCCGGGTTTTTCGGCAAGTTGTACATATTCCTCGGCGCTATCCATGCCGGTTTGATCACGCTGGCGATCATCGGCGTGCTGACCAGCGTGATCGGCGCTTACTATTACTTGCGCGTCGTCAAGGTGATGTATTTCGACGAACCGGGCGAGGCGTTGGACCGCCCGGACAACCGCGAAGTTTCCGTCATCCGACAGGCCGCCGCGGCCCTGACCGTGTTGTTCATCCTGTTGCCGGACCCGTTGCTGCGTGCGGCGGAACGCGCGGCGAAGAGCCTGCTGGCCGGCTGATCCCATGTCGGCGTCCGAGTCGCCGCTATTCCCCGATTACCAGATCCAGGTCCACGAAACGGTTGTCAGCACCAACGACGAAGCCAAACGCGTGGCCGCGGCGGGAGCCGCCGATTCGACGGTCATCGTTGCGCGCGAACAGGCCGGCGGTCGCGGTCGGCACGGCCGGCAATGGTCTTCGCCCCCGGGCAATCTTTACCTGTCGGTCGTCCTGCGGGACAAACGGCCGGCGGCGCAGGCGATGCTGATCGGCTTCGTCGCCGGTGTTGCCTTGGTGCGCAGTGTGGCCTATTTCCTGCCGCATGATCCGCACGCGCAGACCAAGTGGCCGAACGACGTGCTGGTCGACGGGCGCAAAGTTGCCGGCATCCTGATCGAAACGTCGACCAACTCCGAAGGCGGGTTCGACTGGCTGGTCCTTGGCGTCGGCGTCAATGTCGCGAGTTTTCCGTCCGATACGTCATTCCCTGCAACGTCGTTGCAGGCGGCCGGCGTCGATCCGGCGATCACGGCCGACGAGGTCGGCGCTCGATTTCTGGTCGAGCTGGCGATGTGGCGGCGTTTGTGGGCCGAGGAAGGCTTCGATCTGATCCGCGAGGCGTGGCTCAATCACGCCTGGCGGCTCGGCAAGTCGATCGAAATCAAGCGCGGCGACACGGCGTTGCTGGGCGTCTTCCGTACGCTCGATCCGCAAGGCGCATTGGTGCTAGATGTGAAGTCGGACGGAACCGAAATGATACACTACGGCGACGTGTTCGCGGGAGACTGAGCGATGCTGCTGGCGATCGATTCGGGCAACACCAACGTCGTCTTCGCCGTTTTCGACGGTGACAAGATCAAGGGCCTGTGGCGCAGCGCGAACGCGACCAATCGGACGGCCGACGAATTCGCCGTTTGGCTGACCCAGCTCATGTCGATGGACGGCATCGAAGCCAAGCAGATTGACGCCGCGATCATCGCCAACGTAGTGCCGGCAGCGAGCTACGATCTGCGCTCTTTGTGCCGAAAATATTTCAAGTGCGAGCCGCTGGTGGTCGGCGAACCGAACGTCGACCTCGGGATTGGCGTCAAGATCGACAACCCGGAAGAGGTCGGCGCCGACCGCCTGGTCAACGCGGTCGGGGCGCTCGATAGTTACAAGCCGCCGATGATCGTGGTCGATTTCGGCACCGCCACCACATTCGACGTCGTCGACAAGGGCGGAAATTACTGCGGCGGCGCCATTTGCCCCGGCATCAACCTGTCGCTCCAGGCGCTGCACATGGCCGCGGCCAAGCTGCCGCGCGTCGCCGTGGCGCGGCCCAAGCAGGTGATCGGCACCGCGACCGTGCCGGCGATGCAGTCGGGCATCTTTTGGGGCTACGTGTCGCTGATCGAAGGCTTGGTCGCCCGCATCAGCAAGGAGTACGGCGCCAAGATGACCGTGATCGCAACCGGCGGCCTGGCGCCGCTGTTTGCCGAAGCGACCGACGTCATCGACCATCTCGACGCCGAGTTGACGCTGCGCGGACTGCTCGAAATCTACCGGCGCAACCGCAAGAAGAGTACGCGGAAAAAGCGGGCATGAGCGGCGCGCGCGCGAAACCCCCGTCCGAACTTCTGTTCCTGCCGCTCGGCGGCGCCGGCGAGATCGGCATGAACCTCAATCTGTTCTGCCTCGACGGCAAATGGCTGATGGTCGATTGCGGGATCACGTTCGGCGACGACGCGACACCGGGCGTTGACGTGATGATGCCCGATCCGGCTTTCATCGTGGAACGGCGGGACAACTTGATCGGGCTGGTGCTGACGCACGCGCACGAGGATCATATCGGCGCGGTGCCGTATCTCTGGCGCCGGCTGAAATGCCCGATCTACGCCACCCCGTTCACCGCCGCCGTGCTGCGCCGCAAACTGGCCGACGTGAAGCTGGAAGGCCAGGTGCCGCTGCATATCGTGCCGCTCGAGGGCAGGTTCGATGTCGGGCCGTTCAATATCGAACTGATCACGCTCACCCATTCGATTTTGGAGCCGAACGCGCTGGTCATCCGTACCAAGCTCGGCACGGTGCTGCACACCGGCGACTGGAAATTCGATCCCACGCCGCTGATCGGTCCGCCGCCGGACTATGCCGGGCTGCGCCGGGTCGGCGACGAGGGCGTGCTGGCGTTGATCGGCGATTCGACCAACGTGTTCCGGGAAGGCACGTCCGGCTCGGAGAGCGAGGTGCGCACCAGCCTGACCGAACTGGTCGGCCGCTTCCGTAACCGTGTCGCCATCGCCTCGTTCGCCAGCAACCTGGCGCGCCTGGAGACGATCGAAGCGGTCGCCAAGGCGCATGATCGCCAGGCGGCCCTGGTCGGCCGTTCGTTGTGGCGCATGTACGAGGCGGCGCGCGAGACCGGCTACATGCAAAAGGTGCGCTTCCTGTCGGCCGAGGACGGCGCCTATCTGCCGCGCGACCGGGTGCTGATGGCGGTGACCGGCAGCCAGGGCGAAACCAACGCCGCGCTGGCGCGGATCGCCACCGGCACCCATCCGGACGTCGTGCTCGAAGAGGGCGATGCGGTGATCTTTTCCTCGCGCATCATTCCGGGCAACGAGAAGGCGATCGGAAGACTGCACGACGCGCTGATCGCGCGCGGCATCGAAGTGGTCACCGAGAACGACCATTTCGTCCATGTTTCGGGCCATCCGGCGCGCGGCGAGTTGGTCGAGATGTATCAACTGGTGCGCCCGCAGGTGGCGATTCCGGTGCACGGCGAACTGCGCCACATGCGCGCGCACGCGGCGCTGGCTGCCGAATGCCAGGTGCCGGCGACCGTGGTAGCGACCAACGGCCAGATGGTGCGTTTGGCGCCCGGAACGACCGAGATCGTGGACAACGTCCCGAGTGGCCGACTCGCCGTCGATGGGCTGGAATTGCTGCCGCTCGACGGCTCGACCTTCCGCGAGCGCAAGCGCATCCTGTGGCACGGCGCGGTGATGGCGACGGTCGTGCTGGACGATGCGGGCGAGTTGCTGGCCGATCCGAAAGTCTCCATCCACGGGTTGGCCGAGGAGGGCGATGATGGGCCCTTCATCGATTTGCTGATCGATGCCGTGGAGGATGCGGTCGAGGATATGAAGCCGGCCCAGTTGCGCGACGACCGGGCCGTGCAGGAAGCCGTCAGGCGCGCCCTGCGCCGGGTCGCCGGCGCCGTCAAGGGCAAGAAGCCGACCACCGATGTGCACGTGATTAGGGTAGACTGAACAGGCGTGCGACGCTGGCCATCGGCGTCGGCATCGCGCGTCAAGGATCGACAACGGCAGCAGGAGTGCTGGATGATCGGGCGTTTGAACCATGTGGCGATCGTCGTGCCGGACCTGGCAGCAGCGGCCAAATTGTATCGCGAAACCCTCGGCGCCAAGGTATCGGCGCCGGTCGAGATGCCGGCGCACGGCGTCACCACCGTGTTCGTCGAGTTGCCGAACACCAAGATCGAATTGTTGCATCCGCTCGGCGCGGGTTCGCCGGTGCGCAAGTTTCTCGACGGCAATCCTTCGGGCGGCATGCATCATGTCTGCTACGAGGTGGACGATATCTACGCCGCGCGCGATAAATTGAAGGCTTCGGGTGCCCGCGTGCTCGGCGACGGCGAGCCGCGGATCGGCGCCCACGACAAGCCGGTGCTGTTCCTGCACCCGAAGGATTTTTGCGGCACCCTGGTGGAAATCGAGCAGGCCTGACGATGACCGTGTACACCGGCATTGTGCTCTACCTCATCATCTGGATGCTGTCGTTGTTCATGGTCCTGCCGTGGGGCGTGAAGCGCGTCGCCAATCCCGGCGAGGGCCAGGATCATGGCGCGCCGGACCGTCCGCGGTTGTGGCTCAAGGCGGGCATCACGACCTTGCTGGCGTCGGCGATCTTCGGCATTTGCTATATCGTGATCGTCAACGATTGGATCGCGTTCGGCCGCTAGGCGCGGACGCGAATGGGGCGGAACGTGAGCGGCTATTGCGACATTGCACCCGGACATCCGGTGCACGGGGAATACCACGATACCGAGTACGGCTTTCCAATCGCGGACGACGATGCGCTGTTCGAACGCTTGATGCTCGAGGTCAATCAGGCCGGCTTGTCCTGGGAACTCATTCTCAAGCGTCGCATATCGTTCCGAAAGGCGTATGGCGGGTTCAAGATTGACACAGTCGCCCGCTACGGCGCCAAGGACATCAAGCGCCTGCTCGACGATCCCGGCGTGATCCGGCACCGCGGCAAGATCGAGGCGGCCATTGCCAATGCCAGGAAAGTTCAGGCGCTGCGCGACGAGTTCGGCTCGTTCGCTGCATGGATCGACGCCCACCATCCGCTCGACAAGCCCGGCTGGGTCAAACTGTTCCGCAGCCATTTCAAGTTCGCCGGCCCGGAGATCGTCGGTGAATTCCTGATGTCGATCGGCTATTTGCCGGGCGCCCATCGCGAAACCTGTCCGGTGCACAAGAAGATCGCGCGCACCAAGCCCGCCTGGATGCGCGGCGGCAAGAAAACGTCGGCGAAAAAGAGATAACGCGGCGGCACGACCGGCGTGCCGGCCCCCGAAAAGAACAAAGCTGGATATCGTTCCCGATACCCAGCTTTGTCGTCCCAAAATTTGCCCGGGCCAGTGATGCGCGCCGGATCCCCCTCCAACGCGAAAGCCTTAACCCTGGGCAAACCTCCCCAGACTTGGGCGAATGGCGGATTGCTCCGATCCCGCCCTCTGCCGCGCCGCCTAAAGGCGGCCGCCGACAGATGCAAACATGTGCAATCTACCTGTTTTTGAGGCACAGGTCACGGGAAAATCAGCCGGCCAAAACATTAACGTTTCTGCGGGTTCCCGGCCGATTTTAACCAAGCGCAAAATGGGTCAGAAACGCGGCCGCGATGAGCCAGACGGCAACCCCGGTTTCCGCCACTTTTCCGCATAAAAACTTGATCAAAACATAGGCGATAAACCCCAATCCGATGCCGGTCGCGATGGAAAATGTAAACGGCATGCCGAGCGCCGTTATCATGGCCGGCACATATTCCGTCGGTTCCTGCCAATCGATCTCGGCCAATGCCTTCGCCATCATGCACGCCACGAACAGGATCGCCGGGGCGGTCGCATACGGCGGAATCGAGGCGGCGAGCGGCGAGAACACCAGCGCCAGCAAAAATAGAATGGCGACCACGACGGCGGTCAGGCCGGTGCGCCCGCCGGCGCGAATGCCGGCGCCGCTCTCGATATAGCTTGTCGTATTCGAGGTGCCGAGCAGGGCGCCGACCGCGGTCGCCGTGCTGTCGGCGACCAGCGCGCGACGCAGACCGGGCAACTTGCCGTCGTCGTCGAGCAGTCCGGCCTGATGCGAGACCGCAACCAGCGTCCCGGCGGTATCGAAAAAATCGGCGATCACCAGGCTGAAAATCAGGATCAGCATGGCACCGATGGAAAGTTTCAGCAGCCCGCCGAAATCGAGCGCGAACAAGGTCGGCAGAACGCTCGGCGGCATATCGACGATGCCTTTGAGGCCGGTCACCGCCTTGCCGTCGAGGAACTTGACCTCGAGCAGGATGCCGGCCGCGGTGACCAGCAGGACGCCGATGATGATCGCACCCGGCACCCGCAGCCGGTCGAGTGCCACGATGACCACGAAGCCGAGCGAGGCCAGCACGACCGCCCATTTGGTCAAGTCACCAGCGGTCAGCAGCGTCGCCGGGTGGGCCACGGAAATACCGGCCGCCTCGAAGCCGATGATGCCCAGGAAGAAGCCGATGCCGGCCGCGATCGCCATCTTCATCGAACGCGGAATTGCGTTGATCAGCCATTCGCGCAGCGGCGAAAGGCTGACCAGCAGGGCGATGATGCCGGAGACGAACACCGCCGCCAGCGCCACCTGCCACGACAGCCCCATGCCCTTGACCATCACGAAGGTGAAGAACGCGTTCAGGCCCATGCCGGGGGCGAGGGCGATCGGGTAGTTCGCATACAATCCCATGATCAGGCACGAGATCGCCGCGGCCAGGCAGGTCGCCACGAACACGGCGCCCTGGTCCATGCCCGAGCCGGCCAAGATACTCGGGTTGACGAAAATGATGTACGCCATGGTCAGGAACGTACTGATCCCGGCAATGATCTCGGTGCGCACGGAACTGCCGCGCGCTTCGATGTGGAACAAACGCTCAAACACTTTCCCCTCCTTGCCCGACGCGACGGCAGCCCCGATTGCATCTAATCAAGCGATACCGCGGCGGACAAGTCGGTTACGGCTCGCGAACCACGCGAAAGCCGGTGACGTAGAACCCGTCTCCGGGTTGATTGTAGCCGCGCGTCGCAAAGCGCTGATCGCGCGGCTGGCTGATCCAGCTGCCGCCGCGCATGATGCGCAAATCGCAGTCGCCGGTGATCCAGGCACTGCCGTCGGCAGGAGCGCCCCGATAGGTGAGATTTACGCAATCCTCGGTCCATTCCCACACGTTGCCCAGCATGTTGTGCAACCCGTAGGCATTTGCCGCGAAGCCGCCGACCGGCGCGGTCCACTCAAAACCGTCGGCGCAATCGAAATTCTGCCAATTCACGGTCTTCGGAACGCGCTGCTTGCCGTCTTTGTCCATGACGTTGGCGTACTTGCAGGCCTCGGAACCGACACCACGCCAATAATTCGGCACAACGAGTCCGCCGCGGGCGGCGTATTCCCACTCGGCTTCGCTCGGCAAGCGGTAAGTCTTGCCGGTTATCTGCGACAGCCATGCGACATAGGCTTTGGCGTCATGCCAACTCACGCAGACGACCGGATGATCGTCGATGGCCGGGAAATCCGGCTTTTGCCAGCTGGCCGCCTTGTCGACGATATATCGTGCGGTCAGGAAATCGTATGTCTTGCATTCGGCCACCGGTACGTGTCCGGTCGCCTGCACGAAGGCGCGAAACTGGGCGTAGGTCACCTCGGTCTTGCCCATCAGAAACGGTTTGGCGATGGTCACCGGATGAGGCGGCTTTTCCGTGCGAAAACTGTCCGCTTCGGTGTCCGGGGAGCCCATCGTGAATGTGCCGGTGGGTATCGCAACCAGCGCCGGACATAATGCGCAATCCTGGTTGCCGCCAATGCCGTCCGGCTTCGCGGCGATCTGCAGATGCAGCGCCAGTTGCCGTGCGCGCGCACTCTGCGGCCGGCGATGTTGCGCCGCCTCGAGGTAGCGCCTTGCCTCGGCGAAGGTGCGGGCCTCGAATGCCGCCTCGGCGCTGCCGATGTCAGCGCGGTAGCGCCATTCGTCATAACCATAATACCCACCGATGCCGATCACCGCTACGACCAGCAGCGCGGCGCCGGCGGTCGCCGCCGGGCGGCGCAAGAAGTCCCGCACCGGCTGTTTCGAGCGCCACTTTTTCCACTTCGACTCGCCGCCTTCCAGGAATTCGCGGAACCGGGCGCGCGCAGCTGGCACGTTTTGCGGACGATCGTCGGGCAGCAAGGCCATGCACGTTTCGATCCCTGCGAGCAGCGCGCCGGGATAATCGGCGGTCACGCGACGCAATGCCGGCGCCACCGGATCCGGGCGCTTTTCCTGCTTGGCGAGCACGCGCCCCGGCGAGAGCGGCGGGATCTCGCCGGTCACGCATTGAAACAGCGTGGCGCCGAGCCCGTAGATATCGGTCCATTTGCCCTGCGTCGCATCGCGCGAATACTGCTCGATCGCGGCGAAACCGTCGCTGTACGAAACGCTCAGCGCGGCGGCGCCGAACGTCTGCCGGGCCGCGCCGAAATCCAGCAGGACCGGCGTGCCGTCGGCGCGGACGTAAATATTGCTGGGTTTGAGATCGCGATGCAGAAAACCGGCGTCGTGCACCGCCGCCAGGCCGTTCAGCATGCCGTTCAACAAGACGCGTATGGCGGCGGCGTCCAGGGTCTTGGCGCGGTCGAGGATGTCCTGCAGGCTCGAGCCGGCCTGGAATTCCATCACCATGTACGCGGTGCTGTTGGCCTCGAAGAAATTATAGACCGGCACGACGTTCGGATGCTTAAGGCCGGCGAGGGTGCGCGCTTCCTGCTTGAATCGTTCCAGGCCGCGCTCGAAATCATCGAGCTTGCCGGGCGTTACCGTGCGCAGCGTGAGCCGGTTGTGGTCGCGAAAGGCGACGCTGTTGGGCAGGTATTCCTTAATGGCGACGATCTGCCCCATCGAGACGTGTTCCGCCCGATAGGTGACGCCGAACGCGCCGGCGCCAAGAATACCGAGAATGCGGTATCCGTGCAGAGTCGTGCCGACCGGCAGGACGTTCGGGTTTTCCACAATCCGCCCTAAATATGAAAATTCATGATAGGCGAAAGCCGGCGCGGCAACCAGATACCGGTCCCGACCCCCTTCGCCCCGGGGACAGACGATGTTGCGTTGCACCGGCCGCGTTGCGCCCAAGCAAGCATTTGCCTAAATTCACCCGCCCATAGTTCGGCCACGTTTGTTCTTTAGGCCGATTTTCCCAGAGGATTCTATGCGTTTAACCCGTTTCTTCATGCCGACCTTGAAGGAGACGCCGAGCGAGGCGCAGATCGTCTCGCACCGTCTCATGCTGCGCGCCGGCATGGTCCGGCAGGCCTCGGCCGGCATCTACTCGTGGCTGCCGCTCGGCTTCCGCGTGCTCAAGAAAGTCGAGCAGATCGTGCGCGAAGAGCAGGACGCCGCGGGCGCGCAGGAAATCCTCATGCCGACGATCCAGTCTGCGGACCTGTGGCGCGAATCCGGCCGCTACGACGATTACGGCAAGGAAATGCTGCGCATCGTCGATCGGCACGAGCGCGAAATGCTGTACGGCCCGACCAACGAGGAACTGGTCACCGACATCTTCCGGAGCGCCGTCAAGAGCTACAAGGATCTGCCGAAAAATCTCTACCACATTCAGTGGAAGTTCCGCGACGAGGTGCGGCCGCGCTTCGGCGTCATGCGCGGGCGCGAATTCCTGATGAAGGACGCGTATTCGTTCGATCTCGACTTCAAGGCCGCGCGGCACTCCTACAATCAGATGTTCGTGGCCTATCTGCGCACCTTCGCGCGCATGGGATTGCGCGCGATCCCGCTGCGCGCCGCCGCCGGGCCGATCGGCGGCGATCTCAGCCATGAATTCATCGTGCTGGCGGAAACCGGCGAAAGCCACGTGTTCTGCGACAAGGGTTTGCTCGAGCTCGACATCGCCCGGGAGCGGATCGATTACGCGGCGGACCTCGCGCCGTTGATCGAGCAATGGACGAATTTCTATGCCGCCGCCGACGACATGCACAAAGCCGAAACATGTCCGGTTGCGGCCACCGATCTGATCCAGGCGCGCGGCATCGAAGTCGGCCATATCTTCTATTTCGGCACCAAATACTCGAAACCGCTGGGCGCCGTGGTGGCGGGGCCGGGCGGCGAACAGATCGTGGTCGAAATGGGCTCCTACGGCATCGGCGTGTCGCGCCTGGTGGGAGCGATCATCGAGGCAAGCCACGACGATTCGGGCATCGTGTGGCCCGAATCGGTGGCGCCGTTCAAGGTCGGGCTGGTCAATATCCGGGTCAGCGATGCCGCCTGCGTGGCGGCGGCGGACGGGCTTTACGGCAAATTGCGCAACGCCGGCGTGGAAGTGCTTTACGACGATCGCGACGGCAGCCCGGGCGGCAAGTTCGCCGACATGGATCTGATCGGCCTGCCCTGGCAGGCGGTGATCGGGCCGCGCGGCGTCAAGGCCGGCATCATCGAAGTGAAGAACCGCAAGACCGGCGCGCGCGAGGATCTAAGCCTCGATGCTGCGCTCAATCGCCTGACCGCATAACAGCAAAGGCCCGATCGCCCATGCGCCTGTTTTTGTTTTCGCCGTTCGAGCGCATGGTGGCGATGCGCTATTTGCGGCCGAAGCGGCGCGAGGGGTTCATTTCCGTCATCGCCGGGTTCAGTTTTCTCGGCATTCTGCTCGGGGTCGCCACGCTCATCATCGTCATGTCGGTGATGAACGGCTTTCGGCACGAGCTGATGGGCAAGATCCTCGGTTTCAACGGCCATATCGTGGTCTCCGGCCAGGGCGTTCCGCTCGGTCGTTACGACGATATCGCCAAGGCAATCCGCGGCATTCCGGGCGTGGTCACGGCGACGCCGGCGATCGACGGGCAGGTGTTGGCAACCGCCAACGACTTCAATGCCGGGGTCATCGTGCGCGGCCTGTCGAAGGAGGATTTCCGCCGCAATAAGCTGGTGTCCGCCAAGATCGACCCCGTGGTCGCGGACCGGTTCGAGGGCGACGACGGCATCATCATCGGCCACCGCATGGCGCGCAATTTCGGATTGCGCGTCGGCGACCGCCTGTCGCTGATCTCGCCCAAGGGCAATACCACGCCGTTCGGCGTGGTTCCGCGCACCAAGGCCTACCGGGTCGTCGCCACGTTCGACGTCGGCATGGCCGAGTACGACCGTTCCTTCGTGTTCATGCCGCTCGAGGAGGCGCAGCGTTACTTCAGCCTGCCGGATGCGGTGTCGTCGATCGAGGTCATGACCGCCAATCCCGACGGTTCGCATCTGGTGATTCGCGAGATCGCCAAGCTGCCGTACCCGAATCTGCGTATCACCGATTGGCGCGATACCAATACGACGTTTTTCAACGCGCTGCAGGTCGAGCGCAGCGTGATGTTCATGATCCTGACGCTGATCATCATCGTCGCGGCGTTCAACATCGTCTCCAGCCTGATCATGCTGGTCAAGGACAAGGTTCAAGCCATCGCCATCATGCGCACCATGGGCGCCACGCGCTGGTCGGTGATGCGCATCTTTTTCCTGAGCGGCGCCAGCATCGGCGTGGTCGGTACGTTGGCGGGCGTGGCGCTCGGCCTGGTGTTTTGCGACAACATCAACGTCATCAAGGGCTGGCTGGAAAGCCTGTCTGGCCGGGAACTGTTCGCGGCCGAGATCTATTTCCTGTCCCGTCTGCCGGCGATCGTCGACATGCGCGAAGTGTATCTGATCGGTGGCATGAGCCTGGGGCTGACGTTCCTGGCGACCGTCTATCCGTCGTGGCGCGCGGCGCGCCTCGATCCGGTCGAGGCGCTGCGCAATGAATAGCCCGCAGGCATCCGAGCTCGGCGCCGGCCCGGTGCTGGAACTGCGCGACGTCACGCGCGTGTTCAAGCAGGGCGAGGCGACGCTGGAAATTCTGCGCGGAATTTCGTTGTCGATCCGCGCCGGCGAGATGGTGGCGCTGGTCGGGCCGTCCGGCGCCGGCAAATCCACGCTGCTGCATATCGCCGGGCTGCTCGAGCGGCCGACCGAAGGCGAGGTGCTGCTGCTCGGCCGACCGTGCCGCGATTTGTCCGACGGCGCGCGCTCGTCGTTGCGGCTGCAACGGCTCGGCTTCATCTATCAGTATCATCATCTGCTGCCCGAATTCACCGCGCTGGAGAACGTCGTGCTGCCGCAAATGATCGCCGACCGGTCGCGTCGCGAGGCGCGCAAGCGCGCCCATGAACTACTGGCCGGCCTGGGCCTGGCGGGGCGCGAAACCCACCGACCGGGCAAGCTTTCGGGTGGCGAGCAGCAGCGGGTCGCCATCGCCCGGGCGCTGGCCAACGGCCCGGTGCTGCTGTTGGCCGACGAGCCGACCGGCAATCTCGATCATGCGACGGCGGAGCGCGTGTTCGCGCAACTGCAATCGTTGGTGCGCAACGCGCGCATCGGCGCATTGGTCGCCACCCACAATGCCGAACTGGCAAATCGCATGGACCGTATTTTGCGCTTGCAGGACGGTCGTGTGACGCAGGTGCCTCGCGCGTGAGCGCGTTCGCGGTTGAAGCGGCCGCGCGCTCGCGGTAAGAGTCGCTTCGGGTCCAGGCAAGGTCCCAACTGCTCCGGTTTCGATGGCGCACGCCGATTTCGTTCATCTTCGCGTCCACAGTGCCTATTCGCTGTCCGAAGGCGCGCTGAAAATCAGCGATATCGTCAAGCTCTGCATGGCGAATCAGATGCCGGCCGTGGCAATTGCCGACACCGGCAACTTGTTCGGCGCGCTTGAATTCGCCATGGCCTGCCGCGACGCCGGCGTGCAGCCGATCATCGGCTGCCAACTGGCGCTGCGCCGGGACGACGGCAAGGACCGCACCGGCCCGAACGTCGCCGCCATCGTCACCGATACGATCATGCTGCTGGCGCAAAGCGAAGCCGGCTATCGCAACCTGATGGCGCTGTCCAGCAAGGCGTACCTGGATACCGATCCGGCGGCGCCGCCGCACGTCAACTACGCCGATCTGGAAGCCCACAACGACGGCTTGCTGCTGTTGACCGGCGGCGGCGACGGCGTGTTGGCCAAGCTGGTGGCGGACAATCTGGCGGCGCAGGCGGAGGCGGTGCTGGCGCGTCTGGTCGGCATTTTCCCGGGACGGCTCTATATCGAAATCGCCCGTCACAGCATGGCCGCCGAACGCCGCAGCGAGGCGGGGCTACTGGCGATGGCCTACAAACATAACGTGCCGCTGGTCGCGACCAACGAGGCGTTCTTCTCGGATGCGAACAAATACGAAGCGCACGATGCGCTGATTTGCATCGCCGACGGCAGCTTCGTCAACGAGCGCGAGCGTCGTCGGTATACGCCCGAGTATCGATTCAAGTCGGCCGCGGAAATGCGCGCGCTGTTCAAGGATATCCCGGAAGCCGCGGACAATACGCTGACCATCGCGCGGCGCTGCGCCTTCATGCCGGAGCCGCGCAAGCCCATCCTGCCGCCGTTTCAAAGTGCCAGCGGCCGCAGCGAACCCGACGAACTGCGCGTGCAGGCCGAGGTCGGCCTGGAAGAGCGGCTGGCGCGCGGCGTGTTCACCGCCGATATGGACGACGCGGCCAAGGAAGCGGCGGCAAAACCGTATCGCGACCGTCTGGCGTTCGAGCTCGACGTCATTATCTCGATGGGCTTTCCCGGCTATTTCCTGATCGTCGCGGATTTCATCCGCTGGGCGAAGACGCAGGGGATTCCGGTCGGTCCGGGTCGCGGCTCGGGCGCCGGGTCGGTGGTCGCCTGGTCGCTGACCATCACCGATCTCGATCCATTGCGCTGGGGCTTGCTGTTCGAGCGCTTCCTCAACCCGGAACGCATCTCGATGCCGGACTTCGACATCGATTTCTGTCAGGACCGGCGCGACGAGGTCATCAAATACGTCCAAGCCAAGTACGGCGAAGACAAGGTCGCGCACATCATCACGTTCGGCAAATTGCAGGCCCGCGCGGTGCTGCGCGACGTCGGCCGCGTGCTGCAGATGCCGTATGGCCTGATCGACAAGATGTGCAAACTGGTGCCGAACAATCCGGCGGCGCCAACCACACTGGCCAAGGCGGTCGAAGGCGAGCCCCAGCTGCAAGCATATCGCGATGCCGACGAAACCAGCCAACGGCTGTTCGATATCGCGCTCAAACTGGAAGGCCTGTACCGCAACGCGTCGACCCACGCGGCCGGCGTGGTGATCGGCGACCGGCCGCTGGTCGAACTGGTGCCGCTGTATCGCGATCCGCGCTCCGCGCTGCCGGCGACCCAGTTCAATATGAAATATGTCGAAACCGCCGGACTGGTGAAATTCGACTTCCTCGGCTTGACCACGCTGACCGTGCTAGTGATGGCCGCGCGACTACTGGCCAAGCGGGGCGTGAATCTGAACGTCGACGACCTGCCGCTCGACGACCGCGGCACGTTCGACATGCTCGGCCACGGCGATACCACCGGGGTGTTCCAGCTGGAAAGCGCCGGCATGCGCGATGTGCTGCGCAACCTGAAGCCGGATCGGTTCGAGGACATCATTGCCGTCGTGGCGCTGTATCGGCCCGGCCCGATGGAAAACATCCCGAGCTACATCAGTCGCAAGCACGGCCGCGAAAAGCCGGACTATCTGCATCCGTCGCTGGAAAAGCTGCTCAAGGAAACCTACGGCATCATCATCTACCAGGAGCAGGTGATGCAGATCGCCCAGGAACTGTCCGGCTACACGCTGGGCGGCGCCGACCTGCTGCGCCGCGCCATGGGCAAGAAGATCAAGTCGGAGATGGAAGCGCAGCGCGCGACTTTCGTCGAGGGCGCGGTCGGCCGCGGCGTCGACAAGGCCAAGGCATCCCATATTTTCGATCTGGTCGACAAATTTGCCGGCTACGGCTTCAACAAATCGCACGCCGCCGCGTATGCGCTGGTCGCCTATCAGACGGCCTATCTGAAAGCCAATCATCCGGTTGAATTCTTTGCCGCGTCGATGACCTACGTCATGGGCAACGCGGACAAGCTGGCGCTGTTTCGCCGCGAGCTCGGCCGCCTGAACATCAAGCTGCTGCCGCCGGACATCAACAGGTCGGACGCCACGTTCGCTGTCGAGCAGCAACCGGACGGCAGCTACGCGATCCGCTATGCGCTGGCGGCGCTCAAGAACGTCGGCCTGCAGGCGATGCGCGATCTCGAAGCGATTCGGGCCGCGAAAGGTCCGTTCAAGTCGATCAGCGATTTCGCCTTTCGCGTCGGCGGCAGCGTCGCCAACAAGCGGCAGATCGAAAGTCTGGTACGCGCGGGCGCGTTCGATTCGATCCACAGCAACCGCAAGCAGTTGTTCGAGCAGGCCGACGCGATCGTGCGCGCCGCCAGCTCCGCAGCGCAGGACCGCGGCAGCAATCAAACCAGCCTGTTTGCCGGCGCGGGCGGTGAGGCGACTGCCGAGGTCGCGCTCAAGCCGATGCAGGATTGGTCGGCGGCCGATCGCCTGCAGCAGGAGTTCGAGGCCATCGGGCTTTATCTGTCCGCGCATCCGCTCGACAAGTACGAAAAATCGCTGGCCAAAATCGGCGCGGTCAAATACGCCGACCTGCCGTCCAAGATCGCCGCCGGCGCCAAAGTCGCCAAGCTCGCCGGGACGGTGATCGGTCGCAAGGAACGCACGTCGCAGAAGGGCAATCGTTTCGCCTTTGTGCAGCTGTCCGACGCCAGCGGCATGTACGAAATGACCGTGTTCTCGGAGGTCCTGACGCAATGCCGCGAACTGTTCGAGCAGTCGGAGAGCCAGGGCGTGCCGCTGCTGATTACCGCCGACCTGCAGCCATCGGAGGAAACCATCAAACTGCTCGCCCGCGCGGTCGAGCCGCTCGATGCCATGGTCGCCAAGGCGGCCGCCGGGTTGCGCGTGTTCGTCAACGGCAAGGATGGGTTGCCGGCGATTAGTTCATTGATTCAGAAGGAAAAAAAGGGGCGGGGGCGGTTCTCGGTGGTGGTCGACCTGCCGGACCGCGAAATCGAAGTGGCGGTGCCCGGCGGCTTCGCCTTCTCGCCCAAGCTGATGGGCGCCCTGAAGGCGCTCCCGGGCGTCGAGGCGGTCGAGGAACTATAGGCCCCCGGCGCCGGCTCAAGGGCTTGTTTTCCCGACCGAAACCCTATATCAACCGCGCCGTTGCTTAATCCCACACGCGGAATTTCGGCCCCGGGCGTCATAGGCCCAGGATCGATCCGGTCCGAGCATTCGCTCGGTCACACGTTCCGCGGAGGCTCAACCGGAGAAGGAGAGTAGAACTATGGCAATGCCATCGTTCAGCATGCGTCAGTTGCTCGAGGCTGGCGTTCATTTCGGCCATAACACGCGCCGCTGGAATCCGAAGATGCGTTCGTACATCTACGGCGAGCGCAACAAGATTCACATCATCGACCTGCAGCAGACGGTGCCGCTCCTGCAGCGCGCCATGCAGGCGGTCCGCGACGTAGCCGCCAAGGGCGGGCGTGTTTTGTTTGTCGGCACCAAGCGCACCGCGAGCCCGATCGTCGCCAAGACGGCGGAACGCTGCGGGCAATACTATGTTGACCATCGCTGGCTCGGCGGCATGCTGACCAACTGGCGCACGATGACCAACTCGATCGCCCGCCTGAAGGAACTCGATGCGAAGCTCGAAAGCGAGCAGGCGCGCCAGGGCCTGACCAAGAAGGAACTGCTGCAACTGACCCGCGAGCGCGACAAGCTGCAGCGCGCGCTCGGCGGCATCAAGGAAATGCGCGGCCTGCCGGACATCATCGTGGTGATCGATACCAACAAGGAATCGATCGCCGTGCAGGAAGCCAACAAGCTGAACATCCCGGTCGTGGCCGTGCTTGACAGCAATTCCGATCCGGACGGCATCGCGTTCCCGATCCCGGGCAACGACGACGCGCTGCGGGCGGTCGAAACGTATTGCGATCTGCTGTGGGGCGCCGTGTTGGACGGCCTGCAGGAAGAAGCGGTGCGTCGCGGCGGCGATGCCGGCGAGGCGGAAGCGCCGCCGGTCGAAAACCTGCCGCTGGCCGAAGTGGCCGCAGCGGCACCCGCGGAAGCACCGAAGGCCGAAACGGCCGCGTAATCGCGCGGTCGTCGCGTCCAAGTCCCGTTTTCTCGATTCGTTGAAGAGGCAATTATGGCGGAAGTTACAGCTTCCCTGGTCAAAGAGCTGCGCGAGATGACCGGCGCCGGCATGATGGACTGCAAGAAGGCGCTCGGCGAAACCGCCGGCGATCTTCAGGCGGCGGTCGAATGGCTGCGCAAGAAGGGCCTTTCGGCGGCGGCCAAGAAGTCGGGCCGCGTCGCGGCCGACGGCTTGGTCGGCGTCAGCATCAAAGGCGGCAAGAGCGCGATCGTCGAGGTCAACAGCGAAACCGATTTCGTTGCCCGTAACGATACGTTCCAGGCCTTCGTCAACAATTGCGCGTCGTTGGCGCTCCAGGTCGGCGGCGATCTGGCCAAGCTGCAGGTGCAACCCTATCCGGGCAGCGAACGCACGGTGGCCGAGGAACTGACGCACCTGATTGCCACCATCGGCGAGAACATGTCGCTGCGACGCTGCGCCTCGCTCTCGGTCGAACCGGGCGTGGTCGTCAGCTACATCCACAATTCGATCGCGCCGGGCCTCGGCAAGATCGCCGTGCTGGTGGCGCTCAAATCGTCGGGCGATGCCGGCAAGGTCACCGAGTTCGGCAAGCAGATCGCCATGCATATCGCGGCGGCCAATCCGCAAGCGGTCAAAACCGCGGATCTGGACAAGGAGTCGGTCGATCGCGAGCGCCGCATTCTGACCGAGCAGGCCGGCCAGTCCGGCAAGCCGGCCGAAATCGTGGCCAAGATGGTCGAGGGCCGCCTGCGCAAGTACTACGAAGAGGTCGTGCTGCTCGAGCAGGTGTTCGTGATCGACGGCGAAACCAAGATCGCGAAGGTGGTCGAGCAGGCCGCCAAGACGATCGGTGCGCCGGTCGAAATCGCCGGCTATCTCCGCTTCGGCCTCGGCGAGGGCATCTCGAAGGGCGAGCAGGATTTCGCCGCCGAGGTCGCCAAGCTGGCCGGCTGATCGACCGGCGGCGCCGCGCGTACATTATAAGTGGCAGGAAGCCGGCGCTTTGGGCTAGGCTCGCCCGGCATTGCGGGGTCGTTTTCGATGAGCGGCAAACTTAAATACCGGCGCATTCTGCTGAAAGTTTCCGGCGAAGCGCTCATGGGCCCGCTCGATTACGGCCTCGACCTCCCGACCGTCGACCGGGTTGCCGACGAAATCAAATCCGTGCACCGGCTCGGCGCGCAGGTCTGCCTGGTGATTGGCGGCGGCAATATTTTCCGAGGCATTTCCGCGGCCGCCAAGGGCATCGACCGGGCGACCGGCGACTACATGGGCATGCTGGCGACAATCATGAATTCGCTCGCCATGCAGGGCGCGCTCGAGCGGCGCGGCGTCAATACCCGGGTGCAATCCGCAATTCCGATGTCGACTGTCTGCGAGCCCTATATTCGCCGTCGCGCGATCCGGCACATGGAGAAGGGCCGCGTGGTGATTTTCGCCGGCGGCACCGGCAATCCGTTCTTCACCACCGACACGGCGGCGGCGCTGCGCGCTTCCGAAATGGGCTGCAGCGCGCTGCTCAAGGGCACCAAGGTCGATGGGGTCTACGACGCCGATCCGAAAACCAACAAGAAAGCCAAGCGTTACGACCGCTTGACGTACCACCAAGTGCTGTCCGACGATCTCAAGGTGATGGACGCGTCCGCGATCGCGTTGGCGCGCGAAAACAAGATTCCCATTCTGGTGTTTTCGATCCAAGATGATGGCGGCATTGCCCGCGTGCTGCAGGGCAAGGGGAAGTTCACCATCATCACAGAGAGGGTGTGATCATGGCCGCAGTGGATATCAGCGAGTTTCGCCGACGCATGGACTCGGCGATGGACGTGTTGAAGAAGGAACTGAGCGGCTTGCGCACCGGTCGCGCGTCGCCGAGTTTGCTCGATCCGGTGTTGGTCGATGCGTATGGCCAGAAGACGCCGATCCCGCGCCTGGCCAACATCAGCGTGCCGGAGCCGCGCCAGCTCACAATTCAGGTCTGGGACCGGGGGCTGGTCACGTCGGTCGAAAAGGCCATTCGGGAGGCCAATTTGGGCCTCAATCCGCAATCCGACGGCCAGGTCATCCGCCTGCACATTCCGGCACTGACCCAGGAACGTCGCCAAGAATTGGTCAAAGTTGCCGGCAAGTATGCCGAGCAGGCGCGCGTTTCGGTGCGCAATGTTCGCCGAGACGCCATGGAAATGCTCAAGAAGGCCGAGAAGGATCACAAGATCTCGCAGGACGAACATCGGGTTCAGTCGGCCGAGGTGCAGAAGATAACCGACGATCACATCAAGCAGATCGACGCCGGCTTGGCGACCAAAGAAAAGGAAATTATGCAGGTCTGATGGAGGCGTTATCGTCACAGCCAGGCGCGTCGGGAGTTCCGGTTCACGTCGCCATCATCATGGATGGCAACGGGCGCTGGGCGAAGGCGCGCGGCTTGCCGCGCACGGCCGGGCACAAGCGCGGGGTCGAAGCGGCCCGGCGCACGGTCCGCGCCGCGATCGAACTCGGCATTTCCTACCTGACGATTTTCGGCTTTTCCTCGGAGAACTGGAATCGGCCGATCGCCGAAGTGGACGATCTGATGGGTCTGTTGCGCATCTATCTGCGCAGCGAGGTCGCCGAACTGCATCAGAACGGCGTGCGGCTGCGTTTCATCGGCGACCGCACCCGGCTGTCCAAGGACATCGTGCGCATGATCGAGGACACGGAGCGCCGCACCGGCGAGAACGCGCGCCTCAATCTCACCATTTGCCTCAGCTACGGCGGCCGCGCCGAGATCGTCATGGCGGCGCGTCGGATCGCCGAGCGGATCGCCGCCGGCGAGCTGCGTGCGGAAGACCTGGACGATAAGCGGTTTGAAGAACATCTGATGACCGCCGGCATTCCGGATCCGGACCTGATCATCCGCACCAGCGGCGAAAAACGACTGTCGAATTTCCTGCTGTGGCAGGCGGCTTACGCCGAGTTCATCTTCATCGACACGTTGTGGCCCGATTTCGGCAAAGAGCACCTGCAAAGCGCCGTCGACGAATTCATGCGGCGCGAACGGCGCTATGGCGCAACCACTGGCTGACCGTCGCCCCCTCGGTCCGGTCCTGCAGCGCACGCTGACCGCGTTCTTGATCGGTCTGCCGGTGCTGGGGGCGGTCTATTTCGGACGCCCCTGGTTCGAAATTATGGTCGCGATCGGCGCCGCCGTGTGCGCCTGGGAGTGGGCGAATATCTGCTACGCCGGTCGGTCCGGCTGGCGCGGCCTGGTGTTGCCGGCGGCGCTGGTGCCGTGTTTCATCGCCGGCGTGTTCGGGCGGTTCGATCTGGCGTTTGCCGCCCTCGGCCTCGCTGTTGCCGCCGTCTTCGTGACCTCGGCCCAGATGCGGGCGCCGAGTCCAAGCTGGCTCGCGGTCGGCGCGCTTTACGGCGGCTTGGCCCTGATCGCGTTTCTGATCGTGCGCGGGTCGGATTTGGCCGGACGCGACCGCATGCTGTGGGTCGGGCTGGTGGTCGCGGCGACCGACATCGCGGCATTTTTCGTCGGGCGCACCGTCGGCGGGCCAAAACTGGCGCCGACCGTCAGTCCGAAGAAGACCTGGAGCGGATTGCTCGGCGGCATGCTCGCCGCAGCCCTCGTCAGCGTTGCCTTCGGACTTTCGGTTTTTGATATAAGTATCTGGATCTTAATAATTTCAGGCGCCATCTTGGCGCTCATTGCGCAGGCTGGCGACCTGTTCGAATCCTATGTAAAACGCCGTTTCGGCGTGAAGGATGCCAGCGGGCTGCTGCCCGGCCATGGCGGCCTGTTGGACCGTATCGATGGGCTGATTGCCGCGTTGCTGCTTGTCGCCTGCCTGAAAAGCGCATTTAAGGTTAGTATCCTGCCATGAACCAACCCAAGGCACCGGCCGGCGCGCGACGCTCCATCACCATACTTGGGGCAACCGGGTCAATCGGGACAAGCACCATCGACCTGATCGAGCGTGAGCCCGAAGCGTACCGCGTCGAGGCGTTGACCGCGAATCGCAATGTCGCCGAACTCGCGCGACAGGCGCGTCGGCTGCGCGCAGGCGTCGCCGTGGTGGCCGACGACAGCAAGTACCGGGAATTGAAGGACGCCCTGTCCGGCAGCGGCGTGGAAGCCGCATCCGGGCCCCAGGCGCTGGTTGAGGCGGCCGCCCGGCCGACCGATTGGGTCATGGCGGGTATCGTCGGCGCCGCCGGCTTGGCGCCGACCCTGTCGGCCATCCGGCGCGGCGCCGTCGTAGCGTTAGCGAATAAGGAAACACTGGTTTGCGCCGGCGATCTCGTGCTCAAGGAAATCGCCGTACACGGCGCCACCCTGTTGCCGGTCGATTCCGAGCATAACGCGATCTTCCAGGTGTTCGATTTTGCCCAGAGCGACAAGGTCTCGCGCATCATCCTGACCGCCTCGGGCGGCCCGTTCCGCACCAAATCCCTGGACGAGATGCGCGTGGCCACGCCGAAGCAGGCGGTCGCTCATCCCAACTGGGACATGGGCGCCAAGATATCCGTCGATTCGGCGACGCTGATGAACAAGGGCCTCGAGGTCATCGAGGCGTTTCACCTGTTCCCGGTTGCGCGCGATCAGGTCGATGTCGTCGTTCACCCGCAATCCGTGATTCATTCGATGGTCGAGTATATCGACGGTTCGGTTCTGGCCCAGCTCGGCACGCCCGACATGCGCACGCCGATCGCCTACACGCTGGGTTGGCCGAAGCGCATGGCCGCACCGTCCAAACGCCTCGATTTTGCCACACTCGGCCCGTTAACGTTCGAACGTCCGGACTTGATCCGGTTCCCGGCACTCAAGCTGGCTTTCGATGCGCTGAAGGCCGGCGGCAGCGCACCGACCGTGCTGAACGCGGCGAACGAAATCGCCGTTCATGGTTTCTTGGATGGTCGTATCGGATTCTTGGATATCGCGGCGGTCGTCGAACACGCGCTGGCGGCGGTGCCTCAAACGCCCATCACCAGCTTGGCGGTGGTCGCGGACATCGACGGTCAGGCGCGGCGGGTGGCCCAGGCACGGATCGAGCGCGGCGGGCGACCGGTAATGCGCAAGGCTGCGGGCGTTTGACGGCGGGCCCAAGATTGGATCGAGGATAACGAATGTTGGGTTACGTCGATTGGATATGGCAGTACATTCTGCCGTTCCTGGTCATTTTGACCATTCTCGTGTTTGTCCACGAATTTGGCCATTACTGGGTCGCGCGCCGTAACGGGGTGCGGGTCGAAGCGTTCTCGATCGGCTTCGGCCGCGAGTTGTTCGGCTGGAACGACAAGCACGGCACGCGCTGGAAATTCAGCCTGATCCCGCTCGGCGGCTACGTGAAAATGTACGGCGACGCCGATCCGACCAGCTTCGCGCCCGATGAGAAGGTCGCGAAGATGACCGAAACGGAGCGCGCGCACGCCTTCCATCACAAGAAAATCTGGCAGCGCGCCGCCATCGTGTTTGCCGGTCCGGCGATCAATTACGTCTTCGCCGTCCTGGTCCTGACGCTGCTGTTCGCCATTGCCGGTCAGCCGACGACGCCGGCCATCTTGGGTGCCGTCGAACCGGGCAGCGCGGCGGCACAATCCGGCTTGCAACCGGGCGATAAGATTCTGCGAATCGGCGGCCAGCGCATCGAGCGTTTCGAGGAAATTCGGCAAGTCGTGGCAATCCATCCGGGCGAGCCCCTGCGCACCGAGATCGAGCGCGACGGCAAGCCATTGACGTTGACGGTTACGCCGCGCGCGATGGAATTGACCGACAAACGCGGCAACACCCAGGTGATCGGTCAGATCGCCGTGTTTCCGGTGTCCCCGCCGGTGCTCGGCGCGGTCGAAGCCGACAGCGCGGCGGACAAGGCCGGGCTCAAGCCGGGCGACAAGATCGTGCGCATCGACGGTAAGCCGATCGAACGGTTCGACGACATCCGGGAAATCGTCAGTAAGCGGCCCGGCGATCCGTTGCTGGTCGAATTCGAGCGGGCCGGCCAGGCGCAAAAGACCACGGTAACGCCGCGCGCCGTCACGCTGCAGGATCAGCGGGTGATCGGCCAATTCGGCGTCCGGGGACGCGGCCTGGACCCGCTCCGGCTCGATCCGTTTCGCGCCTTCGTGGCCGCCGTCGAAGAGACCTGGGCGCTGACCAGGATCACGGGGGTCGCCATCGGCCAGATGATCGACGGCTCGCGTTCGACAAAGGATTTGCGGGGCCCGGCCGGGATCGCCGAAATGGCCGGGGATATGGCGCAAAATGGATTTTACGCCTTTATTTGGTTCCTCGGCGTGCTTTCACTTCAGCTATGCTTGATCAATCTTTTGCCGGTCCCCATGCTGGACGGTGGGCATTTGTTGTTTTATGGCATTGAGGCGGTCCGGCGCCGGCCGCTCGGGGCTCGGGCCCAGGAATATGGTTTCCGAATTGGCTTGGCTTTGGTATTAAGCCTGATGGTTTTCGTCACCTGGAACGACCTGGTCCATTTGCGGGTCGTCGAGTTCATCGTGAACCTGGTGTCGTGAAATTGATGTTGCGTCGAATGGGGACGAAGTCGACGGGGCCGAGATGGCCCCGTTGTCGGACAAGGGGGTGCGTATTGCGTAACGTTGGTCTGCTCATCGCAGCTTTGTCGCTGTCGCTTGCTGCGCTTTTCGCGTCGCCGGCCTCGGCGCAGCAGCAACGCCAGCCGCCGGCCCAACGCGCGGTCGTCATTACGCAAATCGTCATCGAGGGCAACAACCGCGTCGAAATCGACACCATCGTATCGTACATGACGGTCAAGGTCGGCGATCCGGCCGATCCCGCCAAACTCGACGAATCGTTGAAGCGCCTGTTCGATACCGGTCTGTTCCAGGACGTCAATCTGCGCCGGGACGGGACTACGGTGATCGTCAAGGTGATCGAACATCCGATCATCAACCGGCTCGCCTTCGAAGGTAACAAGAAGCTCAAGGACACCGACTTTCAGACCGAAATCGAGTTGCGGCCGCGCTCCGTCTACACGCGCGCCCGCGTTCAGGCGGCGGTGCGGCGCATGCTCGACATGTACCGCGCGACCGGCCGGTTCGGCGCCACGGTTACGCCGAAGATCATCCAATTGCCGCAGAACCGCGTCGATCTCGTATTCGAAATCAACGAAGGCGAGTTGACGTCGATCCAGCGCATCTCGTTCATCGGCAACAAGTCGTTCTCGGACTCCGATCTGAAAGAGGAAATTCAGACCAAGGAGAGCGCCTGGTATCGCTTCTTTTCGACCTCGGACATCTACGATCCGGACCGCCTCAATTTCGATCGCGAACTGCTGCGTAAGTTCTTTCTTTCAAAGGGCTTCGCGGATTTCCGCGTCGTGTCGGTGACTGCGGCCCTGTCGCCGGACCGCACGGGATTCTACATTGCCTTCGTGCTCGACGAGGGCGAACGATATCGGTTCGGCGCGGTCGACGTTACCACCGGCATCAAAGGCCTCGATGCCGCGAAGCTGAAACGTCGGGTCGCCTACGGCGCCGGCGACCGCTACAACGCGGACAAGGTCGAAAATTCGATCAACGCGCTGGTCGACGGCGCGAACGCGCAAGGCATTCCGTTCGTCGATGTCCGGCCGGTCACCAAACGTGCCCCCGACAAGAAGGAAATCGCGATTACCTTCGAAGTGCGCGAGGGCCAGCGCTTGTTCGTCGAGCGCATCGAAATTCAGGGCAACACGCGTACGCGCGACGAAGTCATCCGGCGCGAACTGCGCTTCACGGAAGGCGATCCGTTCAACGCCGCGAAAGTGCGCATTTCCAGGCGCCGCCTGGACAATCTGCAGTTCTTCGAAAAGGTCGACATCACCAACCGGCCCGGATCGGCGCCGGACAAGACTATCGTCGTCGTCAAAGTGTCGGAGAAATCGACCGGCGAATTGTCGCTCGGCGGCGGCTTTTCGACCCAGGACGGGTTGTTGGGTGCGATCTCGGTGCGCGAGCGCAACTTTATGGGTCGCGGCCAGGAAGTCGGCTTGGCATTCACGATTTCGCAGCGTTCCAACGAAATCGATTTCCGCTTCACCGAGCCATACTTCCTCAACCGCAACGTTGCGGCGGGTTTCGATATCTTCCGCGTCAGCCGTCAGCTCGACGACGAGGGTAGCTTCATCACCCGATCGACCGGTTTCCGCCTGCGCTTCGGCTGGCAGTACACCGACGAGATATCGCAGCTCGTCCGCTATGAATTCTTCAACACCAGCATCCGCAATATCGCCGATACCGCTTCGCCTTACATCAAGGCCGAGGAGGGTAACTCGACCACATCCGCGATCGGCACCGAATTTGTGTACGACACGCGCGACCGGAGGTTCGAGCCGACCGACGGCTGGTTCATCTCGCCGGGTGTGCGTTTCGCCGGCCTCGGCGGATCCGAGTTTTTCATCAAGCCGAGCATTCGCGCCGGTTACTACTATTCGGTGTTTCCCGGCTGGGTCGTCTCGGTGCAGGCCGAAGCCGGCTATTCCAAGGCACTCGGCAACGGCTATGTCCGCTTGAACGAGCGCTATTTCATCGGTGGCGACAACCTGCGCGGTTTCCGCTTCGGCGGCGTCGGTCCGCGCGACGTCACTACCAACGACGCGCTCGGCGCGAACCAGTACTATTCCGTCGCCGTGGAGCTGAACTTCCCGCTTGGCTTGCCGAAGGAATGGGGTATAACGGGCCGCGTGTTTACGGACATCGGCGCCGCGTGGGGCTTCGACGTTCCGCGGCTTAACGGCGTGTTAGACAGCGCTAATCCGCGCATCTCCGCCGGTGTGGGCTTCTCGTGGGTATCTCCCTTCGGACCGATCAAGGTCGATTTCGGCATCCCGCTGATGAAGGAGAGTTTCGACAAGACCCAGGTCTTCAACTTCAGATTTGGCACCAGGTTCTAAAAATGATCACTCTTCGTAAGTCTATCGTGACGGCATTACTCGTGCTGCCGTTATGCTTCAGCGTTTCGCTCGGGGCGTTCGCTCAGCAGCAGCCGAAACCGCCCGCGCAGGCCAAGCCGCCCGCGCAAGCTCAGCCGAAACCTCCCGCGACCACGCCCGCGCAGCCGGCGCAAACCGCGCCGCCAAAGACTCCTGCGCCGGTTCTTGCCATCGTTGACTTCCAGGTTCTGCTGCGCGATTCGTCCGCGATGCAGGGCGTGCGTAGCGAAGTCGAAGTCTATCGCAAGAAGTTCGATGCTGAGATCGCCGAGGAACAGAACAAGGTCCGCATCGAGGCGCAGCAACTCCAGCAACAGCGCAGCGTTCTGGCGCCGGCGGCATTCAGCCAGAAACAAGAAGTGATTCAGCGCAAGATCGACGCCTTGACGCAGAAAGCGCGTGGCCGCATGGCGCAATTGGAGCGCGGCTATAACAATGCCGGCGCGCAGTTCCAGGATACCGTCGTCGCCATCGTCAAGGAGATCTCGGTCGAAGGCAACTACAACATGGTCGTTACGAAAGCGACCGTGATGCATGCATCACCCGAGTTCGACATCACACCGCTGGTCGTCGAAAGACTCAACAAGCGTTTGCCGACCATCAAATTCCAATTGCCGACCAACTGATCGGGTGCCTGCGCCGCGCGAGCGGCGCCGTTCACCATCGGTTTCGGCGCATATCACGCATTGCCATGGCCGAAGGATCAGGCACCACGAGCAAGGATCAGGCAGCTTCCGCGGCGTCGGCGTCATCGATCGTCGACGTGCGGCGGGTTATGCAACTCATCCCGCATCGCTATCCGATGCTGATGGTGGATCGCATCGTCGCCATGGAGGCGGGCGTATCGGCGGTCGGCATCAAGAACGTTTCGATCAACGAGAACTACTTTCAGGGCCATTTCCCGTCGCAGCCCGTTATGCCGGGCGTGCTGATCGTCGAGGCCATGGCGCAGACCGCGGGCTGCCTCGTGGTCCATACGCTCGGGCCGGAAGCCGAAGGCAAGCTGGTCTATTTCATGACGATCGAACAGGCGCGCTTTCGTAAGCCGGTGGTTCCGGGTGATCGAATCTATATCCACGTGAGCAAGGTGCGCAGCCGGCAGAGTGTGTGGAAATTCGAAGGTCGCTGCACCGTCGACGACGCCTTGGTCGCAGAAGCCGCGTTTTCGGCAATGATTTTGGATCGTTCATAAATGTCGCTTATCCATCCGACCGCGATCGTCGATAAGAACGCGAAGATCGGCCAGAACGTCACCATCGGTCCCTACTGCACCATCGGTCCCAATGTTCAGCTGTTCGACGACGTTCAGCTGATGTCGCATGTTGTGGTTGAAGGGCACACGTCGATCGGCAGCGGCACCAAAGTGTTTCCGTTTGCGGCACTCGGACTGCCGCCGCAGCATCTCGGCCACAAGGGCGAACCGACGCGCCTGGAGATCGGCTCCAATAACATGATCCGCGAGAGCGTCACCATGCATCCGGGCACGGTGATCGGCGGTGGGCTGACGCGCGTCGGCAACAACTGCCTGATCATGGTCGGCTGCCACGTCGCGCACGATTGCCGCGTCGGCAATAACATCATCATGGCCAATAACGTGATCCTCGCCGGCCATGTCGAAATCGGCGATTTCGCTTATCTGGGCGGCATGTGCGCGGTGCATCAGTTCGTGCGCGTCGGCAAGCACGCCATGCTGGGCGGCATGTCAGGATTGTCCGAGGACATCATTCCGTACGGTTTTGCCTTCGGCCACAACCGCGCCGCGCTGAGCGGATTGAACGTGGTCGGCCTCAAGCGGCGCGGCTTCAACCGCCAGCAGATTCACACTTTGCGCACCGCGTATCGGCTCCTGTTCGCGGAAGAGGGCACGATGAGCGAGCGCCTGGCCGACGTGGCGTCGCTGTACGACAAGGAGGAGGCGGTCATGGAGATCGTCGCCTTCATCAACAAGGATGCCGAGCGCGCGATCTGTCAGCCGCATCCGGATTGACATGACAGGCGCCGTGGCCATCATCGCCGGCGGCACCGCGCTTCCGGCCTATGCCATCGCCGCGGTCCACCAGCGCGGCCGTCAATGCATCGTGTTCGCGATCAAGGGCATGGCCGATCATCCTGCCATCGAGCGTGAAAAGCATTTCTGGGTTCGCGTCGGCGAGGGCGGCAAGATCGAATCCCTGTGCAAGGAGCACGGCGTCACCGACATCGCGGTGGTCGGCAAGTTCCGCCGTCCCAGCCTCGCGCAAATGATGCCGGACGCCCGGACCGCAAGATTTCTCGCGCGTGTCGCGATGCGCTCGCTGGGCGACGATGGGCTGATGCGCGCCATCCTGAAGGAGGCCGAAGCGTCGGGCTTTCGGATCCTCGGCCAGGACGAATTGCTGGCCGATCTGTTGGCGCCCGAAGGCGTCATCGGCAAACACGCGCCGCTCGCCGACGACGAAGAGGATATCGTGCGCGGCATCGAGTTGTGCCGGGGCATCGGTCGCCTGGACATCGGCCAGTGCATCGTCGTCCAGGACGGCATCGTGCTGGCCGTCGAGGCGGCGGACGGCACCGATGCGACGGTCGACCGCGCCGGCCGGCTGCGGCCCGAGGGCCGCGGCGGCGTGCTGGTGAAATTGCGCAAGCCGCAACAGGAACGGCGGATCGATCTGCCGGTGCTCGGCGTGGCCACGGTCGAACATGTCGGGCGCGCGGGGCTGGCGGGGATTGTCATCGAGGCGGGCGCCACGCTGATCGTCGATCGCGACGCGGTTGCCGCCGCGGCCGACCGGCTCGGGCTGTTCGTGCAAGCCCGCCGTATCGACGCGTGAGCGGAACCCTGCCCACGGCGCGCGCGCCGCTGATCTATCTCGTCGCCGGCGAGCCGTCGGGCGATCAGTTGGGCGCGGGACTGATGCGCGGCCTGCGCGACCTGACCGGCGGCAACGTTCGATTCGCCGGGATCGGCGGCGATCAGATGACGGCGGAAGGACTGGCCTCGCGCATCGATATCCGCGATCTGGCGGTCATGGGCGGCATCGAAGTGCTCTCGAAAGTGCCGGCCGTGTTCCGGCACCTGCGGTCGACCGCGGCGGACATTCTCGCGACGCGGCCGGACATCGTCGTCACCATCGATTCGCCGGGCTTCGCGTTCCGCCTGGCGCCGCGGATCGCCAAACGCGGCATTCCGCTCGTGCATTACGTGGCGCCCTCGGTGTGGGCCTGGAAACCCGGGCGCGCCGCGAAGATCGCCGGGTTTCTCGATCACTTGCTGGCGATTCTGCCGTTCGAACCCCCGTATTTCACGAAGCACGGGCTGCCGACCGATTTCGTCGGCCATCCGGTCGTCGAATTCGCGCGGCGGCCGGTCGACCCGGCGGCGTTCCGCCAGCGCCATGGGATTGCCGCCGACGCGCTTGTCTTGACCGCGTTGCCCGGCAGCCGGATGGGCGAGGTGACCCGCCTGCTGCCGATCTTCGGTCGTACCTTCGCCATGCTGCAGCGTGAGTTTCCCAACCTGCACGTCGTCGTGCCGACGGTTTCGACGGTTGCCGATCATGTCGCGCGGGCGATTGCGAAATGGCCGGTGCCGACCACCTTGCTGCGCGATGCCGCGGAGAAGCATCATGCCTATGCGGCCAGCCGCGCCGCGCTCGCGGCGTCCGGTACGGTTGCGGTCGAACTGGCCGTCGCCGGCGTCCCGGCGGTCATCACCTATCGCGGCACCGCCTTGTCGGCGGCGATCGCCAAGCGCGTGCTGACCATCAAGTTCGCATCAATCGTGAATTTGTTGCACGACCGGGCGGTGCAGCCGGAACTGCTGCAATATGACGGCACGCCCGAAAACCTTGCGGCGACGCTGCGCCAGTTGCTGACCGACGAGGCGCGCCGCGCGGCGATGCTGGCGGATTATCGGGTCGTCGTGGCACAATTGACGCCGCCGGGCGGCGATCCGAACCGGCGCGCCGCGGAAATCGTGCTGGCGGCGATGCGCAACGGCCCGCGGCCGGAGAACGCGCCGAGCAAGGGAGAGTAGCCATGGCCAGCGTCGATGCGTCCCGCTTCCGGCTTTTGCATACCATGCTCCGCGTGTTCGATCTCGATCGCTCGCTGGCGTTTTACACCGGCCACCTGGGCATGAAATTGCTGCGGAAGCGCGATTTCCCGACCGGCAAGTTCACCTTGGCGTTCGTCGGCTACGGCGACGAGGACTCCACCGCCGTGATCGAACTGACGCACAATTGGGATCAGGCGCAGCCCTACGACAAGGGCAACGCCTACGGCCATATCGCGATCGGCGTGCCGGATATTTACGCCGTCTGCGCCAGGCTTGCCGACGCGGGCGTCAAGATCCCGCGGCCACCCGGCCCGATGGCGCATGGCGGTTCGGTCATCGCTTTCGTCGAGGACCCGGACGGCTACAAGATCGAACTGATCGAACGGAAATAGCGTCCGGGCATTATTTCAGTCGCGCACCGCGGCCGTCGTCTCTCGGGGAATTGCAGCCATGAACGGAATCGTGAGCGTGCCCAAACTGCCCCTGGCGAGCCGGGACGAGGGCGAGGGGCCGTTCATCCGCAGCCTGTCGGCGGCGCGCGCGCAGGCGTTCTTCGAATACGGCGCGAAATATCCGATGTTCGCCCATCTCGGCATGGCGCTGGATCATATCGAGACGGATCGGGCGGTGATTTCGGTCGGCCATATCGTGCAGCTCGAAGGCCCGGGCGGCGCCCTGCACGGCGGGATATTGGCGACGGCGATCGACACCTCGATCGGCTTCGCCATGGCGAGCACCATGGTCGAAGGCTACATGGTCGCGACCGTCAGCTTGGACGTGAAGTATTATCGCCCGGCCATGTCCGGGCGCTTTAAGGCCGACGGGCGCATCCTGCGCAAAGGCCGGATCGTGCACGGCGAAGTGAAAATGACCGACGAAGCCGGGCGCGACGTGGCGCAGGGCTACTGCGTTTATATGCCGATCAAAGCCGGCGGCGCTTAGGCTGCCGCTACCGGACGGCCGCGTAGGCGAGCACTGCCAGGATGGCGGCGATCACCGCGACCGCAGCGGTAAAACGCAGCCAGCGCGGCCAGTTGTCATTGGCCGGCGGCGCAGCGGAGTGGCGGAGCGGACCCATATCGTTCGCGGGAACCGCCGCCTGATGCTTGGGATTTCGCTTCGGGGCCGGTTCGGCGGCCATGACCGGGCGTGTCCGCTACTTGCGCTGGTTGACGGGGATGTAGGCGCGCTGCGTGGCGCCCTTGTAGAGCTGCCGCGGACGGCCGATCTTCTGCGCCGGATCTTCGATCATTTCCTTCCACTGCGCGATCCAGCCGACCGTGCGTGCGAGCGCGAACAGCGCGGTGAACATCGACGTCGGGAAGCCCATCGCCTGCAGGATGATGCCCGAATAGAAATCCACATTCGGATACAGCTTCTTGGAAACGAAATATTCGTCCTGCAGGGCGATCTTTTCCAGTTCGGCGGCGATATCGAGCAGGGGATCGTTCTTGATGCCGAGCTCGCCGAGCACTTCCTGCGCCGTCTTGCGCATGACCGTCGCGCGCGGATCGTAGTTCTTGTAGACGCGGTGGCCGAAGCCCATCAGGCGGAAATCGTCGTTCGGATCTTTCGCCCGCTTGATGAATTCCGGGATGTTCGACTTGTCGCCGATCTTCTTGAGCATATCGAGCACGGCTTCGTTGGCGCCGCCGTGCGACGGACCCCACAGGCAGGCAATGCCGGCGGCAATGCACGCGAACGGGTTGGCGCCCGACGAGCCGGCCAATCGCACCGTCGAGGTCGAGGCGTTCTGCTCGTGGTCGGCGTGCAGGATGAAGATGCGATCCATCGCACGCGCGAGCGTCGGGCTGATCTTGTACGTCTCGCACGGCACGGAGAACGTCATGTACAGGAAGTTCTCGGCATAGCTGAGATCGTTGCGCGGATACACGAACGGCTGGCCGATCGAATATTTATAGGCCATTGCCGCGATCGTCGGCATCTTGGCGATCAGGCGGTACGAGGCGATTTCGCGCTGCCGCGGATCGTTGATGTCGGTCGAATCGTGATAGAACGCCGACATGGCGCCGACCACGCCGACCATGATCGCCATCGGGTGCGCGTCGCGCCGGAAGCCGCGATAGAACAGCGACATCTGTTCGTGCAGCATGGTATGGCGCGTTATGCCGCCGGAGAATTTTTCCTTCTGCTGCGCGTTCGGCAGATCGCCGTACAGCAGCAGGTAGCAGACTTCCATGAAGTCGCTTTTTTCGGCCAGTTCCTCGATCGGATAGCCGCGGTGCAACAGCACGCCTTTGTCGCCGTCGATATACGTAATCGTCGATTCGCAGCTGCCGGTCGAGGTGAAGCCCGGGTCGTAGGTGAAGTAGCCGAGTTCCGAATACAGTTTACGGATGTCGATGACCTTCGGTCCGACCGATCCCGGCAACAGCGGCATCTCGACCGTCTTGCCGGTCGAATTGTCGGTGAGCGTGACGGTTTCCTTGGCGCCAGCGGGCGCCTTCCCGGACATCTGGTTCATGCGTAAACCTCGGTTATTGCGTCATTATTCCGGCTTATCGGCACCCCAGAGGCGAGGCTCGTTGCGGGCCATCGCTCGCGTCGCGGCGGGGTGTCGAGATGCGTTTTTAAACTAGCCGTTTGCGTTTGCTTAGGCAATCACTTGCTGCGCTGCAGCGAAGCTAGCCCAACGCATCCTGTAACCGGCCTAAGCTCTCGTTTTTGCCCAGGATTTCCATGACCTCGAACATGCTCGGCGAGATGTTGCTGCCGGTCACCGCGGCGCGCAGCGGCTGGGCGACGTCGCCCAGTTTGCGTCCCTCGGCCTCGGCGCAGGCGCGCACCGCGGCGTCGAGACTCGCCTGCGTCCACGGCTCCACCGCGCGCAGACGATCGAGCAGCCGACGCAGCATCGCCACCGCATCGTCGCTGAGCAGCTTCCTGGCCTTGTCGTTGATCGGGATCGGCCGCCGGCGCGCATAGAACGCGCCGGTTTCGGCAAGCTCGATGAGCGTCTTGGTGCGTTCCTTGAGGCCCTGCATGCCCCGGCGGATGCGCGCGGCGGCATCTTCCGACACCGGCCCGCCGATCAGCTTTTCGACGAACGGCAGGGTCAGCCGGGTGAGCCGTTCGTCGTCGGCGGTACGGATGTAATGGCCGTTCAGATTGACCAGCCGCACCATGTCGAAGCGCGATGCCGAGCGGCCGACGTCGACGACATCGAACCATTCGATCGCCTGGTCGGTCGAAATGATTTCCGAATCGCCGTGGCCCCAGCCGAGACGCATCAGGTAGTTGCGCATGGCTTCGGGCAGCATGCCCATATCGCGATATTGTTCGAGCCCGATGGCGCCGTGGCGCTTGGATAGTTTCGCGCCGTCGGCGCCGTGAATCAGCGGGATGTGCGAAAATGACGGCGGCTGCCAGCCCATCGCCAGATAGATCTGGGTCTGCCGGAACGCGTTGGTCAGATGATCGTCGCCGCGAATGACATGCGTGATGTTCATGTCGTGATCGTCGACCACGACAGAAAGCATGTAGGTCGGCGTGCCGTCGCCGCGCAGCAGCACCATGTCGTCGAGCTGGTCGTTGGCGACGCGGACGGTGCCCTGCACCAGATCCTCGATGATCGTCTCGCCGCTGGTCGGCGCTTTCAGACGGATCACCGGCTTGACGCCGGCCGGCGCCTCCTTCGGATCGCGGTCGCGCCAGCGCCCGTCGTAGCGCATGGGCTTGCCGGCGGCGCGTGCCGCCTCGCGCATAGCGGTCAGTTCTTCGGGCGTGGTGTAGCAATAATAGGCTTGGCCCTTGGCGAGCATTTCATGCGCCACCTCGGCGTGCCGCGCCGCGCGGGCGAACTGGTAGACCTCCGGCCCGTCCCAATCGAGCTCCAACCAGCGCAGCCCGTCGAGGATCGCCGCGGTCGCCTCGGGCGTCGAACGCTGGCGGTCGGTGTCCTCGATGCGCAGCAGGAACTTGCCGCCGGTGTGACGGGCGTACAGCCAGTTGAACAGCGCCGTGCGGGCCCCGCCGATGTGCAGGAATCCGGTCGGCGAAGGGGCAAATCGGGTGACAACGGTCATGACGCTCGAATCGTATGAAAAAGAGGGCCGGAACGGAGGCGGGCGGGTTCTAGCATACCGAATCGCCCGGCGCACCCGGCTTGGGGGACTGGCGTGGACGCTTCGACCGCCCGACGGGACCGGCACGACGGCGCCGTGGCACGCGCGCCCGCTTGGCGATTCCGCGCCGATGCGTGGGCGCGGGCCTGGGCGGCCGAGCGCAGCCGGTGGATATTGTGGCTGCCGGTTGCCATGGGGGCCGGCATCGCCGCGTATTTCAGTTTGCCGAGCGAGCCGCCGTCCTGGATCGGGGCGTCGTTTCTGATCCTGTCGCTGCTATTTGTACTGGCGTCGCGCGCAAGTCTCGGCTGGCTGGCGGTCGCCGCCGCATGCTGTGCCGCGAGCCTGGGATTCGCCACCACGCAATGGCGCACCGCGCTGATTGCGGCGCCGATGCTGACCGAGCGCGTCGGCCCGGTCGAAATCAACGGCCGCGTGCTTGAGTTCGACGCGCTCGAAAAAGGCTATCGGCTGACCTTGGACCGGTTGAGCGTGCCCGGCCTGTCGGCCGAACGCACACCGGAGCGGATTCGCATCCGCGTCCGCGCCGAGGCGACGCTGCGCCCGGGCCAGCGCATCGCCGTGCGCGCCATCCTGCTGCCGCCGTCGGCGCCCGCGGCGCCGGGCGCGTTCGATTTCCAGTTCTATTCGTATTTCGCACGGCTGGGTGCAACCGGCTTCACCTTGAGCGCGCCGCGCGTCATCGAGGATCCGCCGGTGCTCCACGCCGGTTTCGTGGTCGCGCTGACCAAGTTGCGACACGTCATGAGCGAACGCATCAAGGCGCCGCTCGACGCGGTCAACGGTCCGATCGCCGCGGCGTTGATCACCGGCGAGCGCAGCGCGATTCCCGAGGCGACCATGGCGGCGATCCGCGACGCCGGCTTGGCGCATCTGCTCGCCATTTCGGGCATGAACATCGCACTGGTCGCCGGTTTCGTGTTCGCAGCGCTGCGCATTCTTCTGGCGCTGATACCGCCGCTCGCGCTGCGCTATCCGATCAAGAAATGGGCGGCCGTCGCGTCGCTGCTCGTGGCGTTCCTGTACATGGTGATTTCCGGCTCGTCGGTGCCGACGCAGCGCGCCGTGCTGATGCTCGCCATCGTGGTGCTTGGCGTGCTGCTCGACCGCGTGGCGATCTCGATGCGCCTGGCGGCGTGGGCGGCGGCGACGGTCATGCTGGTGTCGCCGGAAGCGATGCTCGGCCCGAGTTTCCAGATGTCGTTCGCCGCGGTGATCGCGCTGATCGCCATGTATGAGTCGCTGCGTGCGCGTCTCGGCGAATGGAGCGGAGGCCGCGGTTGGCTCGGGCAGATCGCCATGACGCTCGCGCTGATCGCGGCGACCAGTTTCATCGCCGGTCTGGCGACCGCGCCGTATGCGATCTTTCATTTCAACCGGTACGCGCTGTACGGCGTGGCCGCCAACATGATCGCGGTGCCGATCTCGTCGTTCTGGGTCATGCCGTGGGGCCTGATCGCCATGCTGCTGATGCCGCTCGGCCTCGAGACCTATCCGCTGATCGCGATGGGCTGGGGCGTCGATGTCATCGTGTGGAGCGCGGAACTGGTTGCCGCCTGGCCGGGCGCCGTGCAGACGATGCCGGCGATGCCGAGTTTCGGCCTGGCGCTGGCTTCGCTCGGCGGCTTATGGCTCGTCATCTGGCGGCGGAAATGGCGCTGGCTCGGCGCGCCGGTTGCGATCCTCGGCTTCGGCTCGATGCTGCTGGTGCGCCAGCCCGACATGCTGATCGCCGGCGACGGGCAGTTGATCGCGGTGCGCGACGAGCGCGGCAGCCTTCTGTTGTCGCAGCCGCGCGGGAACCGGTTCCGCAGCGATGTCTGGCTGCAGCGCGACGGGCAGACCGATCGGCCGCTCTGGCCCGACGACGGCGACATGAGCAACCCGCGCCTGGCTTGCGACCCGCACGGCTGCATCTATCGCCACGGCGTGCATGTCGTGGCCATGGTGCGCGACCGCGCCGCGTTCGACGAAGATTGCCGGCGCGCGACGCTCATTCTCACGCCGATCGCGGCCCCCGCCACATGCCTGACCCCGGCGCAACTGATCGACCGCGCGGCCCTGCTGCGCAACGGCAGCTACGCGTTGTGGTTCGACGCCGACCGGCTGCGCATCGAAACCGTGCGCGACCGTCGGGGCGAGCGGCCGTGGGTGCTGAAACTGGAGCCGGAGAAGCCGCTGCCATGGCGCCGCACCGCGGAACGGCGGTGAGCGCGCCGGCCCACGGGCGCCGCCACCCTAAGGAATGTTACCGATGTTACGCTTTTCACCATTAGGGTAGGGGTACCCTTAGGGTTGAAAAATCTCGGCGCGAGTCCGACCGCGTTTATGCACATGATTGACGATGCTAAGAGCGATCCGCGCGGATCGGATCGCGCGGCGCCGGTGCATATTATATTCGCGTCCGCGCAATCAAGGGTAAAAGTGTATTTGTTACAAATGTTACGTTTCTCGGCGCGGCGCGTGCCGATATTGTCGGCCCGGACAAGCGCCGCTTGGCGCGCCGATCCGGGGTCCATCGCGGCGGACGAACGACCCCTGGATCCCGGCTCTTCGCTGCGCTTCGGCCGGGATGACAATTTGAAACTGCAAAACAAAAACGCGCGACCCGAAGGCCGCGCGTTTGCTGGAACGAAAATCCGGTGACGAAATCAGAACTTCCGCATCAGCCCGACGAGCTTGCCCTGGATCTTGACCTGCTCCGGCCCGAAAATGCGGGTTTCGTATTTCTTGTTGGCGGGTTCGAGCGCGATCGAGTTGCCGCGCTGGCGCAGGCGCTTGAGCGTGACTTCGTTGTCCTCGATCAGCGCCACCACGATGGCGCCATTCTCGGCCCGCTCGCAGCGTTCGATCACCACCGTGTCGCCGTCCATGATGCCGGCTTCGATCATCGAATCGCCGTCGACTTCGAGCGCGTAATGGTCGCCGCGGCCGAGCATGCTGGCCGGCACGTCGATATGGTTGGAGGTATCGCGCAGGGCTTCTATGGGCGTACCGGCGGCGATCCTGCCGTAGAGCGGCAGTTCGACCACGTTGCTGTTGGCGGCGGCGGACGTTACGGGCGCGACCGACTTGCCGGTCAGGTTGTTGCGGAAACTGCCCTTGATGACGTTGGGCTGGAACTTGCGATTGGCCGCCGGCGCTTCGGCGCGCGAACCGTACGCCGCCGTCTCCGGCATGCGCACCACTTCGAGCGCGCGCGCGCGGTGCGCCAGCCGACGGATGAAGCCGCGTTCCTCGAGGCCGGTGATCAGCCGATGGATGCCGGATTTGGATTTCAGCTTGAGTGCGTCCTTCATCTCGTCGAACGACGGCGAGACGCCCGATTTGCCGAGATGGTCGTTGATGAAAACCAGCAATTCGTGCTGTTTGCGCGTAAGCATTTAAGCCTCCGAAAGGGCCGCGTTTCTGGGCCGCCCCAATTATTGGCCGGTTAACCCCCTATATCTGGAACAAAAGGGCAACCATATTGTATGTTCTAGTTTAGTTCTTTTGGGGGGTCAAGCGGTTTTCCGGCGGCAAGCGGGCGGCAGGTCGGAAATGCAAACGCGCTTGTTCGTTTGCCGCGTCGCCCAGCTTATCTTGCGTGCTGGTTCACGTCCGCAGTCCGAAGGAAATCCCGCATGCCGAATCCGTTGCTGCCGCTGGTCGACAAGAACGCCATGGCGCCGCGCTGGCGCGAAGCCGCGCAAACTGCCGAACGCGAGCGCGAGGAAGCGACCTTCCTGCAGGTCGCCGCGAACGCGCCGGAGATGCTCCGCTGGTACTACGACGATTTCTACAAGACCGTGTTCCACAGTGGCCGCATCGAGCGGCGCATGAAGGAGTTGCTGCGGCTCAAGCTCTCCACGCTGCACGGCTGCGCGTACTGCAACCGCAACAACACCAAGGCGGCGCGCGATTCGGGCGTGACGCAGGAACAGATCGATTCGATCTGGGACATAAACGCCGAATGCTTCGACGACCGCGAGCGCGGCGTCATGATGCTGGCCGAACAGATGGCGATGCAGAACATGTCCGGCGAACTCACGCCGGAAATCTACGCCACGCTGCGGCGCCATTTCGACGACGGGCAGATCGTCGAACTCGGCATGACGGCGGCGGTGCTGACCGGCATGGCGAAATTCCTGTTCGTGTTCGATCTGGTCTCGCGCGAAGCCAACTGCCCGATCAAGCCGCGGCAGTAGCGTGGCCTATAGTCCGTTGCCGGCAACCGCCAACGGAATGATGGCGACGCGCTCGCCCTTTTTCGCCGCGGGCGCATTCGCCGCGCGCACGATCAAACAATCGGCGGCGGCCAGGCGCGAGAGCATGGAACTGTCCTGCGTGGCGAATGGCGTTGCGATCGACTCGCCGCCGGGTTCGCGGACGAGCGTGGCGCGCAGATAATCCTCGCGCCCGTCGTTGGCGCGCAGGTCGTTACCGAGCAGCGCGGTCTGCGTCGCCGCCGGGGCATCGGGCAGGCCGAGCATGCGATCGAGCGCCGGGCCCAAAAACAGCAAGGCGCACACCAGCGCCGACACCGGATTGCCGGGCAGGCCGAGAAACATTGCTTCGCCGACCTGCGGCCCCAATTGCCCGAACATCAGCGGCTTGCCCGGCCGCATGGCGATTTTCCAGAACTCGACCTTGAGTCCGAGCGCGCCCAGCGCGGACTGCACCAGATCGTGCTCGCCGACCGAGGCGCCGCCCGAGGTCACCAGCAGGTCGCAGCCGGCCGCACCGCGCGCGCACGCGATCACCGAATCGCGCGTATCGGCGGCGATGCCCAGGTTGATCGCCTCGCCGCCGCGCGATCGAACGAACGCGGCGAGCGCCCAGGTGTTCGAGCTGACGATCTGGTCCGGTCCCAGCGGATCGCCCGGCCGCACAACCTCGTCGCCGGTCGCCAGTATCGCGACGCGCGGTCTGCGCCGCACGCTCAGCCACGGCAGGTTCATCGCCGCCGCCAGCCCGATATCGCGGGCGGTCAGCTTGCGGCCGGCGCGAAGGCCGGTATCGCCGGCGCGAAAATCCTGTCCGGCGGGGCGGATATGGCGGCCTTGCGCCGAGGCTTCCTTGACGATCACGGTATCGCCGCTGGCGTCGGTGTTTTCCTGGATGACGACCGCGTCGGCGTCGTCCGGCACCGGCCCGCCGGTAAATATCCGCACCGCCTGGCCGGCGCCGACTTTGCCGGCGAAAGCGCGACCGGCGGGGGCGGCACCGATCAGCTTGAGGGTCGCAGGAACCTTGGCCACGTCGACCGCGCGCACGGCGTACCCGTCCATGGCCGAGACGTCGGCCGGCGGCTGCGTTACGCGCGAGATCGCATCGACGGCGAGTACGCGGCCCATGGCATCCGCCAGGCTGACATCTTCGGCGGCCAGCGGCGCGAAGACGTCGAGGATTTTTTTGCGGGCTTCGGCGACGGAAATCATTTGCCGCGCCTGTAGCTGCCGGACTTGCCGCCATCCTTGGATTCCAGCCGAATGTCGGTGAGCGTCATGCCGCGATCGACGGATTTGCACATGTCGTACACCGTGAGCGCCGCGGTGGCGACGGCGGTCAGCGCTTCCATCTCGACGCCGGTGCGCCCGGTGGTTTTTACCGTGGCGACAATGTCGACCGCGCTGCGCTTGGCGTCGCAGCGCAAGGCCACCGAGACGCCGGTGATCGGAATCGGATGGCACAGCGGGATCAGGTCCGGGGTTTTCTTGGCGCCCATGATGCCGGCCAATTGCGCCACCGACAGCACATCGCCTTTCTTGACGCCGGCAGCCCGAATGAGCTGCAACGTCGCCTTCCGCATCAGCACGGCACCGCTCGCCACTGCCACGCGCTCGGTTGCCGCCTTGGCCGAGACATCGACCATGCGAGCCTTGCCTTTGTCGTCGAAGTGAGTGAGCCGCGCCATACTTCCGCACCAATCTTGAGCCAGGATTAACCGTCTTGTCGCGCGCGCATTGCTCGCAGCGCGGCAACGGCCCATATTGCCCCAGTGCAAGCTTAGTGCGAAAGGCCCGCCGATGGTTGAGGAGAAGAGCAGCAACAGGACGGAAACGGTGGCTCTGGGGCATCAGCGGGAACACGAACACGGCCCGTCCTGCCATGCCGACCATGAGAAGCCCGGCGGCCAAAACACCGCGGCGCTCGGAAATTCGCATCACGGGCATGCACATCATGTCCATTCGCATCAGGGCCACGCCAAGCATGGCGTTGCGACCGCGCCGGCGCTGCCGGGCGGCCAGTATACGTGCCCGATGCACCCTGAAGTTTCCCAGGCCAAGCCGGGCGACTGTCCGAAATGCGGCATGGCGCTCGAACCGGCGGCCCCGCAGCTTGCCGCGAGCAAGCTCGTCTACACCTGCCCGATGCACCCCGAAATCGTGCGCAACCAACCCGGCGCGTGCCCGAAATGCGGCATGGCCCTGGAGCCGCGCACAGTTGAGGCCGAAGCGGGGCCGAATCCCGAACTGGTCTCGATGACGCGGCGTTTCTGGGTCAGCCTGGTGCTGACGCTGCCGATCTTCGCCGCCGCCATGTCGATGCATGTGTTGGGTTACGATCTGGCGGGCTTCGTGCCGCACGGGCAATGGCCTTGGATCGAGGCCGCGCTGGCGACGCCGGTCGTATTGTGGGGCGGCTGGCCGTTCTTCGTGCGCGCGGCCGCATCGCTGCGCCGAATGCACCTCAACATGTTTACGCTGATCGGCATCGGCACCGGTGTCGCCTATCTATACAGCGTGGCCGCGGTGCTTGCGCCGACGATATTCCCGGCCGCATTTCGCGACGCGCACGGGCAGGTGGCGCTGTATTTCGAGGCCGCCGCCGTCATCGTCACACTTGTGCTGCTCGGCCAGGTTTTGGAACTCCGTGCCCGCGCCGCGACCGGCCGCGCCTTGCGCGAGCTGCTCGGCCTGCAACCGAAAACCGCCCGCCGCGTCGAGCGCGACGGCAACGAAACCGATGTGCCGCTCGAACAAGTGCGCGTCGGCGACAAGCTGCGCGTGCGGCCCGGCGAACGCGTGCCGGTCGACGGCGTCGTCGTCGACGGCGAATCGCATGTCGACGAATCCATGTTGACCGGCGAGCCGATGCCGGCAACCAAGAAACCAGGCGCCAAAGTGGTCGGCGGCAGCGTCAATGCCGAAGGCAGCTTCGTCATGACCGCGGAAAAGATCGGTGCCGATACGATGCTGGCGCGCATCGTCGCCATCGTCGGCGAGGCGCAGCGCAGCCGGGCGCCGATCCAGCGCGTCGCCGATCGCGTCGCGGCCTGGTTCGTGCCGGTGGTGATTTTGGTGGCGATCGCGGCGGCGGTCGCGTGGGGCATTTTCGGGCCGGAGCCGAAGCTCGCCTTCGCCCTGGTCAGCGCGATTGCGGTGCTGATCATCGCCTGTCCGTGCGCGCTGGGCCTAGCCACGCCGATGTCGATCATGGTCGGCACCGGGCGCGGCGCACGCGCCGGCGTGCTGGTGCGCGATGCCGAGGCGCTCGAGACCATGGCGCACGTCAATACGCTGCTGGTCGACAAGACCGGCACGCTGACCGAAGGCAAGCCCCGCGTCACGCGCATCATGCCGGCCGCCGGCAGCGACGAGCGCAGCGTGTTGCGATTTGCCGCCAGCTTGGAGCAGGGCAGCGAACATCCGCTGGCGCGTGCGCTGGTCGAGGCGGCCAAGGAACGCGGCGTCGAACTCGATAAACTGGATCTGTTCCGCGCCGCCGTCGGCAAGGGTGTGGTCGGCGTGGTGGCCGGGCACCCGGTGGTCGTCGGCAACGCGCGCATGTTGCTGGAAGCGGGTGTCGATACGACCGAAATGGCGCGTCAGGCGCGACCGCATCGCGAGCCGGGCGAGAGTCTCATGTTCGTCGCCGCCGACCGCACCGCGATCGGCGTGCTGGCGGTGGCCGACACGGTCAAGCCGAACGCCAAGAAGATCCTGGACGAGTTGCGGGCCGACGGCATCGAGATCGTCATGGTGACGGGCGACAGCCGCGCCACCGCCGAGGCAATCGGCCGGCAGCTCGGCATCACGCGCATCGAGGCGGAAGTACTGCCCGAGGGCAAGGCGGCCGTGGTCAAGAAACTGCAGCACCAGGACCGTATCGTCGCCATGGCCGGCGACGGCATCAACGACGCGCCCGCGCTGGCACAGGCCCAGGTCGGTATCGCCATGGGCACCGGCACGGACCTCGCGATGGAAACCGCGGGCATCACGCTGCTCAAAGGCGATCTGGCGGGCATCGTGCGGGCGCGCCGGCTCAGCCGGCTCACGCTCGGCAATATCCGGCAAAATCTGTTCTTCGCGTTCGTCTATAATGCGATCGGCGTGCCGATCGCGGCGGGGGTGCTATACCCGTTCTTCGGCATCGTACTGAGCCCGATGATCGCGGCGGCGGCGATGAGCCTCAGTTCGGTTTCGGTGATCGCCAACGCATTGCGCCTGCGCAACGTGCGCCTGTAGCGGAAATCAGCGGCCGCGGTACAGCTTCGCGATCAGCCGGTCGAGCGACAGCGCGCCGCCGCCATACGCCATGACCGCCAATGCCATCGCCGCCCACGGCAGATGGAAGTTCGCCCAGCCGTCGGGGATGGTGATCTGAATGATCGCGGTCATCGCGAAAATGCCGAGCGCCGCAAAGCGCGTCGCCAAGCCGAGCACCAAAAGGATCGGCAACAAAATCTCGAAGCCGCCCGACAGGTACGCCATCAGTTTCGGCCACGGGTAGGGAATTTCGTAACCAAACAGATGCAGCTTGAACTCCTCCGTGAACAGCAGCACGGCATTCTCGGAGAGCTGCAGGAATCCGTCCCACTTGGTCAGCCCGGAGCGCCAGAACGGCACGGCGACGGCAACGCGCAACGCCACCTGGACCAGCGACTTCGGTATCCGGGCGAGCAGCCGGTCGCCGCGTTCGATGCCGCGGGCGAGGGTGATGCGGGCGCTCGAGGCCGGCTCGGCGTGGATGGACCGGTTCACCTGCGATTCTCCATTTCAGTGGGCAGTTCGATCTCCGTTACGGCGCCGCTCTCGATCAGTTCGACGAGCGCGGCACCCGGATCGAAATCGGCTTGCACGGCGAGCGCCGCCGCCGCTGCCGCGCCGAGATCCCGGCCGCTGCTTAGCGCTTCGATGAACGGCACCGCCCCCGGCGGCAGGCAACGCAGCGCCACGTCCGCGTCGGGCCGAACCACGAGCACGTTTTCGCCGTGCCAGCGCGCGGGCGGGGTCGGCTCGCCGTCGCCTTGGTGCGCATGCCAGATCGACGCCACCGGCCAAGCCGAGACGACAAGGCGCAGCGTCGGGTGCAGGCTGACCCGGATATCGGCCAACCGGTCGCCCGGAATTGCCGCCAGCGATCGTAGTGCGAGCGGTTCGGCTTCGGCCGCGTTGTACGCGACGTTCCAGGCATCTTCGAGACGCGCGATGTCGGCCAGGTACGGCACGTCCTCCGACGGCGGCAGCGGGGCGATGAACTCGGCGAAGTCGCCGCCGTAATCGTGGATCAACGGCGAGCGGGGCGGGTGGGCGGCGACGAAGTCGCGCGCCAGGGCGACGAAACACGCTTCCCCGACCAATCGACAGGTGACCGGAAACCGTGCCTTGAGCGCCTCGATCAGGCTGACCGCCACATTATTGCGGTACACCGCGAAGCGTTTCTCATCGGGCCGGCCGTCGCGGCCGTCGATTCCATCCGGCACCGGTGCTGCCGGATCGAGCAGTGCGGTGCGAAATGCGCGCTGGACTTCAGCGAGTGCGTGCGACATGGCGATCCTCCGGCGGGCAGATACGCGCGCAGGCGGCGGCCATTTGCGCTTCGGCATACAGCACGGACCATTCGGGCACGTCGTTGTCCCATTCGATCAACGTCGCAACCGGCCCGGTGCGCGCGACGGCATGGCGGTACAATCGCCACACGTCGGCGGCGACCGCCGATCCGTGCGCATCGATCAACAGCGGGTTGCCGCGCGCGTCCTGCGAGCTTGCGTAGCCCGCCAAGTGAATCTCGCCGACCCGCGCGGCCGGAAACCGGTCGAGATACGCGAACGGATCGAAGCCGTGATTGGTGGCAGATACGGCCACGTTGTTGACGTCGAGCAGCAGACCGCAGCCGGTGCGCGCGGCGATCGCGGCGAGGAAATCCGGTTCGGCGATCGCGCTGTCTCGATAAGATACATAAGTGGACGGGTTCTCCAGCAGCATGGGCCGGCCGAGCGCGGCCTGAACCTGGTCGATGCGGTCGCACACATGCGCCAGCGCATCGTCGGTGTAGGGAATCGGCAGCAGGTCGTTGAGGTAGGCGCCGTCCTGCACCGACCACGCCAGATGCTCGGAAAACCAATCCGGCTGGTAGCGGTCGATCAGCGCGCGCAGTCGGCGCAAATGCGCGACATCCAAGGGCGCCGCGCCGCCGAGCGACAAGCCGACACCGTGGATCGAGAGTTTGTAGTTGGCGCGAATCGCCTCCAGATAGCGATGCGGTGGGCCGCCGGCGCCCATGTAATTCTCGGCGTGAATTTCGAAGAATCCGAGCGTCGGCCGCGACTCGAGAATGGTGCGATAATGCAGCGCCTTGAGACCGACGCCGACTTGCGTTGCGCGCGTGCCGTGCGCGGATGCGCGCGGCGGCACGGACGACGCCGCCTGCCGCCGCCCGGTGGAACGGGCGGCGGGTGCGGGGTCGGCGTCCGTGCGACCGGCCTGGTCCATTAGCTTTTCGGCACGTCGCGGGTCAGCGACATCATCGAGCCCTTGCGGCCGCCCGGCAACGCCATCTTGTCGCATGTGCCCTTGGCGACGTAGCTCCAGGCATTGCCCTGGTAATCGACTTTCGAGGTGCCGGCGCAGGTCGTGCCCGGACCCGCGGCGCAATCGTTCTTGCCTTTGAGCGCGACGCCGAAGCACTTTTCCTTGCCGGCGTCCTGCGCGATGGCGGCGGGTGCCGCGGCGAGGGCGAGGGCCGAGACGAGCGAACTGGCCAGGGCGAGATTGAGCGTACGACGATTCATGATAAAGCCTCCTTCTGAGAACGTCCGGAATCGGACCTACGCGGAGTCCTTCGCCACGGCCCCGCGCTTCGTTACACTGATCACGATTTCCTGATCGCTTCGATGGCGGGGCGTGAACACTGGCGGCGGCATGTAACGAATCCGTATTGCCGCGCGAAGAACCTTCGAGGACGGCTTGGATCGACAAGGGTCTGAACGGAACCGGCGCGAACGTGAGTGGGACGCGCTGATGCGCGCTTCCGTCGACGGCGACGCCGACGCCTATCGCCGCTTGCTGGAGTCGTTGGCGGACGCACTGCGCGCACAGGCACGCCGCGGCTTTGCGCGGGTCGGGCTGGGCGGCGAGGAGGTCGAGGACGTCGTGCAGGAAACGCTGCTGGCGGTGCATTTGAAGCGGCACACGTGGTTGCGCACCGAACCGGTGGCGCCTTGGGTGACCGCGATCGCACGTCATAAATTGCTCGACGCGCTGCGCCGGCGGGGGCGACGGGCCGAGGTGTCGTTGGACGCCCTGTCGGGCGACGTCGACGCGGTGGCGACCGCGACGCCGCCGGCGTTCGACGCCGTCGCGCACGATGTCGAACGGCTTATGGCGCAGCTCAACGCGCGCCAGCGCGAAATCGTGCAGTCGATTTCCATGGCCGGTTACACCGTGCGCGAAACGGCCGAACGGATGAGCATGAGCGAGGTCGCCGTGCGTGTGACATTGCATCGAAGCTTGAAGCTGCTGGCCGCGCGCTATCGGAGTGTGCCGGAATGAAAACCGACGAACTGATCGCCGCCCTGGCAGCGGATAAAGGCGCCGCTGGCGCGCTGCCACTGCCACGCATCGTTTCGCTGGCCTGGTTGTCCGGCTGGGCAGTTGCCGCGGCTGCGTTTTTCGCGTTCATCGGCTTGCGGCCGGACATCGCGGCTGCCCTCGAATCGCCGCGCTTCGTTTTCAAGGTTGCGCTGGTGGTTGCCTTGGCAGTCGCCGCCTGTGGCTGCGTGCTCCGCTTGGCGCGGCCCGGCGCGCGGTTGGGCGGCTGGCGCTGGGCGCTGCTCGGCGTCGCCGGTGCGATCGTTGCGGCGTCGATCGTCGAGTTGGCGGTCACCGCGCCGGCCAGCTGGTCGGCCCGCCTGATCGGCTCCAATGTCGCCTCGTGTCTGACCCTGATCCCGCTGCTGTCGATCGCGCCGGCGATCGTCGTGCTGTTTGCGTTGCGGCGCGGCGCGCCGACCCGTCCCGGGCTGGCGGGTGCTGCCGCGGGTATGCTTGCGGCCGCCAGCGCTGCGGCGCTCTATGCGCTCAACTGTACGGACGACTCGCCTCTGTTCGTCATCGTTTGGTACACGCTCGCGGGTGGCTTGGTCGCGACGGTGACCGGCGTGGTCGGGGCGCGAATTTTACGTTGGTAAAAATAATCTTGTTATTTCAATTATATAGCGAATAAATTCAAAGTAATATATTAGAATACTGCGATGGACTCGAATTTCGCAGATAAAATTAAGATCGATCTTATAACTTATTGATTCAACGCAGATGTTTTACTGTCTCCGCGCGCGTCTTGGCTAGACTAGCCAAAGACGATGTATAATAAATGGCAAGACAAACGCTAATTTCGCTCGCCAGATTCGCAAATATTTCTTAATATTCAGGCTGTTCGTCTTCGCGACAGAGGAACACCATGACCAACGAACGCCAACCGCCGCTGTTTTCGCAGCCGGTGCAGAACCAATCGCCAGCGCGTCCCGGCTATCAGCAACCGGGCGCGACGATTTCGCTCGGACATCCGATACAGCCAGCGGTCGATCCCGCTGCGGACGACGAGCGGGCGATGCGTATTCCGGTCCGCGACCGCGCCGTGCCGCCGCCGTCGGCCGACGACCGGCTGATGGATTACGCGCCGGAACAACTCGAGCATTCGTATCGGGAGGATGCGTTTGGCCCCGCGAACGGTCGCCGCAGTCTGGCCGACCGGGTGCGCGCGGCGACCGAAAACGGGCTCGGTGGCCTGACCGACGGCTTGGGATCGGTCAGCCGTCGCCTGGCCGATGGCGCGCGCTATAGCGGGGAACAGGCACGCACCTATCTGGGCGCGATGCCGAAGCAACACGCGATCGCCGGCACGATGGTGCTGCTGCTGGGCGGCATGATCGGTTTCGCGCTCGGCCAGTGGTCGGGGCCCAGCGCCGTGGCGGCCGACCGGATGCTTGCGCAAACGCAAAAGCGCCCGATCATCCAGCAGTCTGCGGCCAAGCCCGAGGACATGACTCCGCAGCAGCCGAATGGCGTCAAGCCTTCTTCCGATAAGGCTTCGGTCGATAAAGCGCAGGCGACCCGCCCGCCGGCCGATAAAGCCCCCGCCGACAAGGCGAAAACCGACAAGGCACAAGCCGCGCTGCCGAAATCCGATCCGCGCCGCGATCCGGTCAAGCTCGAGGCTACGAAGCCGGAGCCGATCAAGGAGCCAGCCAAGGAACCGGCCAAGGAACCGGCCAAGGCGGACGAGCCGAAAAACAAGGCGACGGTCGATGCGGCGGCGCCGGCCTGGCGCAAATTCGCCGCGACCGCGGTCGACCCGGCGGGACGGCCGATGATCGCGATCATCGTCGACGATCTGGGCAGCGATCCCAGGCGCACCGCGCGCGTCGCCAAACTGCCGGCGACGCTGACGCTGGGACTCAGCGCCAAGGGCAGCAAGGATCTGGATACGCAGGCGGCCGCGGCCCGCAAGGCGGGCCACGAATTGCTGGCGCTGGTGCCGATGGAGCCGACCAGCAGCAGCGTCGACCCGGGCCCGCGCGCGCTCACGGTCAAACAGAGCAACGATGAGATCCGCAAGAATCTCGACTGGCACTTGTCGCGGTTCAACGGCTATGTCGGGGTCGCCAATCACATGGGCAGCAAATTCACCGCCGACCCGGCGCGCATGTCCGTGGTCATGGGCGACGCGCGCAAGCGCGGCGTGCTGTTCGTCGATGCGGTGACCACCGGCAAAAGCACCGCCCAGGCGACCGCGCAGAAAGCCAACGTGCCGTACGTCGCGCGTGACGTGTTCGTCGAGGCGGGCAAGAATTCGGCCGTGGACGCGCAGCTCAAACGGCTCGAGGACATCGCCCGCAAGCGCGGCTACGCCGTCGGCATTGCGCGCGCCGACGACGCCACCCTGGCGGCGCTGCAAACCTGGCTGCCGGATGCCAAGAAACGCGGCATCGCATTCGTGCCGATTTCGGCGCTGATCCAAAACCAGGCCAGCACCCGGCAATCGGCGGCGAAAGACTGAGCGTAAAAGAAACAGCGGCGGGGATGCTCGGCATCGCCGCCGCCGTTATCTCGACGTCGCGGACCCCAAATCAGCGCTGCATGAACAATGCGTCGATGGCTTTTTCGTCGATGCGGATCGGGAACTTCGTCCGCATCACGGCGAGAAACTCCTGAACCGATTCGTTGTTCAACGAATTCTGCATGCTCGTCTTGAGCTTCTTGTAGTTCTCGTCGGCCGGGTTGGCCTCGATCGCGGTGATTTCGCGCACGACGCCGAACGCATAGCCGCCGGGCACCTCGGCCCACACGACATCGTCCTTCTTGGCGTCGAACAGCTTGTCCTGCAGCGATTGGGAGAGATTGTCCTCGACATTGACCTGGTCCGCGCGCGTCAGCGGCTTGGTCGTCTTGACGGTGAGGCCGGCCGCCTTGGTGACTTCGGCGAACTTGCCGCCCTTGGCCTGCTCGACCAGCTTGTCGACCTCGGCCTTGGCCAGCTTCGTGCGCTCGCCGTTTTCCCAAGCCGTGGTGACCGCCGGTTTCACCTGATCCAGCGGCTTGAGCGCCGACGGCGTGACTTCCTCCACGCGCACCACCCAGAAGCTGGTGTCCTGCTGGGTGACGACGCCGCTGTCGGTGCCTTGCTTGGTTTCGAATGCCTTGGCCAGGATATTGCCCTCGGGGATGTCCTTGAAGTCTTCGCCTTTCGGCGTCTTGCCCTTGCCGTCGATGGCGTCGACCTTCACCAGCTTCAGTTTGAGCTTCTCGGCGATCTCCTCGAGCTTGTTGCCGCCGCCGAGCAAATCGTCCAATTCGTCGCGCAGCTTCTCGAACGCCTTGGCGCCGGCGCGGCGCTGCAGGTCGTTCAGCACCTGCGGTTTGACCTCCGCCAGCGGCTTGACTTTCTCCGGTTCGATTTCGGTCACCTTGAACAGGTGCCAGCCCAGCGGCGACTGAGCCGGCGCGGACACGGCGTCCTTCGCGAGCTTGAACACCAGCTCGCGCACGTTCTCCGGCGCCGGCAACTCGGCGCGGGCAACCTTGCCGAGCGGAATCGGCGCGCCGTTGCTGTGCGCCTTGGAGACTTCGTCGAACGACTTGCCTTCCTTCAATTCGGCTTCGGCCTTCTTCGCGGTCGCTTCGTCCTTGACGATGAACTGCAGGACGGTCCGCTTTTCCGGCTCGGCGAATTCGCGCTGCCGCGCTTCGTACGACTTGGCAACGTCTTCGTCGCTGACCGCCACGGTCTTGAAGAAATCGGCCGCTTTGATGCCGACGATGGTCAGCTTGCGATATTCCGGCGCGGTGAAATCCTTGGCATGGTCCTTGTGGAATTTTTCCAGGTCGGCGTCGGTCGGCTTCGGCACTTCCTTGATGGCGGCCGCCAGCACGAAGGCGACATCGAATGTGCGTTTCTCGTAAAGAAACGAGTACAGGCGTTTGACGTAAGCGTCGGGCACATGATTGAGGCTCGCCACGCTTTGCAGCAGCTGATCGCGGATCAGCTCTTGCCGACGAAGCTGTTCGTAGCCCGCGGGCGACAGGCGCGCGTTGGCCAGAGCGTTGGTATAGGTGCGCCGATCGAACGTGCCGTTGATCTGGAACGCGGTGGTGTTCTGGATGTCGCGCAGCAGCGTTTCGGCGGACGCGGTCAAGCCCAGATCCTTGGCCGCGAGATCGTACAGGGCGCCCTGCGCGAGCGAGCTGGCGACCTGGTTGACGACGCCGAGCAGCTTGGCCGTGCGGTAATCGAGCGTCGTGTTCAACTGCTGTTCGTAACGCTCGACCGCGCGGCGATACTCGGCCTCGAACTGCTGGCCGGATATGTTGACGTCGCCGACCGTAATCACGGCCGCACCCGGATTGGCGCGCGGGCTGAGGAAATCCGAAATGCCCCAGGCGCCGAACATGACCATCAGCAGCGCGCCCAAGGCGTACCCGATCCAGGAACGCGATTTTTGGCGCAGGTTTTGCATCAACGGCATGAACGGGGCCTCGGCTGATTTGGGGGTCCGGAAGGGGGCGCATCATAGGGGCAGGGCCGGGCGCCCGCAACCGGAGCAAGTTCTTGCAAATACGCGATAAAAAACACGCCGTCGGGGCGCGCGCGGCGGCTTTGGCCTTAACGCCGGGCGCGGAAATTGATACAAGGTTGCCCCCCGACCGACCCGGCACATCCCGGGATCGTCGGACGTGATGGCAGCATGGTGACCAACGTGACCGAGAAATTCGTGCCGAAACCCGAGACGCTGGCCTTGTTGCGCGTTTCGGGAAATCCGCTCAACGGGTTGGGCGAAACCGCGCCGCGGCGCCCGTCGCCGTTCTTCTGGCATCCGCCCGATCAGCATCCATACGGCGACCTGCAGGTCGAAGCGCGCAAGAGTTCGCGCAAATGCCCCGGCGCCGGCGAAATGTTCCGCGCCGCGTATCAGCATCCCGAACTGGCGCCGATAGCGCCGACGCGGCGGGCAGGCACGCCCGAGGAGCTTGCGGAAGCGGTCAGGCAATTCGCGCTGAGCCACGACGCCGATGCGGTCGGCATGACGCCGCTCGATCCGCTCTGGGTATTCCAAGGCTACGAGATCAAGGATCCCTGGGTCGTCGTGCTGGGGTTCGCGCATAATTACGATCAGCTGAAGCAAGTGCCGTCGAACGAACATAACGGCGCCGGCATCACCGATGTGGGACTGCAATATGCGCGCGGCACGAAAGCGTCGTTCGCGCTGGCCAATTGGATCCGGTCGCAAGGGTATAGCGCGCGCGCCTATCCGGGCCCGTCGGCCGATGCGCTGCTGCTGATCCCGCCGGCCATCGCCTCCGGCCTGGGCGAACTCGGCAAGCACGGATCGATGATCAGCCGGCAGTTCGGCTCCGGTTTCCGGCTGGCCGGCGTCACTACCGACATGCCGCTGACACCGAGCGCCAAGGCGCCCGATCGCTTCGGCGCCGACGAATTCTGCGCCAACTGCCAGGTGTGCATGAATGCGTGCCCGCCCGGTGCGATCTCCGATGAAAAGCAGATGGTGCGCGGTGTCGAGCGCTGGTACGTCGATTTCGACAAATGCATTCCGTATTTTGTCGAGGAGGCGTCGTGCGGCGTGTGCATCGCCGTGTGCCCGTGGACGCGGCCCAACGTGCGGCCGAATCTGCTGACCAAGATGGCCAAACGCATGGCCGATAAGGCCGACGCCGCATGAGCAAGCTGCGCCCGCTGATCGCCGGAAATTGGAAAATGAACGGCGTCGGCGCGGCCGCCATGGCGCTGGCCGGCACGATCGCCGACCGGTTGCGCGAGCGCGGCGAGATCGTGCACTGCGATGTGCTGCTGTGTCCGCCGGCGACGATGCTGCGCGCGATTGCCGAGCGCGTGCGCAGCAGCGCGGTCGCCATTGGCGGACAGGATTGCCACGCGAAGGACTCCGGCGCCTACACCGGCGACATCAGCGCCACGATGCTCAAGGATGCAGGCGCGAAGTACGTCTTGGTCGGTCATTCGGAGCGACGCCAGTATCACAAGGAGACCGATGCCGATGTGCGGGCCAAAGCCGAGGCCGCGCACAAGGCCGGATTGATTCCATTGGTCTGCATCGGTGAGACCTTGGCCGAACGCGACGGCGGGCAGACTTTGTCGGTGGTTGAACGGCAATTGGCCGGCTCGCTGCCGCCGGGGCTGAGCGCCGAACAGATGGTCGTCGCCTACGAGCCGGTCTGGGCGATCGGCACCGGCCGCACGCCGAAGCAAGGCGACGTCGCCGAGGTGCACCGTTTCATCCGCGCGAAGCTGAATGGCGCCTTCAAGGACGGGGCAAAATTCCGCATCCTGTATGGCGGCTCGGCCAATGCGGCCAACGCCGCCGAGTTGTTGGCGGCGGACGACGTCAACGGGTTGCTGGTCGGCGGCGCCAGCCTCAAGGCCGACGAGTTCTGGCAGATGATCGAGACCGCGCGTTAGCCCGGCTCGCCGGCCCAGGCCAGCGCATTGGCGACCACGGACTTGCAGTGCGCTTTGTGCTCGTAGCTCAGGAAATTGGTCGCCACCAGCCGGTACGGATCGCCGACCCAATAGCGTTCATATTGTAATTGGCGCATGCCGAACGCATCGCCCGCCAGATCCCACGCCAGCTTGAACAGCTTGACGCGCTCCTTCGCGTCGAGCCCCCCGGCGCCCTGATAGAAACGATCGACCTGCCCGGCAATCGGGCTGCCGAAGTCCGCGGCCGACGGCAGCATGAGCAATCCGCCGGCGGCGATCGTCTGCAGGATTTCGATGGCGCGTGGGTAGGCCTTGGGCAGGAATCCGCGCAGATGCTGCAACGGCGTCAGCCCCGTGCACAGCGTGCCGGCCGCCGAGCGGCTGTATTCCACTTCCGCGCGCACCACCGAACTCTTGGCCAATTCGAGCATGCCGATGGCTTCGCCGAGCATATTTTGGACATGCAGATAGCCGTCCGACTTGACCGCCTCGGCGACCGCGATCGCCGTGCCGATCACGAGTTCCAGTTTGGCGATGCCGCGCACGCTGGTTTGGTGCGCGGTGTGGTTGCGCAGACTGGTTTCCAGATACATCGCGTTGGCGAGCTGAAGGTTGCCGTACAGAAACACGCGGTCCCACGGCACCAGCACGTCGTCGAAAATCATCAGCGCGTCCGGCTCCTCGAAGTTGGTCGCCAACGGGTGGTCGAACGACGAGCGGCCGCCTTCGTCGAACGGCTCGCGGCAGATCATGCGGATGCCCGGCGTCGATACCGGGATGGCGAACGCCATCGAGTAGGGCTCCTCGCCCGCCTTGAGGCCGGGCAGGCTGAACACCAGCACGTCGTCGACGATCGGGCCTTGCGTAACCAGCATTCGCGCGCCGCGCACCACGAGGCCGCGTTCGGTTTCCTCGACCACGCCGAGATGCAGAAACTTGTCGACTTGCTCGGCGGAGGATTTCGAGCGGTCGGTCTGCGGCGTGATCAGGGCGTGGGTCAGGAACAGATCGTTTTCGCGCGCGTGCTCGTAGTAACGGATCACGTTGTCCTTGAACCGCGGTCCGAGTCGACCGAATACATCGGGCGATTCGGCCCACGCCATGAGCGTGGTATTGACGAAATCCGGCGTCCGGCCGATCAGGCCGAACGTCGCTTCGGCCCACAGTTGGAATGCCTGGCGTCGCTTGTGCAGATCGGCCGGGCTGCGCGCCATCATGAACGCGGTGCCGACCGGCTGGCCGGTCGACGGGCTCGGATAGGTCAGAATCTCGCGATGCCGCGGATCGTGCTGCATGTCGTACAGGCGCGCGATGTGGCGGATCGGCTGCGTGAAGGCGGGATGGGTCGTCACGTCGGTGATTTGGCGACCGCGCAGCCAGACGTCGCGCCGCGTGCGTTTCAACGATTCGATGTATTTCGCTCCCGTGCGGGCAGCCATGATGCGTTTCCCCTAAGCCATCAGTTTGCGAAATTGCGGTCGTGCGGTACCAGCGCGGCCAATGCGCGGCGATCCCGCTTGCCGACGCTGTTGCTCGGCAGCGACGAAACGAAATGCCATTGTTTGGGCCGCTTGAATCCGGCCAGCCGGTCCTCCGTGCGGCACCAGACATCGAGGTCGGCCGCCGTCAAGGCCGGGTCGCGCGCGACCACCAGAGCGACGATCCGTTCGCCCCATTGCGGGTCCGGCACGCCGAGCACCGCCGCCGCGGCGATCGCGGCGTGGGTTTCCAGCACCTGTTCGATTTCCTCGGCGGCGACCTTCATGCCGCCGGTGGCGATCAAATTGTCGGCGCGGCCGGCCAGGAAGACGTATCCGTCTTGATCGACGTAGCCGCGATCGCCGGTCCGGTACCACCCGTCCTCGGTCAGCACGCGGCTGCGCCACGCGTCGTCGCCCCAGTTGAACTGCGCGAACGAAGCGGCGCGCACGACGATGTCGCCGACGACGCCGGGCGGCAATTCGTCCGCCGCCGCGCCACCCGGTGCCACGACGCGCAGATCGCTGTTCAGGCTGGGCTTGCCGACCGAACCCCATTTGCCCAATTCGATGCATTCGTCGCTGCGGATCACGCAGCCGCCGATCCCGAGGCATTCGGACATGCCGTAAAAGCTGCAGAACATGCCGCACACACGCTGCGTAAGCTCTTTGAGTCGCTCCGGCGCCATTTTCTCGCCGAGGTAGGCGGCCATTCGCAGCGACCGCAAGTCATGCGCTTCGGGGTTCGCGTCGAGCACGGTCCGCCATTGGGTCGGCGTCAGTGCGGTGCAGGTAATCTGATGCCGTTCGACCGCAGCGAGAAACGCCTTGGCGTCCCAGCGGCTTTGGAACACGACCGCCGCGCCGTGATTGAGGAAGGCGCCCGCGTGCACGATCCACACCGCGAACGACGGCGCGAACGCATTGAGGAAGCGGTCCTTTGCGGCGATGCCCGACCACATGTAGATGCCGCCGCTCCATGTTTCGAGAACGGACGCGTGGCTATGCACGAGCGCCTTCGGAACGCCCGTACTGCCGGAGGATAGCTGGATGACCGCGGGGTCGCTTTCGTGCAGCGCGATGTCGCCGGCGAACGGCGCGCGGGTCATGAGATCGGCGAGCGTCAGCGCGCCCGGGTCGGCCGAAGCGCCGGTGCAGATGGCGTTAAGGTTCGGAAATTGCCGGCGCAACTGTGCCGCCACCTCGGCTTTTTCCGGGTCGTAGACGATCGCCTTGGGGGCGAGGCGCGCGAGCAGATCCGCCTGGTGCGCGGTCGTTTCGCGATAATGCAGATTGACCGTGATCGCGCCGAGATGATGCGCGGCGTAGTAGGCGAGGGCGTGCGCGCTGGTCGCTTCGCACAGATACGCGATCCGGTCGCTCTTGCCGATGCCGAGCTCGACATAGGCTTGCGCGATGCGCCGGGTCAGGTCGTCGAACGCGGCATAGGTGATCGTGCGATCCCCCTCGATCAATGCGGCGCGCCCGGCGTTCCAACGACAGGCGCGGGCCAGAGCCGATCGGATCGTGAGAATTCCAGCCAGCACCCTTTACCTCCCAGCCGTACCGCAGGCGATCATGCGCGGCGCACTCGCGAGCAGGCCGCCGAGCAGCATGCGCGTAAATTCGTCTGCGAGTTCGTCGATCGATTTCGGGCCCGCCGCGCTAAACCAGTTCACCACGCTGTTGAGCAGGCCGAGAATGGCGAAGGTCATAAGCTTCGGGTCGCAAGCGCCGAATGCGCCCTGGGCGATGCCGCGCTCGAGCACGCCTTCGAAGACCTGTTGATAGGCTTCGCGCTGCTGAATGATCTGTTCGCGGCGCTTGCCTTTCAGGCGTTGCAGTTCGCGCGTGACGACCATCATCTGGTCGGGATCGGCCGCGAGCACCCGCAGATGCGCGCCGATCAGCCGGCGCAAATCCGTCTCGGGCTCGCCGCCCTGGGCAAGCGCCGCGCGGGCCGCGGCAAGCAGGGTTCGATTGCCCTCGTCGAGGATGGCGACCAGCACGTCGTCCTTGCCGCGGAAATGATAGTAGATCGAGCCGCCCTCGATTGCGGCGGCGCGCGCGATCTCGCGGATCGTGGTCGCAACGAAGCCTTGCTGCGCGAACAACCGCCGCGCCGCGCGCTTGATGTCGTCTTCGGTTGCTTGCGCCGAAGGCCGATTGCGTTTGCGACCCGCCATGGTCAGATTTGCATGCCGATTCGCACGCCTTCCTCGACCGCCTCGGTGGCCTGGCGCGGCGATGCCGCGTCGCCGATCACGAACAGCGGGACGGCGGGTAGCCGTGCGCGAAGCTGGGGCGCCAGTTCGGAGCGCGAGACGATGCCGGTCGATAGCACGATCGTATCGCACGGCAGGGATCGCAAGTTGCCGCCCTGCATTTCGATCGTCACTTCGGCCGCGCCGACCGCTCGCACCTGGCTGTTCGCGAGCAGCGTAACGCCGGCCGTTTCCAGTGCGGTGAGCAAGGTCCAGCGGACCGAGCGGTTGAGGTCCTTCGCCAGGCGCGCCGAGCGCTGAACCACCGTGATCTTGCGCCTGGGTTGGCCGATCAGCGCGGCCTGGCGCAATTCCTCCGGGTCCATGACGCGATGGATCAGCAGAAACTTCACCGTTTCGCCGTCGAGGCTGCCTTGCTCCTTGAGGAACAGCGCGGTCTCGCACGCGGTCGAACCGCCGCCGACGATCACCACGTCGTTGCCGATCGGGCCGGCGCGGCCGTCGAGCACGTCGTGCGCCTGGTAAATCGGAATGTTGGTCGCAGCGCCGCCCGGCAGTTCGGGTGCGATCGGCGTGCCGCCGGTTGCGACCACGATCGCGTCGGCGCCGTCGTCGGCAAGCCGTTCGGCGGTCGCGATCGTGTTCAGTCGCACTTCGATTGCGGGTTGCGCAGCCACTTGGCGCGTCAGATCCTCGTACAGCCAGCGGTACTGGAGCTTGCCCGGCGCGATATCGCCGATGCGTGCCACACCGCCCAGCTTGGCGTGCTGTTCGTAGAGGATGACGCGATGGCCGCGTTGGGCCGCGGTGCGCGCGGCGCTCATGCCGCCGGGACCGCCGCCGACCACGACGACGCGTTTGACCACGTCCGCGCGCGCGATTCGCATCGTCGCTTCGCGACCGGCCGCGGGATTGACCAGGCATCGTGTCGGGCCGAACCATGCGGTGTCGAGGCAGACGTTGCATGCGATGCAATGGCTCACCAGGTCGGCCTCGCCGTGTATCAGCTTGCGCGGCAGGTACGGATCGGCGAGCAGCGGCCGTCCCATGGAGACGAAATCGGCGCGATTTTCGCGCAGCAGGGATTCCGCGAGATCCGGGTCGTTGATCCGATTCGATGCCGCCACCGGCACCTTGACGACGGTTCGGATCGATTGCGCGAGCCACGCATAGGCGCCGGTCGGCACGTCGCCGGTGATCTGCGGGACGCGCGCTTCGTGCCAGCCGCCGGTGACGTTGAACGCGTCGGCGCCGGCGGCTTCGAGCAGTTGGGCGATTTCGCGCACTTCGTGATGCGTGTTGCCGCCGGGCATCAGATCGTGGCCGGCCAAGCGCGCCAGAACCGGCGTCCCTGGTAGACGCGCGCGGATGCGGCGAACGATATTGACCGCAATCCGGGCGCGGTTGGCGACCGAGCTGCCATATTCGTCCGTGCGCTGGTTCGTGGCCGGCGACAGAAACTGGCTCAGCAGATGGCCGACGCCGCAGAACACATCGATGCAATCGAAGCCGGCGTCGACCGCGCGCACCGCGGCGTCGACGTATTTCTGCTCCAGCGCGCGCACTTCGTCGGTCGACAGCACGTGCAACGCCTCGCGGTTGAAGCGCGACGGGATGTCCGAGGCCGCCACCGGTTGAAGGCCGGTGACCGACGAGGGCGACACGCGACCGGTATGATAGAGCTGGCAGGCAATCTTGCCGGTCGGATTGAGTTGCTTCATGGCCCGCGTCAGCCGCGCGAGGTCGGGGACATACTCGTCGCCCCACAGACCGAGCAGCAGGCTGTTGAACACCCCGGCGCCGGCCGGGTCGACGGCGAAACCGCCGATCGAGATCAGGCCGGCCAAGCCGCGCGCGCGCTCGCGATAGAATTCGATCAGCGTGTCGTCGGCAAAGCCGAAATCGCGATGATAGTTCAAGTGCATCGCCGGCATCATGATGCGGTTCGGCAGCGTCATGGTGCCGATCCGCAGCGGGCTGAGCAGGCGCGGAAATCGGGCGTCGCCGCCGTGAGCGGGTCGATGGTCGGTGTCGACGGCGGGACCGAAGGTCGTTTCCACGGGCATGCTTCCTATTTCGAACAAGCGTTAGTTAGATAAACATACGCGCAGGCCGGCGGTGCGGTCAATCGACCAGCGCGCCGGCACCGCGGCACCCGTGCAAACCCCTGGCGCAGCGCGGTCGGCTCCATTATAACCCCCGCCAGCTTGCGGCCCGGCCGGGGTGCCCCCATATGCCCCGTTAGTGTCCTGGGCCTGGACGAATTCCGGAGTGGTACGGCGATGGAAGCGGTTCTCTTGGTGGTGCATTTGATGCTGGCGATCGGCCTGGTGGCCATCATCCTGCTGCAGAAGAGCGAGGGTGGTGCGCTGGGCATGGGTGGCGGCGGTGGCGGCGGCATGGCCGGCTTCCTGACCGGGCGCGCGGCCGGCAACATTCTGACCCGCGTGACCGCGGTGCTGGCCGCTTTGTTCATGTGCACCAGCCTGGCGCTGGCGATCATTTCGAGCCGGACCACGAAAGCGCCGTCGTCGGTCACCGACCGCCCGTCGCCGACCGCGCCGGCCAACAACACCATGCCGTCGATCAACCAGACCCTGCCGACGCAACCGGCGCCGACCCAACCGGCGCCCACGCAGCCGACCGAACCGGCCAAGCCGGCCGTACCGACGAAATAGGCGCAAGCGACTCTTAACTGGGAAACAAGGCGGCCGCGCGCCGCCTTTTTTCGTTGCGCGCGGGCTTATCGAGTGCCGCGCGCGCATGGAAGCCACCCGCCGTGTCGGCACGGAATCCAGTTGCCTTCACTACAATATGTTGTAGGTTGCTCTCCCGTCATGACAAGATTCATTTTCATCACGGGCGGCGTCACATCCTCACTCGGTAAAGGACTTTCGGCATCGGCGCTCGGCGCGCTGTTGCAGGCGCGCGGCTATACCGTGCGCCTCCGGAAGCTCGATCCGTATTTGAACGTCGATCCGGGCACCATGAGTCCGTATCAGCACGGCGAGGTGTATGTCACCGACGACGGCGCGGAAACCGATCTCGATCTCGGCCACTACGAACGCTTCACCGGCGTGCCGTCGCGCAAATCCGACAACGTCACCGCCGGACAGATCTATTCGGGCGTGATCGCGAAAGAGCGCCGCGGCGACTATCTCGGCGCGACCGTGCAGGTCATTCCCCACGTCACCGACGCGATCAAGGAATTCATCGGCGCCGACACCGAAGGGCTGGATTTCCTGCTGTGCGAAGTCGGCGGCACGGTGGGCGACATCGAGGGTCTGCCGTTCCTCGAAGCGATTCGCCAGTTCGGCAACGAAGTCGGCCGCGCGCGCGCGCTCTACGCGCATTTGACGCTGGTGCCGTACATTCCGTCGGCCGGCGAATTGAAGACCAAGCCGACCCAGCATTCCGTCAAGGAACTGCTCAGCCTCGGGATCCAGCCGGATCTGGTGCTGTGCCGCTGCGACCGGCCGATTCCGCCGGATGCGCGCAAGAAGATCGCGCTGTTCTGCAACGTGCCGCAGAGCGCGGTTATTCCGGCGCTCGACGCGGAAACCATCTACGACGTGCCGCTGATGCTGCACGCCGAGGGTTTCGATACCGAAGTGTGCCGTTATTTCGGCCTGCCGCTCGACAAGGAACCCAATCTTGAGCGCTGGAAAACCGTCGTGCGCCGCGTCAAGCAGCCGGACGGCAACGTGACCATCGCGATCGCCGGCAAATATACCGAGTTGAAGGACGCCTATAAGTCGCTCGCCGAGGCGATCACTCATGGCGGCATCGCCAACAATGTGCACGTCAACATCGAGTGGATCGAATCGGAGATTTTCGAGCGCGAGGATCCGGCGCCGTACCTCGAACCCGTGAACGGGATCCTGGTGCCCGGCGGCTTCGGCACGCGCGGCACCGAAGGCAAGATTCTCGCCGCCAAGTTCGCGCGCGAGCGAAATGTGCCGTATTTCGGCATCTGCTTCGGCATGCAGATGGCGGTGATCGAGGCGGCGCGCAACATGGCCGGCATCGCCAAGGCCAATTCGTCCGAATTCGGTCCGACCGACGAGCCGGTGGTCGGCCTGATGACCGAATGGATGCGCGGCAACCAGACCGAACGGCGCGGCCTCGGCGACAATATGGGCGGCACGATGCGCCTCGGCGCCTATCCGTGCGATCTCAAGCCCGGCAGCCGCGCGCACGAAGCGTACGGCGTCGCGCGCATCTCCGAACGCCACCGCCACCGCTACGAAGTGAACATCAACTACAAGGACCGGCTGGAACGGACCGGCATGGTGTTCTCCGGCATGTCGCCCGACGGCCAATTGCCGGAAATCATCGAGCTTGCCGAGCATCCGTGGTTCCTCGGCGTGCAGTTCCACCCGGAACTGAAATCCCGCCCGTTCGAGCCGCACCCGCTGTTCACCGCCTTCGTCAGAGCGGCGATCGAGCAGAGCCGGTTGGTGTGAACGACGTTAAGTGGCGTCGTTGTTGCCTATTTCCGGTGAGGCATCGCCTGGAGACCCTCTGCCCTTGAGGGCGACGACGACAACTCGATCCGCCCTTGCGAATCGGCCCGGCAAGGCCGTAAATCCACTCCACACAACCCGGAGCCGCCATGACCGCCCCGCGTCACGTCAAGATCGGCACGCTCGATGTCGCCAACGACCGGCCGTTTGTGCTGATCGCCGGGCCGTGTGCCATTGAGTCGCGCGCGCACGCGCACGAAATGGCGGCGGCGCTTAAAGAGGTTACGGGTAAGCTCGGCATCGGGCTGATCTACAAATCCTCGTTCGATAAGGCCAACCGTACCTCGATCGACAGCCCGCGCGGCATCGGCCTCAAGGAAGGGCTCGATATTCTGGCCGACGTGCGCGCGAAGCATAAAGTGGCCGTGCTGACCGACGTGCACACCGCCGAACAATGCGCGCCGACAGCCGAAGCGGTCGACGTGCTGCAGATACCCGCCTTTCTGTGCCGGCAGACCGATCTGCTGGTCGCCGCCGGCAAGACCGGGCGCGCGATCAACGTCAAGAAGGGCCAGTTCCTGGCGCCGTGGGACATGGCGAACGTGGCGCAAAAGATCTCCGCGGTCGGCAACGACAACGTCCTGCTGTGCGAGCGCGGGGCGAGCTTCGGCTACAACACGCTGGTCTCCGACATGCGCGCGCTGCCGATTTTGGCGCGCACCGGCTATCCGGTCGTGTTCGATGCCACCCATTCGGTGCAGCAGCCGGGCGGGCAGGGCGCCACCAGCGGCGGCCAGCGCGAATTCGTGCCGGTGCTCGCGCGCGCGGCGGTTGCGATCGGCGTCGCCGCCGTGTTCATGGAAACCCACAAGGATCCGGACAAGGCGCCGTCCGATGGGCCGAACATGGTCAAGTTCAAGGACCTGCCGGCGCTGCTCGAAACGCTGATGGCGTTCGACAGGCTGGCGAAGCGGGCGCCGGTTTAGGTGGCCATAAAGTTGGGCGCGCAAAGCTGCCCGCTTCGCGCGCCCATGTTGCGAATCTCCAGCGTGATTTACTTCACGAATTGATCGGTCATTAAATCGGCCGTCGCCGGCTTGGCCGGGAACTGGTCGTATTTTGCCAGCACGTCGATCATCTGCTGCCAGCGTGCCGGATTCGACCAGCCGAGCGGTTTACCTTTGGTATCCGGCACTTGCATGAACGCAGGTACGATCTGCAACGCGTTGGTGATCATATCGGTGGCCGGGGGCGGTTCGTCGATGTTCTTGCGAATGATCGCGGTCGCTTCCGTGACGGCTTCGGTCGGTTTCTCGATCATATACGCCCACGCTTTGCGCGTGGCGTCGACAAAGGCCCGTACGGTTTTTGGGTCCTCGGCGATCTTCTTGTCGCTGACGACGATGCCGTGGCCGATAAACGGAAGGTGATCGGACAACACGAAGTTGCGCACCTTTTCGCCTTTGGCGGTGATCGCGCCGTACAAAATCGCGGTGCCGATCGAGTAATTGCCCAGCACGTCGAATTGGCCGGCCAGCCACTGCGTGTAAACCAGGCGGAATTCCGTGTGCACTTTCTTGATCTTCGAGGCGTCGAAGCCGGCCGCTTCGCCCCACGCCGGCAGGATCGTATCCTGCAACGTGCCGGGCACTACACCGAGCGTGCGACCCTCGAGATCTTTCAGCGATTTGATGCCTTTCGACTCGAACACCGCGATCGACAACACGTCGCGCTGCGCAAACACCGCGACCATTTTGAGCGGCACCTTCTGCTTAGCCACCGCCTGGGTCAGCGTGGTGGCCGCGACGTTGCCGAAATCGGCTTGGCCGGCAACCAGCAGCTGGACAACCTGGAACGATCCGCGGCCACTCTCGATCTTTACGTCGAGGCCGGCGTCCTTGTACCAGCCGCGTTCCTTGGCCAGCCAATACGCCATGTGCTGCGGTTCCTTGGCGATCCAGTCCATGACCACCGTAACCTTTTTCAGCTCCTGGGCGTCGGCCGCGCCGACGGCGAGCAGAACGCCCAACGCCGCGCCACCCAAAACTCTCATCGTTCGCGAACTCATGTGTCGGTTCCTTTCTCTTTGAACGGCTGACTCAAATGCACTTGCAGGACTACGACATGCGCGCGCTCATGCCTGCGAGGCGCGACAACATGTGTTTCGGAATGACCATCCATTCGACCAGCACGACCAGCAGGAAGAACAGCAGTCCCAATACGGTCAGATAAAGAATCGCGGCAAACGCTTCGGTGGTTGCCGCGGTGCCGATTTGTACGGTCAGGATGTAGCCGAGACCCGCATTGGCACCCATAAACTCGCCGACCACGGCGCCGATCACGGCCAAGGTGGAAGCCACCTTCAATCCGCCGAAGAACGCGGGCAGGGCGGTCGGCACGCGCAATTTCCAGAACGTCTGCCAGCCGTTCGCGCCGAGCGAGCGAAACAAGTAGTAGCTTTCGCGCCGTGTCATGTTCATGCCGACCACGGTGTTGATGACGATCGGAAAGAACGCGATCAGCGCGGTGAGCGCAATCGTCGGCCCGAGCCCGAAGCCGAGCCAGATGATCAGCAACGGCGCGATGGCGACTTTCGGCATGACTTGCGCAGCAATGATGGCCGGATAAATCGCGGCACTGACCGGGGGCGATATGGCGATCAAGACACCGAGGGCAGCTCCGAACAGTACCGCGAAGGCAAAGCCGATGATGACTTCGAGTGCCGTTGTCAGCGAATGCAGCAGAAACAGCGGCGCCTTCTCGATCATGACGACGAGAACCTTCGACGGCGCCGGCAGAATGACCGACGACACGCCGGTGGTATTGACCAGGACTTCCCAGAGCACGACGAGGGAAGCGGTGAATACAATGGGCAGCCACCAGCGTTGTCCCATCACGCGTACCCGCCACGTGCGGCGCGCGCATCGAGCGGTTCGGCGCCAACGATCTGCTGCCGGATCTGCGTAACCAGTTGATTGAAGCGCGGGCTTTCTTCGATGTCGAGTGGGCGCGGGCGGGGCAGGTCGATGTCGACGATGTCTTTGATCCTGCCCGGCCGGGCCGACATGATAGCGACGCGGTCCGACAATAGGATGGCTTCGCGGATGTCGTGCGTGACCATGAGCACGGTTTTGCGCTCGGTCATCCAGATCCGCTGCAGCATCATCTGATGTTCCTGCCGGCTGAGAGCGTCGAGCGCGCCGAACGGCTCGTCCATCAACAATACACCGGTTTCGCAGAGCAGCGCACGACACAAAGCGGCGCGCTGCCGCATGCCGCCGGAAAGTTCGTGCGGATAATGGTTCTCGAATCCACGAAGCCCCACCGATTCGAGCAAGGTCGTTGCGCGCGTTCTATCGTCATCGCTGACGCCGCCGCGCAGTTCCGCCGGTAGCAGGATGTTGGCAAGCACGGTGCGCCATTCGAGCAAGATGTCCTGCTGGAATACCAAGGCGGCTTCGCGCGCACGCGCAGACGGTGCGTGCCCGTTGATCGTCAATGTGCCTGCGCTTTGCCGTTCCAGGCCGGCGATGAGGAGCAGGAGCGTACTCTTTCCGCAACCGCTCGGCCCGACGATGGAGAAAAATTCGCCAGCGCGGATATCGAGCGAGACGCCGGACAGTGCCTGCACGGCGCCGCCCTTGGCGGTAAAACGCATGTCGAGCTGCGCGATGCGAATCAGACATGCCCCGTCGGCGCCGGTTGGCATATCAGATTTCATACAGGTCCATTTTGGTTTTGCCGAGCACGCGACAGCCGGTCTTGGTCACCACCACGGTGGCACCGATCTGCAAGCCTTTGCTTTTGTCGGTTGTCGATGCCATCGGCTGTAGGCCGAGCACCATGCCTTCCTTCAGTTCCTCATTACGTACATCGGCGGTGACGACCCCGCCGGCCGTGAACCAATCGCTCGGTTCTTCCAACTGTTCGAGCCCGAGGCCCTGCCATTGCGGATGGTACGCGGTGAAGCCGGCGTCCTTGATCGGACGGTTGATTGCTTCTGCCAATTCGCGGGTGCCGATGCCGGCGCGAATGGTTTGAATCGCGGCTTCATGCCCATGCACGGCGGCTTCGGCCAGGCGCCGATAGATCGGCTCCGGCTTGCCCAAGCATACCGGCACCATCACCTGCGACCAGTAGCCGCCGAACTTCGGACTTGTTTCCTGAATGATCCAGTCGCCGCGATCCAGCTTCTCGCCCGACGGAAAGCGCACGGCGTGATGCGGCTCCTTGCCGGTTTCGAAAATCAGGAACATCGGCGACTCGCCCCCGGCCTTGAATACCGCACCGAGTATTTCGCCATACACCTCGTAGGCGCGGACGCCCGGCCGGGCAGCCTTCAACATCGCCTGGACGCCGATATCGCCGAGCAGCGCAGCACGCTCGATGAAGCCGATTTCTTCCTCGCTCTTGCACAGGCGCAGTTTTTCCATGATGTCGCTGGCTGGCTCGAGCTTGGCATTCGGTAGCGCCGCCTGAATGCCGCTGAACACGTCGTACGACATGATACGGCCGGCTTCGCTGCGTCCGCCGATGCCGACGACGCCGATCCGGCCCTTATCGCAGTTGAGTTCGGCCAAAGCTTGCGCGGTCTTGCTTGGCCAGGATGGGCTGCCTTGGCGTACCTCCTTGACCCAGGATTGCGCTTCACCCCACCAGCGCACCTGGGACGGCGCCCAAACCAATACGATCGGCTCGCCCGTCATCGGGAAGACGACGATGGCCTCTTCTCCGTTGCCACCGATCTGCGACACGTATCGGACGTTCGCGGTACCCGAATCCCACTTCGACGAAATGCCGCGGATAATCAGGGCGCCTAGTCCGCGCTCCGCCATGGCCGAACGTATTGCCGCCCACCGCCGATCGCGCTCCGCCAGCGAAAGCGTGTGTACGCGTGTAATCGTCATAAGAAATCCTGTTCTGTCGCGCTTTGGTCGATATCAATAATGGCCTGACCACGGTTGCACTTGCAATTAAACTGTATGCAATCGATGGCCGGCGTGCACAAATCGCGGGCGGACGCCGCTCCAGGGTATCGGCCGGCGAGGGCCCGATTTGAAATTCAAACCGGGTGAGGCGGTTTCGTTGCCGCCTTGACTTCGCCGTGGCGGCGCGGTCTTTTCCGGCCGGCGATAGCCGCAGCCGAATGGAATTCAGATTGGTTAAGCGCCGGAACAGCGCCAAACGAGGGAACCGAGGATGACTGGAATTGCCGATATCGTCGCGCGCGAGATTCTCGACAGCCGCGGCAACCCGACCGTCGAAGTGGACGTGGTGCTGGAATCGGGCGTACGCGGCCGTGCGGCCGTGCCGTCAGGCGCCTCCACGGGCGCGCACGAGGTGGTCGAGCTGCGCGACGGCGACAAGAAGCGCTATCTCGGCAAGGGCGTGCGCAAGGCCGTCAATGCGGTCAACGGCGAAATTTTCCAGACCCTCTCGGGTATGGACGTCGAGGATCAACTGCATCTCGACAACACATTGATCACGCTCGACGGTACGGAGAACAAATCGCGCCTCGGGGCGAATGCGATTTTGGGCGTTTCGCTCGCCTGCGCCAAGGCGGCGGCGCAGCAGGCCAAGCTGCCGCTGTATCGTTACGTCGGCGGCTCGCAGGCGCATGTGCTGCCGGTGCCGCTGATGAACATCATCAACGGCGGCGCGCATGCCGACAATCCGGTTGATCTGCAGGAATTCATGATCATGCCGGTCGGCGGCGCAACGTTTGCCGAAGCGCTGCGCATGGGCGCCGAAGTGTTCCACGCGCTCAAGGCGCAGCTCAAGAAAGCCGGCCACAACACCAATGTCGGCGACGAAGGCGGCTTTGCGCCGAACGTCAAAAGCGCGGAGGAAGCGCTCGACTTCATCGTCAAGGCGATCTCGGCGGCGGGCTGCAAGCCCGGCAAGGACGTCGTGCTCGCGCTCGATTCGGCGTCGACGGAATTTTTCAAGGGCGGCAAGTACGTGCTCGAAGGCGAAGGCAAGACGCTGAAACCCGACGGCATGGTGAAATTCTACGAGAAACTGGTGAAGGCGTATCCGATCGTCTCGATCGAAGACGGCATGTCGGAAGACGACTGGGCCGGCTGGAAAATGCTCACCGATGCGCTTGGCGGTAAGGTGCAGCTGGTCGGCGATGACCTGTTCGTGACCAACCCGAAGCGCCTGGCCGACGGCATCAAGAAGGGCGTGGCCAACTCTATTTTGGTCAAGGTCAACCAGATCGGCACGCTCTCGGAAACGCTCGCGGCGGTCGATATGGCGCACCGCGCGCGCTACACCGTCGTGATGTCGCATCGTTCGGGCGAAACTGAGGATTCGACCATTGCCGATCTGGCCGTCGCGACCAATTGCGGGCAGATCAAGACCGGCTCGCTGTCGCGCTCGGATCGCCTCGCGAAATACAATCAGCTCTTGCGCATCGAGGAAGAGCTCGGCACGCAAGCGGTGTATGCCGGGCGTAGCGTGCTGCGGGTATAACTTCGGAACGCGGCGCCGGTCACTCCTCGACCGGTTTGCCGTCCTTGTATTTCACCGTGGAATTATCCATGTGGGTCAACGTGCCGGCCCACTGCGCGCCATTCCGGAAAACACCGTCGAACTTGGCGCCGTTGGACCATTTGTAAACCCCGTTGCCGTCGAAGCGGTTGGCCTTGAACTCGCCGTCGTACACATCGCCGTTGGCGGCTTTCAAAACACCTTTGCCGTGGCGCGTATCGTTCAGCCACGCACCTTCGTAGCGCGTGCCGTCTTTGGCGGTCAGCGTACCCGTGCCTTGGAATTTTCCGTCGACGAAACTGCCCTCGTATTTGTCGCCGGCAGCAGTCACGAACACGCCCCGGCCGGTCCGCTGATCGTCCTTCCAATCGCCGTCGTAGCGGTTCTTGTTGGCCCAGACATAGCTGCCCTTGCCGTTGAACTTGTCGTCGCGGAAATCGCCTTCGTAGCGGTCGCCGTTGGCGGTCACGAGTACGCCTTTGCCGTCCTTGCGGTCGTCCTTCCAATCGCCCTCGTAGCGTGCGCCGCTGGCCCAGGTGAAGGTGCCTTTGCCGGTACGTTTGCCGTTCAGCCAATCGCCGACATATTTGTCGCCATTGGCATAGCTCAGCGTGCCCTTGCCGTTGAACAAACCGGCCTTGAAGTCGCCGTCGAACCGATTTCCGTTCGGCCAGGTGAAGCTGCCCTTGCCGGTGCGCTTGCCCTGGTTCCATTCGCCGTCGTAACGGCGGCCGTCGTTCCATGCGAACAGTCCGCGGCCGACGATTTCGTTGTCGCGGAACCGGCCCTCGAGCCGGTCGCCGTTGGCCCAGACGAAGACGCCCTTACCGGTCTGTTTGTCGTCGCGCCACTCGCCGTCGTAGCGGTCGCCGTTGGCGAAAGTGAACAAGCCCTTGCCGGTGCGCTTATCGTCGCGCCACTCGCCGTCGTACTTGGCGCCGGTTTTCCAGACGAACACGCCGCGGCCGAAGAATTTGTCGTCGGCGAAATCGCCGTCGTAGCGGTCGCCGTTGGCGGCAACGTAGATGCCCTTGCCGGATCGTTTATCGTGTTTCCAGTGGCCCTCGTACCTGGCGCCGGTCTTCCAGATCATGACGCCTTTGCCGTCGAATTTTCCGTCGACGAACAGCCCGTCGTAGCGGTCGCCGGTTGCCGTGACCAGGATGCCCTTGCCGGTGCGCTTGCCGTCGGTCCATTCGCCGTCGTATTTCGTGCCGTCTTTCCAGACGAAAATGCCCTTGCCGTGGCGCAGATCGTTCTTCCACTGGCCTTCGTAGCGATTGCCGTTGGCCCAAACGAACGTACCGATGCCGTCGAACCGGTCGTTCTTGAAGCTTCCTTCGTAGCGATTGCCGTTGGCCCAGCGAAACAGGCCCCGGCCGGTCTTGCCGTCGTTCTGCCATGCGCCGTCGTAGACGTCGCCGTTGGCCCAGACGTACTTGCCGAGTCCGTGCATGCGCCCGTCGACGCATTGTCCTTGATAGGTGCCGCACAGCTTGCCGGCCACCGTCCATTTGATCGTGCCGATGCTTTGCGTCTTGCCCAGGTAACAGCTGCCGGGCGATGCCTCGCGATCGAGCTTGCCTTGCGCGGCAGCACAGGCGGCGGTGGCCGTGTCGCGGGTCTGCTGGGCCAGCGCGAAGGCCGGCGTCGCAGCGGCGAAGGCGGCGAGGCCGGCGAGAGCGCAGCGTAGGCTCGTTCGGATGGTTTGCATTCGTCTAGCATAATCGGGCTGCACACCGGCGCGAACAGGCATTTCGATGACATTGTCGTGTCAGTCCGGCCGGTATCGGGCGGAAAAAATCGGCCGGCGGCCGTCAAGGCTCCCGCTGCGAAGCAGGCTCGAAAGCTGTTAGGATGGGCGCAATCGAGGCCGCCGCACGGTCAGCGGTAGGACCCAATTCGAGCGCCAATAGGGGGAGGACCGCATGACGCCATCGACTGCCGCCGCGACCGCCGCGCAGACCGGCAAGACGCTGCCTTACACCGGCCGCGAGTACCTCGACAGCCTCGACGACGGGCGCGAGATCTGGATCTACGGCGAGCGCGTCAAGAAGATCACCGAGCATCCGGCGTTCCAGAACTGCGCGCGCATGATCGCGCGCCTGTATGACGCGCTGCACGAAGACCATCGCAGCGGCAAGAACGTGCTGACCACGGCGACCGAATGGGGCGGCTTCACGCAGCGGCACTTCAAGGCGCCGACCAACGTCGCCGAACAGGTGGCCGCGCGCGACGCGATCGCCGAATGGGCGCGCATCGGCTATGGCTGGCTGGGCCGCTCGCCCGATTACAAGGCGGCGTTCCTGGCCACGCTGGGCGCCAACGCGGAGTTCTACGCACCGTACCAGGACAACGCGCGGCGCTGGTACCGCTTCAGCCAGGAACGCGTGCCGTTCGTCAATCACGCGATCATCCATCCGCCGGTCGACCGCAACACCGCACCGGGTTCGCCCGCGGGCGCCGATGTTTGTGTGCATGTAACCAAGGAAACCGCCGCGGGCATTCACGTCTCGGGCGCCAAGGTCGTCGCGACCGGATCGGCGCTCACGCATTTCACCTTCGTCGCGCACCACGGCCTGATTCCCGTGCAGGGCAAGGAATATGCCGTCGTATTCATGACGCCGACCAACGCCAAGGGCGTCAAGCTGATTTGCCGGACCTCGAACGAATATCGCGCGGCCGTACTCGGCAGCCCGTTCGACTATCCGCTGTCCAGCCGGCTCGACGAGAACGATGCGATTTTCGTCATGGACGATGTGTTCGTTCCCTGGGAGAACGTGTTCGTTTACGGCGACATCGAGAAAGCCAACAATTTCTTCCCGCGCACCGGCTTCCTGCCGCGCGCGCTGATCCATGGCTGCACGCGCCTTGCGGTCAAGCTCGATTTCATCACCGGGTTGTTGATCAAGGCGACCGAGATCACCGGGGCGCGCGCGTTTCGCGGCGTCGAAGCCAATATCGGCGAAGTGATCGCCTGGCGGAACATGATCTGGGGCCTGTCGGATGCGATGGCGAAAACCGCCGCGCCGTGGGAAGGCGGCGCGATTCTGCCGGGCATGGAACCGGGCGCGGCCTATCAGGTCTTGGCGCCCGAAGCCTATGCGCAGATCAAGAACTTGATCGAGAAGACGGTGGCGAGCGGGCTGATCTACCTCAATTCGCACGTGGCCGATTTCAAGAACCCGGAACTGCGGCCGTACCTCGACCGCTATCTTCGCGGCTCGGGCGGCGTCGATGCGGTCGAGCGGGTCAAGCTGATGAAGCTGTTGTGGGACGCGATCGGCACCGAGTTCGGCGCGCGCCACGAACTGTACGAGATCAATTATAGCGGCAGCCACGAGGAGATCCGGCGCTATGCCCTGTTCGGCGCCATGGCCACGGGCACCGACGTCAAGCTCAAGCAATTCGTCGAAAAATGCATGTCGGAGTACGACCTCGACGGCTGGACCGCGAAAGATCTGGTCAATACCGACAAGTTCAGCGTGCTGAAAGACCGATAAGGCTTCCGAACGATCGAGGAGCGATAAGACGGCCGCAAAGCGGCCTGCCAAACCAAGGGAGAAGCGTCATGTCCAAACGGCAACAGACCGGTCGCGCGATCAGCCGCCGCAGCTTCGTCGGCGGCGCGGCTGCCGGCAGCGTCCTGCTGGCCGCCGGGTTCCCGGCGCCGGCGATCGCGCAGCAGCGAACCATCAAGCTCGGCTATGTCAGCCCGCAGACCGGGCCGCTGGCCGCCTTCGCCGAGGCCGATAATTTCAACGTCGCATTGTTCAAGGAAGCGGCGCGCGGCGGCTTGAAGATCGGCAACCGCACGCATCCGGTCGACGTCATCGTCAAGGACAGCCAATCGAACCCGAATCGCGCCGCGCAGGTTGCGAAGGATCTCATCGTTCAGGATAAGATCGATCTGATGCTCGTGGCGTCGACTCCCGAAACCACGAATCCGGTCTCGACCCAATGCGAGATCGAGGAACAGCCGTGCATTTCCACCATGGCGCCGTGGCAGCCTTGGTTCATCGGCCGACAGGCGAATCCGGCCGGCGGCCCGCCCGCGTGGAAGGGCTTCAATTACACGTATCACTATTTCTGGGGCCTCGAGGACATCATCGCGGTGTTCACCAACCTGTGGAACCAGGTCGCCACGAACAAATCGGTCGGCGGGCTGTTTCCGAACGACGGCGACGGCAATGCCTGGGGCGACAAGGCGGTCGGATTCCCGCCGGTGCTGGAAAAGCAGGGCTTCAAACTGACCGACCCAGGCCGCTATCAGAACCTGACCGACAATTTCGCCGCCCAGATCACGGCGTTCAAGAACGCCAAGTGCGAAATCATAACCGGCGTTGTGCTGCCGCCGGATTTCACCACGTTCTGGAAGCAGGCGTTGCAGCAGGGCTTCAAGCCCAAGGTCGCGTCGGTCGGCAAGGCGATCCTGTTCCCGGTCGCGGTCGAAGCGCTCGGCAAGGACGGGCATAATCTGTCTTCCGAAGTGTGGTGGTCGCCGAACCACCCGTTCAAATCTTCGCTCACCGGACATTCGGCCAAACAATTGGCGGAGATGTACCAGAACGCCTCGAAGAAACAGTGGACGCAGCCGATCGGCTTCATCCATTCGCTGTTCGAGGTTGCGACCGACGTGCTCAAACGCACAGCGCAGCTCGGCGACGGCAAGGCGACGATCAAGGCGATCAAGGAAACCGATCTGCAGACCATCGTCGGGCCAGTGAAGTGGAACCAGGACAACGTGCCGCCGTTCGCGCGCGCGAACGTCACGCGTACGCCGCTGGTCGGCGGCCAATGGCGCCACGGGCCCAACGGAAAGTACGAAATCGTCGTCACCGACAACAAGACCGCGCCCAACATTCCGGTCGGCGGCAAGATGGAACCGATCGCCTAGGGCGCGGCGCCGGAAAGAGGTGTCGCGCCTTGACGTTGCTTGAAATCAGCGGCTTGCGCCGCAGTTTCGGCTCGCTCAAGGCGGTCGACGGAATCGATCTGACGTTGGCCGAGGGCGTCGCGCTCGGCGTGGTCGGCCCGAACGGTGCCGGCAAGACGACGTTGTTCAACCTGATCGCCGGCGACCTGGCGCCGGAGGCCGGCGCAATCCGTTTCGCCGGCGTCGACATCACTCGGATGCCGCCGCATCGGCGTTGCGTTGCCGGCATTGCGCGCACCTATCAGATCCCGCGCCCGTTCGAGAACCTGACCGTGTTCGAGAATCTGCTCGTCGGCGCGGTCTATGGCAGCGGCAAGTCCGAGCGTGCGGCGGCTGCCTACTGCGCGGACGTGCTCGCCGAAACCGGCTTGTACGATCGCGCCAACCGGCGCGCCGGCGCGTTGACGCTGCTCGAGCGCAAACGCCTGGAACTCGCCCGGGCGCTGGCGACCGGGCCGCGGCTGTTGCTGCTCGACGAGATCGCCGGCGGGCTCACCGAGGGCGAATGCAGCGCGCTGGTCGAGACGATCCGGGCGATCCGCGCACGCGGCATCACCATCGTCTGGATCGAGCATATCGTGCACGCATTGCTCGCCGTCGTCGGTCAATTGATCGCGCTCGATTTCGGCCGCAAGATCGCCGAAGGCGAACCGCACGCGGTGATGGGCTCGCCCGAAGTCCGCGAGATTTACATGGGCATCGAAGGATAAGCCCGATGGCGCGTCTCGAAACACGCTCGCTGACCGCGTTTTACGGCGATTTCCAGGCGCTGTACGGCATCGATACCGTGCTCGAGCCCGGCGAGACTCTGGCCATCATCGGCGCCAACGGCGCCGGGAAATCGACCTTCCTGCGGACCATCGCGGGCCTGCTAGCGACTGCGCCGGATGCGGTCCGGCTCGACGGCGAACCGATCGGCGGCCTGCCGCCGTCGCAGATCGTCCGGCGCGGCATCTCGCTGGTGCCCGAAGGCCGCAAATTGTTTCCCTCGCTGACGGTCGAGGAAAATCTGCTGATCGGCGGTTACGGCGGCGACGGGCGCGGTTACTGGAATCTGGCGCGCGTCTACGATCTTTTCCCGGCGCTTGTGGAGCGACGGCGCGCGCCGAGCACGACACTATCCGGCGGCCAGCAGCAGATGGCGGCGATCGGCCGCGCGTTGATGGCAAATCCGCGCATTCTCTTGTGCGACGAGATCAGCCTGGGGCTGGCGCCGATCATCATTCGCCATATCTACGCCGCCCTTCCATCGATCAAGCAGGCGGGCGTCGGCATCGTCCTGGTCGAGCAGGATATCGTTCAGGCGATGGCGGTGGCCGACCGCGTCTATTGCTTTCAGGAAGGTCGTTTGTCGTTGAGTGGCCGGCCGGGCGAACTCTCGCGCGAGCGGATCCATGCCGCCTATTTCGGGACCTGAGCCATGACCGGCTGGCTCGACACCGCGCTGCAAGGCGTCATGCTCGGGGGGCTGTACGCACTGTTCGCGGCCGGTCTTTCGCTGATCTTCGGAATCATGCGGCTGGTCAATCTGGCGCATGGCGATCTCATCGTGCTCGCCGCCTTCGTCATGCTGCAGACGATGACAACGCTCGGCCTCGATCCGTTCCAGGCCGCCTTGCTGTTGGCGCCGCTGTTGTTCGCTTTCGGTTACGCGCTCCAGCGCCTGTTGCTCAACCGCACGCTCGGGCGCGATCTGCTGCCGCCGTTGCTGGTCACCTTCGGCTTGTCGATCGTGGTGCAGAACGGCTTGCTCGAGGCATTCTCAGCCGACAGCCAGCGCCTGGCCGCGGGCAAGATCGAGACCGCGTCGTTGCCGCCGATCGGCGGCGTGACGATCGGCGTGATGCCGCTGCTCACGCTGGCGTCGGCGGTGGCGGTCATTCTCGCGTTGAATCTTCTATTTTACCGCACCAGCCTTGGGCGCGCGTTCCGCGCTACCGCCGACGACCCGGAAACCGCGCAACTCATGGGCATCGACAACCGGCGCATTTTCGCGTTGGCCATGGGTGTCGCGATGGCGGTGGTAACCGTGGCCGCGCTCTACCTGGGCATGCGCGCGAATTTCGACCCGACGATCGGGCCGATGCGGCTGATCTATGCGTTCGAGGCGGTCATCATCGGCGGTCTCGGCAGTTTGTGGGGCACGCTTGCCGGCGGCATCGTGATCGGGTTGGCGCAGACGATCGGCGCGCGAATCGATCCGGAATGGCAGATTCTGGCGGGCCATATCGCATTTCTCATGGTGCTGGTCGTGCGCCCGCGCGGATTGTTTCCGCGGACGGTGGATTGATGGCCAGGAACGAAACATCCGTCGCCCGGCATCGCGCGATCATCGGCACGCCGAACACGCGCCGGGTGGGTTTCGTCGGCATCGCCGTCGTCGGCGCATTCACGGCCTTGCCCGCGTTCGCCGACCGCGCGTTGATTCAGGAACTGATTTTCGTTTTCTATATGCTGGCGCTGGCGCAGTGCTGGAATTTGCTGGCCGGTTATGCCGGGCTTATTTCGGTCGGGCAGCAGGCATTCGTCGGGCTCGGCGGCTACATGCTGTTCGCGTTCGCCGTGTTCGGCAAAGTCGATCCATTGCTGGCCATCGTTCTCGCCGGTGTCGTCGCGGCGTTTTTCGCGTTGCCGACGGCGTTCGTCGTATTCCGTCTGCGCGGCGCGTATTTTGCCATCGGCACGTGGGTGGTGGCGGAGGTTTATCGGCTGGCATTGGCGCAGTTCAAGCCGCTCGGCGGCGGCACCGGGACATCGCTGCCGCCCGAGGTCACCAACCAAATGATCGGCATCGAACTGGTGAAGGAACTGTTCGGCGTGCGCACGGCGGCCGCGCGCGACATGATTCTGTACTGGGCTGCGCTGGCCCTGGTCGCCGGCGCGATATTCGCCGCCTATTTCATCCTGCGGTCGCGCCATGGCCTGGCGCTCGCGGCGATGCGCGATTCCGAATCCGCCGCGGCCAGCCTCGGGGTCGACAACTTCCGGACCAAACTCTGGGTTTATGTCGCAACCGCCGCCGTCACCGGCATGGTGGGGGCGCTCATCTATCTGCAGAAGGCGCGCATCTCGCCCGATTCGGCGTTCGCCGTGCTCGATTGGACCGCTTACGTGATCCTGATCGTCGTGATCGGCGGCATCGGCACGATCGAGGGTCCGATCCTCGGCGTGCTGGTGTTCTGGCTGCTGCAGACGTATCTCGCCAATTACGGCACGTGGTACCTGATTCTCCTGGGCGCGCTCGCAATTCTCGTCATGCTGTGCGCGCCGAAAGGCGTCTGGGGATACGTCGCCGACCGCTACGGGCTTGTCTTGTTTCCGGTGCAGCGGCGCCTGTTGGGGCCGCCGCAACGCTGAGCGCCGGGACGGGCGACGACGCGGCCGGATCGCGCCTGTCGGGATGCGATCCGCTCGTGGTAATCTGGTGTCGGGAGATCGCACATTGGACGGCGCCGACAAGTACCCGGTGTTCACCGCCATGCTCGGACGGCTGATCGCGCGGATCGAGCGCAACGCGCGCACCGATGCGGATGCGCGCGAGTTTTTCCTGCCGACGTCGATCTATTGCGATCCGGCGCGCCTGGAGCAGGAACGCGCAAGGATTTTTCGCCGTCGGCCGCTGATCCTCGCGCACGCATCCGAGCTTGGCGACAAGCCCGGCTCGACGCTGGTCATCGATCGTATCGAGGTACCGCTGCTACTGGTGCGCGATCGCGCTGGGGCCGTGCACGGGCTGCTCAACGTCTGCCGGCATCGCGGGACGCGGCTGATCGCGGCGGCGGGACCTTGCCACCGCGTGTCGTTTGCCTGCCCATACCATGCCTGGGTCTACGATCTGGCGGGCAAGCTCAAGCACGTGCCGATGCAGGACGAGATGTTTCCGTCGCTGAAAGATCTGACGGCGTACGATCTCGCCCGCGTGCCGGTGGCGGTGCGGCACGGATTCATCTGGGCGATTCTGGATCCGGCGGCCGAAGCGATCGATTTGGCTGCCCATCTGGCCGGCATCGGCGCCGATCTCGACGCGTTCGGGCTGCCCTCGCATGTCGTGTTCAAGCGCACGACCGCGCTGCGCCGGACCAACTGGAAATCGGTCATGGACGCGTTCCTCGAGAGCTATCATGTCACGCGTCTGCATCGCGGGACCGTCGGCGGCTTTTTCCTCGACGGGTTCGTCGAATTCGAGCGGGCCGGCGATCATATGCGCGCGGCGGTCGCGCGCACCGAAATCGCCGAAGCGAAAAACCTGGCGCCGACCGCGTGGGACGAGCGCCGGCATGCGACGTTCTCCTACACCCTGTTCCCCAATTCGGTGCTCGTGTTCCATCCGGATTACGTCAGCCATATCGGCCTGTTCCCGACGCGAGATCCCGACGCCACGCTGACCGTGCACACGATGCTGACGCCGCGGCCGCCCGCCTCGCCGAAAGAGGATGAGCATTGGCAGCGTTCGTTCGCGCTGATCGACGGCGGTGTGTTCCAGGGCGAGGATTTCTTCATCTCGGAGCAGGCCCAGATCGGCCTGCGCTCGGGCGCGAATGCGGAGTTTCGCTTCGGCCTGTGGGAGCACGGCGTACGCCTGTTTCACGAAAGCGTCGATCGCGCGCTGGGCACGGCAAGTGTTCGCTTTATTTAATGAAATCAAGTCAAATCAAAGACGAAGCCAAGTAAATGAAGGCAGAAAGTGATATTTTTATTGCAATTCGCTTGACGCTGGCGCCGCGCGTGTGATTCCATGACTTCCATGAGTATTCTGGCCGAATTCCGCGCGCGCGCCCGTTTCGCCGTAGCACCGATCCTGTGCACCGCGTTGATGGCCTATTACGGGTTCCATGCGATCGAAGGCGAGCGCGGCCTGAAAGTCTGGTGGTCGCTGAAACAACAGGCCGAAACGCAAAAGCTCGAGCGCGATCAGACGCGTGAACGGCGCGAGCAGCTGGAGCGGCGCGTTGCACTGCTCGGCGACGACAAAATCGACACCGACATGCTGGAAGAACAGGCGCGGCAGATGCTGAATTTGAGCCGCCCCGACGAGATCATCATTCTTTACGACCGGCCGACCGGCTTGGACCCGGTCACACGCATCGATGCCGATCGCACGAAAGAGAAGAAGCCGGGCTTTATTCCTGAATCGCGCACCCGCGAACCGGTCAAGAGTCCGGCCAAAAATCCGGTCAAGACCGATGCCAAGAAAACCAATAAGAGCCCGCCAAAGCCGGCTGCGGACGCCAGGCCCAAAACCAGTTAACTGATTATCAGTTAATTTAAAAATCTCTTTGATAAGTCACAATAATTTCAATTTTCGCGCGCTTGCCGAGGGCCATGATTTGCCCTAAATACAAAGCAATAATATTTCGCTCGCGCGAAACGACGGCTAAAAAAACCATCGATAGGGAGGCGGTATGGCGGCTCCGCAGGCTAAATCGTCTAAATCCGCGGCTGCGACTTCGCGCGCCTCGGCGACCCGCGAGGAACTGCTCAAATATTATCGCGACATGCTGCTGATCCGTCGCTTCGAGGAGAAGGCCGGGCAGCTTTACGGCATGGGGCTGATCGGCGGCTTTTGCCATTTGTATATCGGCCAGGAAGCGGTCGTGGTCGGCATGCAGGCCTGCCTGACCCACGCCGATTCCGTCATCACGGCCTACCGTGACCACGGCCACATGCTGGCCTGCGGCATGGATCCGGGCGGCGTCATGGCCGAGCTGACCGGCCGGCGCGGCGGCATTTCCAAGGGCAAGGGCGGCTCGATGCATATGTTCAGCACCGAGAACCGTTTCTACGGCGGCCATGGCATCGTCGGCGCGCAGGTCCCGCTCGGCACCGGCCTCGCGTTCGCCAGTCAGTATCGCGGCGACGGCGGCGTGTCGCTGACCTACATGGGCGACGGCGCGGTCAACCAAGGCCAAGTCTACGAATCCTTCAATATGGCCCAGCTGTGGAGCCTGCCGGTCGTCTACATCGTCGAGAACAACAAATACGGTATGGGCACGTCGGTCGCGCGCGCGTCGGCGAACACCGAGCTTTACAAGCGCGGCTGCGCGCACGGCATTCCCGGGGAACAGGTCGACGGCATGGACGTGCTGGCGGTCAAGGCAGCCGGCGAAAAGGCGGTCAAGCTGGCGCGGAGCGGCAAGGGTCCGTACATCCTCGAGATGCAGACCTACCGGTATCGCGGGCATTCGATGTCCGATCCGGCGAAATACCGGACCAAGGAGGAGGTCGCGCAGATCCGCAAGGAACGCGATCCGATCGATCAATTGCGCGACGAAATGCTCAAGAACGCCCAGGTTACCGAAGCGCAGCTCAAGGACATCGACCGCGAGGTGAAAGATATCGTCACCGCTGCCGCCGAGTTCGCGCAGAACAGCCCCGAGCCGGATCCGGCCGAGCTCTACACCGACATTTTGGCCTAGGCGCGGGGATAAAACGATGCCGATTCAAATTCTTATGCCCGCGCTTTCACCTACGATGGAAGAAGGCAAACTGGCCAAGTGGCTCAAGCACGAGGGCGACGCCGTGAAGGCGGGCGATGTGTTGGCGGAGATTGAAACCGACAAGGCGACGATGGAAATCGAAGCGGTCGACGAGGGCACGCTGGGCAGGATCCTGATCCCGGACGGCACGGAAAACGTCAAGGTGAACACGCCGATCGCGCTGCTGCTGGCCGAAGGCGAGAACAAATCGGCGCTCGACGGCGCGGCACAGTCTGCACCGCCGGCTGAACCAAGAAAGCAACAGACTCCGCCAGCAACACCGGCGACCGCATCGGCCCCGGCGGTTAAACCGAGTGCGCCCGTCGCGGCCGCGGAACTGGCCTACGCGGGCGAAACCAAGACCATCACCGTGCGCGAGGCCTTGCGCGACGCCATGGCCGAGGAAATGCGCCGCGATCCGAACGTGTTCCTGATGGGCGAAGAAGTCGCCGAGTACCAGGGCGCCTACAAGGTCAGCCAGGGGCTGCTGCAGGAATTCGGCGCCAAGCGCGTAATCGACACGCCGATCACCGAGCAGGGGTTTGCCGGACTGGGCGTCGGCGCCGCAATGACCGGGCTGAAGCCGATCGTCGAGTTCATGACCTTCAATTTCGCCATGCAGGCGATCGACCAGATCATCAACTCGGCGGCCAAGACGCGCTACATGTCCGGCGGCCAGATGAGCTGTCCGATCGTGTTCCGCGGCCCGAATGGCGCCGCCTCGCGGGTCGCGGCCCAGCATTCGCAGGAATATTCGAGCTGGTACGCGCACTGCCCGGGCCTGAAGGTGATCGCGCCCTGTTCGGCGGCCGACGCCAAAGGCCTGCTCAAGGCGGCGATCCGCGATCCGAACCCGGTGATCTTCCTGGAGCATGAAATCCTCTACGGCCGCACCGGCCCGGTACCGGTCGACGAAAACGTCGTCGTACCGATCGGCCGCGCGCGCATTGCGCGTGGCGGCCAGCACGTGACCATCACCGCGTTCTCGCGCATGGTCGAAGTGGCGCTGCAAGCGGCCGACAAACTCGCCGCCGAAGGCATCGAGGCGGAGGTCATCGATTTGCGCACCATTCGCCCGCTCGATACCGAAACCATCGTCACGTCGGTCAAAAAGACCAACCGCATCGTCTCGCTCGAAGAAGGCTGGCCGTTCGCCGGCATCGGCTCGGAAATGGCGGCGGTAATGATGGAGCAGGCGTTCGACTGGCTCGACGCGCCGTTCGTGCGCGTGTGCGGCGAAGACGTGCCGATGCCGTATGCGGCCAACCTCGAGGCGCTCGCGTTGCCGCAAGTCGACCATGTCGTCAAAGCCGCGAAATCCGTTTTGTACCGGAACTAACTTGCTTCGTTAGGGGAGGTTACACGTGCCGATCAAGATCACCATGCCCGCGCTCTCGCCGACCATGACCGAGGGCAAGCTGGCGAAATGGCACAAGAAAGAAGGCGATACCGTCAAGGCCGGCGATGTCCTGGCCGAGATCGAAACCGACAAGGCGACCATGGAAGTGGAAGCCGTCGACGAAGGCACGCTGGGCAAGATTCTGGTGCCCGAAGGCACCGAGAACGTGCAGGTAAACACCGTCATCGCGCTGTTGCTGGCCGAGGGCGAAGACGCATCCGCGGTGGCGGGCGTTTCGGCCGGCCCGGCGGCACCTGCGGCGAGACCGGCTGCGCCGGCTCCGGCTCCAGCGGCGCCGAAGCCCGCCGCTGCACCGGCAGCGGCAAAAGTGCCGCCCGCGCCGATCGCCGCTTCGGCGGACTCGGGCGAACGGGCGTTCGTCAGCCCGCTGGCGCGCCGAATGGCGCAGCAGGCCGGGCTCAATCTGTCGGTCATTCAAGGCAGCGGGCCGCACGGCCGCATCGTCAAAGCCGATATCGAGGCGGCGATGACGGGCGGCGCGGGCCGCAGCGCGGCCGTACGCGCGCCGGCGCCCGCGATGCGTCCGTCGGCGGCACCCGCCGCGCGCGGCGACGGCGCATATACCGACACGCCGGTCTCGAGCATCCGCAAGGTCATCGCCAAGCGCCTGACCGAAGTGCAGCAGAATTTTCCGGTGTTCTATCTGACCGTCGATTGCGAAATCGACCGGCTGCTCGCCGCGCGCCAGGAAATCAACGAGGCCGCGCCGAAGGACAAGGCCAGCGGTCAGCCGGCCTACAAGGTTTCGGTCAACGATCTGGTGATCAAGGCGGCCGCCTGCGCGCTGCTCAAGATTCCTTCCGTCAATGCGAGTTGGCATGAGTCGGTGATTCGCGAGTATCACACGGTCGATATTTCCGTGGCGGTCGCGACCGAGCGCGGGCTGATCACGCCGATCGTCTGGAACGTCGATCAGAAGGGCGTCGGGCAGATCGCCAACGATATGAAGGAACTCGCCGCCAAGGCGCGCGCCGGCAAGCTCAAACCCGAGGAGTTCCAGGGCGGCGGCTTCAGCGTGTCCAACCTGGGCATGTACGGCATGCGGCATTTCACGTCGATTATCAACCCGCCGCAGGCGGCGATCCTCGCGGTCGGCGCCGGCGAGCAGCGGCCGGTGGTCCGCAACGGCAAGCTGGAAGTCGCCACGGTCATGTCGGTGACGCTGACCTGCGACCATCGCGTGGTCGATGGCGCGACCGGCGCCGAGTGGGTGCAGGCGTTCAAGAAGTTCATCGAACAGCCGGCAACCATGCTGGCCTGATGCTCCATGGATAAAGTCAACCTCGCCGACAAGTTCGCGCGCTTCGCCGATCAGTGGAGCCCGAAAATCGTCGGCGCGGTGGACGATTACGAAATCAAGCTGGTCAAACTGCAAGGCGAATTCGTCTGGCACCACCATGCCGAGGTCGACGAGATGTTTCTCGTCTGCAAGGGCAGCATGATCATCCACCTGCGCGACCGCGACGTGAACCTGAACGAGGGCGAGTTTTTCGTCGTCCCGCGCGGCGTCGAGCATCTGCCGGAAGCCGCCGAGGAATGCAGCGTGCTGCTGTTCGAGCGCAAAGGTACCGTGAATACCGGCGACGTGCGCAACGCGCGCACGGTCGCGCAATTACAGCATCTGTAGCGCAGGGGAATCGCCATGGCCGAAACCGATTTCGATCTGATTGTCGTGGGCGGCGGCCCGGGCGGCTACGTGGCGGCAATCCGCGCGGCGCAACTCAAGCTTAAGACCGCGCTGGTCGAGCGCGAGCATCTGGGCGGGATCTGCCTCAACTGGGGTTGCGTGCCGACCAAAGCGCTGCTGCGTTCATCCGAAATATATCATCTGCTGCACAAACTCGATCAGTTCGGCCTGTCTGCGGGCGAGGCGAAATTCGACCTGGCCAAGATCGTCGACCGCTCGCGCAAGATCGCCGAGCAGCACAACAGGGGCGTCGGGGGCCTGCTGAAGAAGAACAAGGTCGCCGTGTTCGACGGCCACGGCGCCTTGGCCGGCCCCGGCAAACTCAAGGTCACTAAAGACGGCAAGCCGGTCGCGGATCTGACCGCCAAGCACATCATTCTCGCCACCGGCGCGCGCGCGCGCGTGCTGCCGGGCATGGAGCCGGACAAATTGGTCTGGACATACAAAGAGGCGATGGTGCCGCAGACGTTCCCGAAATCCTTGCTGGTCATCGGCTCGGGCGCGATCGGCATCGAGTTCGCCAGCTTCTATCGTGCGCTCGGCGCCGATGTAACGGTGGTCGAAGTGCTCGACCGCGTATTGCCGGTCGAGGACGCGGACATTTCCGCCGAAGCGCAGAAAGCGTTCCGCCGCCAGGGCATGAAGATTCTGACCAGCGCCACGGTCAAGTCGCTCAAGAAGGGCGCGGACTCGGTGACCGTGACGATCGAACAGGCCGGCAAGACCAGCGAGTTGACCGTCGATCGCGTGATTTCGGCGGTCGGCATTGTCGGCAACGTGGAAAAAATTGGCATCGAAGGCACCAAGGTGAAGGTCGAGAAGACGCATGTGGTGGTCGACAAATGGCTGCAGACCGGCGAGCCCGGCGTCTACGCCATCGGCGATCTGGTCGGCCCGCCGTGGCTCGCGCACAAGGCCAGCCACGAAGCGATCATCTGCGTCGAAAAAATCGCCGGCGTGAAGGACGTGCATCCGCTGGATGTGACGACCGTGCCGGGCTGCACCTACTGCACGCCGCAGGTGGCGAGCGTCGGCCTGACCGAAGCCGCCGCCAAGGCGAAAGGCCACGAGGTCAAGGTCGGCAAGTTCCCGCTGATGGCGAACGCCAAGGCGACCGCGGTAGGCGAGCGCGAGGGCATGGTCAAGACCGTGTTCGACGCCAAGACCGGCGAACTCTTGGGCGCGCACATGATCGGCGCCGAAGTCACGGAAATGATTCAAGGTTTCGGCATCGCACGGACGCTGGAAAGCACCGAAGCCGAACTCATGCATGCCGTGTTCCCGCACCCGACCATCTCGGAAACCATGCACGAGTCGGTGCTTGACGCGTTCGGGCGGGTGATCCACATCTAACGCCATGAGCACGGCCGAAACCACGCGTCCCCGCCACCCCGAAAAGGCGCACAAGCCGGACAATCCGATCCAGCGCAAGCCGGAGTGGATCCGCGTCAAGGCGCCCAATTCGCCGGTCTATGCCGAGACCAGAAAACTGGTCCGCGAGCTGAACCTGCACACCGTATGCGAGGAAGCCGCGTGCCCGAACATCGGCGAGTGCTGGGCCAAGAAGCATGCGACGATGATGATCCTCGGCAAGGTGTGCACGCGCGCCTGCGCCTTCTGCAATGTCGCGACCGGCATGCCGGACAAGCTGGATCCGCACGAGCCGGATCATGTCGGCGAGGCGGTCGCGCGCATGGGGCTGAGCCACGTGGTCATCACCTCGGTCGACCGCGACGACCTCGACGACGGCGGCGCCGCGCATTTCGCGCAAACGATCAGAGCCATCCGCGCGCAGGCGCCGAACGCGACCGTCGAAATTCTCACGCCGGATTTCCTGCGCAAGGACGGCGCGCTCGAGATCGTCGTGGCCGCGCGGCCCGATGTGTTCAATCACAATCTCGAAACCGTGCCGCGCCTGTATCCGTCGATCCGCCCGGGCGCGCGGTACTTCCATTCGATCCGCCTGCTGCAGCGGATCAAGGAGCTCGATCCGTCGATCTTCACCAAGTCCGGCATCATGGTCGGCCTGGGCGAGGAGCGCGAAGAGATTTATCAGGTGATGGACGATCTGCGCGTGGCAGACGTCGATTTCATCACCATCGGCCAGTACCTGCAGCCGACGCCCAAGCACGCCGCGATCGACCGGTTCGTGACGCCGGCGGAGTTCGAATCCTACGGCAGGATGGCGCGCAACAAAGGGTTCCTGCTGGCCGCATCGACGCCGCTGACGCGCTCGTCGTATCATGCAGGCGACGATTTTGCGCGGCTGCGCCAGGCGCGCGCCGAAAAACTCGCCGCGCGCGCATAGCGGCGACCGTTCATCAATGCCCCGTCACAAGGAACAGCGGCTGCTGCCGTATACGCCGGAACAGATGTTCGATCTGGTCGCCGACGTCGAGCGATATCCGCAGTTTCTGCCGTGGGTCACGGGCGCTCGAATTACCAAGCGCGTCGATAATGTGATCTACGCCGATCTGCTGGTCGGTTTCAAAATGATCCGCGAGCGGTACACCTCGCGCGTCGTGCTCGACAAGCCCGGCCGCATCGACGTGAACTACGAGAACGGACCGTTCAAGCATCTCGAGAATCACTGGCAGTTCCTGCCGCGCGACGGCGGCTGCATGATCGACTTCTACCTCGATTTCGAGTTCCGCTCGCGCATGCTGCAGATGGTCATCGGCAGCATCTTTTTCGAAGCCGTGCGCAAGATGGTCGCGGCGTTCGAGAATCGCGCCAAGCAACTGTACGGCCAGGCGCCGAGCGATCCCAGCCGTCAGCCGGCCAGTTGATCCTTCAGCAGCGGTGCCAGGAACAGCAATATCGCCAGATTGAGCGAATTGAAGCTGGCGTGCAGCACCACGCTGGGCCAGATCGAATTGCTTTTCTCGCGCAGATACGCCGCGAACATGCCGACGACGAAGAAGCCGATCACCCGGCTCGGCAACAGATGCGCGACCGCGAACAGCGCCGAAGTAATGACCGCGACCGCGATAAAGCCGAGATGCTGGCGCAGCCAAGTATAGAGCACGCCGCGGAACAGCAATTCCTCCGCGAACGGCACTACGAGGCCCGCCATCGCGATCAGGCCCAGCTTGGCCCACAGGCCGCCGAAGGCGGCCGGGGCAAGCGCTTTCAATTGCGGATTGGTGTCGATCTCGCCGATCGCATACAGCACCGCGTAGGTCAGCGCCGCGGCGACGATCATCGCACCGAACGCGATCGGAATGGCCAGCCAGGTCCAGATCGCGGGCGCCGGTCGCAGGCCGACGCCGGACCAGCCGATGCCCGGCAGCCGCACCACGGCGGCGTAGACGGCAAAGATCAAGCCGGCCGCTTCAACCACGAGCAGCCCGATGATGTTCGCATCGGGCATGACCAGGCGCAAAGCGATGGCGCCGCCGACAATCAGGATCAGCGCGCCGGCCACCGCGGCGATGACGGCGACGAACGGAATCCGGGGCGGACCGGCTTCGGGCGGCGGCGGCGTGCCGGGCGGCGGCTCGGTCGCGGCGACGGGCGGGTCCTGCGTCACGCCTGTTCGGCTTGCTGCAAAAGGAGCCGCAAGGCCAGCTCGGCCGATTGCGCGCGTACGGCGGCACGATCGCCTGCAAACACATGATGCTCGGCGCGGGTGGTGCCGCCTTTGCGGGTCGATGCGAAATGCACCAGACCGACCGGCTTGCCGGGTCCGCCGCCGCCCGGGCCGGCGATGCCGGTGATCGCCACCGCAATCTCGGCATACGAGTGGGCGATGGCGCCCTCAGCCATGGCGCGCGCGACCGGTTCGCTGACCGCGCCGTGCGCGCGCAGGATGTCGCGCGGCACACCGAGCGATTCGGCCTTGGCGTCGTTGGAATAGGTTACGAAGCCGCGCTCGAACACGTCGGACGAGCCGGCGATTCCGGTCAACGCCGTCGCGACCATTCCGCCGGTGCAGGACTCGGCCGTCGCCACGCGCAGTTTCTGCGCGCGGCAGCGTTCGAGCACTCGTTCAGCCAGCGCTGGCAAGGAGTCTCTGGAAATAGCCCGTCTCCGAAATCTTGACGATGGCGTAGAGCGAAATCGAAGCGTAGATCGCGGCCGCCAGATCATCAAGCATGACGCCCAAGCCGCCGGGGACATGACGATCCGCCCAACTCACCGGCCACGGCTTGAGAATGTCGAAGATGCGGAACAGCGCGAAGCCGGCGGCGAACTGCCACCAAGACTCCGGCCGCGCGAAAATCAGCGCCAGCATCTGGCCGGAAACTTCGTCGATGACGATTTCCGGCGCGTCTGCGCGGCCGGTGCGTCTCATGTAGACGCCGCTCGACCACACGCCGATGGCGAAGATCAGCAAGGCGATCAGGAACAGCGCGCCCGGCCCGCCGACACGCTGAATGCCCCAGGCGAGCGGCACCGTCAAAAGCGACGCCACGGTGCCCGGCGCCCATTTTACGAAGCCGACGCCGAAGAACGTCGACGCCAGCACCGCCTCGTGACCGAACGGCATGCGTCCCGGCCGTTCGTCCATCGGCGATTTGGGCTGCTCCGTGCGGCCGCGGCGGCGCGCCATGTTACGGCAGGCCGGGCAGGGCGACGGTCGCGATCGCCTGGCACGCGATGCCTTCGCGCCGGCCGGTAAAGCCGAGTTTCTCGGTCGTCGTCGCCTTGACCGATACGCGATCTTCCGGCAGCCCAAGAATCTCCGCGATGCGCGCGACCATCTTGGCGTGATGCGGCCGAACTTTCGGACGCTCGCAGATGATCGTCGCATCGACATGCACGATGCGTCCGCCCTTGTTTGCGACCAGATCGGCCGCGTGCTTCAGGAAAATATGCGAGGCGGCGCCACGCCAGCGCGAATCCTGGTCGGAGAAATGGCTGCCGATATCGCCGGCGCCGATGCAGCCGAGCAACGCGTCGGTCAGCGCGTGCAGCGCCACGTCGGCATCGGAATGGCCGACAAGTCCCTGATCGTGTGGAACCTGGATGCCGCACAGCCAGACGTGATCGCCCGGGCCGAACGCGTGCACGTCGAACCCGGTTGCCGCGCGCGTATGAAGATTTTGCCCCAGCATTTTTTCCGCCCGCGCCAGATCGGCTTCCGTGGTGATCTTGAAATTGGCTTCGTCGCCTTGCACCAGCGCGATCGACAGACCCGCGCGTTCGGCGACGGCCGCATCGTCGGTCAGCGCAAGCCCTCGCGCGGCACGATGCGCCTCGAGTATTTCCTTATAGCGAAAACCCTGCGGCGTTTGGGCGCGCCATAAGCCGTCGCGCGCCACGGTGGCGTCGACCGTATCGTTCTGGCCGGCGCGCTTGATCGTATCGACGACCGGGACGCCGACCAGCGCCGCCGGATGGCGATCCAGCGCTTCGAGCGCGCGCGCGATCGTCTGTGCGTCGATGAACGGACGCGCAGCATCGTGGATCAGCACTTTATCCGGCGCGAGGTCGGCAACACTTTCGAGGCCGTTCAGGACCGATTCCTGTCGCGAGGCACCGCCGGCAACCGGTGCCAGAATCACGCCCTTCGGCACCGCCGCGTCGTACAAGGGATTGTCGTCCGGGTGAATCACGACACGGACGGCTGAAATCGCCGGATGGCCCTGGAACGCGTCAACCACATGACGGAGCACCGGTTTTCCGCCCAGCATCCGGTACTGCTTCGGCACGTCGCCGCCGAAACGTTGGCCGCGGCCTGCGGCCACGATGATGGCAATCGATCCGCCCATTTGGCGTCCGGCTTTCGCTCGTTCGCGGTGGTTATCCGCGGGCGCGGACACTAGCCCGGGCGACCGGAATTGCCAAGCTTTGTGCGGCGGCCCGCCGTTAACGAAATTCGTTTACGTTTGTCGCAAGTCCGTTAATCTTCCGCTTTCCGAAGGGCCACGTGTCGGAAATTCCCGGCGGACGAACAAGAAGGAAATCGAGACAATGAAAATGTGTAAGTTTGCGCGCTTTGGGTTCATTTCGGCCCTGATGGCGCTTGGCTTGCTGATCGGCCAGCCGGCCGACGCGCAGCAGGCGGTGCAACCGTGCCCGACTTCGGCCAAGGGTCTAGAGGGCGTGCCGGAAGGAATCGGCATCAACTGCTCGTGCGCCGCCAATCAGTTCGTCGGCAGCGTGTGGGGCACCGACCGCTACACCACCGATTCGTCGATTTGCCGTGCCGCGCGCCATGCCGGCGTGATCGAAGCCACCGGCGGCAACGTTACGGTTTATGTCGGCGCCGGCTGCCTGACCTTCCTTGGCACCGGCCGCAACGATATTTCGACGCAGAGCTGGGGCCCGTACAACAAGACCTTCGGCTTCACGAATCCACTGGCGGCGTGTCATGTCCAGCAGGCGCAAACGCCGCCGCCGCAAACCACGATGCCGGGCACAACGCCGCCGTGCCCGGCGACCGGCAAGCAGTTCGAAGATATGGGCCAGGGCGACCGCAAGAGCTGCTCGTGCGCCGCGCCGCAAATGGTCGGCTCGGTCTGGGGCACCACGCGCTATACGAACGACTCGTCGATCTGCGCCGCCGCATTGCATGCCGGTGCCGTGCAGCCGAACGGCGGCGTCGTCACGCTGTTCTACGGCGACGGTTGCCAAAGCTTCCGGGGCACCAGCCAGAACGGCATCACCACCGGCAGCTGGGGCCCGTATCAGCGCACGTTCGCGTTTCAATTCCCGGTGCCGCAATGTGCGATGGCGGCCGTACCGCAACAGCCGCAGCAGCCCCAGCAGCCCCAGCAGCCGGGACGTCAACCCGGCACGTCGCAAGGTCAAGCACCAGGTCAGATGCCGCAGCCGCCGCAGCAACCGGGACAGCGAGCGCAGTGCGATCCGGCCTTCGCCGGCAAGTACCAGAATCTGCTGCGCGTAATCGCCGTGCCGCAGGATCGCGGTCAGTATGGCGTTTGCAACGACTACGGTCCGTACAACACGCGGACCTATGCCGGGCACAGCAATTTGCCTAACGGCTTTTGGACCTACTCCTACCCGAATTGGTACATTTGGGGCACGCGACGCTAAACTCGTCGTCGTCGCGATGTGATAGGGGGCGGGCGACGTGAGGCGCCCGCCCTTCGCGTTTTCGCGCGACCGATGTTAGACTCGAACCATGTCTTCTTTGACGCTTCATTTGGCGGCTTGGATCTCGTTGCTGCCGGCGACGCTGCTGGCGTGGCGCGCGCGCAGCGCTCGGCCGACGGCGTTCTGGCTGTTGATCGCCGTAGCCGTTGCCGGTTCCGTGGCGTTGCTGATTGCGGTCAACCGGCCGGCGTGGCGCACCGATTTCGCAACGTCGTTGTGGTTTACCATTCTGGCGTGCCTGATTGCATTCGTTGCGGTCGCGCTCGCGATGCGATCCGCGGCACGACTCGCGCCGTTGCTGTTGCCTTATTTGTGTCTGGTCGGTGCGCTGGCGATCGTGTGGCACGGCGCGGCCGGGCAGGCCGTGACGACCGCGGCGCCGACGAGCTGGCTGGCCGTGCATATCGGCGTTTCGCTCGCAACCTACGCGCTGTTGACGCTCGCCGCGGTCGCCGGCCTCGCCATGCTGATCCAGGAACGGGCGCTCAAGGCCAAGCGGCGCGACGGCATCGCCATGCTGCTGCCGTCGGTGTCCGACTGCGAACGGCTCGAATTCCGGTTGTTGGCGTGGGCCGAACTTGTGCTCGGGGTTGGGCTCGCGACGGGGATGGCGATGGCCTATCTGAGCTCCGGCAAATTGTTGCCGGTCGATCATAAGGTGATTTTGTCGCTGGCCGCGTTTGCCGTAATCGGGTTGCTGCTCATCGCGCATCGCTTCGCCGGCTTGCGCGGCCGTCGCGCGACACGGTGGGTTTTATCGGCGTATTTGTTGCTGACCTTGGCTTATCCGGGCGTAAAATTCGTCTCGGAAGTGCTGCTCGGGCGCGTTTGAATCTTTGATTTCGTGGATTTTGTTGCATTGCACAATTTGGTCTTGTCCTCGACGCGACAACACGCTAACGTGCTTAGCAATTGGGCAAACCCCCTTATCGCCTAAAAAATGAGCATTCAAATCGATCGCTTGCGTCTCAGCGCGCCCGTCATCCTGGCGCCGATGTCGGGCATTACCGATCGCCCGTTCCGTCAAATGGTGCGGCGGTTCGGTGTCGGTCTTGCCGTGTCGGAGATGATTGCAAGCGAAGCGATGCTGCATGCCGGCCGCGAGGCGCGCAAGATTTCCGACGATTGCCGGCCCGAAGCGCCGTTGTCGGTGCAACTTGCCGGGTACGAGCCGGAACTGATGGCGGCGGCGGCAAAACTCAACGAGGATCGAGGCGCTGCGATCATCGACATTAACTTCGGGTGCCCGGCCAAACAAGTCGTCAACAAAGCCTGCGGATCGGCGCTCATGCGCGACGAGCCGCGCGCGGTCGCGATCATGCAAGCGGCCGTGAATGCGGTCGATGTGCCGGTGACGGTCAAGATGCGCACCGGCTGGGATGACGCCAATCGCAACGCGCCGCGCTTCGCGCGGCTCGCCGAGCGTTGCGGCGTCAAGATGATCACCGTTCACGGACGCACGCGGGCGCAAAAGTTTGCCGGCCGCGCCGACTGGGACTTCGTTGCCGAAGTGAAGGCGGCGACGACGCTGCCGGTCGTGGTCAACGGCGACATCGCGACGGTCGAAGAGGCTAAGTCGGCGCTCGATCGGTCCGGCGCCGACGGCGTGATGATCGGCCGCGGCGCCTGCGGACGACCGTGGTTTCCGCAGCAGGTCGCGCACTTTCTCGCGACCGGTGAAAAATTGCCGGATCCGCCGGCTGCCGTACGGCTGGCGACGATGCTCGATCACTACGAAGCGATACTCGGGCATTACGGCATCGCGCACGGCGTGCGCATCGCGCGCAAGCATTTGGGCTGGTACAGCGCCGGCGCGCGCAACGCGAACGCATTTCGTGCCGCGATCAATACCGAAAACGACCCCGAAAAGGTGCGGCGCGCCATCGGCGCCTTCTTCTCGCCGCAACAAGATCAGGAGGCCGCGTGATGCCCCCCGCCAATCTTGCCAAATCGCATCAGAACGTCATGCCGGATCCGTGGGCCGCGCTGAACGCGCTGCCGGATTCGGTGCTGATCGTCAATCGCCAGGCGCAGGTTCAGTTTGCCAACTTTGCCGCCGAGCAATTGTTCGAGGCGAGTGCCACGTATCTCGCGCGTCGCGGATTGCGCCATTTCCTGCCGCAGGACAGCCCCTTATTCTCCCTGGTCGGCCAGGTATTCGCGACCGGCAACGTCGTTTCCGAATACGGCGTGACGCTGGAATCGCCGCGCCTGGGCCCGCATTTCGTCACCATCCAGGTGGCGCCGATCACCGACGATGCAAGTTCGGTCATCGTGACGATTCACGAGCAGTCGATGGCGCACAAGATCGACCGCCAGCTGACGCACCGCAGCGCGGCGCGTTCGGTCACCGCGATGGCCGCGATCCTGGCCCATGAAGTCAAGAATCCGCTGTCCGGCATTCGCGGCGCGGCGCAATTGATCGAGCCAGCGCTGCCGATGGGCGATCGCGCGCTCACGCAATTGATCTGCGACGAAACGGACCGCATTTGCGCGTTGGTCGATCGCATGGAAGCGTTCGCCGACCGTCGCCCGATCGAACGCAAGCCGGTCAACATTCATCAGGTCCTCGAACATGTGCGCAAGGTGGCGCAGGCCGGCTTCGGAAAAACCGTGCGAATGAAGGAAGAATACGATCCGTCGCTGCCGCCGGTGCTCGGCAATCGCGACCAGCTGATCCAAGTGTTTCTCAATCTGGTCAAGAACGCAGTCGAGGCGGCGCCGCAGGACGACGGCGAGATCGTGCTGTCGACCGCCTTCCGTCCCGGTATCCGCCTGGCGGTTCCGTCCAGCGACAGTCGGATGCAGTTGCCGCTGGTCGTCAGCGTGCAGGATAACGGCGACGGCATTCCCGAGGACATCCGCGGGCATCTGTTCGATCCGTTCGTCACGACCAAGGCGAAGGGCACCGGGCTCGGCCTGGCGCTGGTCGCCAAGATCGTCAACGACCATGGCGGCGTCATCGAGTTCGCGAGCGAACCGCGGCGCACCGTGTTCCGGGTCATGCTGCCGATGTTTTCCGGCACCGCTTCCGTCTCGAACGTCGCCGGAATTGGAGAAGGCAAATGAGTACGATCTTGCTGGCCGACGACGATCGCGGCATCCGTACGGTGATCAGTCACGCGCTCGGACGGGCCGGGCACGAAGTGATGTCCACCGGCAACGCCGCCACGCTGTGGCGCTGGGTTTCGGACGGACAGGGCGATCTCGTCATCACCGACGTCATCCTGCCCGACGAGAACGGGCTCGATCTGGTGCCGCGCATCCGAAAACTGCGGCCGGATCTCCGCGTGATCGTGATGAGCGCCCACAATACGTTGATGACCGCGGTCAAGGCGACGGAACGCGGCGCTTTCGAATATTTGCCGAAGCCGTTCGATCTCAACGAGCTCGTCACCATCATCCAGCGCGGGCTGAGCGAGCCTAAGGCGGCGCGCGTCGACAATCGACACGAAGCGCCGGACGAAGACCTGCCGCTGATCGGCCGTTCGCCGGCGATGCAGGAAATCTATCGCGTGCTCGCGCGCCTGATGGGCACCGACTTGTCGGTGGTGATTTCCGGCGAATCGGGCACCGGCAAGGAACTCGTCGCACGCGCGCTGCACGATTACGGCAAGCGCCGGAACGGCCCGTTCGTTGCGGTCAACATGGCGGCGATCCCGCGCGAGTTGATCGAGAGCGAGTTGTTCGGCCACGAGAAAGGCGCTTTCACCGGGGCGACGGCGCGTTTCTCCGGCCGGTTCGAACAAGCTCAGGGCGGCACGCTGTTTCTGGACGAGATCGGCGACATGCCGCTTGAGGCGCAGACGCGGTTGCTGCGCGTGCTGCAGCAGGGCGAGTTCGTTTCCGTCGGCGGCCATGCGCCGATCCGTACCGACGTGCGCATCATCACGGCGACCCATCGCGACCTGCGGCAGTTGATCCGGCAGGGCCTGTTCCGCGAGGATTTGTTCTATCGGCTGAATGTGGTGCCGCTGCGCCTGCCGCCTTTGCGCGAGCGGACCGAGGACATTTCCGACCTAGTGCGGCATTTTCTCACGCAGGGCGAAGCCCAGGGGCTGCCGCAGAAGTCGCTCGACAATGCGGCGCTCGAACGGCTGCGCCAGTACCGTTGGCCGGGCAACATCCGCGAGCTCGAGAATCTGATTCGCCGGCTGGCGGCGTTGTATTCCCAGGACGTGATCGGCGTCGACATCATCGAAGCCGAACTGGCCGACGCGGCGCCGGCCCAGGAGGAGACATCGGATTCACGGAAAGACGACGGGCTCGGGGCCGCGGTGGAACGCCACCTGCGGGATTATTTCTCCGCCCATAATGGCCAACTGCCGGCCGCCGGCCTGTACGACCGGATCCTGCAGGAGGTCGAACGTCCGCTGTTGTCGCTCAGTCTGGCGGCGACCCGCGGCAACCAGATCAAGGCGGCCCATCTGCTCGGGCTCAACCGGAACACATTGCGCAAGAAAATCCGTGAATTGGACATTGAAGTCGTTCGCGGCGTAAAATAGCCGTTAATCCGGCGTTTATGGCCGCACGGGAGGAAGCCGGGCGGCCGTTCTGTAGATGAGACCGCCTCTTGAGCACGTTTGCGCCGCGCAATCGCGTCCTGCAACGTCTTGCCGTCTGGTTCCGTCGCCGATCCGTGGCGCGCCGCCTGGCGCTGGCGCTGACCATTGCCGCCCTGCTGTCCGGTGTCGCGACCTACGCGGCGCTGACCGGCTCGCCGCCGTTCGGGCCCAATCCGCGCACGCTGGTCGGGCTGATCGTGCTGGACGTCGTGCTGCTGCTGCCGCTCGCCATATTGGTGGCGATCCGCATCGTGCGGCTGTGGGTGGCGCGGCGCAAGGGCGCGGCCGGCGCCAAACTGCATACAAGACTGGTTCTGCTGCTCAGCGTATTGGCTACCACGCCGGCCATCGTCGTCGCCGTATTCTCGGCGTTGTTCTTCAATTTCGGCATCCAGGCCTGGTTCAGCGATCGCGTGCGCGTCGCGCTGTCGGAATCGCTGGCGGTCACCGATGCGTACCTGAACGAACACCAGACCGCGATTCGCGCCGACGTGCTGGCCGCCGCCACGGAGATCAACCGGCAGGCCATCATCCTGTCGCAGTCGCAGGATGCGTTTCAGCGGTTCTTCGAAGAGCAGATGCGGCAACTCGGTTTCAACGAAGCCATCGTCGTGCAAAGCGACAAGCGCGTCATTGCCTCGGTCGGGTTGAGCTTCGCGCTCCAACTGGAGCCGATCCCGGAATGGGCCGTCGAGCGCGTCCGCCGCGGCGAAGTCGCCATCATGACGGCGCCGGGCGAAGACCGCGTGCGGGCGCTCATGCAGCTCGATCAATACGTGAATACTTTCTTGTTTGTCGCCCGCGCCATCGATCCGACCGTGACGCAATATATCAAGCGCGCGCAGGAAGCGGTGGCCGAATATCAACGGCTCGAGGGCCAGCGATCCTCGCTGCAAGTCAGCTTCTATATACTTTTTGCGATTGTCTCGCTGCTGCTGTTACTGGCGGCGATTTGGGCGGGCCTGGTGTTCGCCAACCAGCTTGTCCGGCCGATCAGTCAGTTGATCGGGGCCGCCGAACGGGTGCGAACCGGCGACCTGAAAGTCCGTGTGTCGGAAACCGACAGCGACGATGAAATGGGCAGTTTGAGCCGCTCCTTCAACCGCATGACGAGTCAGCTCGAGCGCAACCGGCGCGAACTGGTCGAAGCGAATCGGCAACTGGACGCGCGGCGCGAGTTCATCGAGACGGTGATGGAAGGTGTTTCGGCCGGCGTCATCGGCTTGGACGCGAAGGGTCGGATCAACCTGACCAACCGCTCCGCGTCCGAACTTCTTTCAATTACGTTCGATACGGTGGTCGACAAGTCGATCCACAACGCGGTGCCGGAAATGGTCGACCTGTTCGACGCTGCCCGGCGCCGGCCGGATCGCGTTCAGCAAGCCGAAATTCAGGTGCGCCGGAACGCGGCCGTGCGGACGCTGCTGGTGCGGATCGGCGCCGAATCGATCAAGAGCGAGGTCGTCGGTTACGTGGTGACGTTCGACGACGTAACCGAACTCGTTTCCGCTCAGCGCAAGGCGGCGTGGGCCGACGTCGCGCGCCGTATCGCCCACGAAATCAAGAATCCGCTGACTCCGATCCAGTTGTCGGCCGAGCGCTTGCGCCGCCGCTATTTGCATGAGATCACCAGCGACCGCGAAGTGTTCGAGGCCTGCACCAATACGATCGTCCGACAGGTCGGCGACATCGGCCGGTTGGTCGACGAATTCTCGTCCTTCGCCCGGATGCCGGCGCCGGTGATGCGGGCCGAAGATTTGCGCGATATTTGCCGACAAGCCTTGATTCTCCAGCAGGGCGCACATGGGCAAATCGGGTTCGACATAATTTCGCCGCAAGAACCCGTAATGCTAGCATGTGATCGGCACCAGATCGGCCGAGCGCTGACCAACCTGTTGCAAAACGCCATAGATTCGCTGTCCGAGCGGCCGGCCCAACCGCCGCCGCCGCGAGGCCAGATCAAGGTAACCGTGTCGGTCGACGACGATGGGCCAATCATCGAAGTGATCGATAACGGACCGGGCTACCCCACCGCGGAGCTGCACCGCTTGACCGAGCCGTATGTTACGACCCGGGCCAAGGGAACCGGTCTAGGCCTCGCTATCGTGCGAAAGATCATGGAAGATCACGGCGGCCACTTGATTTTGGACAATGGCCCCAGCGGCGGTGCGCGAGCACGGCTGGTGTTCCGGGCCGCGGCAGGTGCGGTTAGGATGAACGAAGCGGCGGCGGAATAGGGAACGACCGCTTGGCAACGGAAGTTTCGCGGGAACACGAGTGTTCCGACTTTGCCGGAGTTGTGAAGGAGAGAGTGTGGCTACCGAAGTTCTGATCGTCGACGACGAAGACGATATTCGCATGCTGATCGCCGGCATTCTTGCCGACGAAGGCTATCAGACGCGCGAAGCGAAGCATGCCGACGCGGCGCTGGAAGCCATGCGCGCCCGGCGTCCCGGTGTTGTGTTGCTGGATATCTGGCTGGAGGGCAGTTCGCTCGACGGTCTCCAATTGCTCGATATCATCGCGCGCGATTATGCCGACGTGCCGGTTGTCATGATCAGCGGCCACGGCAACGTCGAAACCGCGGTCGCGGCGATCAAGAAGGGTGCCTACGATTTCATCGAGAAGCCGTTCAAGACCGATCGATTGCTGTTGGTATTGCAGCGTGCCATCGAAGCCGCGCAGTTGCGGCGCGAAAACGAGGATTTGCGCCGTCGCGCCGGTATGTCGATCGAATTGGTCGGCTCGTCGCCGGCCATCAACCAGGTCGCGCAAACGGTCGAGCGCGTGGCGCCGACCGCGAGCCGGGTCCTGATCACCGGGCCCGCGGGCGCCGGCAAGGAAATCGTTGCGCGACTGATTCACGCGCGTTCGACCCGCTCGACGGCGCCCTTTGTCGTACTGAACTGCGCAACGATGCATCCGGACCGGATGGAAACCGAGTTGTTCGGGGTCGAGGGCCAGGGCGGCGGGCCGGCGAAAATCGGCACGCTCGAACAGGCGCACGGCGGCACCTTGCTGCTGGACGAGGTGGCCGACATGCCGCTGGAAACCCAGGGCAAGATCGTGCGCGTTCTCCAGGAACAGGTGTTTTATCGCCAAGGCGGCACCGCGCCCGTCGAAGTCGATGTGCGCGTCATTGCATCGACCAGCCGCGACCTGCAGGAGCGCATCCGTCAAGGCGAGTTCCGCGAGGATCTGTATTACCGCCTGAATGTGGTGCCGATCGCGGTGCCGCCGCTGCGCAGCCGCCGAGCGGACATTCCGCAACTGCTCGAGTTCTTCATGGAACAATCGGCCGCGCGGGCCGGTCTGCAGCGCTGCACGTTCACCGAGGACGCGATCGCCGCTTTGCAGGCCTATGCTTGGCCGGGCAACGTGCGCCAGCTGTGCAACGTCGTCGATTGGCTGCTGATCATGGCGCCGAACTCGCCCAACCGCGTGGTCGGCGCCAACCTGCTGCCGCCTGAAATCACCGGCTCGACCCTGCCGGGACGCGCGTGGGACCGGAGCAGCGAGGTGATGACCTTGCCGCTGCGCGAGGCGCGCGAGCTGTTCGAACGCGAGTATCTGGTGGCGCAGGTGGCGCGCTTTGGCGGCAATATCTCGCGCACGGCGGCGTTCATCGGCATGGAGCGGTCCGCGCTGCACCGCAAATTGAAACTGCTGGGCGTCAATACATCCGAAGTGCTGCAGGACGCCGAAGCGGGCTGAACCTGCGGGCTGCCGACGTATCGGCAATCTGAATAAGTTACCTGGGGAAACGGGATTCTCGATCGATGTCGCGCATTGCCTACGTCAACGGCCGCTATGTCCCGCATCGGCAGGCCGAGGTTCATATCGAGGACCGCGGCTATCAATTCGCGGACGGTGTGTACGAAGTGATTGCCGTTCGCGGCGGGCATTTCGTCGATCAGGATCTGCACCTCAAGCGCCTGGCGCGTTCGCTCGCCGAGTTGCGCATGGCGCCGCCGATGGCGGACGCCGCGTTGCGGCATATCCTGCGCGAAGTCGTCCGCCGCAACCGCGTGACCGACGGCATTGTTTATTTGCAGGCAACGCGCGGTGTCGCGCCGCGCGACCATGCCTTTCCGAAATCCGCGCGCACCAGTCTGGTCGCGACGGCGAAAAATGCGGCACCCAAACGCGCCCTGCAGCAACGCGGTGTCGCGGTCGTCACGATCGAGGATATTCGTTGGAAGCGCACGGATATCAAGTCGATTGCGCTGTTGCCCAATGTGCTCGGCAAGCAGCAAGCGTCGGAAGCGGGTGCCTATGAAGCCTGGATGGTCGCAGCCGACGGTACTGTGACCGAGGGCACGTCGACCAATGCCTGGCTCGTCACGCGCAAGAACGAGCTGGTCACGCGCGCCGCCGATCATTCGATCCTGAACGGCGTCACGCGCCAGGCGCTGATCGCGCTGGCGGCGAAGCAGGGATATCGGCTGGTCGAACGGCCGTTTTCGATCAAGGATGCATTGACCGCCGCCGAGTGTTTTCTGACCAGCACCACCTCGGCCGTGATGCCGGTGATCAAGCTCGACGGCAAGACGATCGGCGACGGCGCGCCCGGCAAGTTGACCCGCGCGCTGCAATCGATCTACGCCACGCACGAGGCCGGTGCGTGACTGTGCGACTTCCGGCACCGAAAGCGATTCTGTTCGATTGGGACAACACGCTGGTCGACAACTGGGCGACCATTGCCGAAGCGCTCAACGTGGCGCTGACCGCGATGGGGCATGAACCCTGGACGCTGGCGGAAACCAAGCTGCGCGTGCGCGAATCGATGCGCGACAGTTTCCCGCGACTGTTCGGCGACCGCTGGCCCGAGGCGCGCCAGATCTTTTATGACCGCTTCGTCGCCACGCATTTGCAGTCGCTGCAGGCGAAGGCGCATGCGGACGCGACATTGCGGACACTCGGCGCGGCAGGTCTGTATCTCGGCGTGGTCAGCAACAAGCGGGGCGACCTGCTGCGCAAGGAGGCCGGGCACCTTGGCTGGACCGCGCGCTTCGGACGCATGATCGGCGCCGGCGACGCTGCGAACGACAAACCGGCAGCGGATCCGGTCGTGATGGCGCTCGACGGCACGGGCTTGAGCCTCGACGGGGCGGTGTGGTTTGTCGGCGATACCGCGATCGACATCGAGTGCGCCCGGGCGGCCGGTGTCACGGCGCTGCTGGTTGGGACCGAACATGGCGAGGAAAGTGCCATCGCGGCGTTGGCACCGGCGGCATTAATGAACGATTTGAGTGCCTTAGGCGGGCTTGTCGAAGCCGCCGGGGTACCCATATTTAAACATACGACTCCTGCCCGGGGATAATTCGAGAGTTCGATGCCGGGCCGGCAACGTATAATGATTGGTAACGGCGCGCAGGACAGCCGCGTCGTCGAAGGTGCCGTCTTGGTCGCGCGACCGACCGGCGGCACATGGACAACAAAAAGGAAGCAACCATGTCCCAAGAAAAATCGCATAATCTCCAGGACGTATTCCTGAATCACATCCGCAAGAACAAGACGCCCGTGACGGTGTTCCTGGTCAACGGTGTAAAGCTTCAGGGCATCGTCACCTGGTTCGACAATTTCTGCGTGCTGCTGCGCCGGGAGCAACATTCGCAACTGGTTTACAAGCACGCCATTTCAACCGTCATGCCGGGCGCACCCGTTCAATTGTTCGAGCCCGAGCAAGACCCCGAATCCAAGTGAACGACCGGGCGCGGCAGCGGCGGCATTCGCCGCATGAAATGCCGCGCGATCGTCGGATAAGGAAGCGATGACCGACCAGCTCGCGACCGCGGGCGGGACGACGGACATAGACGGCCGTCGTCTCGGTACGCGTGCATTGATCGTACACCCGGTGCTGCGCAGCGACGCGCTGGCGATCAAGCATGCCGACGCGGCGCTCGAAGAAGCGCGCGGCCTGGCGGAAGCGATTTCGCTCAAGGTGCTCGACGCCGCGGTGGCACGGATCGAGCGGCACGATGCCGGCACGTTCTTCCGCAAAGGCACGGTCGAGGCGTGGGCCGAAAAGGTTAAGGAACATGGCGCCGAACTGGTCGTGGTCGACGGTCAAATCAGCCCGGTCCAGCAGCGCAATCTCGAGAAGGCGTGGAAGTGCAAGGTGATCGACCGTACGGCGCTGATTCTCGAGATTTTCGGCGCGCGCGCGCAAACCCGCGAAGGCCGCCTGCAGGTCGAACTGGCGCATCTTCTGTATCAACGGACGCGGCTGGTGCGGAGCTGGACTCACTTGGAACGGCAGCGCGGCGGCGGCGGGTTCCTAGGTGGACCGGGTGAAACCCAGCTTGAACTTGATAAACGTCACCTGGGCGACCGCATCCTGAAGCTGCAGGGCGATCTCGCGGAAGTCAGCACGCGGCGCGAATTGCATCGCAAATCGCGCGAGGCGCCGATCGTCGCATTGGTCGGCTACACCAATGCGGGCAAGTCCACCTTGTTCAATCGGCTGACCGGCGCCGAGGTCATGGCCAAGGACATGTTGTTTGCCACGCTCGACCCGACCATGCGCGGCATTGTCCTGCCGTCCGGCCAGAAGGCCGTACTCTCCGATACGGTCGGCTTCATTTCCAATCTGCCGACCCACCTCGTGGCGGCGTTCCGAGCCACGCTTGAGGAAGTCGTCAACGCCGACATCATCGTTCACGTGCGCGACATCGCCCACATCGAAACCGAGCGTCAGCGCCAAAGCGTCAATCAGGTCCTCGGCGAGCTAGGCCTGTCGGCCGATGTAACGGCGGGAACCGTGATCGAGGCGCTCAACAAGATCGACCGGCTTGATCCGGCGGCCCGAGCGGTCGTCGAAGAGCACGCAAGGCGGTCGAACGCCGGCATTCAGGTGCCTCTTTCGGCTTTGACCGGCGAGGGTTGCGACCGATTGCTCGGCGTCTTGGATGACCGGCTGGGCAGTCTGCGCAAGATCGTCGAATTGGCGGTGCCGCACACTGAAGGCGCCGCCCTGGCATGGCTGTATCGTCACGGCGAGATCATCGACCGCCAGGACGGCGAGTTTTCGTCCCGGTTGAAGCTTTCGATAAATCCCATTGATCTGGAAAGATTTAGGCAGAAATTCCCCGGCTATGCCGCAGGCGAAACCAAGCCCCGTTTGGACGCTTGACCGGTCGGACGGCGGTTTCCTAAATCTCTGGCACTCCGACGCCAAGAGTGCTAATCGAAGCGCGCCCGAAGCGCCCGTGGGGTACCCCGCCTGGCGGCGCCGGCCGTATTCAATTCAAGGAGGATACACATGAAATTTCGTCCGCTGCATGACCGCGTGTTGATCGAGCCGCTGGAAGCCGAAGAGAAGACCAAGGGCGGCATCATCATCCCCGACACCGTCAAGGAAAAGCCGCAGCAAGGCAAACTCATCGCTGTCGGCGGCGGTGTGCGCGGCGAGGACGGCAAGGTTCGCCCGCTCGACGTCAAAACCGGCGATAAAGTCTTGTTCGGCAAATGGTCGGGCACCGAGGTCAAGATCGACGGGAAGGATCTCGTCATCATGAAAGAAGCCGACATCATGGGCATTGTTCAGTAAGGAATACGGAAAATGGCAGCGAAAGACGTAAAGTTCGGCGCCGACGCGCGCGAGCGCATGATGCGCGGCGTGGATTTGTTGGCCAACGCGGTCAAGGTCACGCTCGGCCCCAAGGGCCGCAATGTGGTGATGGACCGTTCGTTCGGCTCGCCGCGAATCTCCAAGGACGGCGTCACCGTCGCCAAGGAAATCGAGCTCGAGGATAAGTTCGAGAATATGGGCGCGCAAATGCTGCGCGAGGTTGCCTCGAAAACCAACGACATGGCCGGCGACGGCACCACCACCGCGACCGTATTGGCCCAGGCCATCGTGCGCGAAGGCGTGAAGTCGGTGGCCGCCGGCACCAACCCGATGGACCTCAAGCGCGGCATCGACATCGCGGTCGAAGCCGTGGTCGCGGATCTCAAGAAGCGCTCGAAGAAAGTCTCGTCGAACGAGGAAGTGGCGCAGATCGGTACCGTATCGGCCAACGGCGACAAGGAAATCGGCGCGATGATCGCGAAAGCGATGCAGCAGGTCGGCAACGAAGGCGTAATCACGGTCGAAGAGGCGAAAAGCCTGGAAACCGAACTCGACGTCGTCGAAGGCATGCAGTTCGATCGCGGCTACCTGTCGCCGTATTTCGTGACCAACGCGGACAAGATGATCTGCGATATGGAGGACCCGTACATCCTCCTGCACGAGAAGAAACTGACCAATCTGCAGCCGATGCTGCCGATCCTCGAGGCGGTCGTGCAGACCGGCAAACCTTTGTTGATCGTCTCGGAGGACGTCGAAGGCGAGGCCCTGGCCACGCTGGTCGTCAACAAGCTGCGCGGCGGATTGAAGATCGCCGCCGTCAAGGCGCCGGGCTTCGGCGATCGCCGCAAGGCGATGCTGGAAGACATCGCGATCCTGACTGGCGGCCAGCTGATTGCCGAAGATCTCGGCATCAAGCTGGAAACCGTCACCTTGCAGATGTTGGGCCGCGCCAAGCGCGTGACCATCGACAAGGACAACACGACGGTCGTCGGCGGCTCGGGCAAGAAGGCCGACATCACGGCGCGCGTGCAGCAGATCAAGGCGCAGATCGAGGAAACCACCTCGGACTACGACCGCGAGAAGCTCCAGGAGCGTCTGGCGAAACTGGCCGGTGGCGTTGCCATCATCCGCGTCGGCGGTGCCACAGAAGTCGAAGTGAAAGAGAAAAAGGACCGCGTCGAAGACGCCATGCACGCAACCCGTGCGGCCGTCGAAGAAGGCATCGTTGCGGGCGGCGGTATCGCCCTGCTGCGTGCCGTGGCCGCGATCAAGAACGTCAAGGCCGCCAACGACGACCAACGTACGGGCATCGAGATCGTGCGCCGCGCGCTCACGACACCGGTGCGGCAGATCGTCGAAAACGCGGGCTACGAAGGTGCCGTGATCGTCGGCAAGCTCATGGAGGCCAAGGACGAATCCTTGGGTTTCGATGCGCAATCCGGCGAATACACCAATATGATCAAGTCCGGCATCATCGACCCGACCAAGGTCGTGCGCTGTGCCTTGCAGGACGCGGCCTCGGTCGCCGGCCTGCTGATCAGCACCGAAGCCATGATCTCGGAACGCCCGGAAAAGAAGGACAGCCCGGCCGGCGGCGGCATGCCGGACATGGGCGGCATGGGCATGTAAGCCTGCGCCGAGCGAAGTAAGTTACCGGACGGGCCGCTCCGCAAGAGCGGCCCGTTTCGTTTGACCTGCCGATGCGTCAACCGCGGTTTGACGTTTCGGCCGGGGGCGATTAGGTAGAACCCATGATTCCCGCGTCGCTGACCGAAAAAGTGTCGTCGCTCCTGGTGGAAGCCGCGGCGACTGAAATTCTGCCGCGCTTTCGCGCGTTGCAGGCGCACGACGTACAGGAAAAATCCGGCCCGAACGATTTGGTGACAGCCGCCGACCTCGCTTCGGAAGCGTTTCTGACGCCGCGCCTGCGTGAGTTGATCCCGGGCTCGCTGGTGGTCGGTGAAGAGGCGGTTTCCGCCGATGCCAACGTGCTCAATCGTTTGCTGCGCGACGACTATGTCTGGATCATTGATCCGGTCGACGGCACGTATAATTTCGTGCATGGCGATCCGGGTTTTGGCGTCATCGTGGCGCTGTTGAAAAACGGCGTGACGGTCGGCGGCTGGATGCATGCGCCGGTCGAGGGCGGTAACATGGCCGCGGAAAAGGGCGCCGGCGCGTTCGAGAACGGCGTGCGGCTGCACGTCGCCAAGCCGGGTCCGATCCGGGAAATGCGCTCGGTCTTATATGTCGGCGCGGAACGCTCGCCCGCGCTGTATCAGCGCATCAAGCAGGTCAAGAACGAGATCGGCCCGCGCAGCCACCGCCGTTGCGCGGCGATGGAGTATTTTGGTTTGGCGCGCGGTCAAATCCACTATGCAATCTTCAACAAGCTATTGCCGTGGGATCACGCTGCGGGCGCGCACATCGTGGAAGAGGCGGGCGGCTATCTGCGTTGCATGGACGGCGACTCATACGTGCCGGCCGGACGCGAATCGCCGTTGTTGGTGGCGCCCGACGCAGCCACCTGGCATACGCTGCATAAATTCTATACTGCGTAACCCACGGTCCGGATCCGCGCGCTAGCCCTGCCGGTTGAACGTGAACGGCGAGAACGCCTGGCTCACCGGCATCACTTCCATGACGTTGATGTTGACGTGCGCGGGCAGCGTTGCGACCCAGTAAATGCATTCGGCGATGTCGTTGCCGTCGAGCGGGCGTAAGCCTTTGTAGGGACCTTTTGCCTTCTCGGCGTCGCCCTTGAAGCGCACCAGGGAGAATTCCGTCTCGGCCAGGCCGGGCTCCAGGCTGGTCACGCGCACATTGTGATTGACCAGATCGGCGCGCAGGTTGACCGAGAATTGGTGCACGAACGCCTTGGTGCCGCCATAGGCGTTACCGCCCGGATATGGATACGTCCCGGCAACCGATCCCAAATTGATCACGTGACCTTTCTTGCGCTCGACCATGCCGGGCAAAATCGCGCGCGTGCAGTACATCAAGCCTTTGACGTTGGTGTCGACCATCTCGTCCCAGTCCGACATGTTGGCGCTTTGCGCGGGCTCCAGACCGAGCGCCAGACCGGCGTTGTTGACCAGCGCGTCGACGGCGGCAAACTCCTTCGGCAGATTGGCGACGAACGCCTGCACCGCGGCATTGCTGCGCACGTCGAGCACGCCGCCGTAAGCGGATTTGCCGAGCTCTTTGACAATCGCGTCGACGCGTTCCTGGCGTCGACCGCTGACGATGACCTTGTGGCCCTCCTTGACGAAGCGTCGGGCGGTTGCGGCGCCAAAGCCGGCGGTTGCACCGGTGATGAAGACGATCAAGGGATTGGTCGTTGCCATGGCAAACCTGCTTGACGGTTATTGACGGGATTCTGAGCGTTCAGCCGTGTCGCTCGCGTTCCTTTACGGCTTGCCATTCGGCTTCGAGCCGATCGAGACCGAGTTCGGCCATCTTTTGACCTTTCGCCGCGACATGCGCCTCCATGTCGCGGAACCGGCGTTCGAAACGCCGATTGGCCCTGCGCAGCGCGGTTTCCGGATTGACACCGACATGCCGCGCCAATTGCGCGCAGGCAAACAGCAGATCGCCGAGCTCCTGCTCGATGCGCGTGACGTTATCGGGTCGGTCCAGCTCGGCCTGCACTTCGGTCAGTTCTTCCTCGACCTTGCGGATCACCTGTGCGGTGTCCGGCCAATCGAATCCGACGCGCGCAGCGCGCTTGCCGAGCTTGTCGGCGCGCAACAGGGCCGGTAGCGCGGCGGGCACCCCGGCCAGCGCGCCCGCGTCATGCTCGCCCTTGCCGGCTTCCGTGCGCTCGTGCGCCTTCAATTCTTCCCAGCGCACCGTTTGTTCGTCGGCGTCGGCGACCTCGACGTCGGCAAACACGTGCGGGTGGCGTCGGATCATCTTGTCGCAGATCGATTGCGCCACGGCGGCAAAATCGAACGCATTCTGTTCCTGCGCCATTTGCGCATGAAACACGACCTGCAGCAGCAGGTCGCCGAGCTCGTCGCGCAGGCCACTCATGTCTTTGCGTTCGATCGCGTCGGCTACCTCGTAGGCCTCCTCGATCGTGTAAGGCGCGATCGTGGCGAAATCCTGCTTAACGTCCCATGGGCAGCCGCCATCGGGATCGCGCAGGCGCGCCATGATCTCGAGCAGCTTGAGCGTGAATTGTGCGGCGGAATCGGTCATGACGGAGCTTTTATTGGAGCGTCACCTTAACCCATCGGCGCGTCGGCGCAAACCGGACGGCGCGGAGTGATTCCCGCAGGCTGCCCGCCGTTCCGGCCGTCAAGCAAGCACTTGCTCGGGTGCAGCCGAGCGGCGATAATTTGCGTTCGGCCGGTCGGGCGCCCAAGACCCGGCAGCCAGTGGGAGCAGTATGGCAATTTTCGCATTCCGACAAAACGCCCGCGCGCGGCGGATTCACGGCCCAAGCCGCCATTTAGCCGGGCGGTGACGGTGCGCCTCGCCTCCAATGTCGATACCGACGACGCCGACTTTGCCGAACGCCGGGCGGCTTTGCTTGGCGCCATCGAGCAGTTCCGCGCGCTCGAGGCGCGCGTGCGCGCCGAATCGGCCAAGGCCAAGCCGTTGTTCGACAAGCGCGGTCAATTATTGCCGCGCGAGCGCGTCGCCCGCCTGCTCGATCCCGGCGCCGCCTTTCTCGAGCTATCGACCATGGCCGGTTGCGGGATGGACACGGCGGACTCCGCGAAATCCGTGCCCGGCGGCGGCAACATCGCCGGCATCGGTTTTGTTTCCGGGGTTCGCTGCTGTGTGCTCGCAACCGATTCCGGGATCGATGCCGGGGCGTTGCAGCCGCAAGGCCTGGAAAAGATGCTGCGCGCGCAGCATGTGGCGCTGGAAAACAAACTACCGTTCATCCATTTGGTCGAAAGCGCCGGTGCGAATCTGCTCAAATACCGCGTCGAGCATTTCATTCGCGGCGGCGGTATCTTTTACAATCTGGCCAAACTGTCGGCGGCGGGAATGCCCGTGATTACCGTCGTCCACGGCTCGTCAACAGCGGGCGGCGCGTACATGCCCGGCCTGTCGGATTATGTGATCATGGTCCGCGGGCGCGCCAAGGCGTTCCTGGCCGGTCCGCCCTTGCTCAAGGCCGCGACCGGCGAGATCGCCACCGACGAGGAACTGGGCGGCGCCGAGATGCACTCGTTCGTCTCGGGCTTGTCGGAATATCTGGCCGAGGACGATGCCGACGCCATCCGTTATGCGCGCGAAATCGTCGCCGCGCTGGATTGGAACAAGGATCTCGAACCCAGAGCGTCGAAATACCTCCCGCCGGCCTACGATGCCGAGGAATTGCTCGGCATCGTGCCCGCCGATTTGCGCCAGCCGCTCGACATGCGCGAGATCATCGCGCGAATCGTCGACGGCTCGGATTTCCTCGAGTTCAAGGCCAATTACGGCGCCGCGACGTTGGTCGGCCACGCGGCAATTACCGGCATGCGCGTCGGCATCGTCACCAACAATGGCCCGCTCGATCCGGCCGGCGCAAACAAAGCGACCCATTTCATTCAGGCGTGTTGCCAGTCCGGCACACCGATCATCTATCTGCAGAACACCACCGGTTACATCGTCGGCAAGGCGTCCGAAGCCGGCGGCATAATCAAGCATGGCGCCAAGATGATACAGGCCGTGACCAACGCCACGGTGCCGCAGATCACACTGATGTGCGGCGCATCGTTCGGCGCCGGCAATTACGGCATGTGCGGGCGCGCCTATAATCCGCGATTCATCTTTTCGTGGCCGAACGCGCGCACGGCGGTGATGGGGCCGGAGCAGGCGGCGACCACCATGGCGATCGTCATGGAGGCGGCGCAGAAGCGCAAAGGCGGCGAGGTGGATCGTGCCGGCATCGACGCCATGCGCGAAAAGATCATCTCGACCTTCGCGCGCCAGATGGGTGCGATCTACACCAGCGCCTTGCTGCTGGATGACGGCATAATCGATCCGCGGGATACGCGCAACGTGCTGAGCTTCACCTTGGCCACCTGTCTGGAAGCCGACCGGCGTCGGGTGCGCCCGATCCAGTTCGGCGTGGCGCGGCCCTAGAAGACGCATTCGGGAGGCATTCATGCAATGGACCCACGAGCACGACGAGCTGCGGCGCAACCTGCGGCGCTTCATCGACAAGGAAATCAATCCGCATGTCGACGAGTGGGAGAACGCGGGCATCTTTCCCGCGCACGAGCTGTTCAAGAAAATGGGCGATCAAGGCTATCTCGGCCTGAACAAACCGGTGGAGTACGGCGGGCTCGGCCTCGATTACAGCTATTCGTTCGTGCTCGCGGAGACGCTCGGCCACATCCACTGCGGCGGTGTGCCGATGGCGATCGGCGTGCAGACCGACATGGCGACGCCGGCCTTGGCGCGATTCGGCACCGACGCCTTGCGCAAGGAATTCCTGGCACCGTCGATCGCCGGCGACTATGTCTCGTGCATCGGCGTTTCCGAGGTCAGCGGCGGTTCGGACGTGGCGGCGGTCAAGACCACCGCGCGCAAGGACGGCAGCGATTACGTCATCAATGGCGGTAAGATGTGGACCACCAACGGCGTGCAGGCCGATTGGATGTGCCTCCTGGCCAATACCGGCGACGGCGCGCCGCATAAGAACAAATCGCTGATTTGCGTGCCGATGAAAACCAAAGGCGTCACGGTCGCCAAGAAGATCGAGAAAATCGGCATGATGTCGTCCGACACGGCGCAGATTTTCTTCGACGACGTGCGTGTGCCGCAGCGCAACCTGATCGGTGCCGAAGGCATGGGCTTTACCTACCAGATGCTGCAGTTCCAGGAGGAACGTCTATGGGCCGCGGCGCACTCCATCACCAGCATGGATCGCTCGATCGACCAGACCATCGAGTACGCACGGCAGCGTTTTGCCTTCGGCAAGGCCGTGCTCGACAATCAGTACGTGCATTTCAAGCTCGCGGAACTGAAAACCGAAGTCGAGGCGCTGCGTGCGCTGACCTATCGTGCGGTCGAGGAGTATGCCGCCGGCAAGGACGTAACGCAGCTTGCGTCGATGGCTAAACTGAAATGCGGCCGCTTGCTGCGCGAAGTATCCGACGGCTGCCTGCAATTCTGGGGCGGTATGGGCTACACCTGGGAAAATCCGCTCGGCCGCGCCTATCGCGACGGACGCCTGGCCTCGATCGGCGGCGGCACGGACGAAATCATGCTCGGCATCATCTGCAAGCACATGGGCATCTTGCCCGGCCAGAGCAACCGCTAAGGGCATGCGCAAGCTGCTGATTGCCAATCGCGGCGAGATCGCGCTTCGCATCATGCGCACCGCGCGGGCGATGGGTATCAAGACCGTGGCGATCTATTCGGATGCGGATGCCGGCGAACTGCATGTGCGCGCGGCGGACGAAGCGATCCGCATCGGCGGGCCGCGGCCGCAGGACTCGTATCTCGATATCGACGCCATCGTTGCCGCGGCCAAAGCCAGCGGCGCCGAAGCGTTGCATCCGGGTTATGGCTTCCTGGCCGAAAATGCGCGTTTTGCCGAAGCATGCACTGCCGCGGGGTTGATGTTCGTCGGTCCGCCTGCGACTGCCATTGCCGCTATGGGCAACAAAGCCGCCGCCAAGCGTTTGATGCTGAACGCCGGCGTCGCCTGCGTGCCCGGCTACGAAGGCGTGGATCACGCCGATGCGACGTTGACGACGGAAGCGGCGCGCATCGGCTATCCGGTGATGATCAAGGCGGCGGCCGGCGGCGGCGGGCGGGGCATGCGGCGGGTCGACCGCGCGGAAGATTTCACTGCCGCCTTGTCGAGCGCGCGTTCCGAAGCGAAAGCCGCGTTCGGCGACGATCAGTTGATTCTAGAACGCGCGATTGTCGAGCCGCGGCATGTCGAGATCCAGGTGTTCGCCGATACGCATCGGGGGATCGTGCATATGGGCGAACGCGACTGCTCGGTGCAGCGACGCCATCAGAAGCTGGTCGAAGAAACTCCGGCGCCCGGCATGACCGACGATTTGCGCCGCCGAATGGGCGCCGCAGCGATCGACGCGGCGCGCGCCGTGAACTATGTCGGCGCCGGCACCGTCGAATTCCTGCTTGATCGCGACGCCAATTTCTATTTCATGGAAATGAACACGCGATTGCAGGTCGAACACGGCGTCACCGAGGCGGTCACTGGAATCGACTTGGTGGAGTGGCAGATCTTGATCGCCCGCGGCGAGCCCCTGCCGTTCGATCAGGATTACTTCGACGGGCTGTTCGGTCGGCGCGGTCACGCCATCGAGGTGCGGCTATGCGCCGAGGATCCGGCGCGCGATTTCATGCCGCAAAGCGGCGCCGTCGCCCTCTGGCGAGCGCCCGGAGGTGCGCGCTGCGATGCGGCGCTGGAATCCGGCGGCGCGGTCTCGCCGTACTACGATTCGATGGTGGCCAAGTTGATCGCTGTCGGGCAATCGCGCGGCGAGGCGATCGACCGGATGATCGCGGCGCTCGACGATACCGTGCTGCTGGGCGTGGCGACCAATCGGACTTTCCTGCGTGCGTGTCTGGACAATGCGGCGTTTCGAGCCGGTGCGATCAGTACCGGGTTCATTGCAAACCATGCGCCGCAGATAAAGCGTGCGCCGGCGAATGCCGCTGACGTCTGCGTCGCCGGTCTGTTGCGGCAAGTGCAGGCCGAGCACGCGTTCGCCGGCCCCGCGGAATTGCGCGGCTGGCTCAGCAACAGCGATTTCGCGTCGATCTGGCGGTTCGACGACGGCGTGGCCCGCCACGTCGTTGAGATGCGCCGGCGCGGCACCGGCGTTTATGAAGCGGTGAGCGACCAAAGCCGGATTCGGTATGAGCACGTTGCCGTCGACGGCAACCGCCTTTCCTATCGCATGGAGGATTTCGAGCGCCAAACGCGGTTCGCGGTCGCGGGCAACGATGTTTGGTTCGCGTTTGCCGACGGTGACCGGCATTTCGTCGACGCGACGTGGGATACCGCGCGCGGGCGCGGCGCCGGTGGCGCCGATGGGCGGGTACTGGCGCAGGTCAACGGGCGCATCGTCAACGTGGCGGTCGCGGTCGGGGACACGGTTGCCGCCGGCCAGCGTCTCCTGTCGATCGAATCGATGAAGATCGAGCAGATCGTGGCAGCGCCCACGGCCGGCACGATCAAGACCATCGCCGCCAAACCGAACGACCAGGTGGCGCCCGGGAAATTGCTGATCGAACTGGAGCCGGTGGCGCAATCCGGCAAGCAAGAGGGCGCATGATCTCGCCGCCGAGCCCGCGCTACTACAGCGAACAGCACGAAGCGTTCCGCGCTACGCTGCGCCAGTTCGTCGAAAGGGAAATCCTGCCGCACGTCGATGCCTGGGACGAAGCGGGTGAATTCCCGCGGGAAATCTATCGCAAGGCAGCCGATATTGGGGCGCTGGCGCTGGGCTATCCGGAGGAATATGGCGGCGTGCCGGCGGATTTGTTTTATCAGATCGTCTTGGCCGAGGAATTGGCGCGCAGCGGGGCAGGCGGGTTGCTCGCATCCCTGCTCAGCCATATGATCGCCGCGCCGCCGATTGCTGCCGCCGCGAGCCAGGACATCAAGGCGCGCGTGCTGCCGGAAATCCTATCGGGACGAAAGATCAGCGCGCTGTGCGTGACCGAGCCGTCCGGCGGCTCGGATGTCGCCAATTTGCGCACCGCGGCGAAACGCGACGGCAATCATTACGTCGTCAACGGCAGCAAGATTTTCATTACCTCCGGCATGCGCGCGGATTACCTGACCGTCGCCGTACGCACCGGCGGGTCGGGCATGAAAGGCGTCTCGTTGCTGCTGATCGAAGCCGATACGCCGGGCATCCGCCGCACGCCGCTCAAGAAGATGGGCTGGTGGATGTCGGACACGGCGCAGATTTTCTTCGACGACGTGCGCGTGCCGATCACGCACCTGATCGGCGACGAGAACAACGGCTTCGCCGCGGTCATGCGCAATTTCAACGGCGAACGCTTGTTGATTGCGGCGAGCGCCTACGGTTTCGCCAAAGTATGCCTCGAGGACGCCGTCGCCTGGGCAAAAGATCGCCAGACCTTCGGCGCGCCGCTGATTTCGCGTCAGGTAATTCGGCACAAGCTGGTCGACATGGCGATGCATATCGAATCGACCAGGGCGCTGCTCGAGGATCTGACCTGGCGCGTCCAGCAAGGCGAGCGGCCGGTCGCACAGATCGCAATGCTCAAGTACCAGTCGACGCAGACCATGCAATTCTGCGCCGATCAGGCGGTGCAGATCCTGGGCGGCATGGGTTTCATGCGCGCCACGCGCGTGGAGCGAATCTACCGCGAGGTCAAAGTCAACCAGATCGGCGGCGGAGCCGACGAGATCATGAAGGATCTGGCGGCGCGGCAACTGGGTTGGTGACCCGCCCGCAATGAAAAAGGCCGCCCGAAGGCGGCCTTTTCGCATCGGTCTCGATGCCGATCAGTGACCGATATAGTCGGTCATGTTGACCCATTTGCCGTTCTTGATGACGGCGATCTTGGTCTTGTCGTTGCCCAGGTGGTTGGTTTTCGAGAATTTGTAGACCGGGCTGCCGAACATGTCGGACGGGAACTCCGAACTCTCCAAGGCCGCGACCATTGTGTCGACGGTCAGGTTCGGTCCGGCTTTTTGCGCCGCCGCGATGAACAGATTGACGAAGCTGTAGCCATAGACCGCGAACACGTCCGGGTCTTCGTTGAACTTCGCCTTGTAGGCGGCGACCCAGGCCGCGACTTCCTTCGACGCGGAATCGACATACGGCACGTCGACCTGGTTGGTGCCCATCAGCCCGTCCATGGCCTGCCGGCCGAGACGCGGGATCATCTGCGTGTAAAGCGCGGACACGCCGAGATAGTCGACCTTCCAGCCGAGCTTCTTGGTTTCGGCTATGGTGCCGACGGTTTCGCGGATGATCGTACCGAGCACGATCAAATCGACGTTTGCCGCCTTGAGTTTCGCAACCTGAGTCGAGAAATCCGTGGCGCCGCGCTTGAACGAGGTCTTTTCGACCAGCTTCATGTTCACTTTCTTCAGCGCGTCCTCGGCACCTTGCAGCACTTCCTGGCCGAAATCGTCGTCCTGGTACAAGATGCCGACGTTCTTGTAGCCCTTCTCCTTGATCAGTTTCGGCAGCGCGACCACGAGCTGATCGTAGTACGGCATGGCGACGGCGAATTTGAGCTTATCGACCGGTTCGAACATCTGCCGGGCGCCAGTGAGCGGGAACAGGTTGAGCACGTTCTTTTCCTTCATCGCCGGCAGGATCGCCATATTGGTGGCGGTGCCGATGTGGCCGATGATGGCAAACACCTTGTCCTGTTGAAGCAGCTTCTGGCCCGCGAGTTGCGCCTTGCGCGGATCGTAACCGTGATCCTCGACGATCAGCTTGAGTTTGCGGCCGTGGATCGTGCCCTTGGCATTCTGGTCGTCGGTGCTCATTTGCATGCCGTTGCGCGCCTGCTTGCCGAACAGCGCAATTGGGCCGCTCAGATCCTGCAGCGAACCGATGACGATCTCGTCCTTCGTAACGCCTTGCGTCTGGGCCGACGCGGGCCCGCCGAGCGCAACCGCCATGGCGATCGCCGCCACCGAGCCAAGCAATCGTTTTATCGTAAACATGTTTCCTCCTTCAGGGTGCCGGACCGTCTGGGGCGGTCCTTGATGGGTAAATACTAGCTTAACCGCCGGTCCCGACAAAGGCCGCAGCGGCGGCTATTACCAAGGAAAACCGGCCGTTCGAAGGCGCTCAGGCGGCTTCCCGGTACATTTGTTCGATCATGTCCCGATACTTCTCGTTCACCAGCTTGCGTTTGAGCTTCATGGTCGGAGTCAGCTCTTCGTCTTCCGCGGTCAGCTTCTGTTCGATCAGTCGGAACTTCTTGACTTGTTCGACACGCGCAAACTGCTTGTTGACGCGGTCGATCTCGCGCTCGATCAGTTCGCGCACTTCCGGCGCACGGCACAGGCTCATGTAATTGCTGAACGGTATCGCATGGTCCTGGGCGAATTTCTCGACGTTTTCCTGATCGATCATGATCAGCGCCGTCAGGTACGGACGACGGTCGCCGACCACCACCGCATCGGTGATGTAGGGCGAGAACTTCAATTCGTTCTCGATTTCCGACGGCGTCACGTTTTTGCCGCCCGCGGTGATGATAATATCCTTCATCCGGTCGGTGATCTTCACGTAACCGTCGGCCTCGATCCGACCGACGTCGCCGGTGTGCAGCCAGCCGTCCTTGTCGATCGTCTCGGCGGTCTTCTCGGGCATGTTCAGATAGCCCATAAACACGTTGTCGCCGCGAATCAGGAGCTCGCCGTCCGGCGACACCGTAACTTCGTTGTACGGGCAGGGCACGCCGATCATGCCCGGGCGGATTCCGTCGGGCGGCGTGCAGGTGGCGATGCCGCAATTTTCGGTTTGCCCCCACACTTCGAGCATCGGCACGCCGAGCGCCAGGTACCACTTGACCAGATCCGGCGCGATCGGCGCCGCGCCGGTGACCAGATAGCGGCTGCGATAGATGCCGATCGACTTGCGGACATTGTCGAGCACTAGTTTCCGCGCCAGCCAGAATTTCAGTTTCAGGCCCACCGAAACGGTATGCCGCGCCAGGCGCTTTTCGGCATGCTGCTGCCCGATACGCAGCGCGGTGCGGTACAGCCAGCGCTGCAAGCCGGTCGATTCGGAAATCCGGATCGTCACCGCCGAGTAGAATTTCTCCCACACCCGGGGCACCGCGCCGAGGATGGTCGGCGAGATTTCGCGCACGTTCTCGGGCACCGTGTCGGGATTCTCGACGAAGTTGAGCACCGTTCCGGTGTAGAGCCCGTAATAGGCGCCGACGATTCGTTCGGCGACGTGGCAGAGCGGCAGGAAGGACATGCGTTCGTCGCTTTCGTCCTGCGGCAACACATCGATGAAAGCGCGGATCGTATAGATAATATTGTGATGGCTGACCATCGCGCCCTTGGGCTTGCCGGTCGTGCCCGACGTGTAGATCAGAATTGCCAGATCGTCCGGCCGGCGCGCATGCAGCCGCTGCTCCCACACATCGCCGTGCTGCTTGCGATACTCTCGACCGGTCTCGCGCAGGGCTTGGAACGTGGTCACCTTGTCGTGGCTGAAGCCGCGCAGCCCTTCGGTTTCGAACACCACGATGCGGCGCAGGCTCGGCATGTTCGGCAGGCACTGCAATGCCTTGTCGAGTTGCTCCTCGTCCTCGACGAACAGGTACTTCGAGCGGGAATCGTTGATCAGGTATTCGACCTGCGCCGGCGCGTCGGTGGGATAGATGCCGGAGGTGACGGCGCCGGCGCACAGGCACCCCAGATCCGCGAAAATCCATTCCTTCTTGGTGTTGCCGAGGATCGAGACGCTGTCGCCCGGCTGCAGGCCATCCGCCATCATGCCGAGGCCGACCTCCTGAACGATCTCGCCCATCTGGCGCCAGGACACGCTCTGCCAGATGCCGAATTCCTTCTGCCGCAGCACGGGCTTGTCGCCGCGTTGCTTGATCGCGTTCCAGATCATCTCCGGCATGGTGTCGCCGGGAACGACGATCTTCGAGGGCGCGAAGCTCTTGCGAGCCGGAATCCTGCTCATGATCACCGCCACATTTTCTTCTTCTTCCAGCGCCGCGTGCCGCGCACGCCCGCTTCCTTCATGCCGAGATAAAATTCCTTGATGTCGTCTTTTTCGCGCAACCGGGCGCAAGTATCTTCCATGACGATCCGGCCGACCTCGATGACATAGCCGTAGTCGGCGACCGACAATGCCGCGAGCGCATTCTGCTCGACCAGCAGCATTGTCGTGCCGCGCTCGCGGTTGATGCGCACGATGATCTCGAGAATTTCCTCGGTCAGTTTCGGGCTCAGGCCGAGGCTCGGCTCGTCGAGCAGCATGAGCTCGGGGCGCGCCATGAGCGCGCGGCTGATAGCCAGCATTTGCTGCTGCCCGCCGGAAAGTTGGCCGGCGTCCTGCTTCTGGCGTTCCCTGAGAATCGGGAAGTAACCGAAGATCATCTCCAGATCTTCGTCGAGCGTCGAGCGATCGGTGCGCGTGAAGGCGCCCATCATCAAATTGTCGCGCACCGAGAGCAGGGGGAATACTTCGCGGCCTTCGGGCACGTGCGAAATGCCCTGGCGAACGATCCACGCCGGATCGCGCTTGTGGATCGGCATGCCTTTGAAATGGATCGTGCCTTTTTGCGGATCGATAATGCCGGAGATGGTTTTCAGGATCGTCGTCTTGCCGGCGCCGTTGGCGCCCAGCACGGTCGCGATCGAGCCCTTTGCCACCGACAGGCTGACGCCGCGCACGGCCAGCACCGGCCCATAGGCGCTTTCCACGTTGCTCAAACGCAGCAGCGGTTCATCTGCCATGTTTGACCGCCCCGCCCAGGTAGGCCTCGATCACGGCCGGATTCGCCTGCACCTCTTTCGGCGTGCCGAGCGCCAACACTTCGCCCTGATTGAGCGCCAGCACGCGGTCGGAAACGCGCGAAACCAGGTTCATATCGTGTTCGACCATGATCACGGTGATGCCGAGATCGTGCTTGATGTCCTCGATCCAGAACGCCATGTCGTCGGTTTCCTCGACGTTCAGGCCCGAGGAGGGTTCGTCGAGCAGCAGCAGTTTCGGGCCGACGCTGAGCGCGCGGGCGAGTTCGACGACCTTGCGCACACCGTATGGAAGTCCGGCCACCATGCTGTCGCGATAATGCTGCAATTCGAGGAAATCGATGACCTTCTCGACATTGTCCCGGAACGCCAGTTCGGTCGCCCGCGTGCGGCCGACATAGATCAAATCCTGGAGAATTCCGGTGCGCCGGTGGATGTGCCGGCCGATCAGCAGGTTCTGCAGGACGGTCGCATGCTCGAACAGCTCGATGTTCTGGAACGTGCGCGCGATGCCGAGCGAGGCAATGCGATGCGGCGACAGCGCGGAGAGGTTGGCGCCCCGGAATTCGATGCTGCCGGCAGCCAGCGGATAAAACGAGTTGATCAGATTGAAGATCGTCGTCTTGCCGGCGCCATTCGGCCCGATCAGCGAAAACACCTCGCCCTCGTTGACCTCGAACGACACATCGTTGACCGCGCGGATGCCGCCGAAATGCACCGAAATGTTTCGCGCGGCGAAGAAGCTCATCTCAGCCGCTCCGATTTCAGGAATGCCTTCTGCCGCCGGTACATCGACTTGCGGTAGAACGGCAGAAGATCGAAGTAGGTGCGGATTTTAAGCCAGCGCCCGTACAGGCCGAGCGGCTCGAACAGGACGAAGGCGACGAGGACGACGCCGAAGATGGTCGGCTGCAATCCGGTCTGTTGCTGCAGCCATTGCGGCAACAGATCCTTGCCGTTCGAAATGCCGGCAAGCAGTGCGATATAGAAGAATGCGCCGAAGAACGCGCCGTGGATCGATCCGATGCCGCCGATGATGATCAGGATCAAGAGCTCGATGGACTGGATGATGGTGAATTGTTCCGGCGTCAGGAAGCCGACCAGATGGGCGTACAGCGCGCCGGCAAGCCCGGTGATGCCGGCGCTGACCGCAAACGACAGCGTCTTGTAGTAGGCCAGGTTGATGCCCATGCTTTGCGCGGAAATTTCCGAATCGCGAATCGCGATGAAGGCGCGGCCGGTCGGCGAACGCAGCAGGTTGAGCAGCAGGATCGTGATCAGGACGAGGATCGCCAGGGCGACGAAGTAGAATTCGACCTTGCTGGACATCTGCCATCCGAACACGGAGGCGGGCTTCACCGTCAAACCGTTGTTGCCGCCGGTCACGCTGGTGAACCGGGCGATGACCTCCTCGACGATGAAATTGAAGGCGATCGTGGCGATGCCAAGATAGATGCCGCGCACGCGCAACGCGGGCAGGCCGATGATCACGCCGACCAGCGCGGTGACCAGGAGGGCGGCCAGCAACGAAAGCGGGAACGGCCAGCCGGCATTGCCGAGGATCGCTTCGGTATAGGCGCCGACGGCGAGAAAGGCCGCGTGGCCGATCGAGACCTGCCCGGTGAATCCCGCCAGCAGCATCAGGCCCAGGCCGACGATGGAATAGACGATGATGTACTCGAGCTGCAGCAGATAGTATTCGCTGATCACGAACGGCGCCGCGATCAACAACAGCGCCAGGGCCGCGTACCAGAATCGCTGGCCGTTGTGCTTGAACAGGCGCAAATCCTGCCGGTATTCGGTTTTGAACAGGAACCGCACTAGACCCTCTTGCGCAAGCGTTCGCCGAACAATCCGTACGGCCAGATCATCAACATGACGAGCACGACGATGTATGCCGCGACGTCCTTGAAACCTTCGGGCAGGTAGAAGCCGGAAAACGACTCGACGATCCCGATCACCAAGCCGCCGGCGATCGCCCCCGGCAGGCTCCCGAACCCGCCGACCACCGCGGCCGGAAACGCCTTGAGGCCGATAAAGCCCATATTCGCGTGCACGAACGTGATCGGCGCCAGCAGAATCCCGGCGACCGCGGCGACGGCCGCGCTGATCGCCCAGATCAACCCGTTCAGGCGGCGCACCGGAATGCCCATGTAGTACGCGGCAAGCTGGTTCTGCGACGCGGCCTGCATCGCCACTCCCATGCGGGTGAAGCGGAAATACAGGAACAGCGCCAGGCACAGGACAATGGTCGAGACGATGACGACGATATGCTCCATGCCGATGACAAGACCCGCGAACTTCGCGGTTTGTCCCTTGAAGCTGGCATCGAACGAATGCGTATCGGTGCCCCAGCCGGGGATCATGGTGGCGACGCCGCGTGCGATGAAGCCGAAACCGATCGTCACCATCACGACGGTGAAGGTCGGTTGACCGAGCACCGGGCGCAGGATCAGCCATTCCAGCCCCATGCCGAACGCCGCCATGATCGCCATGGCGACCAGGATCGAGACCCAGAACGGCGCACCGAGCACAGTCGTGACCGAAAGGCCGAAAAAGGCGCCCAACATCATCAGGTCGCCCTGCGCGAAGTTGACCGCCTCGGTCGCCTTGTAGATCAGGCAAAAGCCGAGCGCGATCAGGCCGTAAATGCAGCCTTGCGAGATTCCGCTGATCAGCAGCTGGATATCCTGCACCCTAGCGCTCCTCGCCTGGATTCGAGATCGCGGCGCGATACCGACGCGCGCGATTGCCGGCGATCTTGCAGCGCACGGTCATCGCGGTCGCGCCCTCAATCGAGGCGGGCGGTCGGGCTTAGAACACGGGAGTGGGGCGGGTCAACGAAGCCGGCTCGGTTCACGTGCAATCCTCCCAAAAGACGCGGCGCCTCGGGCGCTCTTCTCGTCGATTTCGTTATACGGCGATCGCTCGAATCCGGCAACCAAGCAATTGCTTTGTCGAGTCGCGAAAGTTAGCATTCGCCTACCTAAAATCAGCGTCGCCAGGCGATTCTCGCTCGTTCGAACGGCGTCAGCGCGAAACCGAGGAGGTATCGACCTTGCGCACCGAAATTACCGGCGGCATCGCGACACTGAGTTTCACCAGCCCGGCTACGTTCAACGCGCTGGATGGCGCTAAAACCAAACTGTTTCGGGAAGCGCTCGACAAGGCGCTCGGCGATTCCACCGTGCGCGTCGTCGTCCTGCGCGGCGACGGGCCCGCGTTCGGCGCCGGCGGCGATCTCTCGATGTTCGAGCCGATGGAGCAGGCGCCCGACATTCTGCGCGCTCTCGGCCGCGATCTGAATTCCGCGATCGAGCGCTTGCGCACGACCGACGCCGTGGTGATCGCCTCCGTGCACGGCTCGGTTGCCGGCGGCAGCATCGGCCTGATGTTGGCGGCGGACATGGTGATTGCCGCGGAAGGCACACGCTTCAATTTCGCCTACATGAAGATCGGCGGCTGTCCCGACGCCGGCAATTCGGTGTTCCTGCCGCGCATCGTCGGCGACCGCAAGGCGTTCGAACTGATCGCGCTGTCCGAGACCTTCGATGCCGCCGAAGCGTTGCGCCTCGGCCTGGTCAATCGCATCGTGCCGCTCGACCAGCTCGAGGCCGAGACGCGCAAGCTGGCCGCACGTTTTATGTCCGGTCCGGCGGCGTCGTTCGCGGCGACCAAGCATCTGCTGCGCCAGTCGGCGACCGCACCGCTGCGCCAGCATCTCGACAATGAGATCGAAACCTTCGCGCGGGTCTCGTCGACCGCCGATTTCGTCGAGGGTGTCACGGCGTTTCGCGCCAAGCGCGTGCCGAAATTCGGCCAAGGATCGAGGCAAGGATAATTGCCCATGCGCCAGGAAACGCAAGTCGCGTTGCTGAAACGGGCACTGGCGCGCATCGCCGACAAATCGACCGACATGATCGAACGCCCGACCGAGACGTTGCCGGTCGAAACCTATTTCGACCCGGCATGGCTGAAGCGGGAGGAGGCGGCAATCTTTCGCCGTTACCCCTCGGTCATCGCTCATCGTGCACAGATGCCGAAGCCGGGCGACTTCGTCACGGCGTCCATCGCCGGCACACCGATTCTGGCGATGCGCGGCGCCGATGGTACCGTAGGTGCGTTCATCAACGTGTGCCGCCACCGCGGCACGCTGCTGATGCCGGAGCGCGCGGGGCACGTCTCGAAGGCCATGGTCTGCCGCTATCACGCCTGGTCCTATGCCTTGGACGGATCGATCTTGGCGATCCCGCATCGCGAGGCGTTCGAAGGCTTCGATTGCGCCGCGCACGGTTTGGTGAGGCTGCCGTCGGAAGAGCGTCACGGTTTCGTCTGGGTGACGCCGGATCCGACGGGGAACATCGACGTGGCTTCGCACTTGGGTGCGATGGACGATGATCTTGCGGGGCTGCATCTGGGCGACCACGCGATCTATCGGCCCGGCACTTTCGCCAGGGCGCTGAATTGGAAGCTGATCGTCGACATTTTCGTCGAGGCGTATCATGTGCGCCATGCGCACCGGAGTTCGATCTATCCCATTTTCTTCGATAATCTAGGCCTCCACGACCGCTTCGGCCCGCATACGCGCAACGTTTTTCCGACGCGAAAGATCCTGGCGCTGCCGAAGGACGAAGCCGAATGGTCGATCCGCGCCGGCGCGAACGTCTTGTACCAGATCTTCCCGTCGACATTGATGCTGGTGCAGCCGGATCATGTTTCGGTGTTCCATTACGCGCCGGACGGCACGGAGCGCACGTCGGTGAATTTCTACACGCTGATCCCGGGGTCGCCGCAAACCGACAAGGCAGCGGAATATTGGAACAAGAACGTTGATATCCTGCGTGCCGCCATCGAAGAGGATTTCGAGATGGGCGAGGCGATCCAGCGGGGGTTGCGATCGGGCGCCAACGCGCGGCTCAATCTGGGGCGCAACGAGCAGAGCATCTACTGGTTCCATCAGAGCGTCGAAGCCGCGCTGCGCGCCGCGGAAGAGACTAAATAGCGACACCGGTCGGAGGAGGGAGCCCGCCGCCGAACCGGCCCGGTACGGCTGTGCCGGTCTGCGACGTGTTGGCGTTTCGTTACAATCTACTAGTAGTATTAGCTTCGATAGAGTATAATTTATACAAATTCATGCCAGTGCGCGCGACGCACGTGGCATCGAAACCGCAGCGATGGAGGTTGCTATGGCAACCAATGAAGCCCAGCAGAAGTGGCGCAACAAACACCGGTTCACCAAGGCCCAGTTGAACGTGATGGTGCGCAAACTGGTGCATAAGGATTTGAAGGAGATTGCCGGGCGGCAGAAGCTGCGCGGCAAGGCCGAGGCGGTGAGCTATAGCTCGTTCGTCACCAAGGGCCTGTTTCAATATGCTGAGCACAATGCCGAGGCGCGCCGGCTGCTCAGTCTGTTCGCCAGCGCGTTCGAACGTGATCGGGACTTGTACAAATAGATCCCGCCGTGCGTTAACTCGATCGATTGCGGCATCGCCGGCCGATGGCCATCCGTGTTCAAAGACAGGAGATGAGGCATGTCGCTCTTCAATATCGGATTTGTCATCTTCCCCGATCTGACCCAGCTTGACTTCACGGGGCCGTTGCAAGTGCTCGCGCGGCTGTCGCAGTCGGCCACGCATATCGTCGCGAAATCGACCGCGCCGGTGCCGAGCGATTGTGGTCTCAGCCTCGTGCCGACGCACACGTTCGCGAACTGTCCGCCGCTCGATTTGATCTGCGTTCCCGGCGGCAACCAGGGTGTGGTGCAGGCGCTTGGCGATCGCGAAACCGTTGCGTTCGTGCGCCAGAAAGCGGGTGCGGCGAAGTATGTGACCTCGGTCTGTACCGGTGCCTTCATTCTGGGCGTGGCCGGATTGCTCGAAGGAAAGCGGGCGACGACGCATTGGGCGTTCGCCGATCTGTTGCCGCTGGTCGGCGCCACGCACGAGAAGGCCAGGGTGGTCAAAGACGGCAATGTGATCACCGCGGGCGGCGTCACCTCCGGCATCGATTTCGGGCTCAGCGTGGTCGCGGAAATTGCCGGCGAGACGGTTGCCCGAACCATCCAGCTCGGCATCGAATACGACCCGTCGCCACCGTTCGATTCCGGCCACCCGGATCGAGCGCCGACGGCCATCAAATCCGCTTTGACAGGCCGTTACGACGGCTCCCGGGCGGCGTACCGGGCGGGCATCGAAAAAAGCCGGGCGGCTGTGGTGTGACGTGATCCTGATTCGAATGCAGCGCAGCCGGCCGCTTGGTCGGCGGGCGAACGCACATCCGTTTATCGCATAATATATAATCCGACTCAACGCACGCTGGAATCCTCACGACACAGGATGTTGAGGTTGCTGTGGATACTCTGAGTGCTCTGTTGCCTCAGCGTTCGTCTTTTGTCCGCCGTTTCCTGCCACTTTTTTTTGGCGTTCGGTGCGTTCGCGCAAGAAAATAACCTCGCGGTCGTGAATCTTTTTCATTCGCTGGTTAGCCTGGTACACCTCGAAGCGCGCTGTCAACATCGCCGTGCGTTCCGATTGATCCCGGCCGCGCAGTTCAAAATCAAGCTGGTTGGCCAAGCCCCGCATGATATCGACGGCCTCGCGCAATCCGGCTGCGGAGAGCAGAGGTATATCCAAACGTGCGCGGTGCCGCCCTCGGGTGATCCCCAAATCCCATTCCGACAGACCTTCGCTTTTCTTCTCGGCTTTTGCATCCCAGACCATCTCTCCACCTACTGTTAGTTATTGCCTACGCACGCTGTCGAACACCGATTGAATCAGGGCTTCTTCATGCTGCGGACGTGGGCGGCGCGAAGTCGTCGCAGCTGCGCAGAAATACTTTTCTGGTGAACCAACTCACCGAATCCGCCGTCCGTTGCTTCGGCCTCAAGTTTTTCGGCCGCGTCATCGTCTATCTTCGCCACCTGCTCCAGCGCGTCGTTGAAGCTGTCTTTGGTGGTGGATTCGATATACCGGAGAAATTCTTTTGTCGCGGCGTCAACCAGGGGCATCTGCGGTGGCGTCCACAGCCCATCCTCCGTAAATTCAGCGACCTTCTCGTACTCGCGCTCGACCCGAACTTTAACGCGCTCGACCGGCACGTTGATGAGGTCGCGGGTACTCCCGAATGAGCGGTTACGGAAATAACATCCATCCTTCTCCCATGTATCGACTCGCCAAATCCCCGGCTCAATCTCGAACTTGCAAACGAGACTGCCGCCGCAATCCGTATCGAGCAAAACCGCACGCTGCCCACACCGCGTCTGAATCTTGGTTGCCAGCGGGTTGTCTTTGTCGAGAATTAAACTCACGGATGCCTCCCTGTTGCCATTGCTTCGATAGAGTGCAGCGGCAGTTCATCAGGGTTGCGCTGCTCGCCAGACCATTCTTGCCAGGCGGTTGTTACTGCGCCTGAACCGGGGAACAAGTCGCTGAACT
>JBFWYO010000001.1:0-142456 GCA_050186335.1 Alphaproteobacteria bacterium | reverse complement strand
GCCGCGCTTGTGCCACGAAGCGGTCTTGTACAACCGGCTCAGCGATATGAGCGTTGCGGTCAAGGACATACGCTTCCCGACCTGGGGCGGCGCCATGTCGTGCATCGTGCAGATCGCCGGCGTGCCGCGCCAGGGCGTGGTGGCCGACGCGCTGCTGGCGCTGATGACGACGCCGTTGATCAACGGCAAGATCGCCGTGGCGGTTTCGGAGGATACCGACATCGACGATCCCGGCGCCGTCTATCATGCGATCTGCACGCGCAGCGACCCCGGCCGCGACGTCATCGTCGTGCCGACCACGCGCGGCCACCCGGGCGACCCATCGGCGACGCCGATTCCGGGCGATCCGTTCAACCGCATTTGCGGCAAGATGGGCATCGACGCGACGATCAAGGGCCGGCTGAACGTCAAGGATTTCGAACGCGCCTGGCCGATGGGTTGGGACGGCATCGACATCAAGGATTTTGTTTAGTCGCGAACGGGGGATCCGGAACCCCGACCGAGGCGCGAAAATCGACTGCGGCGGGCCGGTTGTGTCCGCACCGGAAGCGCCGGTTCCTGCGCGCAGCGCTTGCGGATGGCGACTCGAACCAACCGCGGCGTTGCCCGCAATCGCCGAGTCACAAGATTTTATCGGCGCAGGCAATCCTCGACCGTTCTTCTGAGCATGTCGCCGGTGAATGGTTTCGCCAAGATCGCGCGCGCGCCCAATTTCTCGGCCCAGGTCAGGATTTCGGCCTTGTCGATATTGCCGCCGCCCGACATTGCGATAATGGGGCACTCGGGATGGCGCGTGCGCACGGCGCGGATGACCTCCAGGCCCTCGACATCGGGCATGATGATGTCCGTGATGACAAGGTCAAACGACTCCGCTTCAAGCGCGGCGATGGCCCGGCTTCCGTCGATGCACTCGACCACCTCATGACCGGCGCGACCGAGCACCGCCGAAACGGACAGCCGTACCGTCGGATCGTCTTCGACAAGCAGTATCCGGGCCATCAGCCGGGCGTCCGTCGGGGCGCGGCGGACGCCGCCAGCAGCGCGCGTATGCGCACTCCCAGATCCGACGGCGCGAACGGCTTTTCGAAGAAATCGATCGGCGGAAACGCCTCCATCGATTTCCGCTCGGCGGTATCGAGGTTGCCGGAAATTACGAGAATCGGCAAAGCAGGAAACAACGGGCGCACTTTTCCGACCAGTTCGCCGCCCAGCATGCCGGGCATCATCGAATCGGTCACGAGCACGTCCGGTTGCGCGGCGCCAAGCAGCCGCAATGCATGTGCGCCACTTTCCGCCTCCGAAACGCGGTAGCCAAGCGCGCGCAATTGCGCCGCCATCGATTCGCGGACCAGATCGTCGTCGTCGACCAGCATGACGTGTTCCTCGCCGGCGGCCGTCTGCGACGGTGCGGCGTCGACCGATTCTTGGACCGCCGATGTATCGCGCGGAAAGAACAGGCGGACCGTGGTGCCTTTTCCAGGCTCGCTCTCGATCCTGGTGAAGCCGCCCGATTGCCTGACGAAGCCATGCACCATGCTGAGCCCCAGACCGGTTCCGCGTCCGATTTCCTTGGTCGTGAAAAAAGGCTCGAACGCACGCTCGATTACTTCCGGCGACATCCCGGTGCCGGTATCGGCAACCGCGATCTCGATATACTTGCCCGGCGTCACCTCGACGGTTTCGGGTGCGCCCTCGACGATGTTCGTTGCCACAATCGAGATCGTCACCGTGCCGCCGACCGGCATCGCATCGCGCGCATTGATGGCAAGATTGAGCAACGCGCTCTCGAACAGCCCCCGGTCCGCAAAAAGCCACAAGTCGGAACCGTGCGCCTGGACGTTCACCTTTATATGGCCACCCAGCGTCCGCTCGATGAACGGGCTCTGTTCCGCGATCAGCTGCGCGACTTCGATCCGGTTCGGTGTCAGTTCCTGCTTGCGCGCAAAGCTCAGCAGGTGCCGCGTCAGATTGGCGCCGCGCTGGATTGCCGTATTCGCCATTGCAACGGCCTTGCGCGCCGCGTCGCCGATCGACGGTTCGCTCTTGAGCAAGTCCAGATTCATCGCCAGGGCGGTCAGGAGATTATTGAAATCATGCGCGATGCCCCCCGCAAGTTGACCGATCGCTTCCAACCTTTGCGATCTGCGCATGGCCTCCTCGGCGTTGCGCTGTTCCGTGATATCGATTCGGACCGCATAGATCGCACGCCTGCCTTCGAATTCCATAAGCTCCGCGTAGACAGAGGTCCAGCGCGGCTCGCCCCTGAACCTGGTCGACAGGACAAATCCCGCGACCGATCCGTCGCGCTCGAGAAGCGCGCGCAAGCGTTTGCGATCCGCTACGTCGTAGTAGAGATCGGCGATGTTCGGCTGCGACTTGCCTATTGCATGGTCATCGAATTCCTCGCGCGCCAGCGCGTTCATGTACAGAATATCGCCGGTATCCCAATCGCTGACGGCGATGCGCACGGGCAGCCGATCGGATAAGAAACGAAGCCGCGCCTCCGCTTGCTGCATGTCACGCACAATCCCGGCACGATCGACGGCGACGCCAATTCTAAGCGCGATATCCTCGAGCAATTGCCGCTCTTCTTTCAGGAACGGCCCCTCGTCGGCTGCCGGAAAATCGACGTCATATGAAACGGTCAGCACGCCGATGGACACGCCCTTGACTTCAATTTCCGCCGTTTGCCGCGCCACGCCTTCGATAAATCCCGGCGAGGCATACTGCGTGCTGGCCAGGACGAGCCGTACGTGCGTATGATCCGGATATTGCCAGCCCGCGATCACCACGGGCAGCAATTTCTCGAGCCGCTTCTCGAATGAGAGTTCGGTTCGCGCCAGAATTTCAGTGACGCGAAAGACGCAATTCAGCTCCTTCATGCGTTCGCGCAGTTCGACGGTCTGCCGTTTAAGTTGCGCATTGGCGGCTTCGATTTCGCTCAGATCGAAAAGGTGCAGCGTGTTGTAGGTAACACCCTTATGCACGACCGCCGAACCGCGTACACGGATCGGAAATTCGCGGCCGAGTCTGTCGCGCCCCATCAGGCGGATCTCGACGACCTTGTCGGCCGACATGTGGCGGAAGTGTCGCTCGGGAATTGCGCGCCAAGCAGCTTCGTCGGCAAACAGAACGAGCGTCGGCTTTCCGATCAGCTCCGCGCGCGGCCAGCCGAAGAGTCGTTCGGCCGCCGCATTGAAATCGCGGATCGTGCGGCTGCGCTGATCGACAATGAAAATCGGATCGGCGTGCAGTTCGAACACGCTCGCAAGGAGTTCCGCTTCCCGCACTTTCGCCACGCGACATTGACGGGCCGCGCGAGCCCCTCCCTAAGGCGTGTATCGCAATTGCGCCTAATGACGTTGCTGATAATTGTCGCAGAGGTCAAGGTCGCCGTGGGGCGGACGGGTTGACCGTCGCGGCGGAAATGCGCCGCAAAGTTGTTTAACGAGGCCGGTGCGACGGGTAACCTTTGCCCGACGTCTATCATCGAATATTCGCAACGGCCCTTCGGCGGCGCGATGTCGAACCGTCGAAAGATCGCCGAAGATCGGCACGGCCGCGAAAAATAGCGATGCGTACGACAAATTGCGGCGCTTCGGCTTGACATTGCACGGGCCGAACCGACATTAACGAAACCCCTGACCCCTGCATTTGCTGGGTTGCCGCCGCCCCGCGCGAGGACATGAACAATGCCCCACGAGACGACGCTGATCGCAACCATCGTGGTGGCGCTCGTCGTCGCTTTCGTGCTCGGCTTTCTCGCTCAGCGCATCCGAATCTCGCCGCTGGTGGGCTACCTGCTGGCCGGCATCATCATCGGGCCGTTCACCCCGGGCTTCGTGGCCGACAGCAACCTGGCTGCGCAGCTGGCCGAAATCGGCGTGATCCTGCTGATGTTCGGCGTCGGCCTGCATTTTTCCGTCAAAGACCTCATGGCAGTCCGCCGCATCGCGATTCCGGGCGCGGTCGGGCAAATTCTGGTGGCCACCGCGTTCGGCGCCGGCATGGCGCATTTCTGGGGCTGGAGCTGGGGCGCCGGGATCGTGTTCGGCCTGGCGCTTTCGGTTGCCAGCACCGTGGTGCTGCTGCGCGCGCTGGAGGAACGCAAGCAGCTCGCTTCGCTCGACGGGCGCATCGCGGTCGGCTGGCTGATCGTCGAAGATCTCGCGATGGTGTTGGCGCTCGTGCTGCTGCCGGCGCTGGCGGAGTTGCTGCGGCCGGACGGCGCCAGCACGACACAAGCGGTTTCGACGCTGGAACTGGCCAAGACGATCGGCATCACCATCGGCAAGGTGGTGCTGTTCATCGTCCTCGCGTTGGTGGTCGGGCGCAAGGCGGTGCCGTTCCTGCTGGCGCGGGTGGCGCGCACCGGTTCGCGCGAACTGTTCACGCTCGCCGTGCTGGCGATCGCCCTCGGCATCGCATACGGCTCGGCGCTGCTGTTCGACGTGTCGCTGGCGCTGGGCGCGTTCTTCGCCGGCGTGATTCTCGCGGAATCGGATCTCAGCTACCAGGCCGCGGCCGATTCGCTGCCGTTCCGCGACGCGTTCGCGGTGCTGTTCTTCGTTTCCGTCGGCATGCTGTTCAACCCGGCGATCGTCGTGGAGAAGCCGCTGCTGCTGCTCGGAACGGTGGCGACGATCATCGTCGGCAAATCGCTGGCGGCGTTCGCGATCGTGATCGCGCTGCGGTTTCCGGCCTCGACGGCGCTGATCGTTTCGGCGAGTCTGGCGCAGATCGGCGAGTTCTCGTTCATTCTGGCCAGCCTCGGCGTGACGCTGGCCCTGTTGCCGCCGGAAGGACGGGATCTGATATTGGCCGGCGCTTTGATCTCGATCGCGCTCAATCCGGCGGTGTTCTGGTGCCTCGAGCGGTTCGAGCCGAATCTGTCGCGCTTCCGCTGGGCACGGCCGGGGGCGGCGCGCCTCGCCGGCGACAAGAAAGCCAGGCTCGATCTGGAAGATCTCGGCATGCGCGACCATGCGGTGCTGATCGGCTACGGACGCGTCGGCGCGCTTGTCGGCCAGGCGCTGCATCGCGTCGGCCTGCCGTTCGTCGTCGTCGAGCTGGATTGGAAGCTGGTCGAAAGACTGCGCAAGGAGCGCATGCCGGTGATTTTCGGCGATGCCGCCGCCCCCGAGGTGCTCGAAGCCGCCGGCGTCGACCGCGCCAGACTCCTGATCGTTGCCTTGCCGGACGGTTTCCGCGCCGGGCAGATCGTCGCGCGCGCGCGCGCGATGAACCCGACCATCGACACGCTGGCGCGCGCCCACAGCGACGACGAGACCGCGTTCCTGGAACGCCAGGGCGTCGGCCTCGCACTCATGGGCGAGCGCGAGCTCGCCTTCGGCATGCTGCGCTATTCCTTGCGCAGCCTCGGCCTGCCGGCCGACCGAACGGAGGCGATCGTCGACGGCTATCGCAACGCCGACCCGCCGCCGAACGAGTGAGCGGTACAACGGCCGCGACCCCGGCGACTGGGGCGCCCATGCGGCGCGATTCAGCCATTGACCCCAACCCCGTCCCGGCTAATATCCGCCGCACTTTCGATCCGGCGGTTGGCGGCGCGAGCGAGATGACAATGCGCAGCCACGATGCGGACGCCCAGCAGCGCTCCGCCATCGCACCCCGCGCCCAGTGCCCCTGTGGCGGAACCGGCAGACGCGGCAGACTCAAAATCTGTTGTCCGTAAGGACGTGGGAGTTCGACTCTCCCCGGGGGCACCATTTTGAATTAATTGGATTTTTTGGCGTTTTTCGCGACTAAATTTCGCCCCCAATTCCGCCTTAGACTTTTAGCGGGTAAGCACTGGGTAAGCAAATGGAGCCGGTGGAACCGCCAGTGCTCGCTTTGTTCACATTTGTCTACAATTGGCACCCGCCCACTGATAACCGTCTGTTCTCAGTGGGCCGGCGCACCGCGCGGCGAGCATTGTTAAGGCTGATTTCCCGCTTGTTCAGCTTGATCAACAACCAGACGCTGACCGACGTCGAGGTCTGCTACAAGAAGATGCGCATCGAGGTGCTGCGCTCGCCGCGCCTGAGCGCCGACGATTTCGGCATCGAGCTCGAAATAAGTTCGCAGATCGCCCGCGCGCTTGGCGCATCTACGAGATCGGCATCAGCTATTGCGGCCGCACCTACGCCGAGGGCAAGAGAATCCGCTGGCAGGACGGCTTCAAGGCGCTGTGGTATCTTTTCAAGTACCGGCTGCGCCGAACGCGCATGCCGCCAAGCTGAACCACAACCGCGCGACGCGCCCCAAGATGGTCGACCAACAAATCTACAGTGCCGACGATCTGATCAGCCTGCGCGAGATGCGGGTCTATAACCGCTTTATCGCGCGCCTGTTTGCCGGCGCTTTGCCAAAGCACGCGACCGACGGCGCGCAGCGCGTGCTCGATTTCGGCGCCGGCATCGGCACCGTCACCGGCCTGTTCGCGGCCGAAACCGGCATCAAGCCGCTGGCGCTCGACGCGGATGCGACTCACCTGAACATGCTGCGCGCCGATGGGTTTACCGCGGTCGCGCGCCTCGACGAGGTGCAGGACGGCACGCTGGACTACGTGTTTTCCTCCAACGTGCTCGAGCATATCGCGGACGACCGCGCGATCCTGGCCGAGCTGCACCGCAAACTGAAGCCGGGCGGCGCGATCGCGCTGTACGTGCCGGCGTTCATGTCGCTGTGGACGCGTCTGGACGATCACGTCGGCCACGTGCGCCGCTATACCCAGGCCGACCTGGCGGAGAAACTGACCGCCGCCGGGTTCGCGGTCGAGTCCCATCGCTATTGCGACAGTCTCGGCTATGTCGGCACGCGCCTGTTCCGCCGCTACATCACCGTGGCCGGCGACATCAATCCGCGCACCCTGCGCCTGTTGGACCGCTTTTTGTTCCCGCTCAGCCGCGCCGCCGACCTGCTGTTCGCCCGCCGTTTCGGCAAGAACATCTTCATCGTCGCCCGGCGCGGGCCTTGAATCCATTCGATTAAATGCGTCGAATGCCGCCCGCCGGGGAACAAAGCCACGAGCGGCGCGTAGTTGCCTCTGAGTTAGAACGCACTCATGCGCAATGGAGACAATCGTGGTCGAAGTATTGGAAACCGGGAAATCCCGGGGCGGCTTGTATTTTATCGTCGGCGCCCTGTTGGTGGCCGTGCTGGTGATCGGCTTCTTCGTGTTCGGCGGCAATTTCGGTTCGAGCAGCACCAAGCAGATCGACCTAAAGATCGAAACCACGTCGAAGAAGTAGCGCGCGCTTCGTTCACATTCGCCTACAATCATGGTGCGCGGCGGGCACTGCAATCGTCGGCACCGCTGACCTTCGGCGAAACCCTGAGTATCGAACGGCAAACGGCCATGCTGTAATCTGTCATTCGATTCAGGTCAAAAACCGGGGCAGCCCGGCATACCGGCCGGCCGCTGCCTGCCGAAACCAGAAAGGACATCATCATGGCCAAGGGATACTGGGTCGCAACCTACCGCTCGATTTCGGACCCGAATGCGCTTGCCGCCTATGCCAAGCTCGCGGGGCCGGCGCTGCAGAAAGCCGGGGGCCGGATTCTGGTGCGCGGCGAACCCGTGAAAACTTACGAGGCCGGACTAAAACTTCGTACCGTCGTTCTCGAATTCGACAGCGTCCAGCACGCGCAAGACGCCCACGACAGCCCCGCCTACCAGGAAGCCCTGCGCTTGCTCGGCAAAGGTGCCGAGCGCGATATTCGCATCGTCGAAGGCGCCTGACGCCAGATCCTGGGATCGCCGAACTAATCCCCAAAATTCACAGGTCGGCGGATCCTCGTCCGGTACTGCGAATATCCGCCATCGCTGTTGCGACCTGCGACCCGTTCAATCGTGCAAGCAACCGCACGATTGCAAGCGAGATCGCTCCGTCTATTCGCTCCTCCGGCGCCGCCCATTCCTGAAACTTGTGCCGACAGATGCGGCAGCGCCCATGGCTTCGCCCCTGGTAAACCGCTAATCTTCCCGACAGGGGGAATTCGATGGAGCGCCGTCTCGCCGCCATTCTGGCCGCCGATGCCGTCGGCTATTCGCGCCTGATCCGCGCGGACGAGGAAGGCACGCTCGCGGCGCTCGGGAAACTGCGGGCGCAGATCATCGATCCCAAGATCGCCGAACATCGCGGCCGCATCTTCAAGCTGATGGGCGACGGATTGCTGGCGGAGTTCGCCAGCGTCGTTGACGCCGTGCGCGCCGCCGTGGAAACGCAACGCGCGGTATCCGAGCACAACCGCGATATTCCGGCCGATAAGCGCATCGATTTCCGCATCGGCATAAATCTGGGCGACGTCGTTATCGACGGCGACGATATTCAGGGCGATGGCGTCAACGTGGCGGCGCGCCTGGAGGGTCTCGCCGAGCCGGGCGACGTGTGCATTTCCGGGGCGGTTTACGACCAGGTGCGCGATCGACTCAAACTGCCGTTCGACGATATGGGCGAGCGGCAGCTCAAGAACATCGACCGGCCCGTGCACGTCTGGCGCCTGCCGTCGGCACCGACGCAAAACCCCGCCGATGGCGGCACCGCGGCTGCCGGGGCGCCGCCCGACAAGCCTGTCATCGCCGTGCTGCCCTTCGCCAACATGAGCGCCGATCCCGAGCAGGAATATTTTTCCGACGGCCTTACCGAAGACATCATCACCGCCCTGACCCATTGGCGCTTCCTCTCCGTGATCGCGCGCAATTCCTGCTTCGCCTACAAGAACAAGGCGATCGACATCAAGCAGGCGGGGCGGGAACTGGGCGCGCGATATCTGCTTGAAGGCAGCGTCCGGAAAATCGGCCCGCGCATTCGTATCACCGCGCAGTTGATCGACGGCGCCACCGGCCATCATTTGTGGGCGGAGCGATACGACCGCGGAATCGACGATTTGTTCGAGGTTCAGGACGATATCGTGCAGCGCATCGCCGCGGTGGTCGCGCCCGAACTGGTCAGAGCGGAGCTCAAGCGCTCGACCGACAAGCAGGTGCGAGACCTCGACGCCTGGGATTTGTGTGTGCGCGGCATGGCGGCGGTCCGCAAGCGAACGCGCGACGGCAACGCGGAAGGGCGCGAGCTGTTGTCGCGCGCCATCGCGATCCGGCCCGACTACGCCGATGCCCATGCCGGCCTGGCGATGTCGTACAACCAGGACATTCTCTTCGGCGCGGCCGGGGAGCGTACGGCAACCGCGACCCTGGCGATGGAAGCGGCCCGGAAGGCGATCGAATGCGACAACTCGTCGTCCTGGGCGCACCACGAGCTGAGCACGGCCTATCAGTGGCTCGACCGCGCCGACGACGCGCTGGCCGAAGCGCGGCTCGCGGTCGAGCTCAATCCGAACGACGCCTACGGACTCCATGCGCTCGGCAACAAATCCGACCTTGCGGGAGATCCGGACGGGATCGCGTTTATGGAAAAAGCGCAAAAACTCAATCCGGAGGACGCGCAGCTCCACGTACACCTGACGTTTCTGGCGCGGGCGTATGTGAATGCCCGCAAGTACGCCATGGCCGTCGAACGCGCGCGCCAGGCGATACGGCGCCGCTCCGGCTATGCGCCCGCACACTACATTCTGGCGATCGCGCTGGCGCATCTTGGCGCCGTCGACGAGGCGAAAAACGAGCTCGCCAAATGCGACGGGTTCAGCCCCGGCTTCGTCGATTCGCGCCGGAACTGGCAGCCCTATGCCGATCCGGCGAGCAACGAGCGATTGCGGGACGGTCTTCGCCGTATCGTCGGATCGGCATGACGAGGCTTGGGATCGAACGCATTTGGGCGCTTCAGGCTGTCGTGATCGGCCGTGTGCTCCGGCCGACGGAAGTTGCGCCATCGGCACTGCCGCCATAAACTTGCGCCAATGCAGGTTGGGCGCACGAATTCACTCGGCAACATCGGAGGTATACGTATGGCAGCGGTTTCACTTGATAAGGCATCGGTTCCGGTTCGAAGCGACATTGCGGCCATGGTGCCGCGCGTGTGGGCCCGCATCGGCGAGCCGGGCACTTGGCTGACCGCGGCGCAGCGCGTGGCGATCGCTGCCGAGACGCGGCACGCCGCCGATTGCAGCCTGTGCGCACGGCGGAAGGCGGCATTGTCGCCGTTCTCGATCGACGGCAAGCACGACGGGCTCGGTCAGTTGCCCGAAGTCTGGATCGACGTGATCCACCGCGTGATTTCGGACCCCGGCCGCCTAGCAAAGCACTGGTTCGCCAAGATCACCGAAAAGGACATTTCGAACAAGGAATATGTCGAACTGATCGGCGTCGTGGTGACGGTCGTCGGCATCGATACCTACTGCCGCGGCATCGGCATCGCTGCGCCGGCCTTGCCGACGCCGCAACCGGGCGAGCCCAAACGCTATGTGCCGGAGCACCTCGATAACGATCTTGCGTGGGTCCCGACGCTCGATCCGGGCATCGACGGGCCGCTGCAACGCGAGTTCTACGCCGACGGGCCGGTGCATATAAGGCGCGCGTTGACATACGTTCCGGAAACCGCGCGCAGTTTCTGGGAAATGGCCAACGTGCTTTATATGAACGGCTCCCAGATGCGCGATTTCGCCAACGAATACCGCGCCATAACCCATGCCCAGATCGAACTCGTCGCCGGCCGGGTGTCCGCGATAAACCAGTGCGTCTATTGAACCACCAGCCATGTGGCCCTGCTCCGTGCGAGCGGCAAACACTCCGGTAAAGGTTACGATCTGAGCGCCGTGCTCGGCGAAGGCGCTGAAAATAGCGGCATTCCGAACGCCGATCTCTTGGTCGAATTTGCCAATGCCGTGACCGGCCGCGACGCAAAGCGGCTGCAGGCGGCCAGGCAGGCGATCGTCGATCGAATGGGCGGGGCCGCGCTCAGCGACACGGCCGCGGTTGCCGCATTGTTCAATGCGATCGACCGGGTCGCGGATTCGACCGGCATTCCGCTCGAGCAAGAGAAGGCGGCGATGACCGAGAACATCCGCGCCGAACTGGGCATCAACGATTTCGGGAAGCGTCCGAGCCAGGGCGGCAATTCTCGGCCGTAATTCGGTCGATGCTTCGACGTGTCCCCATCCAAGCGCGGATGGGGACACGCGTGGTACGCCTTTTTGCGCCGAATATTTTTCGTTGCGGTCTGCGATCTTCGCGGCGGCGGAGGAAGCCGGTGCGGACGCCCGATATGGTTCGGATTATTTGCGCGATTCGTAGAACTTGATGACCTTCACGACGTCGGCGGCGTCCATGCGGCCGATCGGACCGTCGCTGTAGCTCGATGCGAGGATCTTGCCGTCCTTGTCGAGCAGGAATTCCGACGGCTGGATGATGTTGCGCTGGGCTTGCCACCAGGCGCCCAGCCGATCCGCGATTTCGCGCGTCACGCCATAGCCGATCGGAAAGCCGACCTCGTCGGCGACGATTTTCGCATTTTCCAACGAGTCGACGCTGGCCGCTACGACTTTCGCGCCGACCGCACTCAACTCGCTAAGCAAATTCCTGAAGCCGACCAACTGCCGGCGACAATATGGTCACCAATGGCCGCGATAGAACAGCACGACGCTGTATTTGGAATTGAGCCCTTTCGGCAGCTCCAATGTCCCGCCGCCGACGAGGTTGATCGTAAGGCTGGGAAAGCTGGCGCCTGCACCCAATTTTTCGGACATGTTCGGTCTTTCCTGACAAGCAGCGAATGGTGCAAGCCTAACGGCGAACCGACGCGGCGACAAGAGGCACAAGGCCCGGGCGCTCGGCGGCGCGGCCGCGATATTAGATCACCCGTCCTGCGTCGCCGCCGGTGCCGAAACGGTGCCGGTGCCGCGGCCCAAAAGCCGCACCGCGATCATGCCGGCGAGCATTGCCGCCAGAAAGACGAACAGGTCGATACGCCCGCCGCCGAGCGAGGCGATCCCCGGGCCCGGGCAGTAACCGGTCAATCCCCAGCCGACGCCGAACAGCGCCGAGCCGCCGACCAGCGCCGCATCGATCCGACGCTTGGCCGGCAGATCGAACGATTTAGCCCAGAGCGGCCGCGCGCGCTGGAGCACCAGCCGATAGCCGACCAGTGTCACCGCCAGGGCGCCGCCCATGACGAAGGCGAGGGTCGGATTCCAGCGCCCGGCAACGTCCAGGAAGCCCAGCACGACGGCGGGGTCGAGCATGCTGCTCAACGCCAAGCCGATGCCGAATACAAGTCCCGCGATCAGTCCGCCGACGATTTGACGCATGTTCGATTTCCTCAAAGCACGTGCCGGGTGACGAACACGGTCAAGGCCGCGGCGGCCATGAACGTCGCGGTTGCAGCGATCGACCGCGGCGAAAGCCGCGCCATGCCGCAAACCCCGTGGCCGCTGGTGCAGCCCTTGCCGACCGCCGTGCCGGCGCCGATCAGCAGCCCGCCCAGAATCAGCACCGGCAGGGTCGCGGCGGGCGCGCCGATCGGCGACCGCCCGGTGACCGCAAGCACCAGCAGCGGACCGAGCACCAGGCCGACCAGAAACGCGATCCGCCAGCCCGTGCCGTCGGACTTGCCCGGCGGCAGCAATGCGCCGACGATGCCGCTGACGCCGGCGATGCGGCCCAGGGCCGCCATGCACCAGACCGACGCGGCGCCGATCAGCAGGCCGCCGATCAGGGCTATTCCATATTGTTCCACCATTCGCCTCCCGACTCGCAACGGATTCGCCGTTCGCCCGAGCTATGACCCAGCGCCGGCTCTGATCGATAAGTTTATCACGATTTGCCCGCGCAATGTATCGGCGCGCGGCCGGGACGCGGCGGTGCCGCGGCGCGCGCCTCAGCTCGCCGTCCAGCCGCCGTCCAGCATCAGCGAGGCGCCGGTCATCAGCGCCGAGGCATCGGAGGCGAGATAGACCACGGCGCCCATCACGTCTTCGAGTTCGCCCAGGCGGCCGAGCTTGATGTTCGCCAGCACCGATTCGCGAAATGCCGCGTCCTCGAAGAACGCGCGGGTCATCGGCGTGACGATGAAGGTGGGGCAGATCGTGTTCACACGGATGCGTTTGGGCCCCAATTCGATCGCCATCGCGCGTGTCAGCCCTTCAAGCGCCCATTTCGTGGCGCAGTAAACGGTCCTCCGCGCGCCGCCGACATGGCCCATTTGCGATGAGACGTTGATGATCGAGCCGGGCTTGCCCGCCGCGCACATCCGGCGGGCGACGCTTTGCGCCGCAAAGAACGCCGCGCGCACGTTGAGCGCGAACACGTCGTCGTAGTCCGCGACCGCGACGTCGAGAAACGGCGCCGGGCGGTTGGTGCCGGCGTTATTGACGAAGATATCGAACGGCGGCGCGGTTTCGATCGCGGCGCGGAACGCGACGAGATCGGTTACATCGAGCGCCATGGCTTCGGCCGCTCCGCCCTGCCGGCCGATGGCGTCGACGACGGCGCCGATGTCGGCCGCCGTGCGCGCAATGAGGGTCACGTGCGCGCCGGCCTGCGCGAGCGCCGCGGCCGCCGCCATGCCGATACCGCGCCCTGCGCCGGTGACCAGTGCGCGTTTGCCGGCAAGGCTCAGCGAAGGCGTGACCGGCAATTCCATGAGCGGACGTTTCCCTATCGAACGTGGATGACTAAGAGTCGCCGCATTTGCGATGGCGTCGCGCTACTCCGCGGCGCCCGCATACTCGACGTTGCGCCCGCCGTACCGGCGCACGCGCACATTGGCCTGCTCGGCGTGGCCCAGGAATCCTTCGAGCACGCACAGGCGCGAACAATGCTCGCCGATCATGGCCGATGCCTGGTCGTTCAGGATTTTCTGGTAGGTCACCGTCTTGATGAACTTGCCGACCCACAAGCCGCCGGTGTAACGCGCCGCCTTGCCGGTCGGCAGCGTGTGGTTGGTGCCGATCACCTTGTCGCCGTAGGCCACATTGGTGCGCGGGCCCAGGAACAGCGCGCCGTAGTTGGTCATGCGGTCGAGAAACAGTTGCGGGTCGCGCGTCATGACCTGGACGTGCTCGGACGCAATGCGATCGGCGACTTCGATCATTTCGTCGTACGAATCGCAGACGATGACCTCGCCGTAATCGTCCCATGCCTTGCGCGCGACATCGGCCGTCGGCAGGACGGCCAGCAGCCGTTCGACTTCCCGCATCGTATCGTGCGCCAGTTTCGTCGAATTGGTCAGCAGGATCGCCGGCGACGTCGGCCCGTGCTCGGCCTGGCCCAGCAGGTCGGTCGCGCAGATCTCGCCATCCACACTGTCGTCGGCGATCACCAGCGTTTCCGTGGGGCCGGCCGGCAGGTCGATGCCGACGCGGCCGAACAGCTGGCGCTTGGCTTCGGCAACGTAGGCATTGCCGGGGCCGACCAGCATGTCCACCGGCGCGATGGATTCGGTGCCGATCGCCAGCGCCGCCGCAGCTTGCACGCCGCCCAGCGCATAGATCTCATCCGCCCCGCCGAAATGCATCGCCGCGACGATCGCCGGATGCGGCGCGCCGCGATAGGGCGGCGCCACCGCGGCCACGCGCTTGCAGCCGGCAACCTTGGCGGTGATCACCGACATGTGCGCCGACGCCACCATCGGGTAGCGGCCGCTCGGCACATAGCAGCCGACCGCGTTCACCGGAATGTTCTTATGGCCAAGGATCACCCCCGGCAGGGTTTCGACTTCGAGATCGCGCAGGCAGTCTTTCTGCCGTTGCGCGAAATTGCGCACCTGCGCCTGGGCGAAGCGGATATCCTCGAGATCCCGCTTGGGCACCTGCCCGATCGCCGCTTCGATTTCCCGCTCGGACAGGCGGAACGACGGCGGCGACCAGTTGTCGAACCGGGCCGACAGCGCGCGCACCGCGGCATCGCCGCGCTGCAGGACATCGGCGATGATGCCCTCGACCGTTTCGCGCACGGCACGCGCGGCGTCGGCACGCTGCTCGGGCGGCCGGCTGGTTTTCAGATACGACGGCATAAGGCGACTCCCTGCTGCGGTGGCAATCGTCCGCAGGCTACTTGATCGCCTGCGGATTGATCGGCGATCCGGCGCCGCCGGGCAAATGCAGCGGCGGGGCCACGAAGAAGAATTCGTACACCTTATCGCGCGCGCAATCTTCGGCCAATTCCTTCAGATAGAATATTTCGCCCATCGAGATGCCGATGGCCGGAATGACCACCCAGTGCCATGGCTGGTTCGCTTCCGTCGTCTGGTTCGGCCGCACTTCGCAGCCCCACGTATCGGTGCAGATCGCGGCGATGTCGTGACGCCTGATCCAATAGCAGGTCTGAAACGCGAGGCCCGGCGCATCGCCGCCGGCATAGCCGGTCCAGTCCCGCTTGGCCAGGCAACGTTCCTGATGCCCCGTGCGCACGAGGACGAAATCGCCCTTGAGTATGGAAACGCCTTGCGCATCGGCGCAGGCATCGAGATCGGCGCTGGTGATCGCATAACCGTCGACCAGGGAATCGACTTTCTTATGCCGCGCAACATCCAGCAACACGCCACGACCGACCATCTTGTCGCGCACATGCTCGATGCCGAGTTTCTTGGCGCCCCTGGCATCCACCAGATTCGCGTGATGACCGTTGTACATTTGATCGCCGAGGAAGATATGGCACAGCGCATCCCATTGCGTGGATGCCTGACACGGCATGTTGATGGAATCGTCGGCATAGCGCAGCACCGGCGGCGCTTCATCCTGATTGCCGGTCGCAGCGTCGGTGCCGGTCGCGAGCATGGTGTGGATTGGATTCCACCTGCCGCCGAACAGGCCGGACTGAATCGGTTCTTTCAGCGACAGGCCGAGCGAGAAGGTCTTGCCTTTGCGGATCAGCTTGGCCGCGTCGACGATGGCCTGCGGCGAGACGTTATTCAGCGTGCCGATCTGGTCATCGGCGCCCCATCGACCCCAATTCGACAGCAGCTTGGACGCATCGTAGATGGCCTGCTTGTTGACGATTGTCGGCTCCGTGAGATTAGTCATGAAATTCTTCTCCCCAGGTTTCTTCGATCGCGCGCCGGTTCACTTCGGCGGAATGATCGGCAGCAGCACGTACGGCCGGCGGCTTGGATCGAAATGCAGTGTCGTGCGCCCGCCGAAGATCGCTTCCGGCCGATCCGTCGGATCGTTGTGCTGGAACGGCCCGGCGCCGCGCATCGCCTGGCCGCCCCACGGCGAAGCCACGGGCGGCCCGTCATTCTCGTAATCCTTGCCGCGCACGCTGAGCGCGATGCGATACCCGCGCGGGACGACGATGCAGGTGGGCCAGATCTCGATATCCAGTTCGACCGGTTGGCCCGGCGTCAGCGGCCATTTTTCGTCGTGCGTGTGATACGGGCGGTACGGGCGCGAGAGCTTCGCATCGAGCTTGCGATGCGAGGCGCGCAGCCAGCCGAGCGCGATCGGCATGCCCGGGTCGTTGGCGCCGTGAAACAGCACCTCTTTGCCGGCGGGATCGAAGACGCGCAGGACGAGAAACAGATCGGCATCGACGGTCGACGACGAGACGAACAGTTTGGCCGCAACAGGCCCGGTTATTTCGATCTCCCGTTCCAGCGGCGGCGTCGAGAACGTCAACCCGTCGCCGAGCGCGTCGAACCCGAGCGCGACGGACGCGACGGCGGGCTCGGCGGTCAAACGTTGTCGATCCGGATCGAGAAAGAATTTCGTCCACTGCGTGCGCGCGATCGGCCATTCGTTCTCATGGCGCTCGACGAACACTTCGCCAGGATGTCGAATTTGCAGTTGCACGCGCGGCTGCTTGTCCCAGCCGTTTTTCTCGCCTTTCAAGAAATGGCCGAGGAATCGCTTTTGCAGGCCGACGCCATAATCGGTGTAAAAATGCGTCCAATGGGCGTGGCCGTGGATTTCCAGCCACTTGTGTTCCGACGCGGCGCGCACGAAGCCTTCGGTGTTGCCGCGCAGATGCAGCCCGTGGCCGCCCCAATTCCCGGCGGACAACAGCGGCGTCTTGATCGCCTCCCAGTTGGCGGAACGTTCGCGGTAATAAGGCCCGTCGAGCGGGTGCGCGACCAGTTCCTGCCATTGCGGACCGCGGTTCTTCGCCAGCTCGTCGTCGCTGAGCGTTTCGGCGCCGGCGACCGGTTGCCCGGTGACGGCGCTGCGCGGGCCTCGCTCGCCGAGACCGTATTGCACGCGAAGTATCTGACGCGGCTGAAAATCGCGCGCGAATGTCGACAGTATGCCGCCCTGGTGCGTCGATTCGCGGTAGCGGTCGGCGCAGCCTTCCCACACGCAGATCGCGGCCAGATGCGGCGGCTGTTCGCCGGCCACGCGCCATTGATTGACCGCATAGTACGAGATGCCGGTGACACCGACCTTGCCGTTCGACCAGGGCTGCGCCGCCGCCCACTCGATGCAATCGTGGAAATCCCGCGCCTCGCGCGGACTGTGCTGATCGATATAGCCCGGCGAGCAGCCGGCACCACGGCTGTCCACGCGAACGCAGACATAACCGTCCGGCACCCACTTTTCCGGATCGACGACCTCCCAGTTCTGGTACTTGTTCGTCGAACCGCGCGCGACCTCGGGGAACTGCGCGATCATCTGCTGCCACTGGGATTTGAAGTACTGCTGAAACGACAATCCCTTGGCATACGGCCCATAGGTCAGGATCGTCGCGTATTTGCCCTCCGTAATCGGCCGGAACACATCCGCACGCAGCACGATGCCGTCGTCCATGGCAATCGGCACGTTCCAGTCGATCCGCATGCCGTCTGCAATCTCGCTGCGCGCTTCGATTCGCTGCTTTCCGCTATCTGGACTCATGCGTTCCAACCTCCGTGCTGGCAATGCGCGACGATTGCGGGCGGCACGTACCTGCCCGAACCGGAACATGAAACTCGACCTTGCAATGACGTCCGGCGCGCTATCCCGAGGCGACCGGCGCCGGCAGTGCCGCCGTCGCCTCCACCTCGACAAGCACGCGCGGATTGGGAAACGCGGTGACGACCGTCGTTCGTGCGGGCAATGCAAGCGCGCCGAAGAACTCGCGATAGAGCCGATTGAACTCGGCCATGTCTTCGGCGCGACGCAGGAAGCAGTTGCAGCGCAGCACATAGGCCGGCGCGCTGCCCGCCTCGGCCAGCACCGCGCGCAGATTCTCCAGCGTTACCTGCACCTGCTCTCCGAGATCGTCCGAAACGACGACGCCGTTGCGAATCGGCACCTGGCCCGATGTGTAGACGATGCCGGCGTGAACGCGGAACTTCGACAGTGCGGGAGCGATCGACGGTGTCGGCGCTGCAGTACCGCTCATCTGAAAACTCCGCCACGTTGATCCGATTGGCGGCACCGATCCGATCGTCGCCCCTCGTGCACGGATATTTCCGCCGGAACATGTAGATGTCTAATGCAGATAAAATATGAACCCCATATAATTGCGCTATATCGGGGAGCGCGCGCTATGGACCTTAGAACGCTTCGGCAGGTGACAGCGGCGATCAGGCTGCAAAGCATCACCAAGGCGGCGTCGCAGTTGAACGTCGCCCAGTCGGCGCTGAGCCGGACCATTCGCCTGCTCGAGGAGGAATTGGGCGTGGCGTTGATGATTCGGCACCCGCGTGGCGTTCAGGCGACCAAGGACGGGCTCAAGTTCGCCGAATCGGCGGAAACCTTGCTGCGACTGGCGAAGCAGCTGCACGACGAAGCGCGCGCCTACTCGTCGGAACCGGTCGGGCAGATTCGCTTCGGTTTCCTGCCGTCGAACGGCGATCTGTTCGTCGGCGACCTGGTGGCGGATTTCGTCAAGCGGTTTCCCAAAGTCAGCTTTCTGCTGCGCGAGGCGCTGTCGGTCGAACTGGCCGAGGCACTGCTGACCGACAAGCTCGATCTGGCGTTGATGCTATACGATACGAAACATCAGGATTTGAACCGATTGCCGCTGTTCACCGAGGACATGTGGCTGGCCGGCGCGCGCGCCATTTGGCCGTTCGGCACCAAGCCCCTACGGCCACATCAGCTCGAAGATCTGCCGCTGATTCACGCGGCGCTGGTCGGCGATGCGCTGAAGCGGTTGAACTCGCACCGCAAGCTGCGCTTAAAGACCGTGATCGTCGGCGACATCCGACCGGTTGCGCGCGCGGCGGTTCACGCGGGCGCCGGCTTCATGCTGATGCCGTACTCGTGGATCGCCGACGATATCGAGCGCGGCGCCCTGGCCGGCGCCCCGGTGAAGGGGCTGGAAGTGCGCCGGGGCGTGTTTTGGCGCGCGGATCGGCCGCAGTCGCGCGCGGCCGTGAAGTTCGTCGACGAGTTGCAGGCGAAGGTGAACGAACTCAAGCGCGCCATGCCGAACGTCATCAAAGACATTCTGAGCGATGCTTAGCCGGCCGGCGAGCGGTCGCCCGCCGGCCGGTCCCCCTCCGCGGCTACTTTGCCCTCGCCGCCATTTCGTAAAGCTTCGCCCGATCGAAGCGGTTGGCGTATTCGATGAATCGATTGTCGAAGAAGCGGTTCGGGTCGACCTTGTTCTTCAGCGACCCAACGCGCAGCAGATTGTTCTGCGTGCGGGTCCAGGCATCGAGCGACTGAATGCCCCATTGGTGGGTCATAAGTTGCTCGCGCGTGGGCCGATCGCCGACGCCGATCAGCCTGTTCTGCTGATGGACGCGCGCAAGATTTTGCTGCAAGGCCTTTTCCCGATCGCTCGGCTTGGGCGCCTGGTCGGGATGCTGCTTCCAGAAGGTTTCGACGGTGAGTTCGGGGGCCACGACCGATAGCATCTGGCCGCGCGCCATCGCCCGCAGCGCGCGCGACAGCGCATCGCCCTTCTTGTCGATCGTCTCCTGAGTGGTTGCCGCCAGATACTGGTACAGGCCCTTTTCCCAATCCGCCTTCGGCAAGTCACGCAGTTTCAGGCCCGAGTTGCGGAACAGCGCCAGCGCATCGCTCCAGTACATAATGGCGTCGACCTGCTTCTGCTGCACGGCGGCGATGGTCTGGCCGCCAAACGCGGTCGGCACGATCTGAATGTCGGCCACCGACATGCCTTCGTCCTGCAGGCGCGCCTTCAAATAATCGATGCCGGATACGGGGCTCGCCATGCCGAGCCGCTTGCCCTTGAGATCCTTGATCGTGCGAATCGTGCTGTCTTCCGGCACGGTCAGGATGTATTGCGCCTCGAGCACGATGAACACGCTCTTGATATTGACGCCGCGATCGGCGACGAGCTGCACCAGGGGTTCGGGATTGCAGAACACCACATCCACCGTACCGCCTTGCAGCAACGACAGGATTTGCGCCGAGTTCTGCCCCATCACGACATCGACCTTGACGCCTTCCTGCTGGAAGAAGCCGAGTTGCAGCGCGCTGGTGATATACGGATAAGTGACCGTCATCACCGGATTGGCCATACCGATCCGCAAGCTCGCCTGTTCGGCGCGCGCCACGCGCCGGAGCGCGAGTGCGCCCAGGCTGGAGATGCCGGCGGCCCCTGCGAGCGTCAACATCTTGCGACGCGACAGACCATTGTCCGGTGCCGCCACGTTCGTCTTCGGCTCAGAAATCTGCGACTTCCGCATTGTCATTACCTCCCATCTTGGCCGGCTTGGACCGGCCTGGTTGCGGCGCGCCTGGAACGATCAGCCGCCCCGCCGCGCCTCAATACTCGTAAATGTTGTCGCGAAACGTCTTGCCGCTGTATTCCTTGCGCATGGCGCCGCGACGCTGCAACGCGGGGACCACGCGATCGACGAAATCGAGAATGTAGGCGGGCAGCAGGGCCTCGCGAATCATGAACCCGTCGGCGCCGGTTTGTTCGGCGATTTCGCACAGCCGGTCGGCGACCTGTTCGGCGGTACCGCAGATCGGCAAAGTTACCTTGACGGCTTCGCGCAGGCCGACATCGCGCGGCGTCGTCTTCGGATTGGCTTGGAAATACTGGAACCGCAGCGATTCGCCGGCCTTGACGCCCTTCAGCTTGTGCAGTTGTTCGCTCATCGGCGTATCGAGCTCGAACTTCGCCAGATCGATGCCGAGCGACATTGACGCGAAAGCGAGCCCAGCATTGAGATATGCATCCGTATGGGCCAGCGCCATGTGCGCTCGTTCCTTCTCGCGCGCGGCCGCTTCGGTTTCACCGATGATCGGTTGAATGCTGAACAAAACGCGCGGACTGGGCCGGCCGAACTTGGCCGCCCGGCGCTTCACGTCGTCGACATACTCTTTCATGCCCTTGGTTGAATTCTGATTGCTCAGGATGCATTCGGCATGCTGGGCCGCGAACTCGCGGCCGCGGCCCGAGCCGCCGGCCTGGAAGATCACCGGCGAAACCTGGGGCGAAGCCCCGATCGGCATGGGTCCGCGCGAATTGTACCATTTGCCGCGGAAGTTGATTTCGTGGACCTTATCGGGATCGGCGAACTGGCCTTTCTCCCGATCCAACAGCACGGCGTCCGTATCCCAGCTACGCCATAGACGCTGGACCAGGTCCATGTACTCGTCGGCCATGTCGTAACGGATGTCATGCTCGGGCAGCTGCACGCCAAAATTATCGCCGTCGGTCTTGCGCACGCTGGTGACGACGTTCCAGCCGGCGCGACCGCGCGTCATGTGGTCGAGCGCGTTGAGCTGCCGCGCCAGCAAGTAGGGCGGATGAAAGGTCGTGGTCAGCGTCGGCGTCAGGCCGAGATGTTCGGTCACGGCGCCCATCATCGCCAACGGCACGAGCGGATCGCCGCACAGGCTTTCATAGCCGCTGCGGAGCGTCGGCGCGATCGAGCCGGTGTAGGTATTGTCGAGCGAAGGCTGATCGGCGATGACGATGCCGTCGAAGCAACCGCGCTCGAGCATGCGCGCGGCGTCCATGTACATTTCCGGGCGACGGAAATCGTAGTTCGAGCCCCAGCGCGGATCCAGCCAACCCCGCGGACAAACACCGGCCAGGAACCAAACGAGATGAAGCGGTTTCACGGCAGCTTTCCTTTTTCCTGCGATCCATTCGGCCCGATACTTTCGAGACGCGGCTGAGTCGGCAGGCTGCATTTGCAGCGCCGAACTTTCTGGCCATCCCAGCCATATGTCCAATTCAGAAAGGGGATCGGGGCCATATAATTGTGCTATAACATGCGCGCAGCGTGCAGGCCACGTCGCGCAATCGAAAAGTCGCGCTGGATACGGGCGGCCGTCGCGCGCATAACGCCGCGCGGCGCATCGCACGCCGACGGATCAGACCGAAAGTGGATACGTGTAACGAGTTGCGAACTCAGCCGCGGCCGCTTCGTTGGCTGTCGTGCCAGAACAACGTGCGGCGCGCCGCCCAGCGCACCAGCGCGTTGAGAAATATACCGAGGATGGCCAGCATCACGAGCACGGCGAAGATCTTGGCCGTCTCCAGCTTGAACGTGGCCTGCAGGATCAGGTACCCGAGACCCTGCGTCGAACCGACGAATTCGGCTACGATCGCGCCGATCACGGCGAGTACGATCGCGACTTCCAGGCTGGCGAAGATATATGGCATCGCGAACTTCAGCTTGACGCGATGAAAGGTCTGCCAGCGGGTGGCGCGGAACGCCCGCATCATTTCGAGCGTCTCGCCGTCGACTGCTTTCAACCCGGCGACCGTGTTGATCAGAACCGGAAAGAAAGTGATGCTGGCGGCGATGGCGACCTTCGAGCTGATGCCGTAACCGAGCCAGATGATGAACAGCGGCGCGATAGCGACCTTCGGGATCATCTGGAATGCGATCAGAAAGGGGAAAATCGCCATGCGTGCGATCGACCATTCGGCGACGATGACGCCGAACACGAAACCGCCGAAGGCACCGATCGCGAAGCCGTAGACGACTTCCTGCATCGTCACCAGCGTATGGTTGACGAGCGTCCAGTTCATCAGGCCGAAATACAATTCTTCGAATGCGTCGAGCGGGCGCGGCAAAACCGTGGATGGCACGTCGAACCGCGTGATCGCCCAGTCCCAAACCAGCAGCAGCAGCACCAGGGTGATCGACGGCAAGACGATGGCCAACAGCGGCATGCCGCCGGTCTTCGGCAGCGCGGCCAGTTTACGCCAGGGTTTTGGCGCCGAGTAGCTCGCGGATTTCGCTTGTGTAGTCATTGAACTTCTCCGACGCATAGTCTTTCAGGGAACGGGGCCGGGGCAGATCGATGTCGATGATTTTGGCGATGCGGCCGGGTCGCGGGGTCATCGCCACCACGCGATCCGACATCAGCACCGCTTCGGGCACGCTGTGCGTGATGAACAGCACGGTTGCGCCCGTTTCCGCGCAGATCTTCATGAGATCGAGGTTCATTTGTTCGCGCGTCATGGCGTCGAGCGCGCCGAACGGTTCGTCCATCGCCAGGAACGACGGCTGGCACATGAGCGCCCGGCAGATCGACACACGCTGCCGCATCCCGCCGGACAGTTCGAACGGATACTTGCCGCCGAAATCCTGCAGGCCGGTCATCGCCAGCAGATGCTCGGCGCGCGCCAGATGCTCGTTGCGGCGCCGTTCGCGCAGATCCATCGGCATCAGTACGTTGTCGGTAACGGTCAACCAGGGCAGCAGCACCGGGCTTTGAAACACGACGCCGACATCCTCGCGCGGGCGGCGCACGGTTTCGCCGCCGACGAGCACGGTTCCCTGAGTCGCCGGCGTCAATCCGCAGACGATTCGCAGCAGCGTACTCTTGCCGCAGCCGCTCGGCCCGACCACCGAGACGAACTCGCCGGCGAGAATGTGCAGATTGATGTCTTCCAGCGCCAGGATAGGCTCGCCTTGCTGCGAATCGAACAGCTTGGTGACGCCAGCGACATGGACGCTGCCGGCGACGGATGGCGGCGGATCGGGCGTTTCGCGCGTATCTTGCGCGGCTTCGGCAGCGCGCCGGACGTTGGCGGCATTGATGGCGGAGAGTTGTAGCAGCATCGCGCTTCCTGCTGTTCAGAACCAGCGCCGGCCGCGCACGTTTGCGGCAGACCGGCGTAGCCGCGTTCGGACGAAGCGTCGGCGCGGGACCCGGCGTTTCGAACGCGCGGGCGAGGCGCGGCCCAGTTTCAGGCGACGCGCTTGCGGTTCCCATGCTCGTCGGCCGACGAGATCCGAACGCAATCATCCGGCCGACCCAGGCCTATGTCGAATACAGATTGATGATGCGGCCCATCTAATTCGGTTATGCTCCGACCGATTGCGCCGGATACGGCGCAGGGGCATTTAGCGATCCGGATCGGCGACTGATTGGAACCTGCCGTTAGCGTGCGGCCTCTTCGCGCAGCAACCGATCGACCAACCGCCGCGCTTGCGCCGACGGCGCGTCGACGTTGATGTCCACCTTCGGCGCGTTCGGCTTGGCGTCCATGCGGCGCTGCTGGCCTTCGAGCATATCCTTGTCCTCGAGGAACGTGTTGGCGACGCCGGTTTGCAGCATGTCGTCGATCGATGTGTCGTCGATCTTGTAGTTGCGCGGGAAGCTCCAGAAATAGTGCGTGCTGGTTTCGGTCTCGGGCGTGATGCCGTCAAACAGGATATGCGTGATGCCGCGGCTGCGGTTGCCTTCGGCCGCTCCGGTGCCGGCCACGGCCACCCCGGCGTCGAGCCAGACCACCGACGGCGGCTCGAAATGCAGCAATTGCCAGCGATCGACCTTTTCCTTGCGCGCGGCGAAGCCGCCGGTCGCGGCGTAGAGCGGCGGCGGATCGATATCGAACATCCACCGCGTGGCGGTCACGCCCGGCTTGGCCACGACCAGATCCTTGAGCGGCGAGACCGACAGCGCTTCGGTGTTGTTGGCCAGCACCTTGGCGAGCGGCGTATCGGCCACGTGCTCGTTGCCGATCGTCTTCGAATGCAAAAACGTTTCATGCGACAGGTCGAGCAGATTGTCGACCAGCAGCTGGTAATTGCAGTTCAGATGCAGATAGCCGCCGACGTAGGACCAGTCCGGATGATCGTTGAACTGCACGCGCGGGACGCGCGATTCGTCGGCCAGCGCGGGATCGCCCATCCAGATCCACAGGAAATTCCAGCGGTCGACGACCGGAAAGGTCTGCAGCTGCGCGCCCTTGGGGATCGTGACCTGGCCCGGAATGCCGACGCATTTGCCGTCCGGATCGAACGTCATGCCGTGATAGCCGCATTGCAGCTTGTCGTTGATCACGCGCCCCAACGACAGCGGCGCATGGCGATGGCAGCAGCGATCCTCGAACGCGACCGGACGGCCTTCCGGCGTGCGGTAGAACACGACGGGCTCGTTCAAGATCGTGCGCCCAAGCGGCTTCGCCCCCACTTCGTCGGTGAAGGCGGCGACGTACCAGTAGTTCTTCAGAAACATGCGGGGCTCCGTATCGCTGGCAAGGACCGGCGCCATAGGGCGCGGCCCGCAATTGAATGTTCAATTGTCGCCGGGTGCGCGCCACCCCGTCAATGCGTCGCGGTGCAACCTTGCCAGGCGGCGGATTGCCTGGACTTTACGGAATGGTCTTATGGCGCAGCGATCGGGTCGGCGCGCGCCCGCATGTCGCCGGCCGATCTGCCGACGCGGCAGACGGACTTTCGCCGGGCGGACCGTCGTTCTCCGTCCCGGCGCGGGACGCACGTATAGTTGCCTATCTTTCCACACTGACCGCTCCACAGGCGTCGCCGACGACCGGAGCCGAGCGAACCTCCGTCGCACACGGGAACCAGGCGCCGCGCGGCGCGCGGGCCGCCCGACACTCAATCGCTGGCGCGGATGACATTCCGCAGGATCGGATAGACCTGCTTGTTCCACTTGCTGCCGCTGAACACGCCGTAATGGCCGACGCCGGCCTGCATGTGGTGGCGTTTCATGTACGGGCGGACCGAACTGCACAGGCTTTGTGCCGCCAGTGTCTGGCCGACCGAGCAGATATCGTCCTTCTCACCCTCGACAGTGAACAGAGCGGTTCGGCGGATCGCCTTGGGATCGACCTTGCGTCCCTTGTACTCGAGCTTGCCGAGCGGCAGCGCGTACTCCTGAAACACCAGCCGCACGGTTTCCAGATAGAACTCCGCCGGCAGGTCGAGCACGGCGAAGTATTCGTCGTAGAACTTTTGCGTAATCTCCGCTTTCTCGCGTTCGCCGGTCGCCAACTGGTCGTAGATGTCGATATGCGATTTGACGTGGCGCTCGACGTTCATCGACATGAAGGCGGCCAGCTGCACGAACCCGGGATAGACGCGCCGGCCCGCACCGGGCAGTCCGCGCGGCACGGCGAAGATCAGATTTTCCTCGAACCATTCGATTGACCGCGAAGTGGCGAGTTGGTTGACGCCGGTGGGATTGACGCGGCAATCGACCGGCCCGGCCATCAGCGTCATGCTGCGCGGCTGGGCGGCGTTGCCGGATTCGGCCATGACCGAGACCGCCGCCAGCGCGGCCGCGCACGGCTGGCAGATCGACACCATATGGCCGCCCGGCCCGAGCTTCTCCATGAACAGAATCATGTGCTCGACATATTCGTCGAAGCCGAACTTGCCGTGCGCGAGCGGAATATCGCGCGCGTTATGCCAATCGGTGATGTAGACGTCGTGCTCGGCCAGCAACGTGCGCACGGTACCGCGCAGCAGCGTGGCGAAGTGGCTGGATAGCGGCGCGACGACAAGCACGCGCGGTTGGGTTTGCGCGATGTCCTTCTTGAAATGCAGCAGCGTCGCGAACGGTGTCGCGAACGCGGCTTCCTCGACGACGGCGACTTCTTTGCCATCGTGTTCGATCGACTCGATGCCGTAGCCCGGACGCGCGTGGGTGAGCTTGGTGCGCGCGACCAGTTCGCACGCAGCCGCAATCCGGTTCAACATCATGGCGCCAAACGGACCGCCAGCGTTATTATGCAGTGCAGCATTGGCGAGCGCAGCCTGGCCGATGCGGGCCGCTGCGCGCACCGGCGTCATCATGTCGGAGAATGACTGATAGGCTTGGTAAATCATGGATTGCCGCCCGCCTCCGGTCGCCGCCCGCCGCCCGAAAATGACGGCGATCCCATGCAGAAAGGCTAGTGCATTTTTTTGTGCGGTGCAGCAATATTGTCGAAGCGTGCGCGGCCGCCTTGAAGCGGCAGACTGGCCACGCGTGGCCAAGCACAAGGTTCGCGACCCGACGGGACGCGCTAGCGGAGGAGTTCGAACATGGCTCAAGCGACGCTGACGATCAGCAGCAAGAATTACTCGTCCTGGTCGCTGCGCGGCTGGCTGCTGTGTAAAATGGCGGGCATCGAGTTCCGGGAAAAGCTGCTCTCCAGCGACGACCCATCGACGCGGGCGGAGCTGCTGCTGCTTTCCCCCTCGTTCCTGGTGCCGTGCCTGACCCACGACGGCATCGAGATCTGGGACACGCTTGCAATCGCCGAGTATCTCTACGAACTGAAACCCGAATCGATGCTGCTGCCGAAGGATCGCGCGGCGCGCGCACGTTGCCGCTCCATTTCCGGCGAAATGCATTCCGGCTTTGCGAACATGCGCTCGGCCTTGCCCATGAACCTGAAGGCGCACCACCCGAACTTCAAGATCTGGGACGGCGCACAGGCGGACATCGATCGCATCGTGTCGATCTGGCGCGATTGCCTGGACCAGTACAGGGGCCCGTATCTGTTCGGCAAGCCGTCGATGGCGGATGCCATGTACGCGCCCGTGTGCACGCGGTTCATGACCTACGATGTGAAGCTGGATCCGCGCTGTGCCGAATATTGTCGGCGCATCATCGCCCACCCGGCCATGCAGGAGTGGATTGCGGCGGCGAAGCAGGAACCCGACGAGGTGGAGGAACTCGAGGCGGAATTCTGAGTCGCGCCGGATCAGGCGCCGCTCAGCAGTTCGTCCACCGCGGCGACAAGTTCCGCCGGCAGGAACGGCTTGGTCATCGTTCGATCGGCGCCGAGCCGCTTGCTTATCGGCAGGTAATCGTAGCCATCGTTCGGATCGCCGCCGGAAATCGCGATGATTTTCAGGCGCGGCCAGCGCATGCGGATCTCCAGGATCACTTCGATGCCATCGCGTTCCGGCATCAATATGTCGGTGACGACGAGATCGACCGGCTGTTCGGCGAGCGCCGCCAGGCCGCGCCGGCCGTCGCGCGCCTCGACCACCTCGTGGCCGGCGTCGCGCAAGGCGGCGGACAGCGTCGCCAAAACCAGCGTTTCGTCGTCGATCAGCAGCACGCGCGCCATGTCCCCCCCCAATCGAACGACGCGGCGAGGTACGACCGACCGGTACGCGCCATCACGTCGGACCGCGCGGTTTCCGTGCAGAAGCCACAGCTTGGCCTTGGCGCCCGATAACTCAAGCGCCGACAAGGTGTGGCAAATAACCTAATATTTCGTAACGAATTCGATCAGGAATCGATCGCCGCACGCAACTCGAACGTAGGATCGCACCCGCGATGGACGATACCGTCGTCCGGAAGAACGGAGAATACACAGCACTTTCAGATCGACCTTGAGACCTGAGCCGCCTGGACGGTCCGCCGGCTGTTCGTTCCGCCCCGCCAAATGACGTCGATCAGCAACGGATCGGCTTTCGGATGACGGCGCCCTGGCACGAGGCGGTTAAACCACGTTCTTTTCCGCCAATTTGCGGCCTTCGGCCAGGCGCGCAAAGCCTAACGGCGACAGGTCGAGGCTGCGGAAGCCGCCATGGACGATGAGTTCGGCCAGACCGCGCCCGATCGCCGGCGATTGCTGCAACCCGTGCCCGCTGAAGCCGTTGGCGAAATGAAAGTTCGGCAATTCGGCGGAAGGCCCGACGATCGCATTGTGATCGAATAAATTCATATCGTAATGCCCGGCCCAGGCCCGGCCCGGCTTGATGGCTTCGAACGCCGGCACGCGCCGCGCAAGCACCGGCCACACATGATCGTCGAAAAACCGATGATCGACCTCGAAATCGCCGTCGGCATCCGGATCGGCTTCGGGCGGCGGCGCCGACCCGCACAGAAACAATTCGCCTTCCGGACGAGCGTAGACGCCGCTCGGGTCGATCAGGAGCGGGAAGCGCGCCAGTTTTTCGCGGCAGGCGAAGGTGAACACCATCCGCTTCTTCGTATGCACGGGAATGTCGACGCCCGCGCTTGCCGCCAACGCGCGCGCGCCGGCGCCGGCGGCATTGACCACGGCGCCACAGGCGATGCGCGACCCGTCGGCCAACACGACCGCGACGGCCTTATCGGCGTGCCGCTCGACTTTGACGGCGCGCGCGGCACGATATTCGACGCCGAGCGAACGCGCCTTGCGGCGGAACGCCTGCATCAGACCATAGCCATCGAACCAGCCCTCGCCGGTGCGCCCCCAGCTGCCGGCGGCCAGATCGTCGGTGCGCAGCCACGGAAAGGCTTGCGTCAGTTCCGGCTGCGGCAAGAACCGGATATCTGCGCCGAGCGAGGTCTGCAGCGCGTGATTTTCAGCCAGCACCGATCGGCCGGCCGATGTGGCAAGAAACAGATAACCGCCTTCGTGCAACTGCACGCTCGGCCTGTCCCCGTCGACTTCGAGAATTTCGCCGATCCGGCGCAGGAACTCGATGCCGAACAGCGAAATCCGGATGTTGATCGCGGTCGAGAATTGCTGGCGGATCGAACTGGCGGACAGGGCCGAGGCACACTTGGCATAGCTGGGGTCCTGCTCGAGCACCAGTACGCGACCGCCGAACCCCGAATCGGCAGCCAAATGGTAGGCGACCGAACTGCCGGTCACCGCGCCGCCCACAATCACCACGTCGTACCGTTCGGCCATCTTCTCGCACGCCCCATTGCCCGGCCTTTCGATAGCGCGTCCGGCCGGCCCGGCACACCCGGAAAATGCGGCCATTCGACCGGGCCGGGGCGGCGCCCCTTGAAGCCGGGCCTGGCGATCCGATATGACAACGCCAGCCCGGCACCGGACTCCTCGCAGATGGCCGGAAACCCAAGGAATCCGCGCATCGTGTCGAGAACCGCCAGCCAGAAAGTGTCCCGGAAGGCGCCCCGGAAAGCGCCGAAGATCGGCATCGTCAGCCTGGGCTGCCCCAAGGCCCTGGTCGATTCCGAACGGATCCTGACCAAACTGCGCTCGGAAGGTTACGCGCTTTCGGGCAGCTACGAAGGTGCCGATGCGGTCATCGTCAACACCTGCGGCTTCTTGGATTCGGCGCGCAAGGAATCGTTGGACGCGATCGGCGAGGCGATCGCCGCGAACGGCCGCGTGATCGTGACCGGTTGCATGGGCGCCGAAGCCGACTTGATCCGGCAGCATCATCCGGACGTGCTGGCGGTAACCGGCCCACATCAATACGAAGCGGTGGTCGACGCCGTGCACGAAGCGGTGCCGCACAAGCACAACAAGTTCGTCGATTTAGTGCCGGCCGAAGGTATCAAGCTGACGCCGCGCCACTACGCGTATTTGAAGATTTCCGAAGGCTGCAATAATCGCTGCAGCTTCTGCATCATTCCGCAATTGCGCGGCGATCTGGTCAGCCGGCCGGCCGCCGCTGTGCTGTACGAAGCGGAAAAGCTGGTCATGGCCGGCGTGAAGGAGCTCCTGGTAATCTCCCAGGACACCAGCGCCTACGGCGTGGACATCAGGTACGCAACCAGCCCTTACAAGGGCAAACAAGTCGCCGCGCGCTTCCTCGATCTGGCAACCCAGCTCGGCACGCTCGGCGCATGGGTGCGGCTGCATTACGTCTATCCCTATCCGCATGTCGACAAGGCGATCGAGCTGATGGCCGACGGCAAGATCCTGCCGTATCTCGACGTGCCGTTTCAGCACGCCAGCCCGCGCGTCCTCAAGGCCATGAAACGCCCGGCCGCGCAGGAAAAGACGCTCGAGCGCGTGCGTGCATGGCGCAAGATCTGCCCGGAACTGACCATCCGCTCGACCTTCATCGTCGGCTTTCCCGGCGAGACCGAGGAAGAGTTCGAGTTTCTGCTCGACTGGCTCGACGATGCGCAGCTGGATCGCGTCGGCTGCTTCAAGTATGAGCCGGTCGCGGGCGCCGCCGCCAACGCGCTGCCGGGCGCCGTGCCGGACGAAATCAAAGAGGAACGCTGGCATCGCTTCATGCGCAAGCAGCAGAAGATTTCCGCGGCCCGCCTGAAGAAGAAGGTCGGTCGCACGCTCGACGTGATCGTCGATACCGTGACCGACAAGGGCGCCATCGGCCGCTCGCATGCCGATGCGCCGGAGATCGACGGTGTCGTGCATCTCAAACGTGCGAAGCACGTCAAGCCGGGCGATATCGTGCGCGTGAAGATCGACAAGGCCGATGAATACGATCTGCACGGCGCGGTCGTGAAAGCGTAGCGCGTCACACCGCACGCAATTTCACGAGCACGCCGAAATGGTCGGACAGGCCGACCGGCGCATCGTTCGGCACAGCCACGACCGGCTCCTGCAACACGATCCGCGCATCCAGGACCGAGACGGCGCCGTCGCGCGCGAACACGTGATCGATTCGTTGCGGCCGCTGGTGGCTGTGCGGCCCGTTGCGCGCTAGCGGGTGATCGCCGGACCACGTGGTGCCGGCCGCATCCATGCCGTGCCTACGCGCATAAAGGTCGACCCATGCGGCTTTGCCGAATTGCGCATAATTGCCCATCGAGACCGGCGGGCCGGCATTCAGATCGCCGACGATCAGGGTGAGCGCCGCTCCGGCTTGCGCGTCAGCAGCCGCCAACACCTGGTCGATCTGGCGCGCCCGAATCGCGTCCGCACGCGGATCTTCCGGATCGAACGACCATCCGCCCGCCGTTGCGTGCAGGTTGAGCACATGCAGCGGCGGCCGGTCCGGCGCGCGGAAGATCGTTTCCTGAAATCCCTTCTGCACGAACCAGCGTTCCTCGAACGGCCCGGCGCGAAAGCCGCGAAACCGGTGGGCGGCAACCGCGAATTTCGACAGCAGCATGAGCCCGCTCGGCAGGATCTTGGCCCCGCGCCGGGGCGATATCGCGTGCGGATAGAGATCGGCCAGGGCCGTCGCAAGCGCACGGCGGTGCCGGGCGGCGTAAATCTCCTGCAGGCAGACAATATCGGCATCAATGGCGCGCAGGGCCGCAGGCAGCGCCCGCGCGCGCGCCTCAACCCAGGGCGCGGGTTCCAGCGCGGTGCGGCCGAACGGCGCCAGGCGCAGCAGACCGGTATTGAACGTCAGCAGCGAGACTTCCATCGCCCGTTGGCCCTATGGGGTCGGCCGGATTGGTTTTCCCCGGCGTCGAGCTTAGAATTGCCCCAGCGACAAGGGAAGCAGTCGACCATGCGCCTGGAATTATGCACTTGGCAGAACGTGCGCGATTATCTGCAGCGTTCGCGCGGCATTTTTGTGCCGATCGGCTCGCTCGAACAGCACGGGCCGAACGGGCTGCTGGGCACGGATGCGATCTGCGCCGAGACCGTCGCCCGGCGTGCCGGCGAACTGGCCGACGCCCTCGTAGCGCCGACGATTACGGTCGGCCAGGCGCAGTTCAATTTGGATTTCGCCGGTACAATGACGTTGCGGCCGACCACGCTGATCGCCGTGGTGAAGGACTATGTGCAGTCGCTCGCGCGCTCGGGCTTTACGCGCATCTACTTCGTCAACGGCCACGGCGGCAATCTGGCGCCGCTGCGCAGCGCGTTTCACGAAATTTATGCCGATTATAGTCTAACCCAAGGCGGCACCTCGCCGGTGTGGTGCAAGGTGAAGAGCTGGTGGGAACCGCCGCAGACCGATGCGCGGCGCAAGCGGCTTTACGGCGACAGCGAGGGGTATCATGCGACGCCTTCGGAGATCGCCGTAACCATGGCCGCCTACGAGGACAAGATCGTTCCCCAGACGATGCCGAAACTGCCGCCCGCCTTGGACGATGCGGTCATTACCCATGGCGGCGACAATTACCTGGATGCGATCGACCATCGCAAGCGTCACCCGGACGGACGCGTCGGCTCGGATCCGACGTTGGCGCGAGTCGAGGACGGGCGGAAATTCATCGAGCTGTCGGCCGCGGAGATCGCCGCCGACTATCAGCAGTTCCTGGCGGCGCTACCCAACTGAGTCAATGCTGCCTGCCGGCCTGCGCCATCTTTTTCTCCATGCGCCGCACCAGCCAGGAGACGAGCAGGATCAGGAGCAGGTACTCGATGACCAGGAAGGTATAGATCTCCAGCGGGCGCGGTTCGATGACGATCAGCTCGGTGGCCTTGCGCGTCAATTCCTGCGCGCCGATCACCGAAATCAGCGACGACATTTTCAACACATAGACGAATTGATTGCCGAGCGCCGGTAGAATACGGCGGATCGCCTGCGGCAGGACGACGAGCCGAAACGTGTGCCACTTGCTCAAGCCGACGCTGTAGGCGGCTTCGCTCTGGCCCTTGGCGATCGACTGGATCCCGGCGCGGAAGATTTCGGCTTCGAATGCGCTGTCGCTGAGCGCCAGCGATACCACGCCCGCCATGAACACGCCGAGCTGCAGGCCCATGACCACCGGCAGCCCGTAATAGACCCACAACAGCAGCACGAGCAGCGGCACCGCGCGCACGCCTTCGACGTAAATCCGGTTGATCCAGTTCAGCGCCTTGTTCGGCGACAGCGCGCACATGGCGACGATCATGCCGAGCACGACGGCGGCCATGATCGAGACGACCGACAGCATGACCGTCATCCACAAGCCGTCGATCAGGAACGCCAGGTTGGCGCGGCCCTGCGGCGTCTCCGGCAAGATGACGTGCCAGCCCCAGCTGTACGAGGTGGCGCCGCATCCGGCCAGCGCCGCCGCGACCGCCACAAAAGCGAACGCGCGGCCGAAGCCGCGCGTCGTTCCGAACATGCCGCCGGATCGGGCCACGCGTGCGGCGCGTCAGTTCTTCGGCATCCACTTGGCTTCGAGGCCGTCGAAAAAGCCTTCGAGCTTCTTCAACGTAACCCACGTATTGAGGAAGTTGACCCAGGCCGCATCGTCCTGCGCCACCACGTAGCCAAACGGCCGGCGATTGCGCGGCGTTGCATCGGCCACCAGCGTCATTTCCTTGTAACGCTGGATCAGCGACGAAGCTTCGACATTGCTCGTGATCGTCACTTCCGCCCGCTTGGCCAGCACTTCCTGGTAGCCGTTCGCCGGCGACTGGATCGTGGTGATGGTCGCCTTGGGGAAATGCTGCTTCGCGTGATCGGCGAAGACGGTGCCGAGCGTAACGGCAACCTTGACGCCGCTTTGGTTGATCGCCTCCCAGTTCTTGAACTTGGCCGCGTTCTCCCTCAGCACGAGCGGCACCGTACCAGCCTCGAAATAGGGCACGGTGAAAGCCGCGACTTTCGCGCGCGCGACGTTGATCGACGAGCCGCCGGCGAAAATGTCGTAACGATTGGACACGACACCGGTGATCAGAGTCGCCCAATCGGTTTGCACCCATTCGACCTTGACGCCGAGATCCTTGGCGAGCTGCGTCATCGCGTCGATGTCGAAGCCTTTGTATTGATTGTCCGCCGGGTCGCGGAACGACATCGGGTTGAAATCTCCGGTGGTGCCGACGCGCAGCACGCCGGCTTTCTGTACCTTCTGCAGGCGCGATTCGGCTTGCTGCTGGGCCTGGGCCGGAAGGTTGGACGCACCGATCGCGAACAGGACGGCGAACGCGGACGCGAAACCGAGCGCTTGCTTGCGAAACATGATTTCCCCTCGAATGTGAGATGTCGCTAAACGGGCATCAATCTTGCCTGTGTGCAGTACAGCGCGCAAGCCGCGTGGTGCGCCGAAAACCTTACGGCTTGCGATACTGGAAGGCCGCGTCGAAGCGGCTCTTGATGTAGGCGCCGCAGGTGGTGGGTGCATAACGCGCCGCTTCGCCGGGCCCGATGCAACTGGTGATGGTTTCGATTTCGGTGTCGTAATGCGGGTCGTAGAACATCGCGATCGAATAGCGCTCGCGGCCGGAACTGTTGACCACGCGGTGCGGGTTGGACGCGAACTTGTCGTTGGTCCAGCGCGCCATGAGATCGCCGATATTGATCACGAACGTGTCCGCTATCGGCATCGCCGCGACCCATTCGCCGGCGCGATTGCGCACCTGCAATCCGCCGTTCATGTCCTGAGCCAACAGCGTAATGCAGCCGTAATCGGTATGTGCGCCGACGCCGAACTGGTCCTTGCCGAGATCCGGCGGCTGCGGCGGATAATAGATGATCGCGCCGCGCGCCAACGGTTTCGTGTAGCGCGAGACGAAAAACTCCTCCGGCAGATCGAGCGAGACGGCAAAGGCGCGCAACAGACGTCGGCCGCAACCGTCGATCGCCGCGTAATAGCGATCGAGCGCCGGGCGCAGGCTGGGCAGCGCCGCCGGCCATACGTTGGGGCCCATGAGCATCTTGCCGGCGCGCACGTCGGGATCGCTTTCGGGCAGATCGAGGCCGAAGACGAAGCTTTCTTTCAGATCCGGCTTGGCGCCGGCATACATTTTCGCTTCGCCGACCTTGATGAAGCCGCGATGGCGGGCGTTGACGGGCAATTGCAGCTTTGCTTCGAGCGGCAGCGCGAAAAACCGCCGCGACTCGGCGAACGCGTCGGCGACGATCTCCGCGCCAACGCCGTGATTGCGGACATAGAAGAAGCCGGCCGTGGTCGACGCTTCGCGAATGTCGCGTGCGACCTTGTGCAGCCCTGCCGGGTCGGACGATGCCAGCGGGGTCAGGTCGATCACCGGGATCTCGGTGAAATCGAGCTGCTTGGCGGTGGCATACGCGGCCGAAGCGGATGTGGCGGAAGATGCAGCCATGCTCAGCGATGCTCCCAATCGTCCAGTCGCTCGGTATTCGGCGGCGACAGGCCGAGAATATCGCCCTTCGTGGTCACGCCCAGGCCGTTGAGCAACCGGTTGGAATAGTTGAAGTAGGCGCACACTTGATTGGCTTCGAGGATCTCGCCGTCGTCGCAGCCGGCCGCGCGCAGCGCGGCGACATCGGCTTCGACCATGTCGGCGGGAGCGAGCGTCAACTTTCGGACATAGCGCAGCAGCGCAAGCTGCTTGCCGTCGAACGCCTGCTCCGGCGTGCCGGCGGCGAGCGCTTTATAGAGCTTTTCGGCCTTCGGCGCGTCGTTCAGCAACCGGGACAGGCCGGCGAAGTGATGTGCCACCGAATAGTCGCACCGATTGGTCAGGCTGGTGTAGATGCCGAGGCATTCGAGGAACCAGAGCGGCATCGTGTTGCCGGCATGGTGCAGCACCGATTTGTAAAGCGCCGAATGGCCTTCCATGGTGTGCGGGCGCAACCCGTGCGCCTTCATCACATTGTCTACCTTGTTGTTCGGCCCTTTGACGCGGTCGTAGAGGGCCCGTAACGGTCCCGTCGAGTCGTCGTAGTCGATCAGCTTGATCCAGGCGGACACGCGAAACTCCTCGCTCGGCGGGCTTATTCGGTCGGCTGCGGGCGCGGCTTCTTGCGGAAGAAGCGCTGCACCATCGGTTCGAAATAGGCGAGCGGCAATGTGTCGACATCGGCGCGGAGCGAGAGTTGGTCGTACTTGTCGACGAATTCGCAGGTCCAGGCGAACGCTTTATGCCCGCGCCAGCGTTCGCGCGCGTTGCGTTCCTCGGCCGGCAAGTGGACGACCGTGTAATCCTGGAACACTTGGTGATGTTCGAGCATCCAATGGTGTTCTTCGGAGATATACGGCCCCAGCATGGCGGCCGCGACGCGGCCGTGGGTGATCGGCGCCGCGGTGAAGCCGATATCGTGCAGCAGAGCGACGACCACGGTTTCCTCGTCGTATCCGGCTTGCTGGAGCAGCGTGGCGGTCTGCAGCCCGTGCCGGAAAATATTGATCTGATAGCCGAAGCTCGGTTCGTCGGCCGTGCTTTGCAGCATCTTGAGCGCGGCTCTAGCCTGGTATTCGGCGAAAAAATCGCTGCGCTGGCGGCTCAGCGTCGCCCATTCCTCGGCGCCCATAGCCGCGAGCGACGGCGCGTCGGCGTAGCGCCACGACGATTTGTGCAGCGGCGTACGCACGTGCGTCAGCCCGTCGGTAGGACCGGGCGCATTCGGATTCGGAGCGTTGCTGCGGGACATGGCTTATGTTGGCTGCCGTGAAAGGTCCAGCATAATCCAACCGCAAGCGCTTGCCAGCCCTCTGCGCGCGGTCGATTCGACGCTACACTGGCGCTTCAGGCGAGGTGTCGACATGGCTTCTTTGACGCTGATTCCCGGCCAGGCGATCCTCGCCGATTGGCGCGCCATCGCCGCCGGAAGGCGCGTGCATCTCGACCCCGGCTGCCGCGCCGAGGTCGAGCGCAGCGCCAAGACGGTGCGCGATATCGTCGCCGCGGGGCATGCCGCCTACGGCATCAACACCGGCTTCGGCAAGTTGGCGCAGACGCGTATCGACGACGATCGGCTGGAGGAATTGCAGCGCAATCTGCTGCTGTCGCACGCGGCGGGCACCGGGGCGTTGCTGGACGATGCGACCGTGCACTTGATCCTGGTGCTCAAAGCCGCCGCGCTGGCGCGCGGCTATTCCGGCGTGCGCTGGGCGGTGATCGAAGCGTTGCTACGCCTGGCCGAGGCCGAGATCTATCCCTGCGTGCCGCAGCGAGGTTCGGTCGGCGCATCCGGCGATCTCGCGCCGCTGGCGCATGTGTCGGCGGCGCTCATCGGCGTCGGCACCATGCGCAGCGGCGGAAAAATCGTGCCCGCCCCGGAAGGACTGGCGAAAGCCGGCCTTGCCCCGTTGACGCTGCAGCCGAAAGAAGGCTTGGCGCTGATCAACGGCACGCAAGTCTCGACGGCGCTCGCGTTGCGCGCCTTGTTCGCGGCCGAACACGCGTTTGCGGCGGCGCTCGTTGCCGGGATGCTGTCGGTCGACGCGGTAAAGGGCAGCGACGTGCCGTTCGATGCGCGCATCCACGCGCTGCGCGGGCAGCGGGGGCAGAGCGATGTCGCCGCCGATTGCCGCACGCCCCTAGAAGGCAGCGAGATCCGCCACTCGCACGTCGATTGCGACCGGGTGCAGGACCCCTACTCCTTGCGCTGCCAGCCCCAGGTCATGGGGGCGTGCCTGGATCAATTGCGCTACGCGGCAAACTTGCTGGAGCGCGAAGCCAACGGCGTCACCGACAATCCGCTGATCTTCGCCGATAGCGGTGATGTGCTGTCCGGCGGCAATTTTCACGCCGAGCCGGTGGCGTTCGCCGCCGATTCGATGGCGCTGGCGATCGCCGAGATCGGCGCGTTGTCCGAGCGCCGCATCGCGCTGCTGACCGATCCGGCGTTGAGCGGGCTGCCGGCCTTTCTGGTCGGCGAAAGCGGCATCAATTCCGGCTTCATGATCGCACACGTGACGGCGGCCTCTTTAGCTTCGGAAAACAAATCGCTCGCCCATCCGGCGAGCGTCGACAGTTTGCCGACCTCGGCCAACCAGGAAGACCATGTCAGCATGGCGACCTTCGCGGCGCGCCGGCTGCACGCGATGGCGGAGAACACGTCGACCATCGCCGCAATAGAATTACTGGCGGCCGCGCAAGGCATCGAGTTCCACCGGCCGATGCGCAGCTCGCCGCCGCTTGAAGCGGCCCTTTCGCTGATCCGTGGACAAGTGTCATTCTATGAGCGCGACCGGTTCATGGCGCCCGACATCGAGGCGATCAAACAATTGGTGATCGGCGGTGCGTTCCGCCGGTTCGCCGCGTCGCTGCTGCCGTCGCAGGCCGGCGTGCGCGGAAAACACGGAGGAGTGCACGACGATGTTTGAAACCACCATCGCCGGAAGCCTGCCGAAGCCGTCCTGGCTGGCGAAGCCGAAACTCCTATGGGCGCCTTGGGTGCATACCGATCCCGCCATATTGGCCGAAGCCAAGCGCGATGCGGTGCGGCTTGCGATTCAGGACCAGGAACGCGCCGGCATCGATATCGTCACCGACGGGGAGCAGAGCCGGCAGCATTTCGTGCACGGCTTCCTGGAAACGCTGGACGGCATCGATTTCAGCCGCAAGCAACGCATTCCGATCCGCAACAACAGGTACGATGCCGATTGCCCGGTGGTGGCCGGGCCGATCAAGCGGCGCCATTCGGTGCACGGCGACGAAGCGCGCTTCGCGCGCGCGCAAACCTCGCGCAGACTTAAATTCACCCTGCCGGGCCCCATGACCATCGTGGACACGCTGGCCGATGCGCATTACGGCGACAGGCCGCGCATGGCCATGGCGTTTGCCGAAGCGCTCAATGACGAGGCGCTGGAACTTGAGGCGGCCGGCGTCGACGTGATCCAGTTCGACGAGCCTGCGTTCAACGTGTACGGCGACGCGGTCGGCGAATGGGGTGTCGCCGCGTTGGAACGCGCGGCGCAAGGGCTGAATTGCACCACGGCGGTACATATCTGCTACGGCTACGGCATCGACGCCAACATCAAATGGAAGGAAACCCTGGGCAGCGAATGGCGCCAATACGAACATGTGTTCCCGGCGCTGGCGAAAAGCTCGATCGACCAGGTCTCGATCGAGTGCATCCATTCCCACGTGCCGATGTCGCTGATCGGCCTCTTGGAGGGCAAGGACGTCCTGGTCGGCGCCATCGACGTGGCGACCGACAGGATCGAGACTCCGGAAGCCGTCGCCGGGGTGCTGCGCGAGGCGCTGAAGTACGCGCCGGCCGACCGTATCGTGCCGTGCACCAATTGCGGCATGGTGCCGATGACCCGCTCCGTGGCCGCCGCCAAATTGGCGGCGCTGGCGCAAGGGGCGGCGCTGATGCGCGCGACCTCGACGGTGCGCTGAGGAGCCTAGGCGCCCTGTTTCCCGAAGCAGGTAAGTTCGGAGCACGCCTCATGTTAAAAAGGATTTTGACGGCTATCGTCTTCATTATCGGGTCGGTGGGACCATCGACGGCTCAAGAGCGTATCCTGATCTCCTCTGAATGGGGCAGCGTCACTGCCAATCTGACGGACAACGTCGCCGCCAATTCGCTGCTTTGGCTTCTGCCGATCACGATTCAAATGCGAGACCATCTCCGTCAGGAAAAGACGGGAAACCTGCCATCACCGCTCCCCGAGGTCGCGCGGCAAACGCCTTTCGAGAAAGGCACACTGGGCCTTTGGTCCTCGGATCACTTCGTCATCTACTACCGAGCAGGCCGCGTCCCTGCGCCGGGGATCATTATCCTTGGGCAAGTTGTGGGCGATGTTTCGATTTTCGACCGGCCCGGCTCCGTGACCGTGCGGATTGAGCGTGCGCGCTGACGCCCAACCACCCCCTCTCGAACATCGCGGACCGCCAGTGAAGCATCCCAAGCGACGGGCCGTCCCTCGATGTCCGTCGCTGGGACGATCGATCCGTCCCGACGAGTCGCAGCGTTTCGATCAGGTCAGGCTTGCGCCTTCTGATGCCGCGCCGTTAGCTGAGATCGCCGAACAAGATCCGATCAAAGCCGCGCACCAAGCCATTAATTTGGCCGACCTTGCGCGCCGCGACCAGAGTGCCGGCGACGTAGGGTAAGGCGCTTTCGCCGGCATCGTGGCGGATCGTCAGCCGTTCGCCGGGCAAACCGAACTGCGTTTCGACCGACAGCACGTAACCCGGCAGGCGCACGGCATGAACCTGCACCCCGGCAATCGACGCCCCGCGCGTTTCTTGCGGACCGTTCAGATCCACGACCGGCTTACCGATTTTCGGCGGCTTCGCGGCGCCCAACCGATCGGCCAATTCGCGCGCCGTGCCCGACGGCGTATCGAGCTTGCCGGCCGAGGCGTAATCGATGATTTCGTAATGATCGACGAAATGGACGGCGAGTTCGGCGAAGCGCTGTAACAGGCTGGCGGTGATCGAGAAATTGCCGGATGCGATGACTCCGACGTTTTTTGCCCGCGCCGCAATCTCAATCTTGGCGAAATCCTCCGCGGCGAGGCCCGAGGTCCCGAGCACCACGGCCACACCGCGTGCGATCGCCGTCAGCGCATTTGCCTTGGCGATCGTCGAGGAGGAATATTCGATCAGCACGTCGGTCGGCGCTGCGTCAAGAGCGGCCGCTACCGTCGGCTGCACCTTCACCCCGACGGCGGCGCGGCCGAGGGCGGCGCCGATATCCTGCCCCGCCGCCTTGCGCGCCACGGCGCCGACCAGCTGCAGATCGTCGGCCTTGAGAATGGCGTCGACCAGCGCCGAGCCGGTCCAGCCGGTCGCGCCGGCGATGCAAATCTTGAGTGCCATGAGCGTCCCCTAAATTCGTCCGTACTTGGCCAAGCCCTTGAGCACGGACTTTTCCTGCACGATCAACTTGGCCTGTTCGGTTTCGCGCTCGTCGATCTCGCCGGCGAGTTTCAAGATGGCTTCCGCGTGCACGTGCGGCACGGCAACCACGCCGTCGGCGTCCGCCACGATGATGTCGCCGGGATGGATGGTGATCCCGCCGCACAGCACCGGCACGTTGGCGGCGACGGTCTTGAAGCGGCCGATCATGATGCCGAGCGTCACGTCGCGCGCGTAAATCGGAAAATCGTATTCGCGTTTGATTTCCACCACGTCGCGCACGCCGCCGTCGAGGACCGCGCCCGCGAGGCCGCGTGCGAATGCGCCGGCGGACATCAGCCCGCCCCACAAGGCGACGTCGGTTTTGCCGTCCGCGCCGATCACGACGACGCTGCCGGGCGCCGCCTGATCGATCGCCTCGAGCGAATGCTGCGGCGGCACGCGTTCGTCGGTCGCCACGCAGGCAATCGTGACCGCCGGGCCGACCATGCGACGATCGTTGATCTGCGGCCGGATCGACGGATCGAGATGGCCCGGCCGCGCCGCAACCTGTTCGATGGCATCGGCCAGCGACGCGCACGCCACCTTGCGCAGGGCCTCGATCAACGCTTCCTGGTCCATGAAATCCTCCGTCCCGAAGCCGATCATAACGGTTGGGGCGACCCGCGAAAGCGGCCTCGCACCGAACGCGCCGGATCGATTATGCTGTCGGCATTACCGTCGAGCTTGGGGAGGAATCAGTCATGAGCCAGGAAAAGCCGCCCGTTGCCGTTGTCGCCGCCGAATTGAAGGGCGTGCGCGGATTGACGCAGTATCCCGACGAATTCAAGAAATTCGTCGCCGGCCGAACCAAACGCGCGCTCGGCAACCTGTTCGGGTTGACCGGCTTCGGCGTCAACCTGACGCGCCTGGAACCGGGCGCGTGGTCGGCCCTGCGCCATTGGCACCACAAGGAAGACGAGCTGATCTTCATGCTTGAAGGCGAAGTCGTGCTGATCGACGACAACGGCGAAACGATCCTGAAGCCGGGCATGGCGGCCGGGTTCAAGGCCGGCGTTGCCAACGGTCATCATCTGGTCAATCGATCGAGCAAGGACGCCGTGTTCCTTGAGATCGGCGACCGCGTGGCGGGCGAAAAGGGCGTGTATCCCGACGTCGACATGAAGTTCGAACATGTCGGCGGCGGCGCGGTGTTCATGCATAAGGACGGCACGCCATACTGACGCCGCGCGCCGGCCGAATATCTCCACGACCGACACGATACGGCAACACATTGCCGGTATGATCGCCTCCGCCTTCGAACGGACCCGGCGGATGGGCGGCGGCATGGAACATATCGCATATCTGCTCGATGCGATCGCGAACAAGGGCAATGCGCTATACGGCGACGAAGCGGTGACGCAAACCGCGCACGCGCTGCAATGCGCCCAGCGCGCCGAACGCGACGGCGCGGCGCGGCCGCTGATCGCAGCGGCATTGCTGCACGACGTCGGTCATCTTCTGCGCCGCCGCGACACGACGGGATTCGGGCAGCGCCGCGACGACCGCCACGAGCGGATCGCCGCGGCGGCATTGCGGAAGATCTTCGGCGCTGCGGTCGCCGAACCGGTGCGTTGGCATGTCGCCGCCAAACGCTACCTGGCCGCCGTGGAAGACGGCTATGGCGCGCATCTGTCGCCGGCATCGCGGCGCAGCCTGGTCCTGCAAGGCGGGCCGATGGGCGAGGCCGAACGCCGGCGTTTTCTGGCTTTGCCGGGCGCACGCGACGCGATTGCCCTGCGCCGATGGGACGACGATGCAAAAGTGCCGGGCCTGCCCACCAAGACGCTGGCGCATTACGCACCGTTGTTGATGGATTTGGCGGACGCAAACTGAGCCCAGGCGGCGAAGCGGCGTCGGCCGCCACCGCAACTCGATCGTCTAGCGCCGCCGCCAGGCCTGCGTGCGCGCCACCAGCCGGCGCGACAGCAGACCGTGCAAGCCGCGCACCGCGGCGGACGTCGCGAAGATCAGCGACGCCATCGCGGCGGCCGCGGCCGTGGCGCCGGTATCGTCCATGCTGACGACGGCGATCGAGGCCAGTTTGGTGTTCGCGGAATACAGGAAGATCACCGCCGAAACGGTCGTCATCGCGTTGACGAAGAAATAGATGCCGATATCGAGGATCGCCGGCACGCAAACCGGCACGGTCACACGTGCGAACGTGCGCAGCACCGGCGCCTTGAGCGACGCGGAGACCGATTCGAATTCCGGATCGATCTGCTTCAGCGCGGTGAGCGACGTGAGGTGGCCGACCGTGTAGAAATGCGCAACCGAGTTGAGCACGAGTATGGCCAGCGTGCCGTAAAGGAAATTCAAAGGATTCCAGGGCGCGTTGAAGAAAAAGATATAGGCCAGCCCGAGCACCAGCCCGGGCACCGCGAGCGGCAGCATCGCGAGCAAGTGCGCGGGAAACTTCAGCACCGCGAAGCCCTTGGATTTCTCGATCAGCCAGCCGCCGGAAAACACCACAAGCGTGCCGGCCAGCGCGGTCCAGGCCGCCATTTCCAGCGAGTGCCAGTAGGATCGCCATCCGGAATCGTCGTGCGTGGCAAAATCGTAGTTCTTCAAACTGAGCGACAGGTTGTAGGGCCAGAACGACACGAACGAACCCCACACGGCGACCAGCAGCACGAACAACAGCAGCCCGGCAACGATGGCGCAGAACGCGAACATCGTGCGGTCGAATGCGGGGCTGGATTTGGGTACCAGCGGCACGGCGCGCGCCGACAGCATCGCGACCTGCCGGCGCTGCACCAAACGATCGACGCCGAACGACAGGATCGCCGGCACCAGCAGGACCAGGCCGACGACGGCGCCCATCTCGAAATTCTGCTGGCCGATGACCTGCTTATAGACGTCGGTCGACAGCACGTTGTACTGGCCGCCGATCACCTTGGGGATGCCGAAATCGGTGATGACCAGCGTGAACACGACGAAGGCCGCGCTGACCAACCCGTACTTCGCGCCCGGCAAGGTAACGGTCCAGAAAATGCGCATGCGCGACGCGCCGAGCGCGTCCGCGGCTTCGTACAGGCGCCCGTCGGCGATGCGCAGCGCCGTCACCAGAATCATCACCGCGAACGGAAAGCAGTAGAATACCTGCGCAATGACGATGCCGATCGGCCCGTAAACGGATTCGCCGAACAGCAGAATCTTGAGGAAGCCCTGATTGCCGAAAATATACACCAGCGACAGCGCCGGCAGCAGCGACGGCGCCAGAATCGGGATCAATGCCAGCGCCCCGAACAAGCCCTTCAAGGCCATGCAGCTTCGCGTCAGCGCGTAGGCGTAGACGAACGCCAGCGGGACGACGATCGCGGTTGCCAGCGCCGATACGGTCAGACTGTGCTTGAGCGAATCGAGCGGCGCGCCGGTTCGGAAATAAGCCAGAAAATTGGCAAAACCTACATATTCTCCGGTCTTGTCCTGAAATCCTTTGGACAGCAACGCCCACAGCGGCACGCCGATGAAGACGAGCAGGAACAGGAGCAGCAGCACCAGGCCGGCGCACATGACGAAATCGTCGGCGCTCCAGCGCAGTCTGACGGCGCGCGCCGGTGGCGGCGCGCCGGGCAGGGTTTCGGCGGCGGGACCGACCATCGGCCTAGGCCACGAACAGCCGCAGCCGATCCGGCGGCAGCGCGACGACGAGACGCTGGCCGACGGCGACGCCGAGATCGCGCATCAGGTTCGACGAAAAATCCGCCGTGAGCGGCGGCACGCCGTTGACCTCCGGCGTCAATTGGGCGCGTCCGTACGGCCCGAGAAAATCGATCGACTCGATCGTTACGGTCAGCGCGTTCGGTGTCGCCGCGTCGACGCTGCGCACCTGCACGTCCTCGGGACGGATGCAGAGACGCACCGCAGCACCGACAGGCACGCCGTGGTCGCCGCCGCAGACCAAGTCCTGGGCGCCGACGCGGACGCGCGCGTCGGAAACCAGCTTGCCGTCCAGGAAATTCATCGTGCCGACGAAATCGGCGACGAACGGCGTGCGCGGACCGCGATAGATCGCGAGCGGCGTGCCGTCCTGTTCGATGACGCCGTGATTCATGACCACGATCCGGTCGGCCATGGTGAGCGCCTCTTCCTGATCGTGCGTGACCATTATGGTGGTCAGACCGAGCCGCCGCTGCAGCGCCCGGATTTCGTGCCGCAACCGGATGCGCACGCGCGCATCGAGCGCCGAGAGCGGCTCGTCCAGCAGCAGCAGGCCGGGCGACGTCGCCAGCGCGCGGGCCAAGGCGACGCGTTGCTGTTGGCCGCCGGACAATTGCGCGGGATACTTCGCGCCGGCGTCGGGCAGGCCGACCAGCTTGAGCAAATCGGCCACGCGCGCAGCAATCTCGGCGCGCGACAGGCCCCGGCTGACCAGACCGTATCCCACGTTCGCCGCGGCCGACAGGTTGGGGAACAGCGCATAGGATTGGAACACGATGCCGAAGTCGCGCGCGCGCGGCGGCAGCGCGGACACGTCCTTGCCGGCCTGTTCAATGCGTCCCGCGCTGTGGGTTTCCAGCCCGGCGATGCAGCGCAGCAGCGTGGTTTTGCCGCAGCCGGACGGGCCCAGAAAGCAGACGAACTCGCCGGTGGCGACCTCAAGCGAAATATCCTGCAGGGCGGCGAACGAGCCGAATCGCTTGGTCAGGCGTTCGATCTTGAGGTAGGGCCCCGCCGCGCGCCCGCTCCCCGGCGGGCTCTTGGTTGCGCCGATCGGTAAGTTCATGCGCCGATCCTGCGGCGAAACAGCATGAACTGCAACGCGTTGATTCAACTTCCGATCCCCCAGTCCCCGCGCCGCGGCCAAATGCGGCCCCGAATGAGTCCCGCCCCACGAACCGACGATTCGGAGCCCGGGCGGCGCGCCCATCGCGTCAAGTCGCGCGCCGAGGCCGACGCCAGCGAAGCAAGTTTGCCTGGTGCCGGTTACAGACCGATGACGGTCACGCAGCCGCCTGCTTGGGCGAGCAATTGACGACGCCCATATCGGCCAGGATCGCCTTGATCGCGGCCAACACGCCGTGCATGTGATCCGGATTGAGCCGACCGATGCAGCCGATGCGGAAACTGTCGGCGACGGTCAGCTTGCCCGGATAGATCACGTAGCCGCGTTCCTTCAGCCGATCATAGAATGTCTGGAAATGAAAATTCGGATCCGCCGGCATGTGTACGGTGACGATGATCGGCGCCTGCAATTCGTCCGGCAACAAGGTCTGGAAACCGAGCGCACGCAACCCGTCGGTCAGCGTCCTGCAATTGGCGGCATAGCGCCCGCCGCGGCCGGCAACGCCGCCCTCGGCCGCGTGTTCGAGGATCGCCTGATGCAGCGAAACGATCGTATGAATGGGCGGCGTGAAACGCCATTGGCCGGTTTTCTGCAGTGCCTCGAGTTGATCGAGCAGATCGAGTACCAGGGTGGTGGCGTTGCCCTTGGTGGCCTTGAGCGCATCCAGCCGGGCCACGACGAAGCCCATGCCCGGCACGCCTTCCAGGCATTTGTTGCTGGATGCGGCGAGCGCATCGTACGGAGCCGTGCGCGGATTGAGCGGCAGCGCGCCGAATGCGCTCATCGCGTCGACCAGCAGCTTCCGTCCATGCCGCGCGACGATGCCGGCGATCGCTTCGATCGGATTGAGGATGCCGCTGGTGGTCTCGCAATGCACGGCAAAGACGTGCGTGATCGCGCGCTCGTGCGCGAGTCGCAAGTCGAGCGCCGCCAGATCGGGCGGCGTGTCTTCCGGCGTTTCCAGGCGATCGACCGCGCGGCCGGCGATTTCGGCAATGCGCAAGGCGCGCCTGCCGTATGCGCCGTTGATCAAGATCAGCACCTTGCCGGCTTTCGGCACGAAGCTGGTCAGCATCGCTTCGACCGCGAACGTGCCGCTGCCCTGCATCGGCACGGCGACGTAATCGCCGCCGCCGCCGGCAATGGCGACGATGCGCTCGAGGACCTCCTGATTGATTCGCACGAAGGCGGCATCGCGCGAGCCCCAATCGTGCACCATGACTTCCTTGACGCGCCGCGAGGTCGTCAACGGGCCGGGCGTGAGCAGCAACGCATCGCCGGTTTCGGACGTGGCGGGCGCGGACAGGTTTGACGTCATGGATGGAATCCTGGGCGAAGACGTTGGGGTGGCCGGGCAAGCGATCCGCCGGCGCGGCTCGGGGGCGGCTTGTGATTAGCACAAATTGCCGCATTTCCCGTAGATGCGCCACCGATCGCATCGATAGCAACCCGGCCGATTCCGGCGGTCAATCGGCAACGGAGGAGCGAGCCGCGTCCATCGGCGAAATGTTCGAGCGCGCCGGCACACCCGAACTAATCGAGCGGGAACGTCGCCATGACGAGACCGCCATACGAGAACCGATCTTCGTAACCGACGCGCGCGGTACCGGTCTCGAACAGGCGCGGATTGTCGATGCCGGGCACGTTGTGGGTCCAGCTTCCGGTGCCCATCACGGTCAGGTTCATCCAGCCGAGCGAATAGGTGGCGCCGAGCGACGCGCCGACCCGCGCGCCGTATCCGGAATCGGAGGCGCGCACCTGGCTGAGGATCGCCACACCGACGGCGGGCACAACGCAGGATCCGCCCGGGCCGAGTGTGATGGCTTTGCAGTCATTGCCGACCAGCCGTGTGTGCTGATAGTAGGCCGCACCGGTCAATCCGCCATGCAGCATCAAGCGGTCGCCCAGCCTGAACGTGGCGTCGACGCCGAGTTCGGCGCCACCGCGCCAAGTCGTCAGTTTCTCGTCGACGCGCGTGCCGGCGAAGAACGGATCGGCCAGCAAGCCCCATTGCGTGAGGTCGTACCGGACCTGCTGGAACCCGAATACGCCGGCGATCGACGGCGTGAGCGTGAGCGCCGATCCCAGCGGCAGATCGGTGCGCAGCCGCACGCCCACATCGGCCGAGGTGAACGTCGTGGTCAGTTCCGAATGGATATCGGAGGCGACGAAGCCGCTGCTGCCGATCGCGAGGCCGATCGGGTGATAGCTGAACGAACTGATCGGCGACAAAACGTCGTCGTTGCGCAGCCGCCCGAACAGTGCACTTGCGGCCAGTTCGATGCGCGGCCGCTGACCCAAGTCCCACGGCAGAACATAACCGATGGTGGCCGCCGGCCCGCCGGCCACGACGCTCGACCGCACGGCGAACAGATCGCCGATCAGCGTCGGCGGCGCCAAATTGAAATGCTGGCCGTAATGGAATTTGGGCAATTGAACCACTTGCGCGGTCCCGCCCAGGGACATGTAGAAATAATCGCTCAAGGCCGTGGGGCCAGTCTGCGGCACCATCGGCAGCGGCTCGGCAGTGGCGGTGGCGGTGGATGCGGCGGAAAGAAATGCGCAGGCCACCAACCTCAATCGTTTGGTCACGGCGCCCTCCATCGTTCCGGGTCGGACGATCTGCGGCCGTCCGACCGACCACGCCATAATACGCTTGCATCGCGATCCGTGCCACGGTGTTACATATTTCGTCCCTGCCGTTGTGTTTCGGGCGGGCCGGCGCCGACGGGCCGCAGCATCGGCGCCCGGCGCAGCCCGCAACACGCCCGTTGCTCTCGCTTCGGCTCTCCCCTAGCATCAAGAACGCTTACACGAGGTTCGGCGCGCGAGACCGCGGCACGCCGGTTTTCCCAGCGAAACCAGCACTTTAATCGAAGGAGCCTTCTATGAAATTGCGCTCGTTCCTGTTCGGCGCGGCAGCCCTCGCGGCATTTGCCGCCCCTGTATCGGCCCAGCAGATGCCGAAAGTCGTCATCGCCATCAGCGGTTGGACCGGCTTCGCGCCGCTGACCCTGGCCGAGCAGACCGGCCTGTTCAAAAAGCACGGCGTCGACGTCGAGATCAAATTCATCGCGCAGAAGGAGCGTCATCTGGCGATCCAGGCGGGCTCCGTGCAAGGCGCCGCCACGACCATCGATACGTTCGTGGTGTGGAACGCGGCCGGCGTGAAGCTGACGCAGGTTCTGCTGCTGGACAAATCGAACGGTGCCGATGGCATTGCCACGCGCAACAGCATCAACAAGATTTCCGACCTCAAGGGCAAGACGATCGCGGTCGACGGCCCGGGCACCACGCCGTATTTCACGATGGTCAACATCCTGAAAAAGAACGGCTTGACGGTGAAGGATATAACCTTGTCGACGCTGGCGCCGCAGCCGGCCGCGAACGCCTTCGTCGCCGGCCAGTTCGACGCGGCCGTGACCTACGAACCGTACATCTCGATCATCCGCAACAAGCCGGAGTCCGGCAAGATCCTCGCCACCACGAAGGATTATCCGGTGGTCGTCGATACGCTCGCCTTCCAGCCCGACTATATCGCCAAGAATCCGAAGATCGTGCAGGGCGTCGTCAACGGCTTCTTCGACGCGCTCGACATGATCAAGAAAGACCCCACCAAGTCGTATGAGATCATGGGCGCCAAGGTGAAGCAGAACGCCGAGCAATTCGGCAAATCGGCGTCGTTCATCGCATGGCAGGACAAGGCCGCCAATCAGGCCTACTTCGCCAAGGAGATGATGGATTTCCTGAAATTCGCCACCGAAATCCAGCTCGAAGCCGGAGTCATCAAGGCGGCGCCCGATCTGAACGCGATGGTCAACGCCAACTTCATCAAGTAGGCAGCGGCCGTTTCGACCGACATGCCTCGTGCTTCGACACGCTCAGCACGAGGTTCCGCATATTGCCGCGAATAAGCGGCCTCGTCCTGAGCCGGTCGAAGGACGAGGCCGATCCTCTTTCGCGGGCCCGCCGAAATCCATGTTCGAACCCTTAAAGCCAATTCCATCCGGCCTGCGCGTCGTCCTCGGCATCGCGTTCTTCGTGCTGTTCTTCGCGTTCTGGGCGCTGGCGACGTTCGCCGGCTGGGTGCAGCCGCTGTTCCTCGCCGATCCGGTCAAGACGCTGAAAGCCGGCATCGCCCTGTTCGCCGAATATAATTTCATCGGCGACGTGGGGATCACGGTTTGGCGCGTGGTCGGCGGCTTCGTCGTGGCTGCCGTACTCGCGGTGCCGCTCGGCATCGTCATGGGCGCTTACAAGCCGATCGGCGCGTTTTTCGAGCCGTTCATATCCTTCGCGCGCTACCTGCCGGCCTCCGCCTTCATTCCGTTGCTGATCCTGTGGGCCGGCGTGGGCGAGGCGCAGAAATTGTCCGTCATCGTGATCGGCTCGTTCTTCCAGATCGTGCTCATGGTGGCGGTGATCGTGGGTGCCACGCGGCGCGATCTGGTCGAGGCGGCCTATACGCTGGGCGCTTCGGGCAACGGCATCGTGCTGCGCGTGATCCTGCCCGGAGCGGCGCCGCAGATCGCGGAAACGCTGCGCCTGGTGCTCGGCTGGGCGTGGACTTACGTTATCGTCGCCGAACTGGTCGGCGCGCAATCCGGCATCGGCCACATGATCATGGACAGCCAGCGCCTGCTCGATACCGGGCAGATGATCTTCGGCATCGTCGTGATCGGGCTGATCGGGCTCGTCTCGGACTTTGCCTTCAAGTGGCTGAACCAGCGGCTCTACCCATGGAGCCTGGCCTGATGTCCAAGCTGCAGGTCAGCAAGGTCGAACGTGTGTTTCCGGGCGTGCGGGGCGGGCTGCCGACGCGCGCGCTCGAGCCGATCGATCTGGCCGTCGAGGACAACGATTTCATTACGATCCTGGGCCCGTCGGGCTGCGGCAAGTCGACCTTGCTGCGCATCGTCGCCGGGCTCGACCGGCCGAGCGCGGGGCAGGCGATGCTGGACGGCAAGCCGATCCAGCGGCCGGGGCCGGAACGCGGCATGGTGTTCCAGTCCTACACGCTGTTTCCGTGGCTGACGGTCGAGGAGAATATCGGCTTCGGGTTGCGCGAGAAGGGCGTGGCGGAGTCGCAACGGCGCGAGATCGTCGCGCGTTACATTTCGCAGGTCGGGCTCACCGGGTTCGAGCGGCATTTCCCGAAAATGCTCTCCGGCGGCATGCAGCAGCGCACGGCGCTGGCGCGGGCGCTGGCCAACGATCCGAAGATTCTATTGCTCGACGAGCCGTTCGGCGCGCTCGACAACCAGACCCGCGCGCTGATGCAGGAATTGCTGCTCGGAATCTGGGAGGCCGATCGCAAAACCGTGCTGTTCGTCACCCACGACATCGATGAGTCCATTTTCATGGCCAATCGCGTGGTGGTGATGACCGCCCGCCCGGGCCGCATCAAATGCGACCTGCGCATCGACCTGCCGCACCCGCGCCACTACACCATAAAGACTTCGCCGGAATTCGCCGCCTACAAGGCGCGGCTGACCGAGGAGATTCGCGTCGAATCGATCAAGGCCGCGGAGCAGATGGCGGGAGCGCATTAGGCGGCGTCGACAAGTCCCGCAAATGCACCGCACCGCTATTTCGACAACGCGCCGCGCGCCAGGAAGCCCGGGCCGGCCAGCGTCACCCGCTGGCCGGCAACGGCAACGCGATAGCAATTGCCGATCTGCGGCAGATTGGTGAAACGCAGGCAGAGCTGATCGCCCTGGACGCTCCATGTGCCGCTGTAGCTGGTATCGGTCGTGTAACCGCCGGCCGCCCCCATCTGCGAGCGTTGCGCGGCGACCACGACGCGGCCGTCGGCGATGAAGCGCACCAGCACCGAATTGGAACCGTTGACCAGGTCGACCGCGTCCAAATACATCGACGTGCCGGCGATCTGGCTGCGGTAGTCGACCGCAGGCGCGGTGGCCTGGGCATCGGCGCGCTGGTTGGCGCGCCCACGCGCGGCCTCGTCGGCACGTCGCTTCGCCTCGGCATCCGCGCGGCGTTTGGCGTCCGCTTCGGCGCGCTGGCGCACCGCCTCGTCGGCCCGGCGTTTGGCCTCAATCTCGGCGCGCTGGCGCACGGCTTCGTCGGCGCGGCGCTGGGCGTCGGTCTGCAGTCGCGCTGCTTCGTCCGCCCGGCGTTTGGCCTCGGCGTCGGCTTGGGCTTTGGCTTCAGCCTGCGCTCTGGCGTCCGCCTCGGCTTTCAGCCGGGCGGCTTCCTCGGCGCGCCTGCGCGCTTCTTCTGCTGCGCGCTGGCGCGCCAGTTCGTCGGCGCGGCGTCTGGCTTCCGCTTGCTGGCGCGCTTCCGCCTGCGCGCGCGCGTCGGCCTCCTGCTTCGCCTTGGCGTCCTGCTCCGCCTTGGCCTTGGCGTCGGCATCGGCTTTGCGCGCGGCATCGAGATCGGCCTGCAATTGCGCCTGCGCCTTGCGCGCCTGCTCCAGTTCGAGCTTGAGCCTGGCGTCGGCATCGTCGGCCGGGCGCGTCGCCAGGTAGGCGCCGCCGCCGATCAGCAGCAGCGCCAGCACGGCGCCGGCCGCGATCCAGGGCCACTTGCCGCGCCGGGGCGCCACCGCCGCCGGGGCCGCGCTGATATGCACGGCGGCGGCAGACGGCGCGCGTTCGGCTGCCGGCGCCGTGCGCGGCGCCGGACCGGTTGCCGGCGGCAGGACGTGCGTGGTGGCGCCCGCCTTCACCGTGGCGCCGGGCGCGGCCATGCGCTGCCCGATCGCCGCCGCGTCGCCGTCGGGCGCGATCGCGCGCCGGAATGCGGCCACGGTCTGCGGCCGGTCGCGCTCGGAAATCGCCAGCGCCGCATCGATGCCGGCCAACAGGGCGGCGTCGTAGTTGCCGCGCGCGGCCTGCGCGGCCGGAATCAGCGGATCGTCGTCCTGGCGCAGGGTGGCCGAGACGCGCGCCGGCGCATCGATCGGGCGCCGGCCGACGGTGCAGCGATAGAGCACGGCGCCGAGCGCATAGATATCGGTCCACGGTCCCTGGTTGCCCTCCGCCTCGTACTGCTCGTAGGGCGCATAGCCGGCGGAGACCACGGCGGTCAGGCTCTTGCTCCGCCGGCCGAGCGCGTTGCGCGCGGCGCCGAAGTCCAGCAATACCGGCGTACCGTCGGTGCGGATATAAATGTTATCCGGCTTGATATCGCGATGCAGGAAGCCGGACTTGTGGACTTGCTCGAGTCCGTCGAGCAACGGCATCAGGAACTGCGCAATCCCGGCGGCGTCGAGCGTCTTGCTGCCGTCCATAAAACGCCCGAGGCTTTTGCCTTCCTGATGCTCCATCACCATATAGGCCGTGCCGTTGGCCTCGAAATAGCGCAGCACCGGTACGATGTTGGGATGCCGGAAGTGAATCAGCGTGCGCGCTTCCTGCTTGAAGCGATCGAGGCCCCAGACATATTCCTTTTCGTCGGCGTCGCTGATCGGATGCACCGAGCTGTCGCCGTCGCGCATGGCGATGCCGTTGGGCATGAACTCCTTGATCGCGACCTTGCGCTCGATGGAAATCTCGATCGCTTCGTAGGTGATGCCGAAGCCGCCCGCGCCCAGGATCGACGCGACGCGATAGCCGTCGAGCTCGGTGCCGATATCCAAAGCGTTCCGCTGGGTTGCGGCCATGATTTTTCCCTTGCGCGCGGGCCGTAGTCTAGGCGCGCGGTGCCCGCCCGGGCAAGCAACCGACTCGCCCTCGAACCGCTATGGTTTATATTGACTGTAGGGAGACGCGGTTATGGACGAGCAGAGCAAGTTTCCGCAGCCGGTCGACGGCTCGATCATGCCGCGCTTCGCGGACATCCCCACCTTCATGCGCCTGCCGGTGTTTCGCGATCCCGCTGGGCTCGATATCGCCCTGGTCGGCGTCCCCTGGGACGGCGGGACGACCAACCGCCCGGGCGCGCGCCATGGACCGCGCGAGGTGCGCAACTACTCCAGCCTGATGCGCCGCGTGCATCACGTCAGCAAGATTTCGCCGTACGAACTGGCGCGCGTCGGCGACGTAGGCGACGTGCCGGTCAACCCGGTCGATCTCGACGATACGCTGGCGCGCGTGGAAAAATTCTTCGCGCGCGTGCATGCCGCAAAATGCCTGCCGCTGTCGGTCGGCGGCGATCATCTCGTCACGCTGCCGATCTTCCGCGCGATCGCCAGGCGACGCCCGCTCGGCATGGTGCATTTCGACGCCCATACCGATACCTGGGACAGCTATTTCGGCGGCCACAAATACACGCACGGCACGCCGTTCCGCCGCGCCATCGAGGAAGGGCTGCTCGACCCCAAGCGCACCGTGCAGATCGGCATTCGCGGCTCGCTGTACCGGGCCGACGACATGGACTGGGGCTTGGCGCAGGGCATCCGGGTGATCGACATCGAGGAGTTTTTCGCGCTCGGCGTGGATAACGTGATCGCCGAGGCGCGCCGCGTCGCGGGCGACGGCCCGACCTATGTCAGTTTCGACGTCGACGGCTTGGACCCGGTCTACGCGCCGGGCACCGGGACGCCGGAGATCGGCGGATTTTCGACCCACGAAGCGCAGCGGATGATTCGCGGATTGCAGGGCCTGGATCTGGTCGGCGGCGACGTGGTGGAAATATCCCCGCCGTTCGATCCGACCGGCGGCACGGCGATCGTCGGCGCCACCATGATGTTCGAGATTCTTTGCGTGCTGGCCGATGCCGTCGCGCGCCGGCGCGGCTGACGACGCCATCAACGCGCGTTGCGCGAATCCAGATTCTGGTACATGCGCATCAGCAGGTTCTTGAGCGTCTTCACCTCTTCGGACGAGAAGCCGCGAATCAGATCCGATTCGGCCTGCAATGCCAAAGGGATCAAGCGCGCGGTCATCTGCCGGCCCGCATCGGACAATTGCAGACGCACCTCGCGCCCGTCATTCCCGCTTTTCTGGCGTTCGATATGGCCCTTGTCGGCCAGCCGCGCCACGCCGCGCGACAGCGTCGAGATTTCGATCGAGGTCAGATGCGAAAGATCGGACAGCCGAACCTGGCCGCTGTGCCACAGCGCCGCCAGGATGCGCCACATTTGCAAATTGATGCCATGGCGCTTCAGATCGTTGTCGAACGCGTCGGCGATGCGCACACCGGTGCGATTGAGCAGATACGGCGTGTAGACATCCAGGTCGAACTGAAATTCGAAATCGCTGCCGTCAACCTGCTTGCCGGTACCTTGTTCACCCATGGACTTCGCTTTCGTTTAGGGCCTGACCAGGAACGTGGCTTCGACTTCGATGGCGACGTCGAACGGCATGACCGCGACGCCGACGGCGGTGCGCGCATGCCGGCCGGCATCGCCGAAAACTTCCAGGAACAATTCAGAGGCGCCGTTCACGACCTGCGGGATTTCGGTGAAATCCGGCATCGCGTTGACGTAGCCGTTGACCTTCATGATGCGCACGACGCGATCGAGATCGCCGTCCAGCGCTTTCATGCACTGCGACAACACATTAAGACCGGACAGACGCGCGGCCGCCTGACCCTCCGCCAGATTGAACTCGCGGCCGACCTTGCCGATGAATTTGCGCTCGCCGCCCCATTTCGGAATCTGGCCGGACACGAAAAGCCAGCCGTTCGCCATCGCGTAACCTTCGATCTTGGCGACCTCGGCGATGTGGGCGACCGGCAGCTCGATCTTCAGATCTTTCAGGCGCTGTGCAATGCGGCCGGTCATCTCAATATTTTCTCCGCTGCGATATATTGTTGCTGATGTAAATATCAGGCGGGTAGCCTTGTCAATCGAGCCCGCCGCAAAAAGCTGAAATTTCACAATGCTTTGCAGTATTCCATGAGCCGCTTCCTGGCCATCGACTTCGAGACCGCCAACCCGGCGCGTGACAGCGCGTGCTCGATCGGCCTCGTGCGCGTCGAGGACGGACGCATCGTCGACCGCGCCGTGCATTACATCCGTCCGCCGTCCCGCGAATTCTGGTTCACCCATATTCACGGTTTGCGGTGGGAGGACGTCGCCCAAGCGCCCGATTTCGGCACCCTGTGGCCGAACCTATGTCCTTGGTTTGACGGGATAGATTTCGCCGCGGCACACAATGCGCGTTTCGATACCGGCGTGCTGCGCGCGTGTTGCGCATCGTTTAACCTGGTAACGCCACCGGTGCCGTTTGTATGCACTGTCGAGATCGCCCGTACCGTATGGAATGTTCGGCCGACCGATCTGAAGAGCGTCGCCCGCTATCTTTGCGTTAAACTTAACCACCACGAAGCGCTCTCGGATGCGACGGCTTGCGCCGAGATCGTCATGGCGGCGGAGTTGGACGGCTGGCGCCCGCCGGAGCCCACGGATAATCTTCCCGCAGGAGCGGATTCATGAACAGAGTCGAGCAGCGCAACCGGGCCGTCGCCGAAACCGTGGCGCGCGTGCGCGCGATCGAGCGAGAAGCGGGTGTCACCCGCGCGGCCTTGGACCGCATGAAGCAGGAATTGCTCGCGCTCGCCGAGCGGCGCGAATTGTTCCCGGCCGCGGATTTCCTGCCGCCGCCGATCGGCGACGAACGCAATTCATGCTTGTATCGGCTGTCGGAGGATCCGGATCATCGGTTTGCCCTCTACATCAACGCCGCGCGCGCCGGCACGCATTCGCCCGCGCACAATCACACCACATGGGCGGTGATCGTGGGCCTGCAAGGCGAAGAGCTGAACAAGATGTATGACCGGCTGCCGGCTGTCGGCGTGAAGGAGAAGGGCCAGACGACGGTCAAGCGCGGCACCGGCGTGGCATTCCTGCCCGACGACCTGCATTCGATTCATATCGAGGGCGAGGGCGTGACGCTGAACTTTCATATGTACGGCTTAGCCCTCGAGAAACTTCACCGCCGAGAATATTGGCGTCCAAAGGACAATGAGTGGCGAGTTTTCCCGGCCCACAGCGACATACGCGACGCGCGAGCCTGACGGTGACCGGCAGGAAGACGGCACGAACGTTGAGCGCGGCCGAGGTCCAACGGATGCTCGGCGATGGCGGCGAGATGGCGCTGATCGACGTGCGCGAGCAAGGCGTGCACTACAAGGGCCACCCGTTCTGGGCATGCTGCATTCCGCTGTCGAAACTTGAGTTCACCGCCGCCGACCTGCTGCCGCGCCGCGGCGCGCGCATCGTCTTGTTCGACGGCGGCGAGGGTTTGGCGGACCGCGCGGCGGCCAAACTGATATCGTACGGCTATACGGATGTTGCCGTCATGGCCGGCGGCATCGCGGCCTGGCGGGACGCCGGCTTCGAGTTGTTCTCCGGCGTCAACGTGCCGAGCAAGGCGTTCGGCGAATTCGTCGAGCACGAATATGAAACGCCGCGCATCGACGCCGCCGAGTTGAAGGCCAGGCAGGATGCCGGCGAGAAACTTATCATCCTCGACTCGCGGCCCTATCCGGAATATCGGCGCATGAGCATTCCGGGCGGCATCGACGCGCCCGGCGCGGAATTGGTCTACCGCGTGCACGACCTGGTGCCCGAGCCGGATACGCTGGTCGTGGTCAACTGCGCCGGCCGCACCCGCTCGATCATCGGCGCCCAATCGCTGATCAACGCCGGCATTCCCAACAAGGTCGTGGCGCTGAAGGACGGCACCATGGGCTGGGAATTGGCCGGCTTCGCATGCGAGCGCGGACAGCATCGGCGTGCGCCCGCTCCCTCGTCCGACGGCCTATCGAAGGCGCAGGCGGCGGCGGCGAAAGTGGCGCGGCGATTCGGCGTTCAGCGTTGCACCTGGGACCACGTGCGGCAATGGCAAGCCGATCCCGATCGCACTTTATATATGTTGGACGTGCGCACGCCCGAAGAGTTCGAAGCCGGCCACGTCCACGGCGCGCGTTCGGCGCCTGGCGGGCAACTCGTGCAATCGACCGACGAATACGTCGCCGTGCGTGGCGCGCGCCTGGTGTTGATGGACGACACGCTCGTGCGCGCCACGATGACCGCTTCGTGGCTGGTGCAGCTCGGCTGGCCGGAAGTCTATGTATTGGACGGCGGCCTGATGCAGCTGCCGCAGGTACAGGGCGGCCACGATGCGCATCTGTTCGATCCGCCGGTCGTGGACGAAATCGCCGCCGCCGATCTCGCGGCCGCCGTGCGATCGGGTGCCGCGGTCATCGATCTCGACACCAGCCTGAAATACCGCGCGGCGCATATCCCGGGCGCCTACTGGGCGGTGCGCGCGCGGCTCAACGAGGCGAAAGCGAAACTGCCGCCCGGCCCTTCGATGCTCGCCTTTGTCGGCCCTTCGCCGATCGCGGCCTACGCCGCGCGCGACGCCGCGGCGCTTTGGCCGGGGGTTGCGATCAAGATCCTGCGCGGCGGCATGAAATCCTGGCGCCGCGCCGAGCTTGCCACCGAAACCGGCATGACGCGGCCGACCACAAGCACCGACGACGTGTGGTACAAGCCGTACGATCATCTGGACAACGTCGAACAAGCCATGCGCGATTACTTGAGCTGGGAAGTCAATCTGGTCGACCAGATCAAGCGCGACGGCACGGTAAGGTTTAAGATCTTTGACTGAACATTCCCCCATCGCCCCGGCGGTGCCGTCCGCCACGATTCTGCTCTTGCGCGACGGGTCCCACGGGATCGAAGTCCTGATGCAGCAGCGCAGCCAGACGCTCGGCGCGTTCGCCGGCATGCTGACGTTTCCCGGCGGCAAGATCGGACCGGAGGATTACAGCCCCGAAATGTGCGCGCGGACGCGCGGTATCGCCAACGACACGCCGGAGCTGGCGGCCAACAAGATCGGCGCGATCCGCGAGGCGTTCGAGGAGTGCGGCGTGCTGCTCGCACGCGATCGCCACGGCCGGACGGTCGACGCCACGGCGGAAGCCCGCGACGGACACTTCGCCGAGTTCGTCCTGCAGCGCGACCTGACCTTGGCCGGCGATCTGCTGGTGCCGTTCGCCCACTGGATCACACCCGAATTCGCGGCGCGCCGCTTCGATACCTGGTTCTTCCTCGCACCGTTTCCGGGCGCGCAAGTGGCGCTGCACGACGGCGGCGAAATGGACGATACGATCTGGACCACGCCGGCCGCCGCAATCGCCGCCGCCGACGCCAAGCAACGGTCGTTGATGTTCACCACGCGCGCAAACCTGATGCGGCTGGCCGAGAGCCAAACGATCGAACAGGCTTTGGCTCGCGCGCGGGTTTCGAAGACGCCGAGCGTGATGCCGGTCCGCCACGAGACCGCGACCGGGCCGGTGCTGCGCATCCCTGCCGAAGCCGGTTACAGCCTGACCGAAATGACCTTGGCCGCGGCGGCCGGCCAATAACCTGGCCGCCGTGCCGAACCCGCCCGCGCTAGCGCCCGAGCGACGCCGCGATCAGCTTCGCTTTGGCCGGGTCGAACCGGCCGGTGCCGCGCCACAGGATCGCACCGCCGCGAGCGACCAGCAGAATGTCGATATCGTCGTCGCGGTCCGGCACGCCCACCGCGCGGCGGAACGCGGACTTATCGGTATAAATCGTGATCGTACGAGCGCGCTGCGCCGCATCGGGAATGCCGCTGCGCATGCCGCCGTCGATCCACCAATCGAGCGGACGCCACGCGCCGGAGAGCACCGGCAGTTCGTAGTATCGTACGTCGGGCCGTTCGGCCGCCAGCGCGCTCAAATATGGGAACCAGGTATCGACATCGCGCTGCTGCTCACGTCGATACGCCAAAATGACGATATTGCGCTCGCCGGCAAACGCGCCCGGCATATCGAGCTTCTGGCGCTCCAGATTTTCCGCGACGATGACGGGGAATCGGTCCGGCTTGTCGGCCGGGGTCATGCGCATCTCGCCGCACCCGGCGAGTGCGCATCCGCTCAGCATCGTCCAAAACAGCAATATCACCGACCGCATCGCGCGCTCCCGATTAGTGCCAATTCGGCATTCACAGGATGTTTCTACGGCACGGCGCGGCAATTGGATCAAACGGCGAACCGCGAGGATCAGAAGATCCAATAACCGCCGTCGATCAGTATCGAATCGCCGGTGTGGAAGTTCGATGCTTCGCTCATCAGATAAACCGCAATGCCGCCGAAATCGGCCGGCCGGCCCCATCTGCGCATCGGCACCCGCGGCAGGACGGCATCGGCGAATTTCGACCAGGCGATCGCGTCGGCGGTCATGTCGGTTTCGATCCAGCCCGGCAGTATCGCATTCGCGGTAATGCCATAGCGCGCGAATTCGACCGCCAGCGCGCGGACCAATGCAATGACCGCACCCTTGGTGGCGGCGTAATGTTCGTTGCGCGCCGCACCCGAGAGCGAGGCCAGGCTGGCGGTGACGATCAACCGTCCGCCGCCGTCGCCCGACTCGCTGCGCGCGACCATGTGGCGAAGCGCGGTCTGGAACGTGAAATGCACGCCATCCAGATTGATGCCGAGCACGCGGCGCCACTCGGCTTCGTCGATCTCGAAATAGCTCTTCTTCGACCCGGACACGCCGGCGTTGGCGAATACCGCATCGACACGCCCCATTTCGTCGAGCGTGCGCTCGAACGCGGTATCGACGTCCTGCTTGCGGCTGACATCGCAGACCAGGTGATGAACCCGTCTGCCGTGCTTGGCGAGCTGATGCGCCGCCAGCTTGTTCTTTGCCTCGTTGGTGCCCCAGATGCAGACGTCGGCACCGGCCTGCGCGATCGCATCTGCGTAACCGAGCCCGATGCCGCCGTTGCCGCCCGTGACGACGGCCACTTTGCCGCTTAGATCGAATGCCTTGTATGCCATCCCGCTCCCCGCGCGCGGTCCCATTGCGCCAGTCGCATCCAAGCACGGGCCTGACCGCTTTACAACGCAGGGCCACTTCGCTTGTATGGCGCCTCTTTTCGCTTAGGGAGGCGTCGATGGCCGCTGAACGCACGTACGAGGTCGACCGGATTCCGGTGCATTTGCAGTATCAGGAAAAGGTCGTTTTCCAGGAAACCTACGGTTTCGGCGGCAACCAGGGTTACGTCAACGTCGAAGGCATCTATTTCAAGCCGCGCGGGCGGCCGTCGAAGACCATCGTTCTGTTCATGCACCCGAGTTCGACCCTGCAGCTGATGCCGTTGCCCACGGCGCTGGCCAAGGCCGGGGTCCATCTGATGTGCTGCGGCAGCCGCTATCCGAAGAACGACGCCGCGCTGATCATGGAAAAGGTGGCGCTCGATCTCGGCGCCTACGTGCGATACGCGAAGGAAGTGCTCGGCTACAAGACGGTCATCCTGGGCGGCTGGTCGGGCGGCGGTTCGCTGACCTTGTTCTATCAATCCCAGGCGGAAAGGCCGACCGTGACCCACACACCGGCCGGCGACCCTGCCGACCTGACCGGTGCGGGATTGATTCCGGCCGATGCCTGCATGTTCCTGGCCGCGCACATTTCGCGCGCCCGCACGCTGACCGAATGGATGGACGCGTCGGTCACCGACGAATTGAATCCCGACAAGCGTATCGTCGAACTGGATCTGTACGATCCGAACAATCCGAACCAGGCACCGTACAAACCGGAATTCATCAAGCGCTACCGCGCGGCGCAGATCGAACGCAACCGGCGCATCACCAAATGGGTGCACGAGACGATCGACACGCTGAAGAAGCGCAATAATGGCGAGATGGAACGCGGCTTCGTGGTTCACCGCACCATGGCCGATCCGCGCTTCATCGACCCGACCGTCGATCCCAACGATCGCAAACCGAATTGGTCGTATATGGGCGATCCGCGCACGGTCAACGTCGGTCCGGTCGGCATGGCGCGCTTCTGCACGCTGCGGTCATGGCTGTCGCAATGGTCGTACGATGAGACCCGCGCCGACGGGCTGCGCTGCGCGCCGGGGGTCACGGTGCCGCTGCTGTCGATCGAGAACAGCGCCGACGACGCGGCGCCCTCCAGTCACACCAAAATGATTCACGAAGCGATTGCGAGCCAGGACAAGACCATGCACACGATCAAGGGCGCCACGCACTATTACCAGGGCCAGCCGGAACTGCTCGCCAAGGCCGTCGGCATTCAGCTCGAATGGCTGCGTGCGCGCAACTTGCTGGAGTAGCGGCGCCGCCGCGGGCTTTCCCCTCGCCCGTTCCCGCTCCCGCAAGGTGAGCGGGGGAAGAGGGAAAAAAGCGAAGCGATTGAAGGGAAGAAGAGTCACTCATGCAACGCGCCGATTTTCACTTCTTCGAACCGTTCCGCGTGCGCTATGCGGAAACCGACATGCAGAAGGTCGTGTTTTACGGCAATTACTCGATCTACTACGACGTGGCGATCACCGAATATTTTCGCGCGCTCGGATTCGACCAAATGGCGCATTTGTCCAGCACTGACGAAGATTTTCACGTCGTCAAGTCGACGCAGGAATTCAAGGGCTCGGCCGTGTTCGACGACAAGCTCGACGTCGGCGTGCGCACGGCCAAACTGGGCCGCAGCTCGATCACTTTCGACGCGGCGATCTTTCGCCAGGGCGAAGACGCACCGATCAATGTCGCCGAAATCGTCTGGGTCAACGCCAACCAGAAGACCAGGACCTCGGCCCCCATGCCGCAGGAACTGATCGACAAGGTAAAGGCGTTCGAACGCGGCAAGCTGGGCTGAGGCCTATTTCGCGAACGCCGCCTGCAACTGCGCAACGCAAAAATCGATCAGCATTTTCGACGAGTCCAGGGCGCCCGACATATTGAACGATCCGTGCAGCAGGCCCGGAAAATCGCCGAGCGCGACACTGACGCCGGCCGCGTGCAATTTCTCCGCATAGGTTACGCCTTCATCGTGCAGCGGATCGCAGCCGCAGACAATGACTGCCGCCGACGCCAGGTCTTTGAGATTTTCGGCGCGGCCCGGCGAGGCGCGCGGATCGAGCAGATCGGCCGGCGAGCGGCTGTAACTGCCGATGAACCAGTCGATCAACGATTTGGTCAGCAAGTAGCCCGACCCGAATTCGCGGCGCGATCTGGTCTCGACCGCCAGATCCGTGGCCGGATAAACCAGCAACTGGAACTTGAGCGGCAGCTTGCGATCGCGCGCCCATTGCGCGGCACCGGCGGAGAGCGTGCCGCCCGCACTGTCGCCGCCGACCGCGATGCGGGCCGGATCGATGCCGAGCGCCGTCGCGTTGTCGAACGCCCATTGCAGTGCGGTCAACGCGTCGTCGTAGCCGGCGGGAAACTTGTGCTCCGGCGCCAGACGATAATCGACCGCGAGGACTTTGCAGGACGCTCGTTCGGCCAGCAATCGGCACACGCGATCGTGCGTCTCCAGATCGCCGATCACGTGCCCGCCGCCGTGAAAAAACACGAGGCAGGGCGCCGGGCCGGCCGGCAATCCGGGCGGCGTATAGAGGCGGACCGGGACGATCCCGGCCGATGCGCCGGCCGGGCGCACGATGGCGCGATCCTCGATGCGCGCCATGCGACGCGGCTGGACGTCGAGCGGCTTGATGGCCTTGCGATAGAGCGCGCGCGCCGCCTCGGGCGGCAGCGATTCGTAGGGCGGCAATTTGGCCTGCGCGGCTTTTTCGATCACCCAGGCCGATTCGGGATGCAAGGTCATTGTCCGTACACGGAATGATTGCCGACTTTCGGCGCGGCGCACCGGCTCGACCGCACCGCGCGATCCGGGCTAGCATAGACATAAGTGGACCGCGCCATCCACATAAGCGACGCGCGGCCGCTCAGGGAAGACTCGGAAACGCTCAACAGGGAGTCGAACATGGCTGTCGCACGGGTAACCAAACTAACGTCCTCGTCGCGTAAAAGTTTTGAAGATGCGGTCAACACTGGCCTCAAGCGCGCCGCCGGCACGCTGCGCGGCATCACCGGGCTGGAGGTTGTCTCGCAGAAAGCCAAGGTCGACAAGGGCAAGATCGCCGAATACCGCGTGACCATGGAAGTCACGTTCGTGCTCGAGGACTAGGCGCCACTTCAATCCCGATGGAAGCCGGCTGGCGAAGGCCTTCTCGCCCGGACGGAGAAGATGCGGGCGCACCCGATCGCCCGACTACGCGATCGCCTTCGCTGCATGCAGGGCCGCGCGCTCGTCGGCGGAAAACCCCCACTCGGCCAACGCCGAGTCGGTGTTTTCCCCGGCTTTCGGCGGGGCCATCCGGATTTCGCCGGGCGTGCGCGAGAAGCGCGGCGCCGGCGCGGGCTGCACCACGCCGTCGCGCTCGATGAAAGTTTCCCGTGCGCGCATATGTTTGTGCGACGGCGCTTCCTCGAGCGTCAGCACCGGCGCGAAGCACACGTCGGTGCCCTCCATGATCGCGGTCCATTCGTCGCGCGTCTTGGTCTTGATCGTGGCGGCGAGCTTTTCTTTCAAAGCCGGCCAGTTTTTCGGGTTGTTCTGGGCCGGCAGGTTCTCCTTGCCCAACCCGGTGAGCCGCAGCAGCTCGGCGTAGAATTTTCCCTCGATCGAGGCGATCGAGACGAACTTGCCGTCCTTGGTTTCGTAGACGTCGTAGAAATGCGCGCCCGAATCCAGAATGTTCGCGCCGCGCCGGTCGTGCCACATGCCGGCGGCCTTGAGGCCGTAGAACAGCGTCATCAAGGACGCGGCGCCGTCGACCATGGCCGCGTCGACAACCTGGCCCTTGCCGGATTTCTGCCGCTCGTAGAGCGCCGCCAGCAGGCCGAATGCGAGATACATCGTCCCGCCGCCGAAATCGCCGACCAGGTTGAGCGGCGGCGTCGGCGCGCCGCCCGCGCGGCCGATCGCATGCAGGGCGCCGGTGAGCGCGATGTAGTTCATGTCATGCCCCGCCGCGTGCGCGAGCGGACCGTCCTGGCCCCAGCCGGTCATGCGGCCGTAGATCAATTTCGGATTGCGCGCGAGGCACACATCGGGCCCAAGCCCCATGCGCTCCATCACGCCGGGGCGGAAGCCTTCGATCAAGATGTCCGCGCCCGCCGCGAGACGGAGCACGGTTTCGACGCCTTTCGGGTGTTTCAGATCGACCGCGATCGACGGCCGGCCGCGATGCAGCAGGTTGTACTTGGTCGGCATTTCGACGCCCAAGCCGGCATCTTGCAGGCGATCGACGCGAATCACGTCCGCGCCCAGATCCGCCAGCAGCATGGCGCACATGGGCGCGGGCCCGATACCCGCCAGTTCGACGACTTTCAATCCCGCCAAGGGGCCTTTCGACATGCTGTGCTCCTGACTCGATGTTCCGCGCTGTTATGCGCATTTATAAAATTATGGTGCGTTGCCCGCGTGAAGCCTAGCGGAGAGCCGGCGTCCGGTCGCTCAGCCACCGGAACCCGGGTCGCGCGCGGCAAGCCGCGCTTGCCCGGGATGACAAGCGACAAAACTCAATTCACCAGCCGATCGCGCCCTTGCCAATACGGCTTGCGTAGTTCGGTTTTCAGGATTTTCCCGGCACCGCTGACCGGCAGCGGTTCCATGCGGATTTCGATCGAGCGCGGGCATTTGAAACCCGCGATCAGCGTCTTGCAGTGCGCGACGATGGCGGCCTCGGTGGCCGAGGCACCCGGCTTGAGCCGCACGATCGCATGCACCCGCTCGCCCCATTTGTCGTCCGGCACGCCGATCACGGCGCATTCGGCGACGGCCGGGTGTTGGTAGACCGCGTTCTCGACCTCGACCGAGTAGACGTTCTCGGCGCCGGTGACGATCATGTCCTTCATGCGGTCGACGATGAAAATAAAGCCATCCTCGTCCATGTAGCCGCCGTCGCCGGTGTGCAACCAGCCATCGCGCAGCGCCTGCGCGGTCTGCTCGGGCTTGTTCCAATAGCCGAGCATGACCAGCGGGCTTTTCACGCACACCTCGCCGACCGTGCCGCGCGGCACCTCCTTGCCGGCGTCGTCGAGGATCGCGAGATCGGCCGCATAGACCGCGCGCCCCGCCGCCTTCAGTTTGCCCGCGCGCGGCCCTTCGACGGCGTGATATTCGGGCGGATTGTAGGTCAGGCACGGCGAGGTTTCCGACTGACCGTACAGTTGCGTGAGCTCGACATGCGGCATGACCTGCATGGTGCGCCGCACGACCGCCTCGGGCATCGGCGACGCGCCGTAGTAAACGCGGTCCAGCTTGGCGAGATCGTATTTGCCGACATCCGGATGATTGACGATCTGGTTGAGCATGGTCGGGACCAGAAACAACGTGTTGACGCCGCGATCCTTGATCGAATCGAGCACCTGCAGCGGATCGAAGCGCGGAATGAAAACATGGCTGCCGCCGGCCATCGAAACGGCAAAGCCGGTCGAGGCATCCGCGATGTGAAAGCTGGGCGCGGCGTGCAGATAGCGCGTGTGCTCGGTCATTTTCAGAATCGGCACCACATCGAAGCAATTGGTCAGCAAGTTCCGGTGCGAGAGCATGACGCCCTTGGACTTGCCGGTGGTGCCGCCGGTGTAGAAGATCGCCGCCATGTCGTCGTCATTGCGCGGCACCTCCGGCTCGGTGGCGCTGCGCGCAACGAGATCCTCGTATCCGATCATGCCGGCTTGCGCGGTGCCGTCGCCCATAAAGATCAGGTGGCGCAAGCCCGGCAGTTCGGGCAGCAGCTTGGGCAGCACGGGCACGAACTCGTTGTCGACGAACAGGATCGAGCTGCCCGAATCGGCCAGCCAATAGGCCATTTCCGGCGGCGCCAGGCGCGTGTTCAGCGGCACGAAGGCGGCCCCGGCCCACGCGACGCCGAAGAAATATTCGAAATAGCGATCGCTGTTGAGCGCCAGGATGGCGATACGGTCGCCGGCTTTGACGCCGAGCGCTCTGAGGCCGGTGCCGAGCCGCGCCACGCGCGACGCGGTCTCGGTCCAAGTCCGTTGGCGGCCGGCGCAATCGGTCGCCAGGAACTTGCCGTTGGTTTGCGCGGCGCGCGTCGCCAGTTGCGTAACTTTCATTCCATCCCCGAAATCTCGTTATCGCGGCATTATGGCATCGGCGCGCGCGGCCGAAAATACGCTCGATGGCGCCGGTTCAATTCACCCCCCGCTGAAATCCCTGCCAATACGGTTTGCGCAGTTCGGCCTTGAGGATTTTTCCGGCGCCGCTCATCGGCAACGGCTCGACCCGAAATTCGATCGAGCGCGGGCATTTGAAGCCGGCGATCAAGCCGCGGCAATGCGCGATCAGCGCGGCGACGTCTGCCTTGGCGCCGGGCTTGAGCCGCACGATGGCGTGTACCCGTTCGCCCCATTTCTCGTCCGGCACGCCGATGACGGCGCACTCGAGCACCTCGGCGTGGCGATAGACCGCGTTCTCGACCTCGATCGAATAGACGTTCTCGCCGCCGGTCACGATCATGTCCTTGAGCCGGTCGACGATGAACAGGAATCCGTCGTCGTCCAGATAGCCGCTGTCGCCGGTATGCAGCCAGCCGCCGCGCAGCGCCGCTTCGGTTTGCGCGGGCTGGTTCCAATAGCCCAACATGACGTGCGGGCCCCGCAGACAGATCTCGCCGACTCGGTCGGCCGGCAGCGGGTTGCCGTTCGCATCCTCGATGCGCAGTTCGACGCTTTGCAGGGCGCGACCGGCGGATTTCAGCTTCGCCTTCGGCCCCTCGAGCGCGTGGTATTCGTGGGTGTTGCAGGTAATGCACGGCGAGGCTTCGGATTGCCCGTAGATCTGGCGCAGCTCGACCGACGGCAGCACCTGCAGCAGCTTTCGCACCACCGCTTCGGGCATCGGCGCGGCCCCGTAATCGATCCGGCGCAGCGACGAAAGATCGTAGTTGCCGATATCCGGATGGTTGACCAGTGCGCCGACCATGGTCGGCACCAGCGCCGTGCATTCGACGCGGCATCGTTCGACGGTTTGCAGCAGCGAAACCGGATCGAAACGCGGCATGAACATATGGCTGCCGCCGACCAGCGTCACCGCCAGACCGTTGCAGCCGTCGGCAATGTGAAAGCTGGGGGCCGCGTGCAGATAGCGCGAATTTTCGTGCAGCCCGAGCGCCGCGACCAGATCGAACGAATTGGTCACCATGTTGCGGTGGGACAGCATGACGCCCTTGGCCTGGCCCGTGGTGCCGCCGGTGTAGAAAATGCCGAGCAGATCGCTCTCGTCCGTGCCGCGGTCGGCGATCGCTGGGCCGTTCGCGGCAAGATCTTCGTAGCCGACCATGCCGGCGGGCACCGCGCCGTCGCCCATGTAAATGACGTGTCGTACGCCGGGCACAAGCGGCAGCAGCGTCGGCAGCATCGCGCGCAGTTCGTCGTCGACACACGCTACCGTGCTGCCGGAATCGTTCAGGCAGTACGCCATTTCCGGCGCCGCCAGGCGGGTATTGACCGGCACGAAGACGGCCCCGGCCCAAGGAATGGCGAAGTAGTATTCCTGGTAGCGGTCGCTGTTGAGCGCCAGGATCGCGACCCGTTCGCCCGGCCGCACGCCGAGCTCGGCCAAGCCGCCGGCCACGCGCGCGATCCGCCGCTCGACGTCGATCCAATTGCGCCGCCGGCCGCCGCACCAGGTGGCGAGATTGCGCCCGCTCGTTTGCGCCGCCCGGCGGACCAGATGACTTAACCGCATGCCCCCTCGCGCTGACGTGCCTCGCGATTGCGCCTGTTTTTCTGCATTATGGCCCCGGCTGCCGCTTCACGCAGCAGCATAACCTGGATTGTGACAACGCCATGACTGCGACTTCGCCGCGCGCCGACAAGCTGGCCGAAATTCTGTTCCGCGCGCGCCAGGACGGCGCGCTGCTCGAGCGCGTGGCCGAGCATGTGATGCCGGCTGACGAAGACGAGGCCTACGATGCACAGGACGCGCTCGGCGAGTATCTGGGGCTGTACGTGGCGGGCTGGAAGATCGGCGCCACGACGACCCAGGTTCAGAAGGCGATCGGCATGAGCGAGCCGTTTTCCGGCCGCATCATCGCCGGAACGGTATACCGAAGCGGCATCGAGCTGGCCGCCGGCAAGGGTCATAATATTCTTGAAGCGGAATTCGCGGTACGCCTCGCGCGCGATCTGGCCGGCGAAGCCCGGCCGTATACGGCGGACGATCTGCGCGGCGCGATCCACGCGATCCATCCGTGCATCGAGATCAACCGGCCGAGCTTCAAGGATCCGTTCAAGATGAGCGGCCTGGCCGTGATCGCCGACAATGGTTCGAATGCCGGGATCGTGCTGGGCGAGGCGATCGAAAACTGGCAGCGCGTCGACCTGGCCGCGGCCTCGGTCGAATTCCGCAAGAATGACGCCGTGGTCGCGCGCGGCGTCGGCGCCAACGTGATGGCCCATCCGTTCAACGCCCTCGCCTGGCTGGCCAACAAGCGCGCGGCGCGCGGCGATTACCTGCGCCGCGGCCAATTCATCGCGACGGGCTCTTTGATGGGGTTCGTGGCCTGCGCGGCGGGCGACGGCGTGGCCGCCGAGTTCGGTAAGCTCGGCACGGTCAAGCTGCGGCTGATCTGAAACGCCGTCGGCTTGGCGCGGCATTGCGCAACGCGCAGAGCGACGCAACCGGCCCGACCTGACCGACATGACGCAACCGACACGACAAAAACGCGCGCCGCACGCGCCCGACCGGCCGCGATGTTACGAATGTTACGATTTTTCACCTTAGGGATTAGGGTACCTTAGGGTTGACCAATCGTCGCGCGATCGCCACCGCGTACATGAAAACCGATTGACGATGCAAAGAGCGCGCCGCGCACGATCGGCGCGCGGCGTTTCCACATTTGGCATCGGCGCCCGATTGGTCAAGCGCCGCGTTACCGATGTTACATTTTTTCGGCGCGACGCGCGGGGCCCCGAGCCGCGATCCCCGCGACGCGGCCCTCAGCGCTTGAATTCGTCCGGCATCAGTTCATTGCGGAACGTGAAATAGACCTTCCAGCCGTCGACGGTTGCGGGCTGGTTGATGTCCTTGCCGGCAAGTTCCGTGGGCTCGATCGCGATGGTCACGCGGTTGTCGTAGGCGCTGCGGATATTGCCGCCGGCGACGAAGCCCTTGACCTTGTTCGGCCCCAGTTCGATCTCGACCCAGCCGGGCCGGGCGGAGATATCCGCCGGCCAATTCCACTTCGTGACGATGACGATGTCGTAGGCCAACACCGCGATCACCCGCGACGAGGCATCGGGTTCGGCATGCACCTTGACGTTGATGCCGATGATGAAACCCTGGCGCTTGGCTTCCAGATATTGCTGGTCGCTTGCGCCGAGGTTGCAGTATTTGCCCTTGCCGCGCCCCTTGATGCAGTCATGTTCGGCCGGATAGGGCGCCTGGAACGCGAGCGCTCCGGAATTTGAATAGAAGCCGCCGCCGAGCGCGAGAATATCGGCGAACTCGTCCCACAGGCCGGGGTCGGCGAGGACGGCCTTGGCCAGATCGTTCCGCTCGTCGATATCGTCGCGCATCATGGCGTGCAGGCGATTCATGTCGCGCGAGCGCAGGACGCCGATCAGTTCGGCGCGGAACTTGACCAGGGACGGAAAGCGGCTGGCCTGATCGAAAAACGGCGCTTTCTCGGCCATGGCGGGGGCGGTCAGCATTGCCGCGCCGATCAAGGCTGCGGCACAGATTCGAATAAGACGGATCAAGTTGTTCTCCTCAGGCGGGATGGGCGGCTCCGCGTGTCCTGGCATGTAGCAGATGCCGGATTTGGGTCAATACCGGCGATGCCGCCTTTCCCCGACACGGTTTTCGAGGCCGAAGGAGCTTAATTGCGCGGCGACGGCGAAGCCGACTCGTTACATCCGGACCAGTTCCACGCGCCGGTTTTTCGCCCGCCCCGCCTCGGTATCGTTCGGCGCGACCGGCGACAGCATCGCAGCCCCCGCAGGGCGCACGCGTGCGGGTTCGATCCGGTAACGGGCGACCAGCGCCGCAACCACCGCCTGGGCGCGCTTGGCGGACAGATCGAGGTTGTACTCGTAAGTACCGACATTGTCGGTGTGGCCGACCACATAAAGGCGCAGTTGCGGATCCGCCTGCAGGAATTTGGCGATCTCCTCCAGCGTTTTGTCGGATTCCGGCTTGATCGCCGTCGAATTGAAATCGAAATAGATGCCGTACAGCGCGATCTTGCCGTCCTTCTCGATGCCCTTCTTCATGGCGCTGCGATCGACGAATACCATCTTGTCGTCCATCGGCTTGGTTTCGACCACGTCGACCAGTACGTGCACCTTGTTCTTGGTCTCCGGCCACTGATCGAACGAATCCTTGCCGACGACGATCGAGACATAGATATCGCCGTCGGGCTTCGGCACCTTGACCGCCAGATACCGCAGGTCGGTCATGAAGTTCATGGCGAACTGGGTCATCTGGCCTTTGTTCTTCAGCTTCCGGTCCAGGCCATACAGATGATGCGTGAGCAGCGCCGAGCCGGCGGTGCATTCGTCGGCGGCGCATTTCCACAGCACCTCGGCGTTCAGCGCCTTCAGGTCGTTTTCGTAATTGCGCACGACCTCGAGCGGCGCGCGCTCCATGGGCACGACATAAATGACGCGCGTATGCCGGCCTTCGACCGTAAGCTTCTTGGGGAAGCCCGGCTCGTACGTCACGCGCGCGAGCGGGATATTGAAATCGCTGAACTGCTTCAGTTCGTAGCCGAGGATCCAACTGCCCTCGTAGCGCTTCAGCCCGGCCGGGTCGCGGCTGCCGGGGGCATCGGTCGGCACGGCTTGAGCCAAGACCCCGCCGGCCGCGAGAACCGCGACGGCGATCGAGGCGAGCGCGGCCGCGATCAACCTAGGTAACAGGATTTTGGGCACGACACGCATAAGACCCCTCCGATACTGCGCTTATTGACTCATCAAACAATTCTAGGACGGATTCGCCCCGCCGGGCGTGACCGTTGTCACCGTCTCGCAGCTTTTGCCGTCGGTCGCGGCCGCCCCGTAAGTTGGCGGCGACCCTGCGGAATCGCCCCATGCCGTTCCTGAAATCGCTGCCGGAAGACGCCACGCAAATGAACTTATGGGCGCGCTGACCGGAATTCGCGCGACCGCGCGCCGAATGGAGCCAGGCGGTGCTGCGCGGACCCAATCAATTGACCGTGGCCGAACGCGAACTGATCGCCGCCTACACGTCGGGGCTGAACCAGTGCCAATATTGCCATGGCGTACACAAGGCGAGCGCCGAGGCGTTCGGCGTAGCTCCGGGCCTATTGCAGAATTTGCTCGACGACATCGAGGCCTCGCCGGTCGACGCCAAGATGAAGCCGGTGCTGCGCTACGTGAGGAAACTTACGCCGACGCCGACACGATTGACGCAAGCGGATGCCAACGCGGTGTTCGCCGCCGGCTGGGCCGACGATGCGTTCCACTACATGGTCAGCACCTGCGCCATGTTCAATTATTTCAACCGCGTGCTCGAAGGCCACGGGATTCATACCAACGCGCGCCAGCATGAGAACGCCGGCAGGAAGCTGGCCGAACCGGGTTTCCTGGCGCCGCTCGATATGATCAAGGACAAGCTTCCGCCGCGCACCGCGTCCTAGCGCGGCGCAGCTAGCCGCGGTAGACGACCGGGAACAAATCGCAGTCCAGCTTGTCGCCCGGGTGAATGCCCGGATCGTGGAGCAGTTTCGGCCCGTTCTTGCGCACGGCGTAGGTCGCATCGTCGCCCGCATAACGCACGGCGGTGGCTCTGCGGCGCCGGTCGGTGTTGTTGCCCGGTGCGTAATGCAGCGTGTTCAGATGGTGCACCACGACATCGCCGGGTTGCGTGTCCCAATGGACGATGTCGTAGCGGCTGCGGTCGGCGTTGATGTCCGGCATCGGCGTATGCTCGTCGCTCTCGTAGCGTCGCTCGGGATGGAAGCTGCGCGCCTGATACCAGGCGCCCTTGTGCGAGCCTTTAATGAACTCGACGGCGCCGTTTTCGAGGGTGACCGGATCGAGCGAGCACCAGAACGAGCAATTCTGATAGCCGTCGGTCCACGCGTAGGGCTGGTCCTGATGCCATGGGCTGGGCAGCGGCGTGTGCGGCTCCTTCACCAGCAGCTGGTCCCACACCAGATTGACCTTCCTGGATTTCATCAATTGCGCCGCCAGCGCCGGCAGCGGCGATTCCATGGCCAGTGCGCGGAAATCCGGATCGAACCGCCACATCCAAAGATCGCCGAAAAATCTTCCCGTACCGGCTTCCTTGTTGAAGTTGCCGCCGCGCGCGCTCGGCTTTGCCATCACCCGTTCGACGGCACCCCGCATGCGCTCGACCCAGCCTGCATCGAGCACGCCGCGCAGGCAGATCACCCCGTCGCGATCGAACGCCTCGACGTCCCGATCCGAAATCTTCCTCGGCGATTGATTGCCGTCCATGTCAGCCTCCTCGACGCAGCCCGTCCATTAGGGAAATTATGTGCAAAATCACGTGATTTTGCAATGATCTGGAATCGTGCGGATCCTGCGGGTTTCTGCGCGTCTGCCCTTCCGCCGCCGCGTTGGGTGCGCTACAAGAAACGCTCGCTCTTCACGAGGCACGCTTGGTTCGCCGCCAGAAAATCGACAACAGCCTTTTTGCGCCCGAAGTCGGGCTCGAGAATTATCCGCTGTACCTGATCGGCCATGTCGATCACCGGTACAGCGCGCGCATGGCCGCGACGTTGAGCACGCAGAAGATCGGCCGCCCGAAATGGCGCTGCTTGTTGTCGTTGAGCAAGAAGAACGGCCGCAGCATTTCCGAGATCGCGGAGATCACGCTGATCGAGCGCTCGACCCTGAGCCGGGTGGTCGATCGCATGGCAGCCGACGGGCTGCTGCGCCGCCAGCCGCGCCGCAGCGACAACCGCATCACCGAGGTGCATATCACGCCGAAAGGGCGCCTGATGCTGAACGAGGTGCTGCGCGTGGCCAGCGCCCAGTATGCGCGGACCATGCGGGGGCTTTCCGAATCGGAGATCAAATCCCTGTGCCGGACGCTGAAGAAAATGCTAGAAAATTTGGCGCGCCCGTAGGGCCATCGGACGCTTAGGGAGGGAAACCACGTGACCAAAATCTACCGCGACTTCGACCAGGCGCAGTTGAATAAAGCGCTGAACGCGCGCGAATCGGTCAAGGATTTCGATTCTTATGCGCGCGGCTTCGCGGCCGACAGCGAGCGCGTGCGGACGAACATCCCGGGCCCGCGCAACGTGCATTACGGGCCGCACGCCGACGAAGTCCTGGACATCTTTCCGGCGCCGAAGAAGGGCGCGCCGATCCACCTGTTCATCCATGGCGGCTATTGGCGCATGCTGACCAAGAACGAGAACAGCTTCTTCGCCGAAGTGCTCGCCCCGTCCGGCGCCAATGTGCTGGTCAACACCTATTCGCTGTGCCCCGGCATCAAGATCGACATCATCGTCCGGCAGTGCCGCGCGGCGCTTGCGTGGGCCTATCGGAACGCGGCCACGTTCGGCGGCGACCCGAATCGCATTTACGTGTCCGGCCATTCGGCGGGCGGGCATCTGGCCGCGATGATGCTGGCGACCGATTGGGCCGGCGAGTACGGCTTGCCGGCGGATCTGCTTAAAGGCGTTACCTGCATCAGCGGCATCTTCGATCTGCGGCCGATGAAGCTCGCTTTCACCAACGAATGGCTGCAACTGAGCGACATGGAAGCCGAGCGCAATTCGCCGATCCTGCACATGCCGAAGTACAAGGCACCGACCATCGTCACCTGGGGCGGCGCGGATCCCGAGATGTTCCACATCCAGGGCAAGGAATACATCGCGGCGCTGAAGGCGCACGGCGTGCCGGTCACGTATGTCGACATGCCCGGCTTCGATCATTTCGCCGTCGGCAACCAGATCATGAACAGGACCAGCCCGATGACGCAGGCCGTGCTCAAGCAGATGGGATTGTGAGCGACGCTATGAAACTGCGCTTCCTGCCCCACTCGCCCTACGTGCGCAAAGTTCTCGTGGTTGCGCACGAGATCGGAATGATCGACAGGTTGGCGATCGAAGAAGCGCATGTGTTCGATCCGCAAACGCCGCTGTTGAAGGAAAACCCGCTGGGCAAGGTGCCGTCGCTGCTGCGCGACGACGGCACCTCGCTCTACGATTCGACGGTGATCTGCCAGTACCTCGACAGCCTGCACGACCGCGCGCGGATGTTTCCGGCGGCGGGCGAAGCGCTGTGGCAGGCGTTGCGGCGCAATGCGCTGGGCGACGGGCTGGGCCAGGCGGCGACGTGGAACATCCGCGAGCGCTACCGCGCCGAAGGCGAGAAATCGCCGGCCTACATGGCCTATTACGAGCGCGGCATCGAACGCAGCCTGGCGGCGCTCGAACGCGAAGCGGCCGAGCTGGGCCGGCAGTTCCTGATCGGCGAAATCTCCATCGCCTGCGCGCTCAGCTATCTGGATTTGCGCTATCCGGATCGCGATTGGCGCAAGGCCTATCCGGGCCTGAGCGGCTGGTACGACAAGGTGACGGTGCGTCCGTCGATGCGCGCGACCGAGCTCAAATCGTACAAGGGTCCGCTTCAGCCGACCGTTTGAGCCGGCGCGCGAATAGGCCGAATTCAGATAGAATCGGCCGATTATCAGGGCAAAACCGCGCACCCCCCGGCTATCTGGGGGCGCCGGCTATTGTGCAGCGCCGCAAAAAACCTTATATCAGCCGCGCATTTACACCCAATCTCTAAGGAATCCGGGCATATGGAGTTGCGGAACATCGCCATTATCGCGCACGTCGACCATGGCAAGACGACCCTGGTAGACGCGTTCCTGCGCCAAAGCGGTACGTTCCGCGCCAACCAGCAGGTCGCCGAGCAGGCGATGGATTCCAACGAGCTGGAGCGCGAGCGCGGCATCACGATCCTGGCCAAATGCACCTCGGTGCAGTGGAAGGACACCCGCATCAACATCGTCGACACGCCCGGCCACGCCGATTTCGGCGGCGAAGTCGAACGCGTGCTCAGCATGGTCGATGGCGTCGTGCTGCTGATCGATGCCGCCGAAGGCCCGATGCCGCAGACCAAGTTCGTGCTCGGCAAGGCGATGCGCCTCGGCCTGCGCCCGATCGTGGTGATCAACAAGATCGACCGGCCGGACCAGCGCGCCGACGAAGTGCACAACGAAATCTTCGATCTTTTTGTTGCGCTCGATGCGACCGACGCGCAGCTCGACTTCCCCACCTTGTTTGCCTCCGGCCGCCAGGGCTGGGCCGCGGAATCGCCGGAAGGCCCGCGCACCGACATGGCGCCGCTGTTCGATCTGATCGTGCGCCACGTGCCGGCGCCGAAGGTCGATCCGAACGGCGCTTTCAAGATGCTCGCCTCGACGCTGGAATACGACCCGTACCTGGGTCGCCTGCTGACCGGGCGCATCAGCGCCGGCACCGTCAAGCCGAACACCACCATCAAGGCGCTGTCGCACAAGGGCGATCTGATCGAGCGCGTGCGCATCACCAAGGTGCTCGCCTATCGCGGCCTGGAGCGTGCGCCGCTCGAGGAAGCGCATGCCGGCGATATCGTGGCGCTGGCGGGCTTCACCGAAGCGACCGTGGCCGACACGCTGTGCGACGAAAGCGTCACGCAGCAGATCGACGCCGTGCCGATCGATCCGTCGACGCTGGCGATGACCATTTCGGTCAACGATTCGCCGCTCGCCGGACTGGAAGGCGACAAGGTGACGTCGCGCATGATCCGCGAGCGGCTGTTCCGCGAAGCCGACGGCAACGTGGCGATCCGCGTCACCGAATCCGAATCGCGCGACAGTTTCGAGGTTGCCGGCCGCGGCGAATTGCAGCTCGCGATCCTGATCGAAACCATGCGCCGCGAAGGCTACGAGATGTCGGTCAGCCGCCCGCGCGTGCTGTTCAAGACCGACCCGGAGACCGGCCAGCGCCTGGAGCCGATCGAAGAAGTCACGGTCGACGTGGACGCGGAATTCACCGGCGTCGTGGTCGAGGAGCTCGGCAAGCGCCGCGCCGAACTGAAGGACATGCGCCCGACCGGCGGCGGCAAGCAGCGCGTGGTGTTCCACGCGCCGTCGCGCGCGCTGATCGGCTATCACGGCGATTTCCTGACCGACACGCGCGGCACCGGCGTGATGAACCGCATCTTCCATTCGTATCAGCCGTACAAGGGCCCGATCCCCGGCCGCCGCAGCGGCGCGCTGATTTCCACCGAGCAGGGCAATTCGGTCGCCTATGCGCTGTGGTACATCCAGGAGCGCGGGCCGCTGTTCATCGGGCCGGGCGAGAAAGTCTATACCGGCATGGTCATCGGCGAGCATGCGCGCGGCAGCGATCTCGACGTCAACCCGTTGAAGTCGAAGCAGCTCACCAACGTGCGCGCCTCGGGCAAGGACGACGCGATCCTGCTGACCCCGCCGGTGCGCATGTCGCTCGACCGATCGGTCGCCTATGTCGGCGACGACGAACTGATCGAGGTCACGCCGCAGTCGATCCGCCTGCGCAAGCGCTACCTGGATATCAACGACCGCAAGCGCTACGCCAAGACCCAGGAAGTGGCGTAACTCCAGGCTTCCAGCCCGTATCCCGTCCGGTTGCGTCGAATGAAAAATCGGCGCAGCATCGGCGTGTCATAAAAACACGTTCGGGAGGAGACCATGAACAAGCTGATCGCGGCGGGCGCCGCCTTGGCGATTGCGTTGTGCGCAACCGCAGCCGCCGCCCAGGACAAGAAGAAGCTCGAAGTGATCGTATTCCCCGGCGGCTTCAACTGGCCGCTGTGGGCGGCGCAGCAGGAAGGGCTGTTCGCCAAAGAGGGGCTCGAGGTCAATCTGACGCCAACGCCGAATTCCCAGTTCCAGCTGACCGAGACGCACAACGGCAAGTTCCACATCGCCATGACGGCGATCGACAACGTGATCGCCTATCAGGAAGAACAGGGCCCGGTGAAGCTCGACAAGCCCGAGTTCTTCGCCTTCATGGGCGGCGACAACGGATTTCTCAGCCTGGTCACCGTGCCCGAGGTGAAGAAATTCTCCGATCTGAAGGGCAAGACCCTGTCGGTCGACGCGATGACGACCGGATACGCGTTCGTGCTGCGCGATCTGATCGCGCGCAACAAGCTGAAACAGACCGACGTAACCTACGTGCCGGCCGGCGGCGTGCTGGAACGCTGGCGCGCGCTGGACGAGAAGAAGCACGCCGGCACGATGCTGATCTCGCCGTTCGACGTTCTCGCCAAGGCGAAGGGCTATAACGTGCTGGCGCGGGCGGCCGATGTCTACGGCCACTACCAAGGCTTGGTCGGCGCCGCCAAGCGAAGCTGGGCCAAGCAGAACGAGAAGGAACTGGTCGGCTATATCCGCGCCTATCGCGGCGCCGTGGCGTGGCTGTACGACCGCAAGAACAAGGACAAGGCGATCGCGCTCTTGCGCTCCAAGCTGCCGAACATGGACGAGAAGACCGCGGAAGCGACCTACGGCGTGCTGCTCGGCGACAAAGGCGGCTTCTTCCGCAACGCCGGGATCGATTGGGCCGGCGTCAACACCGTGCTCACCCTGCGCGCGAAATACGCCGAGCCGAAGAAGAAGCTCGGCGAGGGCAGCAAGTACGTGGATCTGACGTACTACAACAAGGCGGCGCCGAAGAAGTAGCGGTCGCGGCGATCGCGCAAGGGAACGGCGGCTGCGGCCGCCGTTCTATTTCTTGCTGATGTAATTCCACATCCGTGTGTGATCGCTGCCCGGCAGCGACGCGTTCAAACCCTGCCACGCTTCGTTGATCACCGCGCCAATCTCGTTGCGCGTGCCGGCTCGGCCGACATTCTCGGCGTAGAGGGCGACGTCCTTGGCCATCAGTGCCGTGGCGAAGCCCGAATCGTATTTTTCCGTGACGATACGTTGCGGAAATTTCTCCAGGGTGGCCGTGTTGCGCCCGGTCGAGACGTTGACGACCTCGTACATGGTTTTCAGATCGAGGCCGGCCGCGAGGCCGAAAGCGAAGGCTTCCGATGTTGCCGCCAGCGCCGTGGCGGACAGGAAGTTGTTCAACAGTTTGAGCGCCTGCCCCATGCCGGCGGCGGCACCGACATAGAACACGTTCTTGGCCATCGCCGCGAACGGCTTGTGCAGACCGTCGAACACATCGCGCGGGCCGGCGGCCATGATCGCCAGGCTGGCGGCGACGGCGCCCGCCCTGCCGCCGCTGACCGGGGCATCGATATAGGTCAACCCGGCCGCCGCGCACCGGCGTTCCGCTTCGCGCGCGGCCTCGATCCCGACCGTCGACAGATCGACGACGATCCTTGCGCGCCTGGCGCCGGACCCAAGCAACTGGTCGAGCACCGCAAGGACGATCTTGCCGTCCGGCAGGCTCAAGAAAATCGTATCGGCCTTGGCCGCGACGTCGGCCGCCGAGGCGCCGAGCGCGGCCCCCGCGGGTGCGCGCGCTTGCGTGCCGGCGGCATCGTGCACGACCAGCGCAAAGCCGGCCTTGACCAGATTGGCGGACATGGGCGCGCCCATGTTGCCCAGGCCGATGAAGCCGTGGACCGGCATCCCGCTGTCTCCCATCACTTCGCCGGGCCCGGGTCGATCCCTTCTTCCTTGAGCACTTCGCGCGCGATGCGGAACGCGTCGACGCCGGCCGGCACGCCGCAATAGACCGCGATCTGGATCAGGGTTTCCTTGAGCTCATCGAGCGAGCAGCCATTCTTGAGCGCGCCGCGGAAATGCAGCTTGAATTCATGCGGCCGGTTGAGCGCCGCGAGCATGCACAGATTGTTCATCGAGTGCTGCTTCCTGGTCAGCACGCCCTTGCCCCACACGCCGCCCCAGCAATATTCGGTGACCAGGTTCTGGAATTCCTTGTTGAAGGCGTCGGCCCCGGCAATGGCTTTGTCGACATACTCCGCGCCGAGGACTTCCTTGCGGATCTTGAGGCCGGTTTCGTACTGTTGCGACGGCATGATCGTTCTCCTACGGTTGTGCGCGGCATGATGGCCCGCCGCCTAAGCCTGCCGCAAGCGGAGTTCGATCTTGTCGACGCCCACGACCCATGAGGTTTACGCCGTGCGCTATGCCCATCGGCAGGCGCGGCGCGCGGATCATTTCGTCGGCGGCGATCCGCACGACGGGCCGATGGACATGGATTATTTCGTCTGGGCGATCAAAGGCGATGGGCGCATTTGGGTGGTCGATACCGGCTTCACCGCAACCGATGCCGCGGCCCGCAACCGCCAATTGCTGCGTACCGCCGCCGAAGGTTTGGCGCTGATCGGCGTCGACGCGGCCGCGGTTGCGGACGTCATCGTCACGCATTTGCATTACGACCACATCGGCGGCTTCGCACAGTTTCCGCGCGCGCGGTTCCATCTGCAAGACAAGGAGATGAGCTACGCCACCGGCCGGCACATGGTGCAGCCGGCAATCAACCACGCATTCGCTGTCGATCACGTGATCGGCATGGTGCGCGAAGTCTATAAAGGCCGTGTGGTGTTTCACGATGGCGACGCCGAGCTTGCGCCCGGCTTGTCGCTGCATCTGGTCGGCGGCCACACGATGGGCCTGCAAGTTGTGCGCGTGTTCACGCGCCTCGGCTGGATCGTGCTGGCATCCGACGCTAGCCATTACTACGAAAATATGGAAAGCGGCCGCCCTTATCCCATCGTCTACGATCTGGCCGACATGAAAGCGGCATTCGCCAGGCTGCGCGCGCTGGCCGACAAACCGGCTTATATCGTGCCCGGCCACGATCCGCTGGTCATGCAGCGCTATACCGCCATGTCCCCGGCGCTGGAGGGCATTGCCGTGCGGCTGGATGCGGAACCGAGAGCGATCTGATTCAATACGCTCCGTCCGTCGCCACCACGTTCGAGTCCTATGCCGATCCGCGGAAATAAGATGATGATGGCGATGCTGGTCTCGGTTGCGTCGCTCGCACCGGTATCGTCGCAGATTTTCTCGCCGGCATTGCCGTCGATTCAAGCCGGATTTGCTGTCAGCGTCGGCATGGCGCAGCTGACGCTGAGCCTGCCGCTGGTCACCATGGCGTTGACGACGCTGAGCTACGGCCCGCTGTCGGACCGTTACGGACGCCGACCGGTGCTGCTCGCGGGCATCGCCATGTTCATCGTCGGCACGCTGATGTGCTGGGTGGCATGGGATATCGCAACGCTGGTTCTCGGCCGAGTGGTGCAGGCGGGCGGCAGCGCCGCGGGCATGGTGCTGGCCCGTTCCATCGTGCGCGATTTCTACGGCCGCGAGCGCTCGGCCAATATGCTCGGTTACCTGACCACGGTCATGGTGGTGGCCCCGATGTTGGCACCTGTGCTAGGCGGCATACTGACCGATTCGCTCGGCTGGCGGGCAAATTTCGCCGTGCTGACGGCGGCGGGCGTGTTCGCCATCGCGTTGATCGCCTGGCGGCTGCCGGAAACCAACCCGCATCTCGGCCAGATCACGAGCATCGGCGAAATCCTCGGCGGCATGGGCGACCTCATTCGGTCGCGGCTTTTTCTCGGCTACGCGCTGCAGACGTCGTTCTCGATGGCGGCGTTCTTCGCCTTCACGGCCGCGGCGCCGTACCTGATGATCAACGTCCTGCAGCGACCGGCGACCGAATACGGCATCTATTTTCTGTTCGTATCGGCGGCCTTCGCCCTGGGCGGCTTTGCGACCGGGCGCTTCGCACAGCGCATCGGCTCCGAGCGCATGGCCAACGCCGGCGCCGTGACATCGCTGGTTCTGGCGATCGGGGGCTTGCTTTGGGTCGCACTCTGGGGCCTGACGCCGATGGCGCTATTCCTGCCGCCGATCCTGATCTCGGTCTGCCAGGGCCTGACGATTCCGAACGGCCAGGCCATGGCGATCGGCGTTGCCCCCAAGCTCGTCGGCGCCGCCTCGGGGTTGATCGGATTCCTGCAAATGGCGCTGTCGGCGATCGCAACCCAGCTGGTCGGCATGCTCGAAGACGGCACGCCCTACCCGATGCTGATCTGCCTGTTGGTGTGCACGATCTGCTCGCTGGCGTCGATCTGGCTGGTGCGCACCGCGCGACGGATTGCCGTTTAGCGCAGCATCATTCGCCGGCGCCGGACTGGCCCGTCGATTTCTTGCCGTCGGACGGCGCCTGTTGGCCGGGATCGTTGACGCCCATCTTGATGACTTTATTGCCCATGATCGCGGCGACCACCGGTGCGGTCTGATCGGCGGCATGCGCAGCGGCCGCGGGCAGCGGAGCCGGTTCGGCCGGGGCCGGCGGCGGCGCCGGCTGTGCGGCGGCCGGAGCCGACACCGGCAGCGGGGACGCAGCCAGGGACGCGGGCAGCGCGGCGGCGGGGACTTCGGGCGCCCCGAGCGGCTCTGCGAGCGCCGCCGGCATGGGCACGGGTTCGCGCGGGCGCGGCGGCGGTTCCGCCTTCGGCACCGCGCGCGGCGGCTTCTTGACGACCGAGCGCGACGGCGGGAAGCGCACCACCATCATTGTGCCGGCGCCCTCTTCGCTGCGAATCTCGAGTACGGCGCCATGCAGCTCGACGAACGACTTGGCCAGCGGCAGGCCGAGCCCGGTGCCTTCCTGCTGGCGCACCAGCGGTGTCGATATCTGCTCGAACGGCTTGAGAATTTTCGGAATATCCTCGGCCCGGATGCCGACGCCGGTATCGGCCACCGACAGCACGATGCCGTTCTTCGAGTCGACGCCGGTCTTGACGGTGACGCGGCCGCCGGCCGGGGTGAACTTGATCGCGTTGGACAAAAGATTGAGCATGACCTGCTTGATCGCGCGCTTGTCCGCGCGCAGGTTCGGCAACCCGTCGACGACGACATCGGACAATACCACGCCGGCCTTTTGCGCGCGGGCGGTGACGATATGCAGCGCGTCGGCGACCAGCTCGTGCAGATCGAATTCGCGCTCGTTCAACTGATACTTGCCGGCCTCGACCTTCGAGATATCGAGAATATCGTTGATCAGCTCGAGCAGATGCTCGCCGCTGGTGCGGATATCGCGTACGTAATCGCGGTAGCGCACGTTGCCCATCGGGCCGAGCGTCTCTGTCTCCATCATTTCGGCGAACCCGATCACCGCATTCAGCGGCGTGCGCAGTTCGTGGCTCATATGGGCGAGGAAATCCGATTTCGCCTGATTGGCCGCTTCGGCTTGGTTCTTCGCTTCGCGCAGCGCGTTCTCGGTATCCTTGAGGCGCGTGATGTTGCCGACCGATCCTGCCATGCGGTAGGCGCGGCCGTTCTCGTCGCGCATGGCGACCGCGCGGTCGAGCACCCAGCGCACCGTGCCGTCGCGCCCGACGATGCGATACTCGCATTCGAAATACGGCGACTTGCCGTCGATGTGCGCCTTCATCGTGCGGTAATAATGGTGCCGATCGTCCGGATGGATCGCCGCCGTATACTTGCGCGGCGACGACATCATCGCGCGGCCGATCCGCTCGAGCCCCAATTCGCTCAGCATGCGGCCGGAAAAATACGCCTTGCCGGCGATCATGTCCCAGTCCCACAAGCCTTCGCGGGCGCCGTCCATGGCCAGCGTGTAGCGCTCCTCGCTGCGCTTGAGGGCCGCTTCGCGCGCCTCGCGATTGTGGCGGATGCGTTGCGCGACGTAGAGCGACAGCAGCACGACCGCCCCGACGGTCGACGCCAGCCGATCGGTCGCGCTGACGATCAGATCGCCGAGTTCGCCGAGATACGACAGCAGCGTCAAGACCAAGCTGGCGATCGGCACCAGCCAGGCGAACAGGAACAGCAGCGCGTCGCGTTCACGCCGACGCCACGCGATAATGCCGGCCGCAAGCAGCTCGATCATGGCTACGAAGCCGAGCAGATAGGAAGCGCGAAACGCGACCGCGTTGGCGACCACGCTGAGCGGGATCATCAGCAAGGCGGCGAAGGCGGTAACGCGCATCACCAGGCACAGACGCGGCATGGTTTCGTGCATGCGCAACGCGCGCAAAGCGAAGGCGAGACCGCCGAAGATTGCGAGATCGGTGGCCGCCACCGCGCCGATGTTCATGATCGCGGTCCATTCGGGCCACAGCAGTTCGTAAGCCAGACCCGTGGCCCAGAAATGGATGGCGCCGTAGGAGACGATGAAGCCGGCGAGATACAGCAGACTGGCGTCGCGCACCGAGAAGAACAGCGTCAGCACATACAACGCCATGATGACGATGATGCCGAGCATAACGCCGAGAATCATTTGCTCGTTGCGGTCGCGCGCGGCCAGCGCCTCGGGGGTCACCAGCGCCAACGGCACCCGGATGATCTCCTGGCCCTCGGCACGGACATAAATGGTCGTCTCGCTGCCGCGCGGCAGATGCAACGGAATCAAGATGTTGCGGTGGCGAATCTCGCGCCGCGACGCCGGCACGCGGTCGCCGGCGACTTTGATAGCGTAATCGCCCGCAGCCTGCGGCACGAACACTTCGACCTTGTCCAGGCTGGGGTGTCCGACTTCGAGCAGAAACATGTCCTGCTTGGTCGATTGATTGCGAACCTGAAAGCGCAGCCAGACGGCGGCGGTGGAGAACCCGAAGCTGGCCGAGGGATCGACGATCTGGCGGAAGCGTGCGTTAAAATCGATCTTGTCGACGTCGCCGACCGAGAGCTGCTTCGAGCGATCCTCGTAATACTCGGCGTCGGACCCGATGGCGACCTGCGTGGTGTCGTTCGTGAGCACCAAGGTCCGCGGCGGCGAACTCGCGCCGGCCACGACCGCCGCGCAAACGGCCGCACAGACGACCAACGCGATCAACGCGATCAGAATCGCCCGCTGGCCCCGAGCGAGCCAAAAACGATAGATTGGCGCTGTCGTCTGCGTCGACGGCACGCGAGCGATCTCCATCCGGGGCGGTCGATTACGCGGCGAAAAATCCGGGAGCACCGGCACCGACCGCCAGACCACATATAATCGACCAAATTGGTTAACAGGTGAGTCTTAAAAATACGGTTAATTTCTCTGGCAGCGAATCGAAGGATGAAATTAACTATATGATAATAAAAGGAAAAATTTGTTAATGCGGAGATTTGCCGAAACTTCCTGCAGCCTGCGCCGTCCCGACCGCCGTCGACGGCGGGATGCGCTCGTCGGCGCCATCGCCGGGACACTCTGCTGGGTGATGTCGATCGGGCTCGGTGCCGCGCATGCGCAAAGCCCGTCGGCGCCCGAGCCGTCGACAGGACGGGCCGAGAAGCCGGCGGTGGTCGCGCGGCAATACATGGCCGTCACCGCCAACGACCTCGCGAGCCAGGCGGCGGCACAAATACTGCGTCGGGGCGGCAGTGCCGTCGATGCGGCGATTGCGGCCCAGTTCGTGCTCAATCTCGTCGAACCGCAATCATCGGGCATCGGTGGCGGCGCCTTCATGCTGGTATGGCATGCGGCCGACAAGGAGCTTATCGCCTTCGACGGGCGCGAAATCGCACCGCGCGCGGCAACGCCCGACATGCTGCTCGATGCCGACGGCAAACCCGTGCCATTCGACCGGCTGGTCCGCACCGGGCGTGCCGTCGGCATTCCCGGCGTCGTGCGCCTGCTGGCCGAAACGCACAAGCGCTACGGCAAACTATCTTGGGCCAGCTTGTTCGAGCCGGCGCTCGCGCTGGCCGACAACGGCTTCCCGATGTCGCCCCGGCTGCATCGTTTGTTGACGCTGTATCCCGCGCTCAAGGACGATGCCGGGGCCCGCGCGTTATATTTCGATGCCGCCGGCGACGTGAAGCCGGTCGGCGCGCGGATCGTGAATCCAGCCTTCGCCGCCGCGCTGCGCGCAATCGCCGCCAACGGCGCGGACGCCTTCTACACCGGCAATATCGCAGCCGAATTCGCCGGCGCGCCGGGACGCACTGCGATCATGCCGGCGCGCATCGCGCCGGACGAGCTGGCGCAATATCGTATCGAGGTGCGCCAGCCGGTTTGCGCGCCGTATCGGATGTATCGCGTCTGCACCATGGGCCCACCCTCGGCCGCCGGCGTGGCGATTCCGCAGATCCTGTCGTTGCTGAGCGGCCACGAGCTGGCGCGCTTGAAACCCGATTCGGCCGAGGTCGCGCATCTAGTCGCCGAGGCCAGCCGTTTGGCCCATGCCGACAAGAATCTTTACGTCGCCGATCCGGCATTCGTGCCGGTGCCGCTGAAAGGCCTGCTCGACGACGCCTATCTGCGATCGCGCGCCTCGGCGATCCGACCCGATCGCACGATGGGAACGGCACCCCCGGGCGAGCCGCCGCGGCGCGACGGGCTGCGGCGCGGACGCGACACGACCGACGAGAGCGACGGCACGACGCATCTGTCGATCGCCGACGGCTTCGGCAACGTCGTCGCCATGACATCGACCATCGAGAACGCGTTCGGCGCCCAGATCACCGTGCGCGGCTTCTTTCTGAACAACGAGATGACCGATTTCGCCTGGCTGCCGGCGCGCGACAACAAATTGTCGGTCAACCGCGTCGAGCCCGGCAAGCGGCCGCGCAGCTCGATGTCGCCGACCATCGTGTTCGACGCCGAGGTCAGGCCGGTGCTGGCCGTGGGTTCGCCGGGCGGCGAGCGGATTCTGAGCTACGTGACGCGGACTTTGCTGCTTGTACTGGACTGGAACATGGACGCACAGCGGGCCGTCGCCCAGCCGCATCTGCTGAACCGCAACGGCGCGACCGAACTTGAAAAGGATACGGCGATCGTCGCGCTCAAGCCGCAGCTCGAGGCGCTCGGTCATCAGGTCGTCGTGCGCGACCTGAACAGCGGCCTGCATGCGATCCAATGGCGCAACGGCATGCTGATCGGCGGCGCCGACCCGCGGCGCGAGGGAACCGCGCGCGGGGAGTAGCGGCGCGGCCGCGGCGCTTCGCGAAAGCATATGTGCCGCCCGTCCTTCGACTCGCGCGCAGCGCGGGTCGCGACGAAAGCGAGGCCCGATGGTGCCACTCTTCGCTAATGCACCCGCGCCGGCTTGGCGACCTCGTCCGTGCCGAAGCCGATCTCGAATTTCAGATCCCAGCCGGTCTGTTTGACGATGTTGGCGAGCATCTTCGCCATCGAATAGACGATCTGATCGTTGACCGGCAAGTTGATGTCGGCACCTTTCTGGGTCTGAAACGCGATACGGCCGGGCTTTTTCTCGGCCGCCGCATGATAGGCAAAGCCAGTCAGCAGTTGCGGCTCCTTGCCGAGCGGAAATTCCGCCGCATTCTCGGAGAATTTCTGCTCGAACTGCTCCTTCTTGACCACGCGATCCTGCTCGAACGCCATCATGGCCTTTTGCGCGTCGGGGTCCTGGAATTTCTGGATTCCGGGATTCTGCGCCATGATCTTCATCAGCGCGTCCCACAATTGGCGCGCGAAACGCCGCGTCATCCAGAGGCGGAATTCCTTCTGGTCCGTGGTGTTCAGGCGCAGGACCATGCGGTCCTCGACGGCCTGATATTCCATGTTGATCTGGTGCAGACGACCGGTCATGAGCCATTGTGAAACAAAGCGGCGCCGGATGCATCAATATCCGGCGCCGTTTTTTACGCGGATACCGACGCCTTGCTAGGCCGTTTGAGCGACCGGCGTTTCGCGGCCGAGCGGTTGCTCGAGCAGCCGAACCGCTTCTTTCGGCACAACCTGCCAGAATTTAGGCGCCTCGCGATCCCAATCGCGCAGGATGGTTTCGGCGAACCTGGAATGGGTTTCGCGCCAGTGCTCGCCGATCAGCTCCTTCGCGACGTGATCCCAATGGTCGGTTTCGATGCGCTGCCAAAGCACGGTCTCGGCATTGACGCAGAGCTCAAATCTTTGCTGCGGATCGTAGACGAAAGCCATGCCGCCGGTCATGCCGGCCGCGAAATTGTCGCCGACGTTGCCGAGAATCACGACCAGCCCGCCGGTCATATATTCGCAGCCGTTCGATCCGCAGCCTTCGACCACCGCGCGCGCTCCCGAGTTGCGCACGGCGAAGCGTTCGCCGGCCTGCCCGGCGGCGAAAAGTTTTCCGGCCGTGGCGCCGTACAGAACCGTATTGCCGATGATGACGTTCTGATTGGAAATCAGATTGCTGGCGCCCGGCGGACGCACGACGATGGTGCCGCCCGAAAGCCCCTTGCCGACGTAATCGTTGGCGTCGCCCAACACCTCCAGCTTCAAGCCTTGCACGGCGAAGGCGCCGAGCGACTGGCCGGCCGAACCGCGCAGGCGCGCGGTGATATGGCCCGGACGCAGCGTGCTCATGCCGAAGCGCCGGGTGATGGCGGACGACAGCTTCGTGCCGATCGCGCGGTGCGTGTTGCGGATATTGTACGCCAACTGGCTTTTCTCGCCGGCCTCCAGCGCGCGGCTGGCGTCGAGAATCATCTGCGCATCGAGCGTTTCCGGCACTTCGTTGCGGCCTTCGAGCGTGCAGTAGGCCGGCTGGCTGCCGGTATCGGCCTTGGCCAGGATCGGGTTGAGGTCGAGATCGTCCAGATGCGTGCCGCCGCGGTTGATCTGCATCAGCAGATCTGAACGGCCGATCACCTCGGTCAGCGAGCGCATGCCGAGCGAAGCCAGAATCTCGCGCACCTCTTCGGCGATGAAGCTGAACAGGTTGATGACCTTCTCGGGCGAGCCGGTGAACTTCTGGCGCAGCGCGTCGTCCTGCGTGCACACGCCGACCGGGCAGGTGTTCATGTGGCATTGCCGCACCATGATGCAGCCCATGGCGATCAGGGATGCCGTGCCGATGCCGAATTCCTCGGCGCCCAGCATCGCCGCCATGACGATGTCGCGGCCGGTTTTCAACCCGCCGTCGGTGCGCAGCTTGACCCGATGGCGCAGCCGGTTGAGGGAGAGCACCTGGTGCACTTCGGCCAGGCCCATTTCCCAGGGGATGCCGGCATACTTGATCGACGATTGCGGCGACGCGCCCGTGCCGCCCACGTGCCCGGAAATCAGGATCACGTCGGCCTGAGCTTTCGCGACGCCGGCGGCCACCGTGCCGATGCCGGATTGCGCGACCAGCTTGACGCAGACTTTGGCGTCCGGGTTGATCTGCTTGAGGTCGTAGATGAGCTGCGCCAGGTCTTCGATCGAATAGATGTCGTGGTGCGGCGGCGGCGAGATCAGCGTCACGCCGGGCGTCGAATGGCGCAGCCGCGCAATCAGCGACGAGACCTTGAAGCCGGGCAACTGCCCGCCTTCGCCGGGCTTCGCACCCTGCGCGACCTTGATTTCCAGTTCCTGGCAGTTGTTCAGGTACTCGGCGGTGACGCCGAAGCGTCCCGAGGCGACCTGCTTGATCGCCGAACTGGCGTTGTCGCCGTTCGGCTTCAGCGTGTAGCGCGCGGGATCCTCGCCGCCTTCGCCGGAATCCGATTTGGCGCCGATCCTGTTCATCGCGATCGACAGCGTCTCGTGCGCTTCGGGGCTCAAGGCGCCGAGCGAAATGCCGGGCGTCACCAGCCGTTTGCGGATCTCGGTGATCGATTCGACATCGTCGATCGAGACATCCTGCTTGACCTTGGTCAGATCGAATTCCAGCAAGTCGCGCAGGGCGACCGGCGGATAGGAATGCACTGCCTTGCTGTAGCGCCGGAACGTGGCGAACGAATCGGTCGCGACCGCCTGTTGCAGCATGTGGATCTGGCTGCCTTCGAAGCCGTGCTGTTCGCCGCTCTTGCGATAGCGGTAAAAGCCGCCGACCGGCAGCGCCACGACATCGTCGCGCCATGCGCGCGCATGCAGCTCGCCGACCTTGCGCTGGATGCCCGGCAGACCGAGGCCGGAAATGCGCGACGGCATGCCCGGGAAAAACTCGGCCACCAAGGTGCGCGACAATCCGACCGCCTCGAAATTGCAGCCGCCGCGATACGACGAGATGACGGCGATGCCCATTTTCGACATGACCTTGAGCAGCCCGTCGCCGATGGCCTTCTTATAGTTTTTCAGGACGTCTTCGAGCGACTTGCCGGGGAACAGGCTCCGGCGGTGCCGGTCGGCGATGGTTTCCTCGGCAAGATACGCATTCACCGTGGTCGCGCCGACGCCGATCAGCACGGCAAAATAATGCACGTCCATGCATTCTGCCGAACGCACGTTCAATGACGTGAAGGTGCGCAGATTCTGCCGCACCAGATGCGAATGCACCGCGCCGGCGGCCAGGATCATCGGAATCGAAGCCCGGCTTTCGCCGATCTGCTTGTCGCTGAGAATCACGTGCACGCAGCCGCCGCGGATGCCGTCCTCGGCCTCCTGGCAGATGCGGGCGATCGCGTTGCGCAACGCGGTTTCGTCGACCGGATCGAAGGTGCAATCGACCTCGACCACCGTGTCCTTCATGTAATCGCGCATCGCGGTGAATTCGGCGTTCAGCAGCACCGGCGATTCAAGCTGCAGCAGGTTGCACTGGCTTTCGTCGGTATCGAGGATGTTGCCGAGATTGCCGAGCCGCGTTTTCAGCGACATGACATTGCGTTCGCGCAGACTGTCGATCGGCGGGTTGGTGACCTGGCTGAAATTCTGCCGGAAGAAATGATGCAGCCCGCGATACTGGCTCGACAGCACGGCGTTGGGCGTATCGTCGCCCATCGAGCCGACGGCTTCTTTGCCTTCTTCGGCCATCGGATGCAGGATCAGTTCGAGCTCTTCCATGTTCCAGCCGACCGCATATTGCCGGCGGCGCAGCCCGTCGCGGTCCAGTTCGGAGACGGCGACCGGCTGCTTGATCAGACTATCCAGCTCGGTGATGTTGTGGACCCAGCGCGCATACGGATGTTCGCCGGCCAGCTTGTCCTTGATTTCGCGGTCGCGGTAAAATTTTCCTTCCCACATGTCGATCGCGAGCATTTCGCCCGGGCCGACGCGGCCTTTCTCGGTGATGTCCTGTTCGGCCATCGGCACCATGCCGGTTTCCGAACCGACGATCAGCAGCCCCTTGTTGGTGATGCTGTAGCGTAGCGGCCGCAGCCCGTTGCGGTCCATGCCGGCGACCGCCCACCGGCCGCCGAACGCGCAGATCGCCGCCGGCCCGTCCCAAGGCTCCATGACCGCATTGGTGAATGCGTACAGATCGCGGTGCGCCTGCGGCACGGTTTTCTTGTAGGTCCACGAATCCGGAATCATCATCGCCTTGACCATGGGCAACGACCGATCGGTGCGCACCATGACTTCGAACACGTTGTCGAGCGCCGCCGAATCCGAGCCGCCCGGCTGGATGACCGGCTTGATGTCGTTGATATGCTCGCCGAACTGGCGGTGCGCCATGCGCGGTTCGTGGCATTTCATCCAGTTGACGTTGCCGCGCACCGTGTTGATTTCGCCGTTGTGCGCGAGCACGCGGAACGGCTGCGCCAGATGCCAGGTCGGGAACGTATTGGTCGAATAGCGCTGGTGATAGATGGCGAAGCTGGAGATGAAGCGCTCGTCCAGCAGGTCCGGATAGAAGGCGGTGAGCTGCTCGGCCAGGAACATGCCCTTGTAGATGACCGACCGGCACGACAGCGAGCAGATGTAGAAATCCTTGATGATTTCGCGCAGCACCGCGTTCTCGATGCGACGGCGAATGATGTAGAGATCCATCTCGAACTGGGAATCGTTCACGCCCTTGGTGTTGGCGATCATGATCTGTTCGATTTCGGGCCGGGTCGCGTTGGCTTTTTCGCCGACGATGGTCACGTCGACCGGCACCTGGCGCCAGCCATAAATGATGTACCCGAACTTGAGGATTTCCGATTCGACGATGCAGCGGCAGCGCTCCTGCGCCGCGTAATCCGTGCGCGGCAGGAACACCATGCCGACGGCCAGGCGGCCCGGCAGCACTTCGTGGCCGATCCGGCGCACGTGCGCCTTGAAGAAATCCTGCGGAATCTGCACGTGAATGCCTGCGCCGTCGCCGGTCTTGCCGTCGGCGTCGACCGCTCCGCGGTGCCACACGGCCTTGAGCGCGGTAATGCCCGCTTCGACCACTTCGCGGCGCGGCTTGCCGTCCATGGCGACGACCATGCCGACGCCGCACGCATCGTGCTCGTTGGCCGGATCGTACAGACCCTCTGCGGCCAGGCGCTCGGCGTCGCGTTTCCAGCGCAGAATGAACTCTTCGCCGGATTCGAGCTCGGGTTGATCGGGGCGTTGGGTCATCGCACTCTCCTAGGCCGCTTCCTGCACCGGGATGCCGGGGCGAAGCGTGATCGAAATGTGATTCGGCTGCGCCTTCACGCGCGCGAGCCAGGCGCGGATTTGCGGATACGCGTCGAGCGAGAATCCGCCTTCGTCGGCCACGTGGGTGTAGGCGTACAATGCGATATCGGCGATCCCGTAGCGTTCGCCGACAAAATAACTGTGCGTCGAGAGATGCCGTTCCATCACATCGAGCGCGGCCGATCCGCGCCGCATGAGTCTGGGCAATTCGCGCTCCTGCTCGGGCGCCAGCTTGGCGACGTGGCGATAGAAGCGCGCCACCGCGATGTACGGCTCGTGGCTGTATTGCTCGAAGAACATCCATTGCAGCGTCTGCGCGCGCGCCACGCGCGAATCCGGCGCGAACGCCGTGCCTTCAGACAGGTACCAGAGAATGGCGCAGGATTCGGCCAGGTGCGTGCCGTCTTCCAGGCGCAACAGCGGAATGCGGCCGTTCGGATTCTTGGCCAGAAAATTCGGCGTGCGCGTTTCGCCGCGCAGGATCTCGCGCTCGACATACTCGAACGGCATCCCGAGCTGCGTCAGCAGCAGACGCACCTTGTAGCCGTTGCCCGATTCCAGAAAATCGTACAGCCGCAGCATGGAATCACTCCGCAGCCACGGCCAGGCCGGCGGGCGCGGCCTTGGCCTGGATGAAGCGATCGATGCTGGCGGCGGCGTCGCGCCCGTCGCGCACCGCCCAGACCACCAGCGAGGCGCCGCGCACGATGTCGCCGGCGGCGAACACGCCATCCAGATTGGACATCATCGATTTCCAGTCGATTTTGACCGTGCCCCATTTCGTGACTTCCAGCTCCGGCGCGTTGAACAGCACCGGAATGTCTTCGGGATCGAAGCCGAGCGCCTTGATGACCAGATCGGCTTCGAGCTTGAAGCTGGAATTTTCCACCGGGCGCGGCTCGCCGCGGCCGGTTGCGTCGCGCGCGCCCAGGCGCATGCGATGCGCGCGCACGGCGGCGACACGATCGTCGCCGAGGAACGCTTCGGGCGCCGAAAGCCAGACAAACTCGACGCCCTCTTCTTCGGCGTGCGAAACTTCGCGCATCGACCCCGGCATGTTCTTGCGGTCGCGCCGATACAGGCACTTCACCGATTTGGCGCCCTGGCGCACCGCGGTGCGCACGCAATCCATTGCCGTGTCGCCGCCGCCGATCACGACCACGTGCTTGCCGTCGGCGTTCAGCGCGCCGGATTCGAATTCCGGCACGGCATCGCCGAGTCCCTGGCGATTGCTGGCGACCAAATAAGACAATGCCGGCACGATGTTGCCGAGGCCGACGCCGGGCGCCTGGATGTCGCGCGCCTTGTAAACGCCGGTCGCCAGCAGCACGGCGTCGTGCCGTTCGCGCAACTGGGCGAGCGTCGCGTCGCGGCCGACCTCGAAGTTCAGATGAAAATGCACGCCGCTGTCGGCGAGCAATTTCGCGCGCCGCGTGACGACCAGTTTTTCGAGTTTGAAATTCGGAATGCCGTAGATCAGCAGCCCGCCGACGCGGTCGTAGCGGTCGTAGACGTGCACCTGATAGCCGCGCCGGCGCAATTGTTCGGCCGCGGCCATGCCGGCCGGACCGGCGCCGACGATGGCGACGGATTGCTTGAGCTCGCGGCGCGGCTTGACCGGTTTGACCCAGCCGTTTTCCCACGCGGTTTCGGTGATGAATTTTTCCACCGAGCCGATCGTGACCGTGCCGTGGCCCGATTGTTCGATCACGCAATTGCCTTCGCACAGCCGATCCTGCGGGCAAATGCGGCCGCAGATCTCCGGCATGTTGTTGGTCGCGGCGGAAACTTCGTAGGCTTCTTCGAGCCGTCCTTCGGCGGTCAGCATCAGCCAATCGGGGATGTTGTTCTGCAGCGGACAATGAATCTGGCAGAACGGCACGCCGCATTGCGAGCAGCGCGACGATTGCTGCTGCGCGGCCTCCGGCCGGTAATTGCCGTAGATCTCGTTGAAGTCGGCGCGCCGCTCGTCGGCCTCGCGCTTTTCGGGCATGCGCTGGCCGAGATTGACGAAGCGCAGCATTTTCGTAGCCATGACGATCCTTGGCCGGGCGTTTAGGCCGGCTCTCCTACGCGCGTTGGCGGCAGCGGATGGGGCGGTAGCGTGGCCGTTGCACCGCATCATTGGGGAGCGGCAGCGGCATCGTCAGGCGGGGCTTCCCCCGCCGAATTCCCATCGTTCACGAGCTAGATAAGCGAAGTGGGCGTCGGAATCGAGAGAAAACGACATATTGTGTCAGTGATAATGACATATTTTCTCAAATATTTGCATGCCTAGTTTCCTGATAAATTTTTCAGCTTCTTATTAAAGCTATAATGATACCGAAATGGAACTAATAAATCCCTCGGCCTTCGACGCAAAGCGATCGGTCCCCCATGCCGGCGCTTCCGCGCACGGGCAGGATCGGATATTGATGGCGCCGTTTCGGACCAACCGAGGAACACGATGACGATGGAAAAAGCCGCCGCCCGCCCCGCGCTGGCCGATGCGCGCATGCTGCACACCATGCTGCGGGTCTACGATCTGGACAAATCGCTCCATTTCTATTGCGACTTGCTCGGCATGAAGTTGCTGCGCAAGCACGACTACCCCGAAGGCAAGTTTTCCCTCGCGTTCGTCGGCTACGGCGGCGAAACGGACCACACGGTGCTCGAACTCACGCACAATTGGGGTAACGAGCCGTATCAACTCGGCAATGCGTACGGCCACGTGGCGATCGGCGTGTCCGATGTTTATGCCGCGTGCGACGAGTTGTCGAAGCACGGCGCCAAGATCGTGCGCCCGGCCGGCCCGATGAAGAACGACGCCAGCGTCGTGCTGGCGTTTGTCGAGGACCCGGACGGCTACAAGGTCGAATTGATCCAGACCAGGCGCGGCCATTGATTCGCCGACAGCCGAGCCGCCCATGATCACATTTTACGCCTACCCCGGCCCGAACGTCCGCAAGGTCGCGATCATGCTCGAGGAGATCGCGGCGCCGTATGCGGTCGAGCTTGTCGACATCACCAAAGGCGAGCAGTTCAAGCCGGAATTCCTCAAGATATCGCCCAACAACAAGCTGCCGGCAATCGTCGATCACGACACGCCGCAAGGCCCGCAGGCGGTGTTCGAAACCGGCGCCATCCTGATTTATCTGGCGGAGAAGTCCGGGCGCTTCCTGCCGGCGCCGGGTCCGCGCCGCGCCGAGGCATATTCGTGGCTGCTGTGGGGCCTGACCGGCATCGGCGCCAACTTCCCGCAGCTGCATTATTTCGGCGATCGCGCGGACAGCACGCCGGCGCCGATCCTCGATCGCTTCGCCGACGAGACCGTGCGGCTGTTCAAAGTACTCGAGACCCGACTTGCTGCGCACGAATACCTGGCCCGGGAATATTCCATTGCCGACATGCCGACCTATGCTTCGGTCCTCGGCATGCTGCCGACGGTGCGCAAGTTTCGCGGCGCGCAGATCGGCGCGACGCCGTCGATCGACCGCTGGCTCAATGCCATCGGCGCGCGCCCGGCCGTGCAGCGCGGCATGACGGTGCCGAAAATCTGAACGCAATTGCCGGCTTCAGGCGGCCGGCCCGGTCTCATGTGGCGATCCGGTCAATTCTAATCGCGTGGAAATTGTTCTAGTCTCGGCGCCCTAGCGAATGATCGTTCCGAGTGTCGGGCCGGGGGGCCGGACCCGGGGCCGGACCGGGGAACTTGGGGGCAATCGGGGGTTCGTTGGAGCTGTTGCATATCATCGTCGTCTCGGTGATGCAGGGGATCACCGAGTTCCTGCCGATTTCGTCTTGGGCGCATCTGATCATGATCCCCAAGCTGACCGGTTGGCCGGACCATGGCATTCAGATCGAAGCCGCCGTGCATGTCGGCACTTTGCTCGCCGTGGCGCTGTATCTCTGGCGCGACGTTGCGCAGATGCTGCGCGGATTGTTCCTCCTGTTTGTCGGCAGGTGGACGCCGGGCGCGCGGCTCCTTTTCCTCCTGATTGCAGCCACGATTCCGGTCGTGGCCGCAGCACTCCTGTTCCGCGAGCACATCAACGCCGCGCGGCACAATCTGGCGCTGATCGGCTGGGCCATGCTGGTGTTCGGCATCTTGCTGTACGTCGGCGACAAACGCTTCATGACGTTGCGCAAGATGGAGCATGTCGGCTTCACCCACGCGTTGGCGCTCGGGCTCGCGCAAGCGGTGGCATTGCTGATTCCGGGCGCCAGCCGATCGGGCGTTACGATGACGGCGGCGCGTTTCCTGGCGTTCGAGCGCGAAGATGCGGCGCGGCTGTCGCTGCTGCTGTCGATCCCGGTCGGCATCGGCCAAGCCGTTTTGATCGGTCGCGAGATCTATCAGTCGGGCGATCTCGCGTTGCGCACGGATGCGCTGCTCGCCCTTGGGCTTGCGTTCGCATGCGCGCTGCTTGCGATCGCCGGCATGATGGCGTGGTTGCGCCGCGCCGGGTTCACGCCGTTCGTGATTTATCGGATCGTGGTCGGCGTCGGGCTCTTGTATTGGGCCTACGCGATCGGCTGATCGAAGCGGAACCGCGCGCCGCCGCCTTACGCGAAACGCGCTTGGCTGGTGCGACCGCCGCGCCGGTACCGATCCATGTAAGTCGGCAGGATCGCCTCGACCGCGGTCGGCGTTATGCCGAGTTCGGCCAAACCGGCGGCGCCCGGTTGCACCACATTGTCGATGGCGAGCAGCTTCAGCATGTCGCGCGTCAACGGCGGCTTCGGCAACAGGCTCAGCATGATGGCTTGCAGGTTGGCGATGACGAACGGCACCGAGACGATCCGGCGCCTGCGGCCGATCTCCTTGAGCACCAGTTCCATCAACTGACGATACGTGTAAATCGCCGGCCCGCCGAGCTGGTATACTTTGCCGCGCGCATGCGCATCGAACAGCGCCCTGACCGCCGCGTCGGCGACGTCGCCGACATAAACCGGCGGCACGTTTGCCATTCCGCCGCCGAAAGCCCGCAGCGCCGGCATCCACCGCGCCGCCACGGCAATCCTGTTGAAGACATGATCTTCCGGCCCGAAGACGATGCTCGGGCGCAGAATCGTAGCGTCGGGCAGCGTGGATTTTACCGCGGCTTCGCCGCCGGCGCGCGCGCGCACGTATTTTGAATCGATATCCGCATCGGCGCCGATGCCCGAAAGGTGTACGAAATGTTTGGCGCCGGCCTGTTTGGCGGCGTGCGCGACCACGCTGGCACCCTTAACGTGCACATCGTCGAACCGGTATTTGCGCGATTCGATCGCGAGCCCGACGGCGTTGATCACCGCATCAGCATCCGCCACGGCCGCCGCGACCGCCGCTTCGTTCTTGACGTCACCGAACACCGGCACGACCTGCCCCACGGCGCCCATGGGCTTCAGGAACAAGGCGCTGTCCGGATGACGCACCGCGGCGCGCACGATGATGCCCTGGCCCGCCAGGCGGCGGACGATGTGGCGCCCGATGAACCCCGAGCCGCCGAATACGGTAACGCGCTTGATCTGCATCGAAGCTCCCATCTCGAACCGCGGCAGACATCCGGGAGCGACCCAGCCCCGGCTGCGGCGTAACGAGGCCTATCCCTAGCCAAGCGCCGCGCCTGTGGCAAGGCAGGCGGCGCAGAACAACGGTGCGACGGATTTCCCCGGGTTCCCGCGGCTTTTCGGCGGCTTTCCGGGACCCGTACCCATTGACATGGACAGTCTGGCCTTGTACCCATCCTCGCCCCGCCGGCCGGCCGACGCTTACCTGAAGGCCCGCGGGAGCCGGCGCAGCCGGCTGCACGGCGCAGTGCCCAGGTGGCGGAATTGGTAGACGCGCTAGATTCAGGTTCTAGTGACTGTAAAGGTCGTGGAAGTTCGAGTCTTCTCCTGGGCACCATTCTTTCGCACGCGGTTACCTGACCGCCTGCACGACACTGACGGTATGACACGGGCGGCGTGACACGGGCGGCATGGCGAAAAACATTCACGTTCATCGCGGCGATCTGCCGGCCGGTCTCGATCTTGGCCGGTCGGTGGCAATCGACACCGAAACGATGGGCCTGAACGTGTGGCGCGACCGTCTGTGCCTAGTGCAGCTTTCGGCCGGCGACGGTGTCTGCCATATGGTGCAGTTCGCGCGCGGCGATTTTAACGCCCCCAATCTGGCGAAACTGCTGAGCGACCCGCAGCGTCTGAAGATCTTCCATTTCGGCCGCTTCGATATCGCCATGATGCTGCGCTATGTCGGCACCCTGGCCAAGCCGGTTTATTGCACGCGCACGGCGTCCAAGCTGGTCCGCACCATGACCGACAAGCATGGACTCAAAGACCTGTGCAAGGAATTGCTCGGCGTCGATATCTCCAAGCAGCAGCAAAGCTCGGACTGGGGCGCCGCGCAGTTGAACGACGACCAATTGGTCTACGCTGCCGCCGACGTGCTGCATCTGCATGCGCTCAAGGCCAAGCTCGACGATTTGCTGGCGCGCGAAGGCCGCACGGCCCTGGCCCAGGCCTGCTTCGATTTCCTGCCGCATCGCGCCGAACTGGACCTGGCCGGCTGGGCCGAAGGCGATATTTTCGAGCATTGACGGCCGGTTAACGGCGCGCGGCGGCATCGCGGCGCGTCCGACGGGCCCTTGATTTGGCCGCGCTTCTGGTAGGTAATGGGTTGCAGCGACGGTCCGGCCCGCTTATATGCCTGTAAATCGAGGGGCGGAACGCCAGTTGCGGCCGCAAGCCGCAGAATTCTGCGGGTTTCACGGGGCGCCGCAGCCGCGTCGCGCCGTATATGACTAAACAGGACCTCCAGGCGTTGCCGGGCGACATGCGGGCACGAACCAACAAGACCAGACCAACGCAAGCGCGCGCCCCGGCCAACGGTCGCAGCGCCGAGCATAAGGTTGCCGACATCAAGGCAGCCCGCCGCGTGCTCGATCTCGAATGCCAGGGCATAGCGGCGACCGCCGACGCGCTGGACGGCGCGCTGGGCGACGCGCTCGGCCGCGCCGTATCGGCGCTCGCCAAGGTGACCGGCCGCGTGGTCGTGACCGGCATGGGCAAAAGCGGCCTGATCGGCCGCAAACTGGCATCAACGCTCGCATCGGTCGGCACGCCGGCGTTCTTCGTGCATCCGGCCGACGCCAGCCATGGCGATCTCGGCATGGTCACGCCGCAGGACGCGGTTATCGCCTTGTCGAACTCCGGCGAAACCTCCGAATTGTCCGACATCATCGCGTTCACGCGGCGCTTCGGTATCACGCTGATCGGCATCACCAGCGGCGCGAAGAGCGCGTTGGCCGACCGCGCCGACGTTAAGCTCATTCTGCCAATGGCGGCCGAGGCCTGTCCGTTGGGCTTGGCGCCGACCACCTCGACCACCATGATGCTGGCGCTCGGCGATGCGCTGGCGATCGCGCTGTTGCGCCGCAAAGGCTTTTCCGCCGACGATTTCCAGGTGCTGCATCCGGGCGGACGGTTGGGCCGCGTCCTGCTGCGCGTCAGCGACATCATGCACGGCGCCGACGAACTGCCCCTGTGCGGGCCCGAGGCCAGCATGGCCGACGCATTGATTGTCATGACCAACAAGCGCTTCGGCTGCGTCGGCATTGTCGACCGGCGGGGCGCGCTGATCGGCGTGGTCACCGACGGCGACTTGCGGCGGCACATGAATGCCGGACTGCTGCAGCAGCCGGCCGGCGACGTGATGACTGCGCAGCCGCGCACCATTCGCCCGCAGGCGCTGGCAGCCGAGGCGCTCGGCCTGATGAATGCGGCATCGATCACCAGCCTGTTCGTGGTCGACGCCGGGCGGCCGCTGGGCATCATTCATATTCACGATTGCCTGCGCGCCGGCGTGGCGTGAACCGGAGTCGCATCAGCATGGACGGCAACGCAACCGACGCCGGCACCGGACTGGATCATCTGCCCAAGCGCGTGCGCAACAAGAGCCGCATCGGCGTTTACAGCCGGTTCATCGGGCTGATGAAGTACGTCATGCCGCTGCTGGCGATCCTGCTCCTCGGCGCCGTATTCTTCTGGCCGCAAATCAAATCCACCAAGCAACAAGCGACCAACAGCGTGCTGCAGACCTTCAAACCCGACGATCTGCAGAACTTCCAGATGGTATCGCCGAATTTCGTCGGCACCGACGACAAGAACCGGCCTTATCGCGTCACCGCCGAATTGGCGCGCATGGAAAACAAGGACGCCGACACCGTCATGTTGCAGAAGCCGAAGGCCGACATCACGCTGGAGAACGGCCAGTGGGTCGCGGTAACCGCGAAGGACGGCGTGTTCCACCAGAAGGCCAAGCAGATCGAGTTGGTCGGCGACGTCAACGTCTATCACGATGCCGGCTATACGTTCAAAACCGAGTACGCCAAGGTCGACGTGACGCACGGCTGGGCGGAAGGCAACAAGCCGGTCGCCGCGTCCGGCCCGAAGGGCTCGTTGACCGCCGAGGGATTCAAGATCACGGACAAGGGCAAGACCGTGATTTTCACCGGCAAGAGCCGCATCGTGTTCAACGTCAACGACCAGGACACGAAGGAAATTTTCCCCAATTTCGGCGCGACCGACGAGCCCAAGGCCAAGCCGAATGACGCGACGCCCGCAACCGAACCGAAGAGGTAAGCGACATGAATCCGACGCGCTTGTCCAAGCTTGGTTTGTTTGTCCTTGCGCTGCTTGCCACGCTCGGCATAGCGGCCGCGGCGGCGATTGCGCAGGGCGTCGGCCTGACCAACAAGTCCGACCAGCCGGTCATCATCGAAGCGGACGATTCGGTCGAATGGCGGCAAAACGAGCGAATCTACCTGGCCAAGGGCAACGCGACGGCCAAGCGCGGCGACATGACGCTCCGCGCCGATACGCTGAAGGCCGAGTATCGCCAGGGCGAGAACAACCGCATCGAGATCACCAACGTCATCGCCGAAGGCAACGTCAAAATCACGACGACGAAGGAAACCATCACCGGGCAGCGCGGTGTGTACAACGTCGAAACCGGCGTGTTCACGCTGACCGGAACCAACCTGGCGATCACCACCGACAACGCGAAGGTTACCGCGCATGATCGGCTCGAGTATCGCAGTAAGGAAAAGATCGCCGTCGTCTCGGGCAACGCGCTTGTGGTGCAGGGCGACAAGAAGATCCGCGCCGACCGTTTTATCGCCTATCTGCACGACAGCAAGCCCGCCACCAAACCGGCGGCGGACAAGAAGGACGCCGGCCAGACGCAGATGAACCTGATCCAGGCGCCCGACGGTGCCAAAAGCCAGGTCAAACGCATCGACGCGATCGGCAACGTGGTGATCACCACCGCCAACGAAGTGGCGCGCGGCGAGAAGGCGATTTACGACGGCGACACCGGCATCGCCCGGCTGATCGGCAACGTGAAGCTGACGCGCGGCGACAATCAGTTGAACGGCGACGAGGCCGAAGTGAACATGAAGACCGGCGTCAGTCGCCTGCTGGCGAGCAAGACGGCGACCGGCGAGCGCAAACGGGTGACCGGCATGTTCTTCCCGCGCAGCGGCGAGAAGACCGAGGGCGAGGACGATCTGTTCAACCTGCAGGCGCCGGGCCAGAAGAAGCAGCCCGTCAAAACCCCGGCAACGAAAACGACCACGACGAAACCCGCGCCTGTCAAGCCCCAGCCGGGCGTGAAGCCGACCGAAAAGTCGCAGTAACCGAACGTTCAATGTGGCTATAATGGCGCTTGGCACGGGTACCCCCCGCCGCCGCGACCGCTTGAACCGCCTTTGAACCGCCCCCGATGGATCCGATCGACAGCCGTCCGATAACCCCCGGCAATGTAACCAAGCTGCGTCCGCAGGCCGAAGCGCCGCGCGCGGCCGCTGGCCCGGGCCGCGGACCCGGCCCGGCTAAATCGACCGGGTTGTCGGCGCTCGGGCTCGGCAAGCGCTTCAAGAAGCGGCCGGTGTTGCGCGGCGTCAATCTTTCGGTGCAGCGCGGCGAGGTGGTCGGCCTGCTCGGACCGAACGGCGCCGGCAAGACGACCTGCTTCTACATCATCACCGGCCTGATCCAGGCCGAATACGGCGCCATTTACCTGGACGGCCGGGACATCACCGATCTGCCGATGTACCGGCGCGCGCGCCTGGGCATCGGTTACCTGCCGCAGGAAGCGTCGATCTTCCGCGGCATGACCGTGGCGCAGAACATCCGCGCCGTGCTCGAGGTCGTCGAACGCGACCGTGCGACGCGCGAAACCATGCTCGACGAGCTGCTCAGCGAATTCAACATCGCGCATTTGCGCAACGCCCCGGCGATCGCGCTTTCCGGCGGCGAGCGGCGGCGCTGCGAGATCGCGCGCGCGCTGGCGGCGCAACCGCAGTTCATCCTGCTCGACGAACCGCTGGCCGGCATCGATCCGATCGCCGTCGGCGACATACGTGAATTGGTGCGCCACCTGAAGCATCGCGGCATCGGCGTGCTGATCACCGATCACAACGTTCGCGAGACGCTGGAAATCGTCGATCGCGCCTACATCATCCACGAAGGCGTCGTATTGATGGAAGGGTTGCCGCACGAGATCGTTGCGCACGAAGACGTGCGCCGCGTCTATCTCGGCGAATCCTTCAGCATGTGACGGCGGGGAGATCGCCGGTGGCATCGCTCCCGCGCGGAATAGGACCTGCTCTCTCGCAGCGTCTGGCGCTTCGCCAGGCGCCGGTGATGACGCCGCAATTGCAGCAGGCGATCAAGCTGCTGCAGCTATCGCATCTCGAGCTGGAAAGCTTCGTCGACCAGGCGCTGGCCGAAAACCCGCTGCTGCAACGGGGCGACGGCGCCGAGGAAGTGCCCGTCGCCGAACTCGACGACGACATGCGCGCCGCCGCCGATACGACGGCGCCGCTGGCCGCGCCGGACACGCTGGCCGAAGCGGACGAGGCGCGCGATACCGACCGCGACAATCTGTGGAACGGCGACGAGGCGGATCAGACCTACGCGCCGTCCGGCGCGACCATGGAGTCGGGTTCGTCCGGCGTTGGCGGCGACGACGGCAGCGACCGGCTGGCCCGCGTGGCCGGCGCGGCGACAAGCCTGCGCGATCATATCGGCCAGCAGATCGAAGCCGAATTGCGCGACCCGGCCGAGCGCGCCGTGGCATGGCACCTGCTCGAAGCGCTCGACCCGAACGGATATTTCATCGGCGATCTGGCCGCGACCGCGGCGCGACTCGGTTGTGCGCCGGCGCGTGCGGAGGCCGTATTGCTGATCTTGCAGCAGTTCGATCCGCCCGGCGTGTTCGCCCGCGATCTCAAGGAATGCCTTGCTCTACAATTGCGTGACCGGAACCGGTACGACCCGGCGATGGAGGCGTTGCTGAGCAACCTCGATCTGGTCGCGCGGCGCGACATCGCGCGACTGACGCGTCTGTGCGGCGTGGACGAGACGGACGTCACCGACATGATCGCCGAGGTGCGCGCGCTCAATCCGCGGCCGGGACCGCGTTCGATTCGGCGCCGATCGTGCCGGTCGTGCCTGATGTGCTGGTCCGCGCGTCGGGCAAGAACGGTTTTGCGGTCGAACTGAACCCGGAAACTTTGCCGAACGTACTTATCGACCGTAGGTATCTTTTCGAAATCGGCACAACGCCGGGCAAGGACGCCAAGAAATTCATTGCCGAGCATCTGCAGACGGCGAACTGGCTGATCAAGGCGCTGCATCAGCGCAGTACGACCTTGCTGCGGGTGGCCACGGAAATCGTGCGCCAGCAGCAACATTTTCTTGCCCACGGGGTCGATCAATTACGGCCGTTGACCCTGAAAGACGTCGCGGGAGCGGTTGAAATGCACGAAAGCACGGTCAGCCGGGCCGCGGCCAACAAGTTCATGGCGACGCCGCGCGGGATCTTCGAGTTCAAATATTTCTTCACCACGGCGATTGCCGACACGACGGGCGGCGCCGCGCACTCGGCCGAAACGGTGCGGCAAAAGATAAAATCGCTGATCGCCGCCGAGGCGGACGAGGTGCTGTCGGACGACGCGCTGGTCGACCGGCTGCGCCAGGCGGGCTTCGACGTGGCCCGGCGAACGGTCGCCAAGTATCGGGAATCATTGGGAATTGCCTCATCGTTCGAGCGCCGGCGCGAGCGCCGGGCCGATCGGCGCGGTCGCGCCGCGGAGGCGCCGCCGTGCGCCCCGGCGCCCGAACCCGGGACTCACCCGGCCGTCGGCGCGGACGCCCATTCGGCTTGACTCGCGGGGGTCGCGTTACTAGGGTGCGCCGCCCTGAAAGCCGGGTTGATCGCCCTTTGAGCGTTGTGCCGTCGGCTCTCTTGCCGCGCCCTCGCAACATGGTTCTAGCGTTCACGTTCCGGACGGGATCAAGACTCGCCATGCTCATCACAGTTACCGGACGACACATGGATGTCGGCCAATCGCTCCGCCAGCACGCCGAGACAAATCTGTCCGACGCGATCGGGAAATATTTCGACCGTGCCATCGAGGCGCACGTCGTGTTCTCGAAGCAGAATTCCACCTTCCACACCGATATCACGGCGCATGTCGGCCGCGGCATGATGGTGCAAGGCACCGCCGATGCGCCCGATGCCTATACCGCTTTCAACACCGCCTGCGAACACGTGGCCAAGCGGCTGCGCCGGCACAAGCGGCGGCTGCGCAGTTTCAGCCGCCATGCCGCGCAGGAAACCGCGCGCTTCGAGGCGCAGCAATACGTGCTGCAGGATCACGCCGACGAAACGCACGATCCGTCGAGCGAGCCGTCGCCGGTCCAGGAGCCGGTCGTGGTCGCGGAAATGACCACGGAGCTGCCGACGATCACGGTCAGCGAAGCGGTGATGCGTCTGGATCTGGCGGATCAGCCGGCCATCCTGTTCCGCAATTCGGCGCATGGCGGACTGAACATGGTTTATCGCCGGCGGGACGGCCACATCGGCTGGGTCGATCCGCAAGGCATGCCCGAGACGGCCCGATAGTCCCGGGCCAAGGAGACATGATGGAGATCGCCGATCTGCTCGAGCCGAATGCCGTTATTGCGCACCTTAAGGTGACCGGCAAGAAGCAGGCGTTGCAGGAACTCGCCCGCCGCGCCGCCGACCTGTGCGGGCGCGACGAGCGCCAGATTTTCGATGTGCTGCTCGAGCGCGAGCGCCTCGGCACCACCGGCGTCGGCCACGGCATCGCGATTCCGCACGGCAAGCTGACCGGTTTGCCGCGGCTGATCGGATTGTTCGCACGCATCGACCAGCCGATCAATTTCGACGCCATCGACGACCAGCCGGTCGATCTGATCTTTCTGCTGCTGTCGCCCGAAGGCGCCGGCGCGGATCATTTAAAGGCGCTGGCGCGCATTTCGCGCCTGATGCGCGACCGTGTGATCTGCGAGAAGCTGCGCGGATCGGACAAGGCCGACGCGCTGTACGCCGTGCTGACCGATTCGGCGGAAACGCGCGCCGCCTGAACCCGCGCCGCGACATATCGCTGCTCTATTGCCTGCCGAAGATCGTGTGCGTCGCCATCGGGTAGTGCGTATTGGCGCCGGTGAACGGCGGAAAATTATTGTAGTCGGCGCGCATCTCGTGGCGCACCGGCGAGTTGAGCGAGGCGGTCAACGCCGCGCTGCTGTCGAACACCACCTTGTTACGCAGCAGGCAATTCTCGCGACGCCACGGCAGGAAAGCGATCCACTCGACGCGCGTCGCGACCTCGATTTCACGGATGCCCGGGAAACGCGCCATGATCGCCGGATGGTGCGAAATATAATAGTCGATCCACAGATTTTCGTCGGGCGCGGTGCCGCTATAGGCGACCAGATAGGTGCACGGCAACTGCCCCGGCGGACCCTGGAAGCGCGGATCGGGCGCCGCGAAGTCGCGCGCGACCATCGCCTGCTGGGCGCCCTCCGCACCGGCCAGGCTCGGCACGCCGTCGACCAGCGCCTGCAGGTGCCCGCTGCGCGAAGCGGCGGCCTCGAGCGTCGGCAGCGCAGGAAAATAGAGCTGCAAGGCGAGCAGCGGCGGCGGCCCATCGTCGAGATATGGATCGTGGGCGCGCTCGGGCGTGTAGAGGTGCGCTTTCGCGAGGCCGGGCGTGCCGCCGATCAGCCGCTTGATCGCATCGAGATCCGCGGCGCTGACGCGCGCCTCGGGCCGCTGCGCGTTTCGGAACGTCAGGTGGAAGGTGAAGCTCATGTCGCTCCCGCTCGTCGGTAGACGGGCGAGCTTATGCCGGGGCGATCACTTCAGTCACCCTGGCATTGCTGGCGCAATCTTGCCGTGTCAGTGGACGCTGACCGGCTCCATATCGTTCTGGCGAACGGCCGCGAAGGCGATCTCGCGGTCCTCGAACTTGGCGAGCGCGGTGCCGTCGGCGTTGAAGACCTCATACAGGGCCGGGCCTTCCGGCGTCGGCACGAGCTTGATGTACGCCAGATGATTGACCGCCAGCGCGGCCAATTCGGCCTCGCTGATCTGCCGAATCGGATTGATTTGTTCGTTCATGTTCTGCGTCCTTTCGTCTCTAAGGCGGGCCGTCTTGCATCGGCCTTGTTCGCTTCGGACTTGCTTGGATCGGACTTTACCGATTCGGGCTTCAACACATTAATGCTGTCCGACCCTCGATTGTTCCGTCCGCTGCCGTTGCGGATTTCGACATTGCGCACGCGCGGCTCGACTTCCGGGCGCTCCAATTCGACGTGCAGAAGCCCATTATCGACGCTGGCGCCGGTCACTTCGATGCCTTCGGCGAGCACAAAGTTGCGTTGAAACTGACGCGCGGCGATTCCGCGATGCAGGTAGACCCGAGTCTCGTCCTCCGTCTGCTTGCCGCGCACGACCAGTTGATTGCCGTCGACTTGCACGTTGAGATCCGCCATCGCGAAGCCGGCCACGGCCAGCGTGATGCGCAGCCGGTTGGCGTCGACCTGCTCGATGTTATACGGCGGATAACCGTCGGCCTGCGCCTTCGAGACGCGATCGACGATCTGTTCGAAATGTTCAAAGCCGAGCATGAGCGGCGAATTGAACAAAGAGAGTCGCGACATGGGGCAATCTCCTCCGTTGAGCGAGCTTGCCAGAAGCCGATCGCGCGTCGCGGCGGACCGTCTGCCGGTTGCGGGTCACGTGCGGCACCCGCTGCAAAGACGGCCCGAAGCACCGCCTCTTGGAACATCTGACATTTAGGCGCGGACGCACCTATATTCAAGGGGCGCAGGCCGCCGGCGGGGAATCGCAAGCGACTGAGATCAAAGGATAAACAGGGATATGATGGAACCTGGAAACCGGACTTGGCCGAGCGTCTTCGTGTCCCACGGCGCGCCGACCTTGCCGTTCGACGACATTCCGGCGCGGAGCTTTCTGCAGGGCCTCGGCAAGACGCTCGGCAAGCCGAAAGCCATTCTGATCGTCTCGGCGCATTGGGAAACCGAACGCCCGGCCGTGAGCGCCGTTGCGCGTCCGGACACGATCCACGATTTTTTCGGTTTTCCGCGCGAGTTGTACCGCTTGCAGTATAACGCGCCCGGCGCACCGGCGTTGGCCGCACGCACGGCGCAGTTGCTGGACGGCGCCGGCATCGAGCATGAAGTGGCGGCCGCCCGCGGGCTCGATCACGGCGCGTGGGTGCCGCTGATGCTGATGTACCCCGAGGCCGATATTCCGGTGACGCAGCTTTCCGTGCAACCCATGCTTTCGGGTGCCGATCATCTCGCGCTCGGCGGCGCGCTCGCGCCGCTGCGCCGGGAAGGCGTGCTCGTGATCGGCTCGGGCGGCGCCGTGCACAATCTCGGTCAGCTCGATTGGAGCGGCGAGGCGCCGCCGCCCGACTGGGCGACCGAGTTCGACGATTGGATCAAGGACACGGTCGCCGGCCCGCACGCGGAAGATCTGGCCGCCTACCGCACGCGGGCGCCGCACGCGTATTTGGCGCAGCCGAGCGACGAGCATTTTCTGCCCATCGTCGTCGCCTTGGGCGCGGCCGGCCCCGGCGCGCGCGGCGAACTGCTGCACGCGAGCTTCAGCTTCGGCAGCCTGAGCATGGCGGCCTACCGGTTTCAGTGATCGCGGATCGAGCCGACCAGGTCGCGCGCGGCGCGGCCGAAATCGCTTCGTCGCATCGGGCCAAGGTGCCCGTTGCGCACATAAAAAAACCCTCCATGCGGAGGGTTCTTTTTTAGGGCGATGGTGGAGCCGAGGGGAATCGAACCCCTGACCTCTTGAATGCCATTCAAGCACTCTCCCAACTGAGCTACGGCCCCGTTATCGCCTGAAAATATAAAGCTTGCGCCGAGCGTGGGCAGCCGGGCGGCCGAGTACTTAAGCGTTCGCGGGACGCCCGGCAAGTCCGAATCTGGGCGTCGAAGCGCCGTGCGTCAACGTTCCTCGGCCGGTTCGTCGACGTTTTCCATGACTTCGCCGATATCGTCGCCGTCCTCGCCGATGTCCGACGCGTCCTCGAGCAATTCGTCGTCGGCTTCTTCATCGGCGGCGACTTCCTCCGGCACATCGGCATCGTCGCCGGCCGGCTTGATCGCCGCCACGGCCTTGGCCTTTTCCTCGACCGGCTTGGGCTCTTCGGCCGGCGCAGACCGGGCGCGACGGCTGCGCACCAGGTCGTCCGGATTGAAGCTGTGGCCGCAACTCGGGCACGCGGCCGGATTGCGGCGAAGATCGTAGAAGCGCGCGCCGCAGCTGGGGCACACACGCTTGGTTCCGAGTTCAGCCTTGGCCAATAAGGTCTCCTCGCGTGAACGGGCCGGCGCCACGGGATGAAGCGGCCGGCCCAAAATCGGGCCGTGCCCTTTGCCATTTTCGCGCCCCCCTGTCAAAAGCAAATTTGCCCCGCCCGGTCGGGCGCCGCCCGCGGCTTTCCGCGTGTCGGCCGGGGCTGCGTCGTCCGTGGGCCCTATCAGCGGCGCGCCGCTCTATGCTAGGGAACCACCGCCCGCCGCCAGGCGGTCTTCGGAAAGGAGTCGCCGTGCGTCCGCTGATTTCCCGCGCCGTCAAACGCCTGCAGGGCTCCGGCACCCCGCCCGGCGACAAATCGATCTCGCACCGCGCGCTGATGCTGGGATCGGTCGCGGTCGGCCGCACCCGCATCGGCGGCCTGTTGGAAGGCGAGGACATCCTGTCGACCGCCGCTGCGCTGCGCCAGATGGGCTCGGACATCGTGCAGACCGGTCCGGGCAGCTGGGCCGTGTCCGGGTGCGGCGTGGGCGGCCTGACCGAGCCCGGCGACGTCCTCGATCTCGGCAATTCCGGAACCGGCGCACGGCTGCTGATGGGCCTGGTTGCGACCCACCCGTTCAAGAGTTTCTTCACCGGCGACGCGTCGTTGCGCAAGCGGCCGATGGGCCGCGTGGTCGAGCCGCTGACCCAGATGGGTGCGCGGTTCGAGGCACGCGCGGGCAATCGCTTGCCGCTGATGCTGCAGGGTGCCGCCGACCCGCTGCCGATCGTTTACACATTAAAGGTGCCCTCGGCGCAGGTGAAATCCGCCGTGCTGCTGGCCGGGTTGAACACGCCGGGCGCCACCAGCGTGATCGAACCGGAAAAAACCCGCGATCATACCGAGCGCATGCTGCGCCATTTCGGTGCCAAGGTTGAGGTGCGCGACGAAGGCCACGCGCGCCACGTCACGGTAACCGGCTATCCGGAACTGGTCGGCAGCGACATCGTGGTCCCGGGCGACCCGTCGTCCGCGGCGTTCGCCCTGGTGGCGGCCCTGCTGGTGCCCGAGGCGCAGGTGACCTTGAACAACGTCGGCACCAATCCGCTGCGCACCGGCCTGTACCAGACGCTGCGCGAGATGGGCGCCGATCTGGCGTACCGGAACGAGCGCAACGAAGGCGGCGAGCCGGTCGCGGATATCGTCGCGCGCGCGAGCAAGCTCAAAGCCATCGACGTGCCGGCCGAACGCGCGCCGTCGATGATTGACGAGTATCCGATCCTGGCCGCAGCCGCCGCCTGCGCCGACGGCAGCACGCGCATGAATGGCTTGGCGGAACTGCGCGTCAAGGAAAGCGACCGGCTGGCGGCGGTGGCGGCGGCGCTGAAATTATGCGGCGTCGAAATCGAGGAGGGTGCCGACTACCTGGTCGTGCACGGCACCGGCAAGCCGCCGCGCGGGCCGTTCGCCGACGCCCGCATCGCGACCCACATGGACCACCGCATCGCCATGAGTTTTCTCGTGCTCGGCACGGCGGCGGAACGGCCGGTCGCGGTCGACGACGGCGCGATGATCGATACCTCGTTTCCGGATTTCGCGGGCTTTATGAACAAGCTCGGCGCCAGGATCGAAACGGCGAAATGAGCAAGCCCCCGATCGCAAAACCCACCGTCATCACCATCGACGGGCCGGCCGCGGCCGGCAAGGGCACGCTGGCGCGCCGGCTCGCCGATTATTTTGGTTTTGCCTATCTCGACACCGGCGCCATTTACCGCGCGGTCGGACTGAAAACGCTGCGCGCGGGAAACGCGCCGACCGACGCGCAAGCCGCGACGCGTGCCGCCGAAACGATGAGCGCCAACGAATTCGCATCGCTGCTGGCCGATCCGGATCTGCGCACCAACGCCGCCGCCGATGCCGCATCGAAGGTCGCCGCGATACCTTCGGTGCGCGCGGCGCTGCTGGATTTCCAGCGCCGCTTCGCCGCCGCGCCGCCGGGCGGAAAAAACGGCGCGGTGCTGGACGGGCGCGACGCCGGTACCGTGATCTGTCCCGATGCCCCGATAAAACTCTTCGTCACCGCCTCGGTCGAAGCCCGCGCCAACCGCCGATTCAAGGAGTTGCAAGCCCGCGGCGAGGCGGCTATACCAGCGGCCGTCCTGCAAGACCTGCAGGCCCGCGACGCCAGGGATAGCGACCGCAGCATCGCCCCGTTGAAACCGGCCGAAGACGCGTATCGGCTGGATTCCACGGCGCTCGACGCGGATGGGGTGTTTAAGACCGCCCTATCCTACGTTTTGCCTCGGTTATAAGCCCGAAACGTCCCGATCCCAGCCTCCCCGCACGCGGCTCAGCCGGTGCCGTAGAGGTGAGGGTCGCCCAGAGACGCCGAAGCACGGTTCCACCGGCCCGGCCCTCGCCCTGACAGCCCGCCCGCGCGAAACGGTCGCGCGGACGGTACAGGACGACGGGAAGCGATCAGCCAACGGCACCACGGCGTCCTGGATCTGAAAGGAAACCAAGCACCATGGCCAATACGGCCCAAACCCCCGTCAAAGCGGGCGGCGAAGATTTCGCCGCTCTGCTCGAAGAATCGTTCGGCACCACCAAGCGCTTCGAAGGCCGCGTCGTCAAAGGCCGCGTCGTCGCGATCGAAAACGACATCGCCGTGATCGATGTCGGCCTCAAGGCCGAAGGGCGCATCTCGGTGCGCGAATTCGGCGGACCCGGCCAGGTCGGCGAGATCAAGGCCGGCGACACGGTCGACGTCTACATCGAGCGCATGGAAAACGCCGCCGGCGAAGCAGTCCTAAGCCGCGAAAAAGCGCGCCGCGAAGAATCGTGGATTCAGCTCGAGAAAGCCTTCAACGAAAGCCAGCGCGTCACCGGCACGATCTTCGGCCGCGTCAAAGGCGGCTTCACGGTCGATCTTTCGGGCGCCGTGGCGTTCCTGCCGGGCAGCCAGGTCGACATCCGCCCGGTGCGCGATGTCGGCCCGCTCATGGGTTCCCCGCAGCCGTTCCAGATCCTCAAGATGGATCGCGCGCGCGGCAACATCGTGGTTTCGCGCCGCGCCGTGCTCGAAGAAACGCGCCAGGAGGCGCGTTCGGAACTGGTCTCCAACCTGGCCGAAGGCCAAGTGCTGCAAGGCGTGGTCAAGAACATCACCGATTACGGTGCATTCGTGGATCTCGGCGGCATCGACGGTCTGCTCCACGTCACCGACATTTCGTGGAAGCGCGTCAACCATCCGTCCGAAGTGCTCAGCATCGGCCAGACGGTCGAAGTGCAGGTGATTCGGTTTAACGCCGAAACCCAGCGCATCAGCCTGGGCATGAAGCAGCTCGAGGCCGACCCGTGGTCGGGCGTGGATTCGAAGTATCCGAAGGGCATGAAGCTCAAGGGCCGCGTCACCAACATCACCGACTACGGCGCGTTCGTCGAGCTGGAGCCGGGCATCGAGGGTTTGGTGCACGTCTCGGAAATGAGCTGGACCAAGAAGAACGTGCATCCGGGCAAGATCGTTTCGACCAGCCAAGAGGTCGAAGTCATGGTGCTCGACGTGGACGCCCAGCGCCGGCGCATCAGCCTCGGCCTGAAGCAGTGCACGGACAATCCGTGGCAGGTGTTCGCGGAAAAGTACCCGCCCGGCACCGAGCTGGAAGGCGAGATCAAGAACATCACCGAGTTCGGCCTGTTCATCGGCCTGCCCGGCGAAATCGACGGCATGGTTCACATGTCGGATCTCGACTGGAACAAGCCCGGCGACAAGGCGATCCAGGACCATGCCAAGGGCAACGTGGTCAAGTTCAAGGTGCTCGAGATCGACGCCGAGAAAGAGCGCATCAGCCTGGGCATCAAGCAGCTGGAAAAGGACCCGTTCGAGGGTGCCGCCGGCGCCTTGAAGAAGGGCGATGTGGTCACCTGCACGGTCACTGCGATCACCGACGGCGGCATCGAAGTCAACGTCAGCGAAGGCATTACCGGCTTCATCCGCAAGGCCGAACTATCGCGCGACCGCAGCGAACAGCGGCCGGATCGTTTCGCCGTCGGCGAAAAGGTCGATGCCAAGATCACCAACATCGAAAAATCCTCGCGCAAGCTCGCCCTGTCGATCAAGGCGCGCGAGCTCGAGGAGGACAAGAAGGCGATGGCGCAGTACGGCTCGTCCGACAGCGGCGCCAGCCTGGGCGACATTCTCGGCGCCGCGCTGAAACGGCGCGAAGACGAGGGCAAAGCCCGCAAGGCGCGCAAAGATAAGGAAGCCGACAAGGACAAGTCGGACGACGACGAGAGCGAAGAAGCTTAATCGCGCTCGACTCTACAGATTCCGAAAAAAGCCGCGGGTTGCTTCGCAGTCCGCGGCTTTTGCTTGTGCACAAAGCGGCCGATTCGGGGGCTTGACGCGAGGCTTTGAATCGTGCTTGAGCGCGTTTGCGGGTCGTTAAGAAAAACGGTGCAAATAGAAAGACTTACACTTGACGGCGCGTGGGGGCTTTGGCAGGTTCATAGCCCTGTTGCGACGCGTTAGCGCGCCGGCATCGCACACCAGACTCTGGCCCCCCGCGATCGACCTGTCGTCATGACCAAGTCCGAACTTATTCAACATATCGCCGAACGGAACCCGCATCTGTTCCACCGCGATGTCGAGCGAATCGTAACCACGATCTTCGATGAGATCTCGGTTGCGCTCGAGAAGGGCTATCGCGTGGAACTGCGCGGCTTCGGCGCGTTCTCGGTCAAGATGCGCGAGCCGCGCGTCGGCCGCAACCCGCGCACCGGCGCCACCGTCGCCGTGATGCAAAAGCGCGTGCCCTACTTCAAGTCGGGCAAGGAACTGCGCGAAAAGCTGAACGGCAAGTCGTAACGCCCACCGGGCCTCGGCCCCGCCGCCGCCCGGCGCATGTTTAGCAACTGCAAGCCTATGGATCGACGGCCATGAAATATGTCGGCTGGGCTATCGCCATTGTCGTGGCTGCCGTAACGGTAAACTTCGCCGTGCATAATTTCGTCCGCACGCCGATCGATCTCTGGCCGCTGCCGTTTGCCGTCGATCTGCCGCTGTTCGCCATCGTGCTGATCGCGGTGTTCTTCGGCTTCTGTGTCGGCGTCATCATCGCGTGGCTGTCCGGGATCCGCCGGCGCGACCGGGCGGCGCAGAACGCCCGCGATCTGCGCCAGGTCTCGGCGCAGCTGGACACCGCCAAGCGCCAGGTCGCCGATGCCGAGAAGAAACTGACCGCCACGCCGCCCGCGCGGCCGTAGCGAGGCCCCGCCATGCGCATGATCGACCAAGCGGCCGTGCACCGGCTGCTCGATTATCCAGGCCTGATCGAAGCGTTGCGCGCGATGTTCCGGGCCGGCTGCGAACTGCCCGTGCGGCATCACCACACGGTCAAGACCGCCGGTGCCCCCGACGGGACCCTGTTGATCATGCCGGCCTGGCGCGCGGGCGGGCATATCGGCGTCAAGATCGTCACGGTGTTTCCGGGCAACGGCGCGCGCGACCTGCCGGGCGTCATGGGCCAGTATCTGCTGCTCGACGCCACGACCGGCGAGCCCCGCGCCCTGGTCGACGGTACTGCGCTCACCGCCCGACGCACCGGAGCGGCGTCGGCGCTGGCGGCGACCTACCTGGCCCGCGAGGACGCGCGGACGCTGCTGATGGTCGGCACCGGTACCCTGGCACCCCATCTGATCGGCGCCCACGCCGCCGCCCGGCCGCTGCGGCGGGTGCTGATCTGGGGCCGCGACGCCGCCAAAGCCCGGGCGCTGGCGGCGCGGCTGAATGCCCCCAGCCTTGAGGTCGGCGCCACCGACAACCTGGAGCATGCCGTGGCCCAGGCCGACATCGTCAGCTGCGCCACCCTCTCGCACGCGGCGCTGATCCTTGGCCGCTGGTTGAAACCCGGCCAGCACGTCGATCTGGTCGGCGGTTTCACGCCCGAGATGCGCGAGGCCGACGACGAGGCGATCCGTCGCGCGCGGGTCTATGTGGATACGCTGGACGGCGCCTTGAAGGAAGCCGGCGACGTGGTGCAGCCGCTCGCCACCGGCGTGATCGCCAGAAGCGACGTGCACGGCGATCTGTTCGGCCTGACCCGCGGCGCGATCGCGGGCCGCGGCGCGCGCGACGAGATCACCTTGTTCAAATCCGTCGGCACGGCCCTGGAAGACCTTGCCGCCGCCGAACTCGCCTATGGTCGCGCCGAAGCCGCCGAAACGTTGCACGGCGCCGGTAAATAGCATGTTGAATATTTATTCGAATGTCGGGTTGCCTTGCCGGTCCGCCGAAGCCCCCTCGCCCGTAATGGGTGAAGCAAAAGAAAAGGTTCGCGGCCGATGAAAATCATCGTCGTCGGCGGCGGGATCATGGGTTTGTCGACCGCCTGGGCGCTGACCAAGCGCGGCCATGCGGTGACTTTGTTCGAACGCGGCGCCATCCCCAACCCGCTCGGCTCGTCGGTCGATCAGCATCGTATCATTCGCCATGCCTACGGCGCGGCGCTCGGCTACACGCGCATGGTCGACATGGCGTTCGCCGCCTGGGAGACGTTGTGGCGCGATCTGGGCCAACGCCTTTACGTCGAGACCGGCGCGCTGGCGATCGATTCGGAACGCATGGGCTGGGCCGATGCCACGCGCGCGTCGCTGCGCGCCGCCGGGGTCGCATTCGACGACTTCAGCAAACAACAGGTCGCCGAGCGTTTTCCGCTGTTCCGCACCGATGAGATCGACGGCGGCCTGTTCACGCCGCAAGGCGGCGCGCTGCTGGCCGACCGCATCGTCGAAGCGCTGGGCGAATGGTTGGCCGGCCATGGCGCCTCGGTGCGCGCCAGGACGCCGGTCAAGGACATCGATCCGGAATTGGCCACCGTGATCCTGGAGGATGGCGTGCGCGAGCGGGCCGACCAGGTCGTCGTGGCCGCAGGCGCTTGGGTAACTCGGCTGCTGCCGCGGCTGGCCAATCGTGTCACCCCGTCGCGCCAGATCGTCACCTATCTGAAGCCGCCCGCGACGCTCCTGGCGGCGTGGCGGAAGGGCCCGGTGCTGTTGGATATTTCGCACGCCAGGGGCTTCTATCTGCTGCCACCGGTGGCCGGCACGGGGCTCAAGGTCGGCGACCACGTGTTCTCGCTGATCGGCGAGCCCGACCGCGACCGCGAACCAAGCAAAGCCGAAGCCGAGACGCTGCTCGCCTTGTGCCGCAAGCGGCTGGTCGATTTCGATCAATACAGGCTCGACTTTGCCAAGACGTGCTTCTACACCGTCGAGCCGGACGAGCGGTTCATCGTCGAGAAACTCGGCCGGCGCGGTTGGGTGCTGACCGGCTTTTCCGGCCACGGTTTCAAGTTCGGCGCCGTGATCGGCCAACGGATGGCGGCAACCTTGGACGGCGAGTGGACCGCCGAACAGATGACCCGCTGGGCGGCGGGCAATGCGACAGGAGCAGCTTCGTGAGCGCGTCACCGGTCTACGTCGCCATCGACACCACCGATAAGGACCAGGCCGTGCGCTGGGCCGGCACCTTGGCCGGGCATGTCGGCGGGCTGAAACTGGGCCTGGAATTTTTCGGCGCGCACGGACCGCAAGGTGTGGCGCAAGTCGCGCGCGCCGGCGTGCCGGTGTTCATCGATCTCAAGTTTCACGACATTCCGAACACGGTGGCCGGCGCCGTGCGGTCGGTGCTGGCGTTGAAGCCGTCGATCCTGACCGTGCATGCGTCCGGCGGCCCCGCGATGCTGCGCGCGGCGATGGAAGCCGCCAAGTCGGCGGGCGATGCGCGGCCGAAGATCGTCGCCGTGACCGTATTGACGAGCCTGGATGCGAACGATCTCGCCGCGGTCGGCCAAGCCGGCGATACCGCGCTGCAGGTCGTGCGGCTGGCCAAGCTGGCGCAGCAATCCGGCGTCGACGGCATCGTTTGCGCGCCGACCGAAGCGAAAATGGTGCGCGCCGCGTGCGGCAGGAATTTCTTCCTGGTGGTGCCGGGCGTGCGTCCTTCCTGGGCCGACGCTAACGACCAGAAACGCGTGATGACGCCCAGGGAGGCGATCGAGGCCGGCGCCGACGTGCTGGTGATCGGCCGACCGATCACCCAGGCGACGGATCCGAAGGCGGCGGCGGAACGTATTCATGCGGATTTGCGCTGATCGATCGCCCGCTCGACAACCCATTGAAATTCTGTAATAATTCCTGCTTTCCGAGACTCACGCCGAGGATGCCATGAGCTGGCTGGATAGACTCGTTCGTCCCAAGATCCGCGCCATCGTGACCAAAGAGGCGCCGGACAATCTGTGGGTCAAGTGCACGGCCTGCGAGCAGATGATTTTTCACCGCGAGCTCGAAAGCAATCTGCACGTCTGCAACCATTGCGGCCACCACATGCGGCTGCCGGCGCTCAAGCGGCTGGAAATGCTGTTCGACGACGGCCAGTACAAGCGTATCGAGCAGCCGAAAACCATCGTCGACCCGCTCAAGTTCAAGGACCGCAAGCGCTACGTCGAGCGGCTCAAGGAAACCCAGACCAAGACCGGCGAGCAGGACGCGGTGATCGTCGCGCACGGCAAGATGGGCGGCATTCCGGTCGTCATCGCGGCGTTCAATTTCAGTTTCATGGGCGGCTCGATGGGCATCGCCGTGGGCGATGCGAACATCGCAGCCGCGCGCCTCGCCGTGTTGCAGGAGGCGCCGCTGCTGGTGATCCCGTCGTCGGGCGGCGCGCGCATGCAGGAAGGCATCCTGTCGCTGATGCAGATGCCGCGCACGGTGATCGCGGTCAACGAAGTCAAAGAGGCGGGATTACCCTACGTCGTGCTGCTGACCGACCCGACCACGGGCGGCGTGTCCGCCTCGTTCGCCATGCTGGGCGACGTACAGATCGCCGAGCCCGGTGCGGTGATCGGATTTGCCGGCAAGCGCGTGATCGAGGAAACCATCCGCGAGAATCTGCCGGAGGGATTTCAGCGTTCGGAATATCTGCTCGAACACGGCATGCTCGACATGGTCGTGCCGCGCACGGACCTGCGCGCCGCGCTTATTCGGCTGTTCTCGCACCTGATGCGGCCCAATCCGCCGGCCGATGTGGTGGCGCTGCCGGCCAAGCGCAATCCCGAGCCGCGCCCCCCGGCCGAGTAAGCGGAGTTTCCGACGTCCGGCGATTCCCCTCAACTGGCACGAGTGCTGGCGCGGCTGCAGGAACTGCATCCGCGCGTGATCGATCTGTCGCTCGGTCGCATCGAGCGGTTGATGACGCGCCTCGGCAATCCCGAGCGCGAATTTCCGCCGGTCATTCATGTCGCCGGCACCAACGGCAAAGGTTCGACGCTCGCCACGCTGCGCGCCTATTTCGAAGCATCCGGACTGCGCGCGCATGTCTATACGTCGCCGCACCTGGTGCGCTTCAACGAGCGCGTGGTGGTGGCCGGGCAGGAAATCGGCGACGCCGGGTTGATTGCGCTGCTCGAGGAATGCGAACGCGCCAACGCAGACGCGCCGATCACGTTCTTCGAGATCACCACGGCCGCCGCCTTCCTCGCCTTCGCCCGCGCCCCGGCCGACGTGACCCTGCTGGAAACCGGCCTGGGCGGGCGCCTGGATGCGACCAATCTGATCGCGCGGCCGGCGGTGTGCGCGATCACGCCCATTTCCCTCGACCATCAGCATTTTCTCGGCGACACACTGGCGGCGATTGCCGGCGAGAAGGCCGGCATTATCAAGCACGCGACGCCCGTGGTGGTGGCGCCGCAGCCGCCCAAAGCCGATGCGGTCATTCGCGCGCGTGCGGCGGAACTCGAGGCACCGCTGGTCGCGTGCGGGCGCGATTGGTTCGTCGAACCCGAGGGCGACGGGTTCCATTATCGCAGCGCTAGAATGAATCTCTCGCTGCCGCGCCCTGTCCTCCCTGGCGCGCATCAGTTCGTCAATGCCGGCACAGCGATCGCCTGCCTCGAACAAGTAGCGGCGTGGCGACCGCGCGAAGCCTTGTTGCGCGCCGCACTCGCCAAGGTGCGCTGGCCGGCGCGCCTGCAGCGCCTGACGCACGGGCCGCTCGCGCTAAAGCTGCCGCGTGACTGGGAATTGTGGCTCGACGGCGGGCACAACCCGGGCGCCGGCCAGGTCATTGCCGACTGGCTGAAAACCCAGCGCGGTATGCCGACCGCGATCGTCGTGGGCATGCTGAACACAAAAGAGCCGGTCGGCTATTTTTCGGCGCTGGCGCCGTTCGTGCGCGCGTGCCGCACGGTGCGTATTCCGGAAAGCGTGAACACCATCGCGGCCGAAGATCTGGCGCAAGTTGCCAATAAGGCAGGCGTTCCGGCGGCGCCGTCCGGGTCGGTCGCCGCCGCGCTCGAGGAAATCGTCTCGGCCGCGACGGCGCCGATGCGGGTGTTAATTTGCGGCTCGCTGTACCTGGCCGGCAGCGTGCTGGAAAGGAACGGATAGGATCGCGCAGTCGCGCCCGGCGACGGTCCTTCGATACGCGCGAACGCCGCCTCCGCTCGGAGCGACCCAACAAAAAGCCCCGCCGATCGGGCGGGGCTTTTTTACCCGGTTCGAACGAGCGAAGCTCAGGCCGCCTTGCCGGCCAGGACCGCCTCGACCCATTCGTACAATTTGCTTTTCGGCAGCGAGCCAACCTTGACGCCGGCAACCTGCCCGTCCTTGAACACCATCAGCGTCGGGATGCCGCGCACGTTGTAGGTCTGCGGCGTCGACGGGTTCTCGTCGATGTTCAGCTTGGCGATGGTGATCTTGGTGTCGAGATCCTTCGCCATGTCTTCGAGCGCCGGCGCAATCTGTTTGCACGGCCCGCACCATTCGGCCCAAAAATCGACCAGGACGGGCTTCGAGGATTTCAACACGTCGCGGTCAAACGAGGCATCGGTGATCTTTGTCGTACTCATTGTGTCCCCATTGTTGTTGGACCGTAGGGCCGCCCGGTGCTGGGCCGGAATTGCTCCGGCTGGCGGCTGGGTCTGGGAATGAATCTAGGAAGGCGGTACCCCAGCGTCAAGTTGAGGCGAGGCCTGCGACAACAGGCTATCGGGCAGGCGCATGAGCCTCATGTCGTCGGTCCACAGCAGCGCGCAAGCGATTGGCCGGTCTGGATAAATTTCCTTCAGCAGCGCGCGATAGGCGGCCATCTGCGCGACATAGGCCGGCGCCACGTCTTCGACCCGGGCCGGCGGCGGGCGGTTGGTCTTGTAATCGACGATCAAAACCTCGTCCGGCGCGACCACCAGGCGGTCGATCTGGCCGGACACGATGTATGCGCCGACGCGGCCGGTGATCGGCACCTCGGCCATCGAACCGGGGCCGAACAGGGGCGCCAAGGCCGGGTGCGCCAGCAGGGTCGCAACCTCGTGCGCGATCGCGGCCTGCGCATCGGGCGCCAGGTCGCGCGCGTGCGCCGCCAGGAAGCGCGCGACGGCGGCTTGCCGGTCGGCCAAAGGCAGCTCGGGCACGGTTTGCAGCAGACGATGAATCAGCCGACCGCGGCGAAACCGCGCTTCGTCGTCGCCGCCGAACGGCGACCGCGCCGGCGGCTCGGTTGCGGAATGTGACGGCGCCAGCGGTCGTGACGGAATTTCCTCGCGCGGCGCTGGCGCGCGCAGCCACGGCGGCGCCGGATGCGGCGTCGCCGCGAAGGACGTCGCCTGCGCATCCTGCGCGCCGAGCGTGTCGCGCTCCAGGCGCCAGCCCTCGCCTTGCCAGCCCTGACCGAAATCGAAAGCGCATTTCGCGTCGTCGGTCATGGCGGCGGCGATCAGCCCGTACCAGGATTTCGGGTCGGGCCCCTGCTTCTTCGGATCGCCGATCCAGCCGCACACATACAAACGATCCGCCGCGCGCGTCAGCGCGACATACAGCAGCCGCCGGTATTCGTCCGCGCGCGCGGCATCGAGCAATTGCCTGCGCTGCACGGTCGCTGCGCAATCGGAGACGCCGGGCGGCAGCCACAGCGGCACATCCGTATCGGCCGCGGCGAGCGCGCCGCCTTCGGGCCATAGCAGGCGCGGCCGCGTTTGCGCGCCGGGCAGGCCGATCGTATCGGGCAGGAACACGATCGGCGCTTCCAGGCCTTTTGCACCGTGCACCGTCAGCACGCGCACCACATCGCGCGTGGCGGTTTCGGGATCACGCCTGATCTCCTCGCTGGTCGCGGTCAGCCAATGCAGAAAGCTTTCCAGGCTGGGCGCGTGGGTAGTCTGAAAATCCAACGCGCGCGCGAGGAATTCGTCGATCGGGTCTTGCGCTTCGGGCCCGAGGCGCGCGAGCAGCTTTTCCCGCCCGCCGCGCACGTCGAGCACGTCGGCGAACAACTCATACGGCGGAACGAAATCGGCGCGCGCCAGCAATTGCCCAAGCACGTCGTGAATGCGCTGCAATTCGGCATCGCCCGCCGCGCGTTCGGCCAAGCGGCGCCACAGCGGCGCGCCCGCGCGGTCGTAGGCCAGATCGAACAGGCATTGCTCGGAAATGCCGAACAGCGGCGAGCGCAGCAGCGCCGCGAGATTCAGATCGTCCTCCGGCAGCACGAGAAACCGTCCGAGCGCGATCAGGTCGAGCACCGCCAGCTGCTCGGTCAATACCATTCGGTCGACGCCGGCGACCGGCACGCCGGCGCGCTTCAAGGCGGTCACCATGCGGTCCATGAATTCGCCGCGCTGGCGCACCAGGATCATCACGTCGCCGTAGCGCGCCGGCGTCATGACCGGATCGCCGCCGGCAATCCGACGCCAGACCGGCGCGGGTTGCGCGCCTTCGACCAGGTCCTTGATCGTCGCCGCGATGCGGTTGGCCAGGCGTACGCTGGGTTCGGTGTCCTCGGCCTCGACGCCGAACGGGTCGGCCGCGGGCGCCTCGTCTGATTTCGCCGCCTGGATCGGCGGCCAGATTTCGACGCGGCCGTACTGGCCGTGCCGGAACGCGATGTGCGAAATCGGCGCCCGATCGAGCGCGACGCCGGCATTGGCGGCCTCGCGCGCGAAAACGGAATCCACCAGATCGAGCACCGCGCGCGTGGACCGGAACGACACGCGCAGATCGAGCGAGCGCCAGATCGCTTCGGCGCCGGCGGCGCGCGCGGCGAAATCCTCGCGCATCTCGACGAACGCGGCCGGATCGGCGCGCTGGAAGCTGAAGATCGATTGTTTCGGATCGCCGACGGCGAAGATGCTGCGGCCAACCGGCCGGGGATGCGCGCGCGGCGCTTCGGCGCCGGCGAAATACTCCTCGGTCAGTCGGGCCACGACCTGCCACTGCGCGCGACTGGTGTCCTGCGCTTCGTCGATCAGGATATGGTCGATGCCGCCGTCCAGCTTGAACAAAACCCAGGCCGACGACGCGCGCTCGGTGATCAGCTGATTGGTCTTGAAGATCAGGTCGTCGAAATCGAGCAGCGCGCGGGACGATTTAAGCCGCTCGTAATTGTCAATCACGGCACCACCGATGCGCAGCAGCGCCGCCGTCGCACACGCAATGGCGCAGGCGTTGCGCCGTTCTCGGACGCGTTCCAGGCGATCAGCTTCTTTGCCCAGAATTTTGTCCGCATCGGCCGCGATTTTCTTGCTTCCCTTGGTTGACAAGTCCTTCAGTCGCGGCCCATTGCCCTGCTTTGTGAAGAATGCCGTCAAATACTCATCGAAAAACGAAGATCGCCCGTCTGGGTCAGCCAAATAAGCAGCAATCTTTCCGCCCGCCGCGACATCGGTCTTCATACCCGAATCGATCATTGCCTTCGCAATGCGGCGCAGGTCTTTCAGCATTTGGCTTCCGATTGCCTCGTCGCTGCCAGCGGTGGCAGTGATGGAATTCGGCGTTTCATCCTGCGCCACATCAAGCGTCGAATAGACGCGCGCGATCAGATCGCTTCCGCGCCGTACCGCCTCATGCAGGCGGAAACGTTCGAACAGGATCGCGGCCACAAGCTCCCCGAAGTTCCGTTCGCCGGCCCGCGCGGCAAGTTCGACCAGATCGGAATGCAACGGATGCTCCTGCCGATGGGCCGCCTCGAGCACCTCGTGCTGCGCCTGACGGATCAGTTCGGCGGCGTCGCGCGCCTCCATCACGCCGAAATGCGGCGGCAGCCCCGCTTCGACCGGGAAACGGCCGAGCACCGACTGGCAGAACGCATGCAAGGTCATGATCTTGAAGCCGCCCGGCGTTTCCAGCACGCGCGCGAACAGGCGGCGCGCCCGGGTGCGTTCGTGCTTGGTCGGCGGGCGGGCGAGCAGCGCGCGCAGGTCGGCCGCGACGTCGGCGTCCGCGGCGATCGCCCAGCGGGACAGTTTCTCGCCGACGCGTTTGGCCATTTCGGCCGCGGCGGCCTTGGTGAAGGTGAGGCAAAGAATCTGCGCTGGCGCCACATCGGCGAGCAGCAATCGCAGGATGCGGTCGACCAGCACCTTGGTCTTGCCGCTGCCCGCCGACGCGCCGACCCAGGCCGAGCCGTCCGGCAAGGCGGCTTCGCGCTGCGCGTCGAGTGCGACGGCAAGCGTGCGCTGCTGCTGCGCGGCGGCGGATGCCGAAGCCTTGCTCATGCGTCGCCCCGCTCGCGCAGGCTCGACCATTCGGCGATACGCTCGAGATGTTCGTAATCGTTGTAACGCAGCGCGAACTTGGCGCGCGGCCGCGCGCGATAGGCATGTGTCGGATCGGCGAAGTAGGCGATTAAGCTATGCAAGCGCTCGCGGTAATACTCGACTAGGCCTTCGACCGTCGCCTTCGGGCCGCCGGCCGGCGACACCGAGCCGGCCGAGTCGCCGCCGGTCAGCCGCCAATATTCGAGCGCCGCCACCTCGGTGTCTTCGTCGATGCCGGGAAAGCCGCCGGCGCGCGCGAGCAACGCTTCGAGCGGCAGTTGCGGCGCATAACCCTGGTTTACTTCGGTCGAGGTCGGCACGGAACCCGTCTTGTAGTCGACGATGACCAGCGCGCCGTCACGCCGCCGGTCGATGCGGTCGGCGCGCGCCGACAGCGTCAGGCGATGCTCGCCGAACACGACGAGCTTGGTGCCGCGCTGCTCGCCGAAACTGACATCGAGATCGCCGCGACGGCGGCGCTCCTCGGCTACGAACCATTGCGCGATGCGCTCGAAGCGCGGCCACCAGAACGTGCTTACGGCTGGCTCGGCGAGCCGGGCGCCGTACTCGAGGCGGCCGAAGGCGAGCAGTTCGTGTTCGGCATCGGGCGGCAGTTTGCCGGACGGATAGCGCTTGACGAAGCGATCGAGCGCGCGGTGGATCGCATTGCCGCGTTCGGCCGCGTCGATCTCCGCTTCGAGCGGATCGACGGCGTTGAGCCGCAGGATATGGCGCGCGTAGAACGCGTACGGATCGCGGCGCAGCATTTCGATCTGCGTCACCGAGAGCGCGTCCGGACGGGCCGAACGCGGCGGTGCGAAGGCGGGTTGGGCGAACACCGACGGCGCAACCGGTTCGCCGAGCGCCGCCTGCCACTGCAAATGTCCCGAGCTGCGCCAACGCAGCTTCGACATGCCCTTGGTTTCGACGAAGCCGCCCGGCACGCGTTCGACCGCGCCGATCGCGGTGAGCAGGCTTTCCAGGCGCATGAGAAAACGCGACGGCACGGTGGGCGCGCCGCCGGCGCGCAGCGAGCGGGTCAGCATCACGTCGCGCGCCGCGAACGCCTGGGCGAAATCGTGCGCCGCCAGCCCGATGCGCCGGTCCGGCGAGGACAGCCCGAGCTGCGCGCGCATCGGCCGGCTGAGCCACGGATCGGCCGGCGGCAACGGCGGCCACGTGCCTTCGTTGAGGCCGGCCAGGATCATGCGGTCGTAGCGCACGAGTCGCGCTTCGAGCAGGCCGAGGATCGCCAGCCGGGGGTGACGGCCGGCGCGTGGCCGCACGTTGGTGCCGACCATGAAGCCGGCGAACAGATCCGCGTACTGGCGCGGCGGGATCGCGGGAAAGTCCGCCGCGGCGGCCGCGAGATCGGCAACATAGCGCCCCGCGCTTTCGCCATTGTCGCCGGCCCATAGCCGATCGGCGCCGCGCCCGTCGGAACTTTGCGCCAGCGTTTCGGCGACCACGACATGGGCGCGCACCAGGGCCGGGAGCGTCGCTTCGCGCGCGACCATCAACGCGTCGAGCGGCGCGGCCGCCGCACGCAGGCGATCCAAAAACTCCGCCAGCGGCGCGGCGCGCGCCGGCGTCAGGTCGCCCTCGGCGACCGATTGCTCGAGCCGCGCCAGCAACCCCGCGAAACCGGGCGCGGGGCGCGGTCCGCGCACGACGGCAAGTTCGAGCGCGCGCACACGCGCGCGGAATGCGCCTTGCGCCGCGCCGAGCGACGCCAGCGGATGCTTGAGCGTCGCCAGCAGGGCGACCGGCGACCAATCGGCGGCGGCGGCTTGCGCGATCAGCCGGAGGAACGCGCCGGGCGGCGTCGAACCCAGCGGCGTACCGGCAGAATCGTCGATCTCGACGTTCCAGCGCCGCAACTCGGCGGCGACTCGGCGCGCCAATTGCCGATCCGGTGTGATCAGTGCGGCGGTCCTGCCGGCGACCTCGAGCGCCTCGCGCATGGCCAGCGCGATGACGCCGGCTTCCTCGCGCGGCGTCGGACATTCGACATAGACCAGTGGCGTCGCGAACGCCGGCTCCAGCGCGGCCTTGGCATGATCCGCGTCGCGCCAACGGTCGGTGCTTTCCGCGGGGCGCAATGCCTCGTTGACGAGCACGGCGCGTGCGGCACCGATCGCATCCGGCGTGGCGCTCGCCTCCGGCAGCGGCCAATCGACGACCTGCGTGCGCGCAACGCCCAAATGTGCGAGCAACCGCGACATGCCGAATTGCGGGTGAGTCGGCTCGAGCGTGTCCCATGCGGCATCGTCCAGGTTTCGGTCGAGGCCCGGCAGCACCACGGCACCGTCGGGCAGCCCGGCGATCGCCGCGAGCAGATCGGCGGTCGCCGGGATGGTGCCGGTCGAGCCGGCGGCGAAGACCGGAAAATCCGGCGGCCGCTCGCGCCAGCGCCGCGCCTGCGCACCCAGCAGCCGGTCGCGGCGCGCCGCCGGATCGACGGCATGCTCGGCGGCGATCAGACGCGGCCAATCGTCGGTCAGGATGGCGAGGAATTCGAGCGTCCGCTGCCAATGCTCGGCCAGCTCGTCCGGCACCAGCCCGGCCAGCGACGCAAACGGCACCCGCTCGGTCTGCAACTGATCCAGCAGCTCGGCCAGCGCGGCGGCGAGATAGGCCGCCTGCTCGGCGGATTTGTCGGCGTCGGCCATGATCCGCCGCGCCAGCAGCATCTGCCGGCGCAACGATTCGATCGCCGGCGGCGTCTCCGCGTCCGCGCCGACGCCGGGCTCGGCCTGCAGCGTGGTCTCCTCGTCGTCGATATCGCCGATCGGTTGCAGCCGCGGCAACAGCAGCGGCTTGCCGTCGGTCAACCGCAGGAACGCCTCGCGCACGGAACGGCAGGCGCGGCGCGTCGGCAGCAGCACGAGCATGCGCGCGAGCTGCAGCGGGTCGCGGCCGGCGCGCGCCAGCAGCCCGGCGGCAAGCGCATCGGCGAACGGCAGGCCGGCGGCAATGGAGAATACGCGCGGCGAAGGCAGGGCAGCAGACACGGCATCTCCGCAATGGAATGCGGTTTAATTGTCGGTCACCCGCGCACGGCTGACAATGTGGTTTGGCCGCGCGTCAGCCGATTTGTCGGAGCAAGGCTTCGACCGTGCGCAGCCCGTCGGGCGTACCGACATGGTACCAGCCGCCGTCGTGCGCGAGGCCGAACAGACGCCCGCGCGCCAAGGCGCGATCGTACAGCACGTTGAGCGAAAAGGCGCCGGCCGGCGCGCCGTCGAACAGGCGCGGGTGCAATATCTGGACGCCGGTGAACAGGTACGGTGCGTGCGGCGTGGCACCCCGCCGGCGCAATCGTCCGGCCGCGTCGACGAAGAAATCGCCCGCGCCGTCGTACCCGACACCGCGCTCGACCGGCTGCAGCAGCAGCAATGCATCCATCGCGGCGTCGCGCCAGGCGCCGAGCAGGCGGCGCAATGCCGGCACCGGACCGTCAATCCAGATCGCATCGCTGTTGGCAACGGCAAACGGCGCGAGACCCAGGTGGCGCAGCGCGAGCGCGACCCCGCCGCCGGTTTCGAGCAACGCTGCTTCGTGCGAAATCACGATGCGCGGCCGCGTGCGGCCGGCGACATGCGCCTGCACTTGTGCGGCCAGATAATGCGTGTTGACCACGGCCGTGGCGATGCCCGCCGCCTCGAACCGATCGAGCGCGCGATCCAACAAACTCCGGCCGAGCACCGGGACGAGCGGCTTGGGAATCGTTTCGGTGATCGGCCGCATGCGCAGGCCGAGTCCGGCCGCCAGCACCATGCCGTGGGTCAGCGACGGCGCGTTCATGGCGCGAAGGCCGGAATGCGGCGCGCGCCGACGGGAATATGCCGATCGAGCCACGCCTTCATCGGCGCCAACACGGGGTGCGCGAGATCGCGCTCGATCAGACGCCAGACGCGCGGAATATGGCGCAGATAGGCATCCTTGCCGTCGCGCTTCTTGAGCCGCGTGAAAATGCCGACGATCTTACAGTTGCGCTGCGCCGCCAGGATCGCCGCGGCGGTCGCGAAAGTCGCGCGATCGAGGTCCGGAAACGCCGCCAGGTAGCGCGCCGTCATGGCGTCCGCGAGCTCCGGCGGAACGTCGCGCCGCGCGTCTTCGAGCAGCGACACCAGATCGTAAGCGACGGGACCGATCACGCCGTCCTGGAAATCCAGCAGGCCGCAGGCAGCGGTCCCGGCGCGATCCTTCAGTCCCATCAGATTGTCGACGTGATAGTCGCGCAGCACCAGGCTGGTCGGGATCGCATCGAGCAGGCGGAACAACGCGCGCCAGATCTCGATATATGAATCGCGCTGATCGGGCGACGGCGGCGCGCCGAAGATCGCCGGCATGTACCAATCGGTCAGCAGCAGCGCTTCGTCGAGCAGGCGCTGCACGTCGTATTTCGGTACCGCGACGGCGGTGGCGTCCGGCCGCCGGTGCAATGCGATCAGCATATCGACGGCGGTGGCGTAAAGCTGGCGCTCGTCGGCGCCCTGCTGCAGCAGGCGGGTGAACGTATCATCGCCGAAATCCTCGATCAGCAGCAGGCCGGCGGTTTCGTCTTGCTGGAAAATTTGCGGCGCGCTGAAACCGAGCATTGCGAGATGTTCGGCGATCACCACGAACGGCTTGACCCGTTCCATCGGCGGCGGCGCGTCCATCAGCAGGGCCGGGCGCGGCCCACCCACGAGGCGCACGTAGCGGCGGAACGACGCGTCGCCGCCCATCGGCAGACGACGCGCCGCGCGCCATGCGCCGCCCGCAATGAACCGATCGATCGCGGAGGTCCGATCGCCCGCCGGTCCGCTCATAGGTCCAATTCCGTCAAGCGCGCGGCCCACGCGCCGCGGCCGATCAATTGCGCCACGCGCGCCTCGGCGTCGGCGGCAAAGTCGATCTCGATATCGAGCCGTTCGGTCGGCAGCCGCGCGCCGGCGCGCGCCGGCCATTCGACCAGGACGATCCCGCCGGCGCACGCATCGTCCCAGCCGAGCTCGTCGAGTTCGCCGGGCGTCGCGATCCGGTACAGATCGAAATGCCAAATCGCGCCGCCGGGCAGTTCGTAGACCTGCACCAGCGTGAAGGTCGGGCTGGGCACTTCGATCGACGGATCGGCGGCGCGTGCGGCAACAAAATGCCGCGCGAAATGGGTCTTGCCGGCGCCCAGCTTGCCGGACAACGCAAACACGTCGCCGGGCCGGGCGGCCTGCGCCAGGCGGCGGGCCAAGGCGGCGGTTGCCGCGGGCGAGTCCAACCGCACGGTGCGGCGCGACACGCCGGCACCGCCGCCGGGCGGATCGCCCGCAGCGTCAAGGTTGGTTCCGGTCGTGGAATGGGCTATCACGTTGCGGCCTCGTCGCCCGTCCCACTGCCCGACCCACCGTGCCATGTCAAGCAGCGCCGCAGCCGAAGTTCAGCACACCGATGTCGTCGTGATCGGCGCGGGTCCGGTCGGATTGTTCGCCGTGTTCGAATGCGGCATGCTGGGCTTGCGTTGCCGCGTGATCGACGCACTGGACGCGGTCGGCGGGCAGTTGACGGCGCTCTACCCGGAAAAGCCGATCTACGATATTCCGGGATACCCGCGCATCGAGGCCGGCGAGCTGGTGCGGCAGCTCGAACGGCAGGCGGCGCCGTTTCACCCGACCTATCACTTGAATCAGCGCGTCGAACGATTGCAGAGGCTCGGCGACGGACGCTGGCGCATCGAAACCGAGCGCGGGATTGCGATCGATGCGTGGTGCGTGATCATAGCCGGCGGTGCCGGGGCGTTCGGCCCGAACCGTCCGCCGCTGCCGAACATCGCCGCCTATGAGGGCACCAGCGTGCTGTACAGCATCGCGCGCAGGGACGGATTGGCCGGCAAGCGCGTGGTGATCGCCGGCGGCGGCGATTCGGCGGTCGACTGGGCGCTCTCGCTGGCGGACATCGCGCGCGTCGCCGTGGTGCACCGGCGCGACAAGTTCCGCGCGGCGCCGGACAGCGAGCGCAAACTGCGTGCACTCGCGGGTTCCGGCAAGGTGGAACTGGTGGTGCCGTTTCAACTCGCCGGACTTGAGGGCCCGGCACCGCAATTGTCGGGCGTCGTCGTGGAATCGTTGGACGGCGAGCGGCGCGTGCTGCCGGCCGATATGTTGCTCGCATTCTACGGGCTGGCGACCAGCCTGGGGCCGATCGCGGCGTGGGGCTTGAATTTGAACCGGCAGCAGATCGACGTCGATCCGACGACCGCTGCGACCAACCTGCCGGGCGTTTTCGCCGTCGGCGACATGGCGCATTATACGGGCAAGCTGAAATTGATCCTGACCGGCTTTGCCGAAGCCGCGCAGGCGGCGCATGCGGCCTACGCCATCGCCCGCCCGGGAAAGGCGCTGCACTTCGAGTATTCGACCACCAAAGGCGTGCCGCAGGACTGAAGCGCCGGATTTTCGATTCTGGAGAGTGTCGATTCCTCCGACGAGAGTCTGGCTTGGTTCAAGGGATTGACCGCGCGCACGGCCAGCAGCGGCCCGACGCCCGCGAACTTCCAGACTTTTCTCGGCGCGGACTTTCCGACTATGGCGCGGAATCAGGTACAGAATCTTGCCGAGCGGCGCATCCGCACGGTGTCGTACGTCTGCAAGACTTGATCCGCGCGCTGGACGCCGCGCATGCCGGTGCCGGGATCGGACCCGTCAAATAGGCACATGCCGTCGACAAGGTCGACGGCATGCATTTCAGAATATTGGTTGCGGCTCGGTCGCACCCAGCCGCGGCGAGGTGCCGGCGCGCTAGTTTCGGCGATCGAAGCGGATGCCCGCGTTGACTTCGGCGATCGCCTGATCGACCAGATTGAGCGCGCGGACGCGATGCCCGCCCTTGTCGGCGGTCGCCGCCTGCAATTCGGCGCGCGCCGCTTCCAAATTGCGCTTGGCGGCGTGCATGCGCGGCTGATCGGCGCTGACGTTGCCGACGATCAGGCCGGTCGCGAAGATGGCGGCGGCAAGCGCGCCGCCCGTGAGGATTTTCAGTTCTTTCGACAATGACATTGCATTACTCCAAGTTTAAAGGCCGGCAAGCCAGCCGTATCGCCAGTTAATACGCAGTAGTTGCGGAAATCGTTCCCGCTATTCCGCCGCAGGACGGCGTTGCGGCGGTCCGGACGTGCGAACCGTGGCGCGCCCGGAACCGAGCGCGGCACTGGCCCGTTGCGGGGCGGGCGCGACGATCTGCTGTGCCTTCTGGCGCGCGGGCAGGCGGCAAACGACGCGCGTGCCCTTATTCGGCATCGATACCAGTTTGGTGGTGCCGCCATGCAGTTGGATGAAGCTCTTGACCAGTGCAAGGCCCAGGCCGGCGCCGGCCGAGCTGCCTTCCGGCCCCTGACCGCGCACGAACTTGTCGAAAACGCGCGCCTGATCGTCTTCCGGGATTCCGATGCCGCTGTCTTCGACCACGAACTCGACGATGTCGCCGTCGCGCCGGGCGCCAACCTGAATCCGTCCACCGGGCGGCGTGAATTTGATGGCGTTGCTGATGAGATTGAAGATCGCGTGCTTGAGCCTGCGCTCGTCGCCTTCGATCGTGCCGACATCGTCGGCGGCGTGGAATTCGAGTCGCAGATCCTGCTCGCGCGCCCATTCGTTGGTAAGCCCGATGACGCTTTCGAGCATGGCGCGCACTTGGAACGGCTTGGCGTCGAGCATCATGCGGCCGGCTTCGATGACCGCCAGATCGAGAATGTCGTTGATCAGCGAGAGCAGGCGATGCGACGCTTCGAGAATGCCTTCGGTGTATTCCGATTGGCGCGGATTGAGCGGGCCGAAATACTGATTGTTGAGAATTTCGGTGAATCCGATGATCGTGTTGAGCGGCGTGCGCAATTCATACGATACGTTGGCGACGAATTCGGACTTGAGACGGTCGGCCGCTTCCAGCGCCTCGTTGCGTTCGCGCAGCGCGCGTTCGACGCGGATAGTGTCCGAAATGTCGCGGAAGCTCATCAGCACGCCGCCGTCGGGCAACGGCACGATCGCGTAAGTCAGCACCATATCGTCGGTACGGTTCATGCGGCCGGTGCGCGTCATGCGGCCGGTCACGCGGTTTACGTAGGAGCGTTTGAACCGCGCCCAGTCGTCCCCGTAGTCCAGGTGCGGTTTGCACTTCTCGACCACGTCGGAGATGTGCGGCTTGGACGCAAGAAACTCGTCCGAGAGGCGCCACAGACGCTGGAATACCGGATTGCTCAGCCGCAGCGTGCCGTCCTCGCCGAACACGGCGACGCCCTCATATAGATTATCGAGCGAGGCGCGCTGCACATCGATGAGCGTGTTGTAGTTGCGTTCGAGCTGCAGCCGGTCGGTGACGTCCTCGGCGGTCAGCAGCAAGCCGCCGAGCGGATGCGGCGAGACGACGGTCCAGATCGAGGTGTCGTTCGGCAGGTGCAGCAGTTCCTCGTGCGGGCCGAGCAAGGACGTGAACCAGCCCAGGCGTTCCTGTTTGAAGGCGCGGAAATCGCCGGTTTCCGGCAGCATCCGGCGTTCGCGCAGATCGTCGAGGAATTCGCCCAGGTCGGGCGACGTGCGCAGCCAGTCTTCGTCCAGATTCCACAGTTTGACGAAGGCGCCGTTGAAAAAACGCAGCTTCTGATCGACGCCCCAGACCGAAATCGCCGTGGCCAGGTGTTCGAGCACCTGCTCGTGCGCCGCCATGATGCGGGCCAGCTCCAGGCTGCGGCTTTCGAGCGCCGTTTTGTCGAGCGCGTAACCGGCGGTGGCCCGTCCGCCGTCGACCGGCTGCTCGGACAAATCCATCAGACGGCGCGAGCCGCCGATAACGATATGGTGGCTTTCCGATTGCGGCGACTTTTCCGCCAGCGCGCGCTTGGCGAGATTGCGCGCGGCGCCGGTCAGTTCGCCCTCGGCGATCTCGCGGCCTTCGACGATCACGGCGTCGCGCGAAGTCGCCTCGACGGCACGCACGTAGGCGATGTTGCAATCGACGATGCGCAGATCGGCGTCGCGATTCCACACCGGCAGCGGAATGGCATCGATCAGCCCACGCAAGCGCTTGTTCTCGGTTTCGAGATGCGCCAGCGAGCCGGCGCGTTCGGATACGTCCTGCAACCACAAAACGTCGCCGCCTTCGACCCGGTCGGCGATGCGCTTGCCGACCGCCTGAAAATAGCGTTCGCGCGTGCCGCGCAAGGTCAGCGAAAAGCCGGTGCCGTCGTCGCGCAGCCGCTGCACCGCATCGGTCAGGGCGCGCGCGCTGGTGTCGGTCAACGCTTCGGTGATGTCGGAGAACGCAACGCGGCCAGAGCGCAGCAGGCCGAGCGCCGCGGCCAGGCCGGGCGAACCGGCGGCATCCTCTTCCGCCGACCAGGTGAACAAGCCGGCCCGGCCGGCAAGCAGCGCTTCCTTCAGGGCATGCGCGCTGGCGACGGCCTCGGCTTGCGCGACCCGGGCACGTTCCAGGCGGCGCACGACCGCATACAAACCGAAGATCGCAATCGCCGCGATCAGAACGGCGGCGGCGGCGATTGCCCAAGCCGGCGCGATCAACGCCACGGCGGCACCGCCACGGCAAAATCGGCGGCCAAAGCCAAATTATCGGCGCAATCGACGATCGCCCCGCGCGAGGCGCTGCGTTCCGGACCGTCGGCCGGTCCCCGCTGAATTGCTCCGGATCGCTTCATTGCCGTCTGTTAGACCGCCAATAAATTGATTTAAGCACGCGCATGGTTAACAGAGGGTTTCCAAAAACCCGCGGCGAATCAAGGCCTAATCGTCGACGGTGGCGGCCAGGCGGTCGACCAGGCGGCGCAGCAATCCGCTCTCGAAGGCGTTAAACAGCAGGCCTTCGTTGAACCGGTCGCCACGGATCAGCGCGGTCAACAAGCGCCGGCAATCCTCCCGATCGGCCGTGTCGATCGAGTTCGGATCGTCCAGGTAGCTGTTGCGTCCGCTCCACGCGGCCCAGTCGAAACCGGCAACGAGCAGGCCAGCGTTGCGAATTTGCGCCAGCAATTTCTGCGCATCTTCGGAATATTCGAACCACGGCAAACCGATATGGCCGTGCGCGTCGCGCGTTTCCCGGTGCCAACGTCCGAACCCGTCGGCTTTGCCCGCCATGCGCGCGAGCAGGTCCGCGAGATCCGCCGCACGAAGCGCGCGTGCGCTGCGCTGGCCCTCCGCGGCCTCGGCAGGGCGTCCAGGACGAGGTTTTTCGATCGGCGCCATCACATCCGGCGGCACGGCATCGGCGGCTAACGGCGCACGACGCGGAAGCCGCCGCTTGCCGGATCGAGTGCGATCGCACCGTTGGCGACCGCGCGCGCCCATTGGGCGGTCGCGACCAGCCCGCCGAACGAGAAGAAGTGCGGCGTCACGTTATTGTCGTCGGCGCCGGCTTCGGCCAAGGCGCGCATGATCGCATCCGGCGCCGCATCGCCGAGCAGCCGGCCCATCATGCCGGCGTTGCGCGACAGACCGCGCACCGATGTGTTGACGCCGCAGCGCAGTGCGTAGCGCAGCAGCGTGGCGATCCCCGTGGGCCCGGCCATGCCGATCTTGATCGGCACGTCGCGTGCCGCATTGCCCATGCGGTACAGCCACGCCATCACCCGATCTGGATCGAAGCAGAATTGGGTGACGATATGGACATCGAGCCCACCGGCCGACGCGGCCGCGCGTTTGGCGCGGAACGCGCGCGCGAGCTCGTCTTCCTTGATACGTGGATGACCGTCCGGATAGCCGGAAATGCCGATGCGGGTAATGCCGTGCTGCTGCAGCAGACCGCTCTCGATCACCGCCAGCGCATCGGCGAACGGACCGGCGGGCGCATCGCGGTCGCCCGCGATCACGAGCGCGCGGACAACGCCGATCTCGCCGGTCGCACGGGCCAGAAACGCATCAAGCGCGGCGCGGCTCTCGAACATGCGCGCCGCGATGTGCGGCACCGGTTCCAGCCCCGCCGCGCGCACCCGGCGGGCGGCTTCGAGCACGCGCTCGCGCGGCTTGTTGGCGACGGCGGAGAGATAGACTTCGGTCGCCGGCGGGGCGATCGCGGCGACGGCTTCGATATCGGCCGCCGACGGCAATGTGGCTTCGAGCGACCAGGGCGCGGCGAAGGACGCGATGCGGCCGATCTCGTCGTCGGCGTCGAAAGCGTAAGGGCCGCGCAGGATGGACGAGGTTTTCGCCATGGTGCGCGGCCCCTGTTATCAATAGCGGTAGTGATCGGGCTTGAACGGCCCGTTCGCCGCGATGCCGATGTATTTCGACTGCGTCGGCGACAGCTTGGTCAGCTTGGCGCCGACCTTGGCCAGATGCAGCGCCGCGACTTTTTCGTCGAGGTGTTTCGGCAGCGTGTAGACCTTCTTATCGTACTTGTCCGAGTTGGCGAACAATTCCATCTGCGCGAGAACCTGATTCGAGAACGAGGCGCTCATCACGAAGCTCGGGTGGCCCATCGCATTGCCGAGATTGACCAGGCGGCCTTCGGACAACACGATGATGCGCTTGCCGTTCGGGAATTCGACTTCGTCGACCTGCGGCTTGACGTTGTGCCACTTGTAATTCTTCAGCGCGCTGATCTGAATTTCCGAATCGAAGTGGCCGATGTTGCACACGATGGCGCGGTGCTTCATCTTGCGCATGTGCTCGATGGTGATGACGTCGAGATTGCCGGTCGCGGTGCAGAAGATATCGGCGACCGGCGCCGCGTCCTCCATGGTGGTGACTTCGTAGCCTTCCATCGCCGCCTGCAGCGCGCAGATCGGATCGATTTCGGTGACCATCACGCGGCAGCCGGCGTTGCGCAGCGAGGCGGCCGAGCCCTTGCCGACATCGCCGAAGCCGGCGACGAGCGCGACCTTGCCGGCCATCATCACGTCGGTGCCACGGCGGATCCCGTCGACCAGGCTTTCGCGGCAACCGTACAAATTATCGAACTTCGATTTGGTCACCGAGTCGTTGACGTTGATCGCCGGGAAGAACAGGCGGCCTTCCTTGGCCATCTGGTACAGGCGGTGCACGCCGGTGGTGGTTTCTTCGGTCACGCCGCGGATCGCCTTGGCGGTTTTCGCATACCAGCCGGGCTGTGCCTTGTTGCGCTTCTTGATCGCGGCGTAGAGGACTTCCTCTTCCTCGTTGGTCGGCTTGGCGATGAGCTTCGGCTCCTTTTCCGCACGCGTACCCAAATGGACGAGCAGCGTGGCGTCGCCGCCGTCATCCAGGATCATGTTCGGTGCGCCGCCGTCGGCCCATTCGAAGATTCGATGCGTGTAGTCCCAGTATTCTTCCAGCGATTCGCCCTTGATCGCGAACACCGGCGTGCCGGCGGCGGCGATCGCCGCGGCGGCGTGATCCTGCGTCGAATAGATGTTACACGAGGCCCAGCGGATGTCGGCGCCGAGATGCGCCAGGGTTTCGATCAGCACGCCGGTCTGAATCGTCATGTGCAGGGAGCCGGCGATGCGGGCGCCCTTGAGCGGCTTCTTCTTGCCGAATTCCTCGCGGATCGCCATGAGACCGGGCATTTCCGTCTCGGCCATGTCGAGTTCCTTGCGGCCCCACTCGGCCAGCCCGATATCCTTCACCTTGTAGTCGGTGGTCTTCTTCATACGTCGCTCCCTGAGGACGGCGATCCGGGCAGACGTTTCCGCCGGAAATCGAACCGCCAGTAGAAATTTTCGCTGAAAGCCTATAGCAAGGCCGGTTACATCAGGCAAGGGGCCCGGTAAAACCCCAGGCGGTCGGCCCCTGACCTCGTCGTCCGAAGGGGTCGTTTAGGGCGGTTCGGCCCGCCCGTCAATTGAACGCGATAGCCGATCCATGAGACCATTTGCGCGAACGTGCCGCCAGCGCCCGGCGCCTGTCGCCCGGCGAACCGGGTGCGGACATGCGCAGGGCGATTCCCATTCTGTGTTGGGCGATGGTGTGGGCGACCTGGGCGGGCTTGTCCGCCCACGACGGCTACGATTGGATCCGACAACGCGGCTATGTCGGCGTCGACGGTACGCGCTGTTGCGGCAAGGACGATTGCGAGCGTATTCCCGCCGCCGCTATCGAGATCACGCCGGAAGGATTCTTTCTGCGCGACGCGCGCATCAGCGTGCCCTATCGCCAAGCCAGACCTTCGGAAGACGGGCATTACTGGTTGTGCCGATCGGACGCACGCACCATGCGCTGCTTCTTCGCGCCGCCGTCGTCGATGTGATTCACGCCAGCGCGTTGAAATCGTCGAGCAGCGCGGTGATGCGGCCGGAATCGGTCTGGTCCATGATCTGGCCGGCCCGGCGTACCGCCGCGTTCAGATCCAGCGTGCGGACCCTTTGTTTGACGCGCGGCAGTGCGATCGGCGCCATCGACAATTCGCGGATGCCGAGACCCAACAGCAACGCCGTGTAGCGGGGATCGGCGGCCATTTCGCCGCACAGGCTGACCGAAATGCGCGCCCGCGTCGCCGCCTCGGTGGCGAACTGGATCAGCCGCAGCACCGCCGGGTGCAGCGGGTTATATAGATGCGCCACCTGTTCGTCGCCGCGGTCGATGGCCAACGTATACATCGTGAGATCGTTGGTGCCGATGGCGAAGAAATCACAGTCGCGCGCAAGCGCGTCGGCGGTCAGCGCGGCACCTGGCACTTCGATCATGGCGCCGAGCGGCGGCAATCGTTCCGGCAGCTTGACGCCGCGGCGCTTGAGCTTGGCGGCGACGCGGCGCAGATGCCCGCGCACTTCGCGCACTTCGGACGCGCCCGAGATCATCGGCAGCAGGATGCGCAGCGGCCCGTAGGCGGCGGCGCGCAGCATCGCCGACAATTGCGTTTCCAGCAGCGCCGGTTCGCGCAGCGAAAGCCGGATCGCGCGCAGGCCGAGCGCCGGATTCGGACTGTCGGCAAGCTTTATGTCCAGCGTGTTGGCGAGTTTGTCGCCGCCGATGTCCAGCGTGCGCACCGTGACCGGATGGCCTTCCATGCCCTCGACCAGCTCGCGCAGCGCTTCGAACTGTTCCTCTTCCTTCGGCAGATCGTTGCGGTTCATGAACAGGAATTCGCTGCGCAGCAGGCCGATGCCTTCGGCGCCGACGCCGATCGCCTGTTTGAGGTCGCGCGGAAATTCCAGATTCGCCTGCAGCGTGATCTGCACGCCGTCGCGCGTCACCGCCGGCACCTTGCGCAGGCGGCCGAGCGCCTTGGTTTCCTGCTCCCGGCTGGCCTGCTTGGCGCGGTAGCGTTCGAGCGTCGCCGCGGTCGGATTGACGATCACCTTGCCGACGCCGCCGTCGACGACCAGCAGATCGCCGGTGCGGACCTTCAGCAACAGTTCGGGCACGCCGAGTACGGCGGGCAGCCCAAGCGAGCGCGCCATGATCGCGGTGTGGCCTTCCGCGCCGCCGAGCACGGTGGCGAAACCGGCGACCGTATCCGGATCCATCAATGCCGTATCGGCCGGGCTGAGATCCTCGGCCACAATGATCGCGTCGGGCGGCAGTTTGGAAAATGCCTGGTACGGCGTCTTGGTCAGGCTGCGGATCAGGCGCGTGCCGACTTCGCGGATATCGGCGCCGCGCGCGGCCAGGTAGCTATCCTGCATCTCGGCGAAGCTCGCGGCTATCTCCGCGATTTCCGCCTGCACCGCGGCTTCGGCGTTGACTCGCTGGCGCGCGATGCGCGCATCGACGCCGCGCACCAGGCGCGAGCTGCCCAGCATCTGCTGATACGCGTCGAGCAGATAGCCGAGTTCTTCGGCCGCGTTGGCCGGCAGTTCGGCGGCCTTGGATCTGAGCTTGCCGACCTGGCGCGTGGCGTGAGCGACCGCATCGGCGAAACGCTCGCGTTCGGTTTCGATCGCCGTGACCGGAATTTCGTATTCCGGCACCGCCGCGGCGCCCGATTCATGCACATGCGCCGGCCCGATCGCGATCCCGGGCGACACGCCGAGCCCGGTAAAAACGCTTTCCTTGACGCGCCGGGGCATGCCTATTCGCCGAATTTATCGAGGACGAGTTGCGCCAGCGCCGCCAGCGCGCGCTCGGCTTCGGCGCCGGTGGCGAAAAGCTCGATCTCCGTGCCCGGGCCGGCCGCCAGCATCATCAGTCCCATGATCGACAGCCCGGATACGCGCTGGTCGCCGCGCGCGACCTCGACCGCCGCGTTGAACGTGCCGGCCAGCTTGACGAATTTCGCGGCGGCGCGGGCGTGCAGGCCTTTTTGATTCGCGATCACGACGCGCCGCTGCAGCCCCCCCTCGGCAACGTTCATTTCGGCCCCTCCGAGAGGAGCGCCGAGGCGACGTTGATATACTTCCGGCCGGCTTCCTGCGCGGCCAGGACCACTTCTCCCAGCTTGCCGGTGCCGCGCACCGAGGCGAGCTTGATCAACATCGGCAGATTGACGCCGGTGATCACCTCGACCTTGTCGCGTGCCATCACCGAGGTGGCCAGATTGGACGGCGTGCCGCCGAACATGTCGGTCAGCAGCACGACGCCCTGGCCCTGCTCGACCGCCTTGATCGAGTCGATGATCTCGCCGCGCCGCTTGTCCATATCATCTTCCGGCCCGATGCAGACCGCGCGCACGTTCTGCTGCGGGCCGACGACATGCTCGAGAGCGGCGATCAATTCGACGGCCAGGCGACCATGGGTGACGAGAACGATGCCGATCATGGAAGGTGCCTTCTATGCAGTGCAGGGGGCGACGCCCGGGACCGGGCGTCAGGACGCCGGCGCGGGGGTTTGGCGGGCGATATCGCGATGACGCAGGCGCACCGAATTACCCTGTTTTTCGAGCCAATCCGCCAATTTCTCCGCGACGAACACGGATCGGTGGCGGCCACCGGTGCAGCCGATGGCGATGGTGAGGTAGCTTTTGCCCTCTTGTTGGAAGCGGGGCAAGAGCGGCGAAAGCAGCGATTTGAGACCGCTCATGAAAGGCTCGTAGGCCGCATCGGCGGAAATGTAGTTTCCGATCGTCGCGTCCTGGCCGGAAAACGGCTGCAGCACCGGCACATAGTGCGGATTGCGCAGGAAGCGCACGTCGAACACCATGTCGGCCTCGCGCGGCAGGCCGTGGCGGAATGCGAACGAGACCACACCGATGACCAGCTTGGCGTCGGCTTCCGGACCGAACTGATCGAAGATGCTGCGCCGCAGATCGGTCTCCGAGAGGTCGGTCGTATCGATGATGCGCGCGGCGCGTTCGGCGAACGGCGACAGAATCTGCCGCTCGAGGCGAATGCCGTCGATCAACGGCAGGTCGGTGGCAAGCGGGTGACGGCGGCGCGTTTGCGTGTAGCGCCGCTGGAGCACGTCCTCGTCGCAATCGAGAAACAGAATCCGCAAATCGAGCGCCGGATCGGCGCGCAGTTCGTCGATCTGCTGCAGCACGTGCGCAACCTGGAAATCGCGCGTGCGGATATCGGCGCCGATGGCCAGAGGACGCTGCTGTTCCTGCCCCGCGCGCACCAGATGGGCGAGCAGCGAGAACGGCAAATTGTCGACCGCCTCGTAGCCGAGATCCTCGAGCGCTTTCAGCACCGAACTCTTGCCGGCCCCGGACATGCCGGTGACGAGGACGACCCGCACTTTGGCACCGGCGGCGGCGGAAGCCGCTTCGATCTTATTCATGGTGGGCGATTATACCGTGTTGCCGCGCGCGAACCATCAGGCGAAGCTTATCCACGGCCGACGCCTCGAACGCCGCCAGCGCCCAGCGCGGCATGGAAAAGCCAAGAAATTCAACGGCTTGCGCGGCCGGCAGGCGGTCGATTTCGCGCGCCGGCACGAGATCGGCGACCACGCCGAGACGAGCTTCCGGGGCGTATGGCAGGCGCACGATGCCGATGCCGCGCACTTCGAGCAGCCCGGCCAGCGCCGCGGGCGGCCGCGCGATCAGCGCTCCGCCGCGCACCAGCAGTTCGACGCGATCGTCGGCGACGAGTTCGGCGCCAGCGCCGATCGCCCGCAACGCCAAATCCGACTTGCCGCCGCCCGACGGCCCGCGCAGCAGTACGCCCACGCCTTCCCAGGCGATGCAGGTGGCGTGCAGTTGCAGACTTGCGTCGCTCGACATCGATCTCTCCGACGCGATGTTGAACGCGTCCGAGGCTGCGCCGTCAAGCGGGTCGGTTAACGGGCGGCATTCTCGATCGTCGCCCCGGACAAGCGCCGCATGGCGCGCAGATCCGGGGTCCAGCAGGGCTCGACGCGGCGACATCCTGGATCCAGGCGCTTCGCGACGTTCCGGCCGGGATGACATTCGATATGAAAATCTTCGAATCGACGGTTGCTTCGCCGCGCTAGAACGCGCGCATATAAAATGTCTTGAAGCCGGCCGCTTCGAGCGCCGCCCGGCCGCCGAGCGAGGCCACATCGGCAATGTCCAATTCCGTGCCCTGCAGATAGGGCCGCAGCGCCGTGGCGAGCGGATCGACCAGCGCGGCGACGCCGTCGCCACTTGAAACTTCGAGCAATGCCAGCAGCCGCGGCGGCCGGCCTTCCGCGTGCAGGGCGGCGAGCACCAGGGAGGCCACGTCGCCGAAGCGCGGCAGAACCGCGTCGATCGCCGCCTGCAGCTCCGGCGCCAGTTCGCCGATCGCGGCCAGGCGCAGCTGTTTCGATTCCGCGCGCGCGGCGCGCGGCGTGGCGGCGGCGTATTCGCGCAACCATACGAGTTCATCCGGCTCGAAGATCTTGACCTGTTCCGATTGCGGATTGAGCACGAGCAGCAGATCTTCCGGCAGCATGCGCAACAGATCGGCGCCTTCGGTGGCGAAAAACCGTTGCTGCGGCGACTCGGCCCAGGCGGCCAGGCCGGCTTCCGAATCGAACACCGGAACGATCGGCCGGCCGCGGAACTGCAGCGTGACGAAACCGATATTGGTGTTGGCTTCGATGCGCGCGTGGCCGAGCGGCAGGTCGGTATCGGGTGCTATCGGCACCAGCAATTCGGCGGCCAGGAACAATTCGAAGAACTGGCTGAATTTTTCCGCATCTTCGCGCGCCGCCGCAAGCGCGGCTTCGAGTTTGGTCGGTTGATCGACGGCGCGGCTCATGGGCCCGGTTCCCGCACGAAGAAGAATTCGTAGAATGGCGCGCTTTTCGGCCTGCGACAATCGCCGCGTTGCACGGCTGTCGTGCTTGTGCGCCGTGGCCCGGCGAGATGACGCGCGCTGACGCGCCCCGCACCGCCGTGCTATCACAGGCGCCGTCTTTGTGGGGCCGGAAAGAATCGTTGCCGTGACGCTGGAACTCGCCGCCAATCTGCTGACCATCATGGCGCCGGTGCTGATCTGCGCCGCGCTCGGGTTTACCTGGAAGCGACTGGGCAAGCCGTTTCATACCGACATGGTCGCGGCGATCGTGATCAACATCGCGAGCCCGTGCCTGGTATTCTCGACGCTGACCGGCGCCAAGGTTTCGGCCGCCGCGATGGCCGAAGTGGCGGGCGCCTTCCTGGCCGCGTTCGCCGCTACGATCGTGATCGCCTACCTGTTCCTGCGCGCGGCCAAGCTGCCGATCACGAATTACCTGCCGTCGCTCATTTTCGGCAACAGCGGCAATATGGGCCTGCCCTTGTGCCTGTTCGCGTTCGGCCAGGACGGACTGGCGCTCGGCATCGCCGTGTTCACCGTGAACTCGCTGTTTCAGTTCACGCTCGGCCAAGTCTTGAACGCCGGCGAACTGTCGCTCAAGCCGGTCCTGCGCACGCCGATCATTTACGCCGTGACGCTGGCGCTGGTGTTCGTGCTGACCGCAACGCCGGTGCCTCAATTCCTGTTCAACACCATCCAGGTGTTGGGGCAGATCGCGATTCCGTTGATGCTGTTGGCGCTCGGCGTGTCGCTGGCGTCCCTGCGCGTGCGCCAACTGGGCATGAGCGTCCTGATGTCGTTCGTGCGCATTGTCATGGGATTTATCGTCGGCGTCGCGGTCGCGTGGGCGTTCGGCCTCGAGGGCGCGGCGCGCGGCGTCATCATCATCCAATGCGCGATGCCGGTTGCCGTATTCAATTATCTGTTCGCGGTCTACTACAAGCGCGACGCGGAACAGATCGCCGGGCTGGTCGTCGTTTCCAGCCTGGTGTCGTTCGCCACTTTGCCGTTGCTGCTGGTGGTGGCGCTGGACCCGACGATACTGCCGTTCTGACGCCGAACCTCAGCGCCGTCGCAGGCGAACGACGAAACGCGCGCCGGTGATCTTTCCGCCCGGCTCATGGATGTTTTCGGCCACGATGCTGCCGCCCAGCGCATCGATGATCTGCTTCGAAATGCTCAGACCGAGGCCCGAATGCGTGCCGAATTTCGCCTCCTGCGGGCGGTGCGTATAGAAGCGGTTGAAGATGTCCTTTTCCTTGCCCGGCTCGATGCCCGGGCCCTGATC